>NZ_JAGGOY010000012.1:0-82134 GCF_018614095.1 Streptomyces sp. ISL-87 | reverse complement strand
TTCCGGCCACGGCACTAGCCCTGCGGGGCTGTCCCCTACCCGCCCTTCCACCGTTCCCCGGGGCTCCGCCCCGGGGGTGTGCCGTGGGCCGGGTCAGCGGACGCGGGCGCGGAGTTTCATCGCTCCGCGGGCGACGGCCTCGGTCTCATACACCTCGCACATGTGCCGACCGTCCGGTGTCGCCGTGTGCTCGACCTCCCACAGGCTGACCTCGCCCCCGTCCAGCAGGACGAACGCGTGCTCGTACAGGCTGAATCCCGCGTCCCGCCCGTCCGCCAGGCACTGGCGGCCCCCGAACGCCTGGGTGATCTGGTGCGCGTACGCCGACCGCAGCCGCCGCGCCACCCGCTCACCCGGCCGGTCCGTGTTCTCCGCGCGGCGCAGCACCCGCCGGGCGTGGTCGGCGGACTGGTCCACCTCGTACTCCCGGTGTCGCCGCGCCGGATCCGACGTCGCGAACAGCGCGCTCAGCGCCGCCACATCGGCCTCCGGCGACTCCTCCGTCAGTATCGACTTCGACGGGATCTCGCCGAACAGCCGGGCCACCGCCAGCGAGGCCTCCGCCGTGCCCGCGAATATCTCGTGCCGGATGGTCCGGTCGCCCTCCAGCCGGTACGCCAGCTCCCACAGTGACACCGCCCCGCCGTCTGCCAGCAGGTACGTGTGCCGGTGGGTCTCCCGCCACAGACCCGCCGCCGGGCTGTGGTGGGTGGTGTACAGCGAAGAGCTGTGGGCGAGCGCTGTGCCGAGGCGCTCGACCAACCCGTCAGGCAGGTCGTAGGAGTTGAGGGCGCGGCCCAGGAGTCGCTCGAGGTGCGCCTCGGTTGTCTCGTACGGATCGCTCAAGGTGGGTCTCCAGGCCGTCGCAGCTAGTTACTTCGCGGAAGCTCAACGTAGCCCCTGGCTCTGACATCGCGTCCGGGATTCGGTAAAACGTCCGGGAGGCAACAGGGGTTCCCGCCACACCTTCAGGTCAACTTCCATATGGGCAGGCATGGTTCGGCCGAGTTTGGGAGGGAGCGCGGGACTATGGGCGGCATGGCAACGAATACAGTGGGTGCCCCGCGTCGGCAGGGGCGGCCCCGCACGCGAACCGAGAGCGAGTCCGACGCGCCCCCCAGGGGGCCGGCCTGGCTGCTGCTGCTCACCGGGGCCGCCGGGGTGCTGGCCTCCTGGGTGATCACGCTCGACAAGTTCCTCCTGCTGGAGGACCCGGACTTCAAGCCGGCGTGCAGCCTCAACCCCGTGGTCTCCTGCGGCAGCGTCATGCAGAGCGAGCAGGCGGCGGCCTTCGGCTTTCCCAACCCGATGCTCGGACTGGTCGCCTACGCGGTCGTGGTGTGCGTCGGCGCGGGCCTGCTGGCCGGCGCCCGCTACCGCGGCTGGTTCTGGCTAGGCCTGAACGCGGGCACGCTCTTCGGAGTCGGCTTCTGCTCCTGGCTGATGGTCCAGTCGCTGTACGAGATCAACGCGCTGTGCCTGTGGTGCTGTCTGGCCTGGACGGCGACGCTGCTGATGTTCTGGGCGGTCACCGCGCACAACGTCCGTACGGGCGCACTGCCCGCACCCGGCCCGGTGCGGGAATTCTTCACCGAGTTCGGCTGGGCCCCGCCCGCCCTGCACGTCGGAGTGATCGGGATGCTGATCCTCACCCGGTGGTGGGAGTTCTGGACCGGCTGAGCCGCTCGCACCGCGCATGCGAGGGCCCCGGCAACTGGAGGCTGCCGGGGCCCTCGTCACATCGCTCCACGGGCGCCAGAGGGCCGTGCCGTAAAAGGGAGTGGACGTCAGCTGCCGACCGAGGCGTTGCCCGACAGGATCGGGATGTTGTCCAGGATGTGCGAGAGCGGCTCGTCGCCCTTCGCCTGGGTGGAGTTCTCGGTGCACTGCTGGTTCTGCGGGTTGGACAGGACGTTGATGTCCTGGACACCGATCGGGACCGCGCCGACGAGCGACTGGACGTTGATCTTCTGCGGCAGGGCGATGCAGGGCTTGTTCAGGGTGCCCTGGACCAGGCTGAGCTGCGGGCTCAGGTCGCCGTGGGTCTTCTGGTTCCCGTAGATCTGGTGGGCACCATTTCCGTTGATGGTGTTGATCCCGTTGTCGTTGCCGATGGCCATGGCCGGGGCCGCAACAGCAGCGCCCGCGCCGACCGCAACGGCGGTAACCGCGGCAGCGGTCATGATCTTCTTAAGCATCATTGGTCCTTTTGTCGCACGAGTGCCCGCTAGTGGAGCGCCCTGACCAACCGGCCTGCCAGGGGGTTGGTTCCGTTTCTTCACTCAAACGGTCCGTTCGGGGTGTGCTTTTCCCCGGCGTGGGTGAGCCTGCCCCGGACGCCTGCCCGAAGTCCGTACGTAGCCCCCAGTGGCGGGAGGCATCCGGCTGCGTTCCGGTTGCGGTCCGTGGAAGGTGTTCGCACGGTGAGTAAGGAAGCGGATCGTTCGGTCCGCCTAAGCGCGACCACCAGAAGGAACTCCCATGCGCCACACGAAGTCGTCTCGCATCCGCGTCCTTGTCCCGTCGGCCCTCGCGGTCGTCATACTCTCCGGCGCGGCCGCCCCCGCGGGCGCCGCGGACGGTGCGGACTCCGCCGCCGTCACGAAGCGGGTGGAGGCCGCCCAGCAGGAGATCGACCAGCGCGCGGCGGCAGCCGGCCCGCTCGACGACATCCTCGCCGGGGTGTCCAAGACCCTGGAGGATCTCCTCAATTCGCTGGGGACCCTGCTGCCCGGGGTGAAACTCCCGTCCATCCAGCTCCCGACGCTGCCGGACCTGCCGGCGATCCCCGAGATTCCGGACATCCCGGACATCCCGATCCCCGGGATCACGATCCCGGACGTCCCGATTCCGGACGTTCCCATCCCGGACGTTCCCATCCCGGACGTTCCCATCCCGGAGATCCCGGACGTCCCGATCCCGAAGCTGCCGGTCGCCGATCCGGTAGCTCCGGTGGCTCCGGTAGCTCCGGTAGCTCCGGTAGCTCCGGTGGCTCCGGTGGCTCCGGTGGCTCCGGTGGCTCCGGTGGCGCCGCCGGTGGAACTCGTGCCCGAGGCGCCGGCGATCCCCGACATTCCGGACGTCCCGAACCTGCCGTAACCGTGCATGGTTACGACTATTGAGCTGAACAGGTCTGATTGCGTCCGGACCCGTGTCGTCATGGCAAGGTGGACCGTTTCGCTCGGTGTGAGCCCCGGATCGGGGCAGAACATCGAACAGAAGGTGCACTTCCCATGAACTCTGCCAAGAAGGCCGCCCTGGTTCTGGCCACCGCCGGTCTCGCCGCGGCCGGTGCCGCCGGCTCCGCCGTCGCCGACGCGTCGGCCGAGGGCGCGGCCGTGGGTTCCCCCGGCGTCCTCTCCGGCAACCTGCTCCAGGTCCCGGTCCACATCCCGGTGAACATCTGCGGCAACACCGTGAACTTCATCGCGGCGCTGAACCCCACGTTCGGCAACATCTGCGTCAACGACTGACGTCAGTCGGCACACCTGACTGTGGGCGCCCCCGGCCTCGCCGGTGGCGCCCACAGTCTTGTCCGGGGCGGTTCAGTGGGCCCCGCCGTTGAGCTTCACGCCGCCGAGGAGCGGGGAGGCCTGGGTGGCCCCGTTCGCGAGGCCGAGTACCTCGCCCGGCGCATTGTTGCGGACCTTGTTGACGCTCTGCACGGCGCCCACGGCCTTGCCGACGGTCTGACCCTGCTCGGCCACCGCGTCGCCCAGGGTCTCGGGAAGGGCCTCCGAGACGGGGTTGACGGCGTTCACCACCTCCGTCACCCCGCTCGTCACGCTCATGGGGGGCATCCCGGCCGCAGAATCGGCGGCGAAGGCGGGGGCGGAGGCGCCGAGGGCGGCGACGGAGCCGGCGACGACAGCGGCGACCTTCGAGAGCTTCATTTTCGAAATCCTTTTCCAGTGGCGACCGTCGCGCCACTTTCGCCCTGGGTAACGATTCGGCGCCGCTGCGGAAACGCGTGACCGTGCCGAGACCAAACGCGGAAACGAATGAGTCAACAGCATCGGCCGGAGAATCCGACAAAGGATTCTCCGGCCGATATTTCTTCCGATTACCGGTATTGCCCTCAGGCGATACGGGACCTCCGGTACAGAATGGCGCCACCCAGGATCAGAGCCGTGGCGAGGGCCGCCGCGGCCGCGGGCTGACCCGCACCGGTCTCGGCCAGTTCCTGCGCGGGGGCGGGAACGTGGAGGGCCGGTGCCGCCGGTGCCGACGGGGCCGGGGCGGGGAGCGTGTGGGGGGTTTCCTGCTCCTGGCCCGGGACGGATGCCGGCGCGGGAAGCGGGACCGGCTGCTGCTCGGGCGCGGGCTGCACCTCGGGCTGCGGTGCCGGTGCCTCCTGTGCGGGGGTCTCCTGCTCCGGGGTGTGGGGCGCCGGGGCGGGGAGCGTGTGCGGAGCCGGGTACTGCGCCTCGGGCTGAGGGTGGTCGTCGCACTCCTCGTCGCCGCCGTTGGTCTGCCGGTCCTCCCCGCCGGGGCCGCCGTAGCCGTCGTGACCGGGGTTACCGGCGTGACTGCCTTCGGCCCGCGGCTCCTGCTGCCGGGATTCCTCGTGACGGGGCTCCTCGTGACGGGGCTCCTGCTGCCGGGATTCCTCGTACCGGGGCTCCTCGTGACGGGGCTCCTGCTGCCGGGGCTCCTGCTGGCGCTGTTCCCCGTACCCCTGGTCCTCGTGGCGTGGTTCCTCGTCGCGCTGGCGCGGCAGGGTGCGCCGTGCGTCGCGCTCGTCGAGGTACTGCTCGAAGGCCTCGGCGTGCTCGGGGCTGAGGTAGCGCGCGTAGTCGTGGCCGGCGTCGGAGCCGGTCGTGGTGGCGCAGTGGTTGCCGAACGCGGGGTTCAGGGCGCCGCCGCCGTCCACGCTGTTGCCGCACACGTTCGGTGAGAACGTGATCGGTACCGAGACGCTGTTGCCGGCCAGCACGCCCGGCGAATGCGAGGCCTCGGCCGTCGCCCCGGACGCGTACGCCGCGCCGGTCGCGATCGACAGCAGGCTGGACGCGGCCGCGGCCGTGAGCATCCCCTTGCCCAGTACCTGTCGGCTCAGTACCTGTCGCATGGGTCCTTCCCTGTCTACCGGCTCTGCCGCCGGTGCTGAATCGAAGGTGGCCTCGGAGTGCGCCGCCGTGCACTCCGAGGCCACCCCGAGGAGGTCTGCCCTCGCGGGCAAAGCTGCGTCGTCAGGCGTTGATGCAGTGATTGCCGAAGGCCGGGTTCAGCAGGGCGATGATGTTCACGGTGTTGCCGCAGACGTTCACCGGGACGTGCACCGGGACCTGGAGCAGGTTGCCGGACAGCACGCCGGGGGACCCCACGGCGTAGCCCGTGGCGTCGGCGTCCGCCATGGCGGGGGAGGCGACACCGGCGGCCATCAGAGCGCCGGCGGCCAGCACCACTGCCTTCTTGTACTTCATTTGATTTCGATCCTTCCCGCAGAGGCGTATCCACTGCAGAAATAACAACGAGTGGCTTCGGGAAAAGAAACCGCAGAAATTTCGGCGCCTGCTCCTCAATTCACTCCGTTGCCAGTGGCCCATGAATTAGGAGTGGATTTACGCCGTCATTATCGATTGCCCTGCACGCGGCGAGGCCGCCGCGACCGAAAGGTGCGGCGGCCTCGCTGACGGGGGTGCGATCAGCTGCCGGCGGAGATGTTGCCGGAGAGGATCGGGATGTTGTCCAGGATGTGCGAGAGAGCCTCGTCGCCCTTGGCCTGGGTCGAGTTCTCGGTGCACTGCTGGTTCTGCGGGCTGGAGAGGACGTTGAGGTCCTGGACACCGATCGGGATCACGCCGACGAGGGACTGCACGCTGGCCTTCCCGGGCAGGGCGATGCAGGGCTTGTTGAAGGAGCCCTGGATCAGCGCCATCTGCGGGCTCATGTTGCCGTAGGTGGCCTGGTTGCCGTAGATCTGCGAGGCCCCGTTGCCGTTCACGGTGTTGATGCCGTTGTCGTTCCCGATGGCCATCGCCTGCGGCGCCATGGCGGCACCCATGCCCACGACCGAGGTTGCGACCGCGGCCGCCGCCATCATCTTCTTGATCATTGTCGTCCCTTTTTTGCAGGATTGCCCGGCACTGAAGCACCCGGATCAACGCCACGGCCCTGGCTCGGGTTGCGTGACTTCACTCGAATGCCGAAGTTTCGGGCAGCACGGTTGACGATCGTGCTGACGTCAGGCGTTGATGCAGTGATTGACGAACGCCGGGTTCAGCAGGGCGATGATGTTCACGGTGTTGCCGCAGACGTGCACCGGGACGTGCACCGGGACCTGGAGCAGGTTGCCGCTCAGGCACCGGGGGACTCGGCCGCGAAGCCCTCTGCCGTCGCGCCGTCGCCACCGTTCGCGGAGGCGAGGCCCGCGCCGCCCATCAGCATCGCAGCGCACGCGACGGCCAGGGTGGTGCCGCGCATCAGCCTCTTCTGCATCTCCGTTTTTTCTTTCGGTTTGAACAATGGTGCAACCACATAACGACCCGCCCACTCCAGGGGTGCGTGCTATCGCCCAAAAGGCCGTACGAGCGAGTCCGACGTGATTTCCAGCCCGTTTTCTGACAAAGTTCACTCCTGTTTTGTCCCCTTGATCGAAATTGGAGACAGGGTATGGGTTCCTCCCGCAGAATCCTCGGCACGCTCGGTCTGCTGTCCTGCCTCATCCTTTCCGCGAACGTCCCCGTCGCGGGGGCCTCGCCACCTGTGGGGACGCGCGAATTGCCCCGCGTCCCGTTCACCCAGCGCTATCAGGCCGTGCAGCACGGCGGGCTCGTCCGGGCCTCCAACTCGAGCATCAGCTGCCGCAAGGAGGTGTCCCCGGAGGCCGAGCCGTGTGCCGAGGTCAAGCGGGGCGCGCCCGGGGTCAACAGCGACTTCGAGATGTTCTACAGCGAGGTCGACAAGGACCCCGACACCTACAACTCCACCCGGGCCGAGCTCAAGGTCCCGCAGGGTGCGAAGGTCTCGTACGCCAGGCTCTACTGGGGCGGCAACCTCCGGGTGGGTGAGCAGAAGCCGCCCGAGGACAACGGCCGGGTGCTGGTCGCCGAGCCGGCCGGCGCGTACAAGGAAGTGCTGGCCGACACGGTGATCGGCCACCGCAGCGATGCGGGCAGCGACGCCTACCAGGCCTCGGCCGATGTGACCCCGCTGGTCCGCAAGGGCGGCGCCGGCATGTGGACGGTCGCCCAGCTCAACATCGCCATGGGTCACTCGGAGGTGGGTGCCTGGGGCGGCTGGACGCTGGTCGTGGCCTACGAGCACCCGCAGGAGCCGCTTCGCAGGGTCTCGCTGTGGGACGGCTTCGAGGGGCTGGCCGCCGGCGCCGGCGAGGAGGCGGGCGAAACGGTCGAGGTGACCGGCCTGGCCGCGGCGGCGGGGTCCTCGGGGAAGGTCGGCGTGGTCGCCTACGACGGAGACCGCGGGACCCTCGGGGACTCACTCACGGTAACCGCGGACAGCGGCCGCCGGCTGAGCCTCAGCGATGCAGAAAATCCTTTTAATGATGTTATGAATTCCACGATCACGGAATTCGGACATCCCTCGTTCGCGCGCCAGCCCGAACACATGAATAACCTCGGATATGACGCGGACGTGTTCGATCTGAGCCCCGCCCTGTCCGGTGGCGCCCGCAGCCTGAGCTTCAAGTTCGCGGGCGAAAGCCAAGGCAATTTCCTCGGTGTGCTCTTCGTTCAGACAGACGCGCGCCGCTGAACGTAGGAGATCACTCCACGTGTCGACAACTCGCTCGACAGTCCGTTCTTCGACGGCCCAGCCCTCTGTGGCCGAGTCCCCGCCGGCCCAGTCCCCGCCGGCCCAGTCCTCTGTGGCACAGCCTTCGAACGTACTGCCCTCGGCGGTACAGCCTTCGAACGCGCTGCCTGCCAACGCACAGCCCCTGACCGTCCTCCACCTCGTCCAGCCCGTGGACGGCGGTGTCGCACGGGTCGTCGTCGACCTCGTCCGCGCACAGTCCGCCGCCGGACTGCGGACCGTCGTCGGCTGCCCGCCCGGCGGACAGCTCGCCGACGCCGCCCGGGAGGCCGGGGCCGAGGTGCTCACCTGGCGGGCCGGACGCGCCCCCGGGCCGGGGCTGGCCTCCGAAGTGCCCGGCGCCCGGCGGCTGATCCGCCGGGTCCGGCCCGACGTCCTGCACGCCCACAGCGCCAAGGCCGGGCTGGCGGGCCGGCTCGCCGTGCGCGGGGCCGTGCCCACCGTCTTCCAGCCGCACGCCTGGTCCTTCGACGCCGTCGGCGGGGCGACGGCCGCCCTCGCGCTGCGCTGGGAGCGGTACGCGGCCCGCTGGGCCGACCGGGTGCTGTGCGTCAGCGAGGCCGAACGCCGGGCCGGCGAGACCGAGGGGATCACCGCCCGCTGGGCGGTGATCCGCAACGGCGTGGACCTGGACCACTTCCGCCCCGGCGGGCCGGACCGGGATCACGACCGGGCCCTGGCGCGCGCCGGACTTCCCCTGCCCGCGGGCCTGCGGGGCGACGGCCCACTCGCCGTGTGCGTCGGCCGGCTCTGCCACCAGAAGGGCCAGGACATCCTGCTGCGGGCCTGGCAGGAGCTGCTGGGCACGGTCCCGGACGCCCGCCTGGCCCTGGTCGGCGACGGGCCCGACACCGAACGGCTGCGCCGCCTCGCCCCGCCCGGGGTGCACTTCGCCGGTGCCGCCGCCGACATCCGGCCGTGGCTTCGGGCCGCCGATCTCGTTGTACTGCCGTCGCGGTGGGAAGGCATGGCGCTCGCCCCGCTCGAAGCCATGGCCTGTGGCCGCCCGGTCCTGGTCTCCGACGTCAGCGGCGCCCGGGAGAGCCTGCCGCCCGGCCAGGCACGCCTGTGCCTGGTCCCGCCGGAGGACCCGACGGCGCTGGCCGAGGGCCTGGGGCGGCTGCTCACCGAACCGCGGCTGCTCACCGAACTCGGAGAGCAGGCCCGGCAACACGCCCGGACCGACTTCGACGTGCGGCGGACCACGGACGCGGTCACCGGTCTGTACCACGAACTGCTGGGCAGGCCCCGGCCCTTGAAACAGGAGCGCATCAGCCGATGACGATGGACAGCGCACCCGCCCGGCACGGGCAGGGCGGCACGGGGCCCGCCGGCGGCAGTACCGGCACCACCGCCGTCCGCCGTTCCGTGACCGCCATCCACCCCCCGCGCGGGCCCAGGGCCTACCAGGCCAGGGCCGCCGTCCGGCCGCGCCGGGTCCGCCGCCGCGACGGGGTCCTCCCGCTGCTGACCGCCGACGCGCTGGCCGTCGTCCTCACCGCCGCGGCCGTGCCCGGGCTGGGCCTGCAGGGCGGGGCGGCCGGGCTGATCGCCGTATTCCTCGCCGCGCTGCACGCGCAGGCCGGGCTGTACCGGCCGCGGCTCGCGCCCTCCGCGCTGCTTGAACTGCCCGCGCTGGCCGGGCGGGCCGCCGCGTTGTGGTGCGGGGCCGCCGCCGTCGTGGCCGCCGTCCGGCCGGACGTGGCGATGGGCTGGGGCGTGCTGCTCAGTGCTATCTGCCTCCAGGTCGTACTGGCGTGCGCGGGACGCGGGTCCGTGAACCGGCTCCGTCGCCGCTCCGCCGTCCGCAGGCCCTGCTCGGCGCTGGTCGTCGGGCCCGGCGAGGGCGCGAGCGCCGTCGCCGCCGCGCTGCACGGGCGCCGCGAGTACGGGCTGCGCCCGGTCGGAATCGCCGACACCGGATCTACCGCCGACGGGGACGGCGGTCAGGTGCCGGTGCTCGCCACCCACGAGGACATCCGCCGCGCGGTCATCCAGAACTCGGTCCGGCACGCGGTGTTCACCCGCCCGCCTGAGGCCGACGAGCGCACCGCCTCGCTGGTCCGCCTCTTCCACGACCACGGCTGCCGGCTCTGGCTCGCCGACCCGGCCGGGACCGCCAAGGTCACCGGCATGCGGGTGGCGCAGCCCGCCGACCAGCTGTGGGGGTACGCCGTCCAGCCGCTGCTGCCGCGCCCGGTCCGGCCGTTGGAGCGGTTGGCCAAGCGGGTCATCGACGGGGTGCTGGCCGCGGTCGCGCTGATCGCCGCCGCACCCGTGATGGGCGTCTGCGCACTGGCCGTACGGCTCTCCGACGGGCCGGGGGTGATCTTCCGGCAGGAGCGGGTCGGCCTCTACGGGCGCCCGTTCACCCTGCTGAAGTTCCGCACCCTGCGCGCCGACGAACACGAGTCCGCCACCCGGTGGACGGTCGCGGGCGACAACGGGATGAGCCCGGTCGGCTCCTTCCTGCGGAAGTCCTCCCTGGACGAGCTGCCGCAGCTGTGGAACGTCGTACGGGGTGACATGAGCCTGGTCGGTCCGCGTCCCGAACGGCCCTTCTTCGTCGCCAAGTTCAGCAGCGTTCACCCCGGCTACGACGCACGGCACCGGATGCCCGTAGGTATCACCGGGCTCGCCCAGATCAACGGCCTGCGCGGGGACACCTCGATCGAGGACCGGGCGCGCTTCGACAACCACTACATCGACACGTGGTCGCTGTGGCAGGACCTGTGGATCCTGGCCCGCACGGCGGCCTCGTTCTTCCGTTTCCGGCTCGGGGGGAGCTGATCATGAGCCTTGCGGTTTACGGGAATTGGGCCCGGCCCGATCTCGCGGGAGGGCTGCGCCGGCACTGGCCGCTGCTGCCGCTCGCCGCGACCGTCCTGATGCTTCTCGCCCCGGTCCCGGCCGGTGACGCCACGGCGTCCGGGAAGGTCGGCCCGGCGGACGCGGCGTCGCTGCTGCTGGTGTTCGTGTGCGCGATCCAGGCGCTACGGGGCCGGGTGCGGGCGCTGACCCCGCTGGGCGCGCTGCTGCTGGGGCTGCCCGCCGTCGGGCTCGCGGTGGCGACGGCGACGGCGGGGGATCCGTACGCGGCCCTGCCGGGGTTCGTGCGCTACCTCCAGGTGTTCGTGCTGGTCCCGGCGGCGGTCGTGCTGCTGGTGCGGGACGCGCGGGAGTTCCGGCTGGCCGGCGGGTGCTTCGTGGTCCTGGCGGTGTTCCAGGGCGCGGTGGGCGTGCTGCAGTACGTGACCCACACCGGGGCCTCGTACCAGGGCGCGGACATCCGGGCCGTGGGCACCTTCGGCCCCGGCGACGTGATGGGCATGGCCACGGTCGTGGCGTACGGCCTGGTCGTCGCGACGGCCGCGGCGCTGGCGCCGGGGCTGCCGAGGCGGGTCCGGCGGATCTCGGGGGCCTGCGCGCTGGTGCTGGTGGTGCCGCTGGTGCTGTCGTTCAGCCGGGGCTCGTGGATCGCCACCTTGGGCGCGGCCGTGCTGGTGATGGGGCTGGCCGGGATCCGGCGGGCGCTGAAGGTGCTCGTGGCGCTGGGCGCGGCGGGTGTGGTGCTGGTGGGCGGGCTCGGGGTCGGCTCCGAGATGGTGGTGGAGCGGCTGACCTCGATCACCCAGATCTCCGACGCCCCCGACCAGTCGGTGACCGACCGCTACACGATGTGGGCCGCCGCCGAGTCGATGTGGCGCGAGCGGCCGGCCGCCGGGGTGGGCCTGAAGGGCTTCCCGGCGCACCGGGACGGGCACTCCTCGCTGGCGCTGTCCTCGGGCAGCGACACCGGGGGCGCGGGGCAGGCGTACATCCGCCAGCCGCTGCTGTCCCCGCACAACATGTACCTGCTGATCCTCAGCGAGCAGGGCCTGATCGGGCTGACGGCGCTGGCGGGCGGCTGGGCCGCGCTGCTGGTGGCGGGGATCCGGCGCTACGCCTCGGACGGGGCCGCGCGGGGGATCCGGGACTGCGGGCTGGTCGCGATCGGGATGTTCGTGTGGCAGCTGACCGACTTCCTCTACGCGGACATCGGGGGCCCGTCCACCGTCCTGACCGGGGTGATCATCGGACTCGCGGCGTGGTGGGCCCTGCCGTCGCCGGGGGACGGGGGTACGGGAGGTGCCGCTGCCGCTGTGGGTGCCGGTTCCGCTGCCGCTGTGGGAGCCCGTGTGAGTGTGGGTGCCGGTGTGGCTTCGGGTGCCGGTGCCGGTGCCGGTGCCGGTCCAGGCCGGCTGGGCCCTGAGGGGCCGGCCGGCCGGTGACCGACACGACGCGTTGGCGGCCCGTGGCCGCGGCGACTGACCTCGCCGCGGCCGCGGGCCGTCCTCCCGACCCGGCGGGCCCGGTGCTTGCCTCTGGCGAGGTGGCCGCAACTCCCGCCCCGCCCGGCGGCCCCGCATCGTTCGGGCCGGGGGTCGTCTCGGGCTCGGGCGGTCCTGTGCCGTCCGCGTCCGCGTCCGCGTCGGGGGTCGGCTCGGATGGCCCCGTTCCGTTCGAGCCGGGGATCGCCCTGGCCTCGGGCGGCCCCGTGCCGCCCATGTCGGGGATCGTCTTGGGCTCGGGTGGCTCCGTTCCGTTCGAGCCGGGGATCGCCCTGGGCTCGGGTGGCCCCGTGCCGTTCGAGCCGTGGATCGGCTTCGGCTCCGCCGGGGAGGCGACGCCTGGGTCCGGCGGGCGGGCGAGTGGGCCCGATGCCGGTGCTTCCCGGGGTCGTTCGGGTGGCTCGGTGCCGTTCGCGGCGGGGACTGGGTTCGGCTCCGCCGGGGAGCCGGCGCCTGGGTCCGGCGGGCGGGCGAGTGGGCCCGATGCCGGTGCCTCCCCGGACCGTTTCGGTGGCTCCATGCCGTTCGAGCCGTGGATCGGCTTCGGCTCCGCCGGGGAAGCGACGCCAGGGACCGGCGCGGGGGCGAGTCGTCCCGACGCCGGTGCCTCGCGGGACTTTTCAGCCTCGCCGGCGCTTGAGGCGCGGGGTATGGGGCAGCGCCCCAGGAGACCGGCCCGAGCGGGCCGGTCGCCGTTGGCGGCGGGTGTGGACGCCTCCGCCGGAGCCGACGCGTCCGGAGCGGGCGTCGAGGCCCGGGCGTCGAGGGCGGACGGGGCCGGCGAGACTTCCCGGCCTCCCGTTGCGGGGCCGACCGGCTCGGACGGGCCCGTCGGGCCCGGCGAGGTTTCGCGGCCTCCTGTAGTGGGGCCGTCCGCGGACGGGCCCGTCCGTCCCGGCGAGGCCTTGCGGCCCCCTGTTGTGCGGCCGACCGCGGAGGGGGGCGTCGGTTCCGCCGAGGTTTCGCGCCCGCCCGTTGTTGGGCCGTCCGCGGAGGGGGGCGTCGGTTCCGCCGAGGTTTCGCGGCCTCCCGTTGTGGGGCCGGGCGCTGCTCCGGCTGTGCCGGCGATGGCTGCCGCAGGGCGTGGGCGGTGTTTTTCGCGCCGCGGGGGTGGCACCGGCTTCGCGCCGGAGGCCGGGCTCGGCGGGCCGGTTCGGGCCGGGCGGCGGGGTGCCGGGGTGCCGGGGCTGCCCGAGGCGCCCGGTAGTGCTGGCGGGAGCGGGCCGCGGCGGGCTGCCGGGGTGCCGGGGCTGGCTGACGGGCCCGGTAGTGCTGGGGGGAGCGGGCCGGGTCGGGCTGCCGGGTTGCCGGGGCTGGCTGACGGGCCCGGTAGTGCCGACGGGAGCGGGCCGCGGCGGGCTGCCGGGGTGCCGGGGCTGGCTGACGGGCCCGGTAGTGCCGGAGGGCACGGGCCGCATGGGGCTGCCGGGGTGTCGGGGCTGGCTGACGGGCCCGGTAGTGCCGGAGGGCACGGGCCGCATGGGGCTGCCGGGGTGTCGGGGCTGACTGACGCGCCCGGTGGTGGCGGCGGGAATGGGCCGCGGCGGGGGGACTCGGCCGGTGGGGCCGGCGGGAGTGGGCCGGCGCCGCTCGGGCGGGTTCTTGCCAAGGCCGCCGCCGTCACCGCCGGGCTGACCGCCGCCGGGGCGGTGTTCGGGCTGGTGCGGGACCAGACCATCGCGCACCTCTTCGGCGCGGGGCACGACAGCGATGCCTTCCTGATCGCCTGGACCGTGCCCGAGATGGCCTCGACGCTGCTGATCGAGGACGCCATGGCGCTGCTGATGGTGCCCGCGTTCAGCCACGCCCTGGCCCGGCGCGCGGCCAGCAGGGCCGGGCTCACCCGCAGGCAGGCCCGCGCGCAGGACCCCGTACGGCTGCTCGTGGGGGCGACCCTGCCGCGACTGGCGGCGTTCCTGGCCGCGGTGGCGGCCGTACTGATCGTCGCCGCGCCGCTCGTCGTCGGTGTGCTCGCGCCCGGACTGCCGGACCCCGCACTGGCCGTCGAGTGCACCAGGCTGACCGCCCTGACCGTGCTCTCCTTCGGGATCGCGGGCTACTTCAGCGCCGCGCTGCGGGCGCACCGCTCCTTCCTGCCGCCCGCCGCCATCTACGTGTCGTACAACGTCGGGATCATCGGGGCGATGGTGGCCCTGCACGCCGTATGGGGGGTGCGCGCCGCCGCCGCCGGAGTCGCCGTCGGCGGGCTGCTGATGGTGCTGGTCCAACTGCCCGCGTTCATCAGGAACGTGGGCTTCGGCCCGCCCCGCGCCAAACTCGCACCGCGCAGCCAGCGCGACCGGGACCGGCCCACCCTGATCGCCTTCGGGCTGATCGCTCCAGTGATCTTCTTCGCCGTGTTCCGGCAGTCCCAGGTCCTGGTGGAGCGGTTCCTCGCCGCCTCCCTGCCGCCCGGCGCCATCTCGCACCTCAACTACGCGCAGAAGGTCGCGCAGATGCCGATGGTGCTGTCACTGATGATCTGCACCGTCACCTTCCCCGTGGTGGCCCAGGCCATGGCCGGCGGAGAGCGGGAAAAGGCCCGGCGGCGCGTCGAGCAGGACCTCGCGCTCGCCTCCCTCGCCGTCCTGATGGGCAGCGCGCTCGTCATCGGGTACGCGCCCCAGATCATCGAAGTCCTCTTCGAGCGCGGTGCCTTCACCCACCGGGACACCCTCGCCACCGCCTCCGTCATGCGGGTCTACGGAATCGGGCTCCTCGGCCACTGCCTCGTCGGGGCGCTCAGCCGGCCCTTCTTCTCGACCGCCCGGCCCACCTGGTTCCCGGCGCTCGCGATGGGCGCCGGACTGCTCGTCAACATCGTGGCCGGGGCCTTCGCCGTCCGCTGGTGGGGCACGTACGGCATCGCCGGCGCCAACGCGGCCGGCATCTCGACCACCGCCGTCCTGCTGCTCACCGGACTCGGCTCCCGGATCATCCCCATCCAGGTCCGCCGGGTGGCCGTGAGCATCGGCCGGCTGGCGGTCTCCGCCCTCGCCGCCTGTGTCACCGGCTGGATCGCCGGGCCGATGATCCCCGACCCGCTGCTCAGCGCCGCGCTCGGCTGCCTGCTGGTCCCGGCCATGTTCGGCGCCGCCGGGACGGCCATACGCGCGCTCGAAGTCACCGCCCTGCCCGCCCAGATCTCCCAGCTCTCCTCCCAGCTCACCCAGAGGTTCCGCAATGTCCGCTGACACCGACACGGCGCCCGCCGCCGCGCGGGTTCCCGCCCGCCGGACCGCTTCG
Organism: Streptomyces sp. ISL-87; assembly: GCF_018614095.1. Taxonomy (GTDB): domain Bacteria; phylum Actinomycetota; class Actinomycetes; order Streptomycetales; family Streptomycetaceae; genus Streptomyces. The sequence continues at coordinate 66,778 of NZ_JAGGOY010000012.1, read as the reverse complement.
CCGTGGGTCCTGATGTACCACTCGGTCGCCGAGTTCACCGACCCCGCCGAGGACCCGTACGGCATCACCGTCACCCCGCACGTCCTGGAGGCCCACCTGCTGTGGCTGCGCTCCCGGGGCCTGCGCGGGGTGTCGGTCGGCGAGCTGCTGCGGGCCCGCGCGGCCGGGCGGGGGGCCGGGCTCGTCGGGCTCACCTTCGACGACGGCTACACCGACTACCTGACCCGGGCGCTGCCCCTGCTGCACCGCTACGACTGCACGTCCACGCTGTTCGTGCTGCCGGGGCGGCTCGGGGTGGACAACGTGTGGGACCCGCTGGGGCCGCGCAAGTCCCTGCTCACCGCCGAGGGCATCCGCGAAGTCGCGGCCGCCGGGCAGGAGATCGGCTCGCACGGACTGCTCCACCAGGACCTCACCGCGACCGCCGACGACGTGCTCCAGCAGGAGCTGCGCGGCAGCCGCGAGCTGCTGCGCGAGCTGACGGGAACGCTGCCGGAGGGATTCTGCTACCCGTACGGGCATCTCGACGCCCGGGTGGTCGCCGCGACGCGGGCCGTCGGGTACGGGTACGCCTGCGCCATCGACCCCGGGCGGCTGGCAGGCCCGCACGCCATGCCGCGTACGCACATCAGCCAGGCCGACGGAGGGCGGCGGCTGCGCGTCAAGCAGCTGCGCCACCAGGCGCGGGAGCTGGCGCGGGGGGTGCGGTGGTGAAGGCGCTGCACATCATCACGGGGCTGGGCGTCGGCGGCGCCGAGCAGCAACTGCGGCTGCTGCTGCGGCACATGCCGATGCAGTGCGACGTGCTGACGCTGACGAACCCCGGGCCGGTGGCCGAGGGGCTGCGGGCCGACGGGGTGCGGGTGGTGCACCTCGGGATGCGGGGGAACCGGGACCTGGGCGCCCTGCCGAGGCTGGTGCGGTTCATCCGGCACGGCCGCTACGACCTGGTGCACACCCACTTGTACCGGGCCTGTGTGTACGGCCGCCTCGCCGCCCGCCTCGCCGGGGTGGGCACCACGGTGGCCACCGAGCACTCGCTCGGGGAGGGCGAGATCGAGGGCCGCCCGTTGTCGGGCCGGGTCCGGGCCCTGTACCTGGCCAGTGAGCGGCTGGGCGCGGCGACGGTGGCCGTCTCCGACACGGTGGCGGCGCGACTGGAGGGGTGGGGGGTGCCCGCCGCGCGGGTGCATGTCGTACCGAACGGGATCGAGGCCGTGCGGTTCCGCTTCGACGAGGGGGTACGCCGGTCCACGCGGGCCCGGACCGGGCTGCCGGAGCGCGCGTTCGTGGTCGGCGGCGTGGGGCGGCTGGTGCCGGGGAAGCGGTTCGACGTACTGGTGCGGGCGGTCGCCGCGCTGCCGGGCGCGCATCTGCTGCTGGCGGGGGACGGGCCCGAGCGCGCCTCGCTCCGCCGGCTCGCCGCCGAGCTCGGCGCGCAGAGCCGGATCCACCTGCTCGGCGAGCGGGATCCGCTGGGCGACAGCGCGGACGGGCGCACGCCGGGGATCCCCGCGCTGCTCGCCGCCATGGACGTCTTCGTGTCCCCGTCGCGGGAGGAGGCGTTCGGCCTGGCGGTGGTCGAAGCCCTGGCCGCCGGGCTGCCCGTGCTGCACGTCACCTGCCCGGCGATCGACGACCTGCCCGCGGCCCAGGCCCCGGGCGCGCGGCGGATCGGCACGGGCACGGAGGAACTGGCCGCGGCCCTGCGTGGCCACATGGAGGCGGGCGCGCGCCGCCTGCCGCCGCCGCCCGTGGTCCGCCGCTACGACATCGCCCGCAGTGCGGAACGGCTCCTGGGCGTCTACGCCCTTGCGCTGGCCGCGCCAGTGACCGCACCCCGGGCCGACTCCGCCCCCGCCCGGGCCGCCGCCCCGGACCGGGCCGGCTCCGCCCCCGCCCGGGCCGCCGCCCCGGACCGGGCCGGCTCCGCCCCCGCCCGGGCCGCCGCCCCGGACCGGGCCGGCTCCGCCCCCGCCCCCGCCCGGGCCGCCGCCCCGGACCGGGCGGGCTCCGTCGTTGATCCGGTCGGTTCCGACCCGGACTCGACGCCTCGAATTCCTCCGGCCGCCGCCGGGCGGAGTCCCCTCGCGGGGCTGGGAACGCCCGGCGCCATCGCGGCCCGGCCGCCCGGCCCGCCGGGGGCCGGGGGGCCCGGAGCCGACCGGATGGCCGCGGGCGAACCCGGCTGATCCACCCCCGCAGGGGTCCCCGGTTGGGACCCGAAGGAACGCCCTCTCCACCCAGGAAGTGAGCACGCTCATGGCCGACACCGCAGACCAGAAGAAGTCCGACCACCGCCGCCGGGTGCGGTTCCTGCCGCCGCCCGCGTGGTGGCCGCTGCCCGTCGCCGCCCTGCTCGGGCTGGCCGCGGGCGGGGCGTACGGGGTGCTCAAGGCACCCGAGTACGCCGCCACCAGCTACGTCGTCGCCGTCCCGGACGACACCACCGAGCCGGCCACCGCCCTCGGCTTCGCCCAGGCCTACGCCCGCATCGCCACCAGCAGCTCCACCCTCGCGTACGCCCAGCCCCGCGCGGGCATCGCCGTCCAGAAGCTGCGGACCCAGGTGCGCGCCGAGACGTCCCCCGAGTCGCCGATGATCGCCATCACGGGGACGGCGAAGAGCCCGAGCGAGGCCGCCGACATCGCCAACGCGGTCGCCGACGCCCTGTCGCTGAGCAGCAATCAGGGCGCCAAGAACACCGGTGTGCAGTTGCTGCTGTTCAACCAGGCCGTCGCGCCGAGCGACCCCTCCTCGCCGTCCGCGCCGATCAGCGGGGCCGTCGGCCTGTGCGCCGGTGGGCTGCTCGGCGGGCTGTGGCTGCTGGCGAGGCCCGCGCGGCGGCGCGAGGAGCGCGAGGAGCGTGAGGACGCCGCCGTCGACGCGGTGGCCGGCGAGTTCGCCTCGCTGCCCGCCCAGGGTGAGCACGCCGAGGCCAAGGAGAAGGAGTCCGCGCGATGACGACGGGCTCCGCCGGGGCCCTGTCGGTGACCCTGTGCCGCGATCCCCGGCAGTTCGCCACGCTGGAGGAGCCGTGGAACCGGCTCGTCCGCGACTGCCCCACCGCCACCCCGTTCCAGAACCACGCCTGGCTGCACTCCTGGTGGCTGTCCTACGGGAAGGACGGCCGGCTCCGGATCGTCCTCGTGCGGCGCGGCGACGAGCTGGTCGGCGCGGCCGCGCTGATGCTCGTACACCGGCCGCTGCCGCTGCTCGTGCCGCTCGGCGGCGGAATCACCGACTACTTCGACGTGCTCGTGGCCGCGGAGCACGCCGACCAGGTCGTCCCGGCCCTGGCCCGAGGCCTGCACCGGGCCGCCCGCGGCGCGGTGGTCGACTTGCGCGAGGTACGCCCCGGGGCCGCCGCCGAGGCGGTGTTCGAGGCATGGCCCGGGGTCCGCACCAGGCTGGCCGACTCCACCTGTATGGAGCTGCCCGCGCTGCCGTTCGACGAGCTGGTCAAGCGGATGCCGGCCTCGGGCGGCCAGCGGGTACGGGCCAAGCTGCGCAAGACCGACGCGGCAGGGATCGAGGAGCGCGAGGTCACCGAGCAAGAGGTACCGCGCGCGGTACGCACGCTGCTGCGGCTGCACGAGAAGCAGTGGCGCGGCCGCGGGGTGACCCCCGAGCACCTCAAGCCCCGGTTCGCCGAGCACCTGACCCGGGCCACCCGGCGGATGGTGCGGGCCGGGGAAGGGCGGCTCACGGAGTTCCGGCTCGACGGGAAGGTGGTCGCCGCCAACGTCACGCTGCTGTCGGCCGCGCTGAGCGGGGGCTACCTGTACGGGGCCGACCCGGACCTGCGGGCGCGGAAGGTGGACGTGACGACGCTGCTGCTGCGTTACGAGGCGGGCCGGGCCCTCGCGGAGGGCCACCCGGTGGTGAGCTTCTTGCGCGGCAACGAGCCGTACAAGAACCACTGGCGGCCCGACACGGTCGTCAACCAGCGGTTCCTGCTGGCCACGACCGCGCTCACGCCCCTGCTGCGGCTGCACGAGTCGCAGGTGACGGGGCGTGAGCGGGCGGTGGACGTGCTGCGCGAGGCGCTGCCGGCCGCCAGGGACTGGCGGGCGCGGCTGAACGAACTGCGCGTGCGATGACCCGACCGGTGCCGGTGCGCTGGCCGCGCCTAGAACGGCCAGAAATCGGAGGCCTTGGCCCAGCCGAGCTCAATGCAGAAGGACTGCTTGCCGACCAGCTTGGAGAGCCACTCGCCGAAGTTGAGCGGCACGCACCACTGCGTGCTGTTCGGGACGGGCAGAGGCTTGGCCGGCTCGGGCTGCGGCTTCGGTGTGACCGGGCTCGGGGTCGGACTCGGACTCGGTGCCACCGGCGAGGGCACGGGCGCCGGGACCTCGGGACTCGGCACCAGCGGGCTGGGCTCGGGGCTCGGCTTCACCGGGCTCGGCTTTACCGGGCTGGGGCTGGCCGGCGCCGGGATCTCCGGGCTGGGCTTGACCGGGCTCGGGCTGGCCGGGGCCGGGATCTCCGGGCTGGGGACCAGCGGGCTCGGGGTGACCGGGAGCGGGATCTCGGGCGTCGGGATCACCGGCGAGGGCGTCGGGATCTGCGGCGTCGGGATCTCGGGCGTCGGGATCTGCGGGGTCGGAACCACGGGCGTCGGGATGACCGGCGTGGGGATGACCGGGGTCGGGATGACCGGCGTCGGCACCACCGGCGTCGGGATCACCGGGCCGGGCCTCTCCGGGGTCAGCGCGGCGCGGAAGGCCTTCGCGGACTCCGGGTTCGCCTTGCACTGCCACACGCCGTGCGGGCAGTAGTCGGTGAGGGTGTGGTAGAGCGGCTTGTGCTGCTCGATCCACTTCAGCATGCGCCGTACGTACTCCGGATTGTCCCCGCGCCGGAACAGCCCCCACTCCGGGTACGAGATCTCTTTGCCGTGCGCCTTCGCGAAGTCGACATGGTCCTGGAGCCCGTACGGCTGGGTGACCTGGTCGTCGAAGGTCCGGCCCGGAGCCTGGTCGTACGAATCCATTCCGACGACGTCGACCACGTCGTCGCCCGGGTAGCACCTGGTCCAGCCGATCGCGTCCGAACCCCGGTTCGGGGCGAAGTCGAACTTGAACTCCTGCCCGGGCACGGCGCGCATCGCGTTGACGATGCGCCTCCAGTACGCCTTCCAGTTCTCCGGGTCCGGCGCGCAGCGATGGGTGTACGTGACGCCGTTCATCTCCCAGCCGAGCACGATCACCGTGTCCGGGACGCCCAGCTCCACCAGGCGCTCGGCCAGCCTCGTGAAGTGCCGGTCGTACGCGCCCTCCGCGCCCGCCCTGATCAGCTGGGCCACCTGGTAGTCCGGCACCCGGTCCTCGTTGTGCGCCTGCATGGGGACGTTCAGGACGAACATCCGGTCGTCCTTCTCCTGGCGCCACTCCGCCCAGTCCTCGAGGAAGCTGACGCGTCCCTCGATGCCGGCCCACCGGTCGCCGGGCAGATAGGTGTGGCCGACCCGGATCTCCTTGCCGCCCAGCCAGCGCGACAGGTACGGGATCCGGGCGACCCCGGGCGGCCCGTAGTCGAGATAGGCGCCCATGGCGATGTCGGAGCCCTGGGGCTGGTCGTCCTCGGGCGCCGCGAGGGCGGCGCCGGTAGCAAGCAGTCCGGCCGTGACCGTACCGATGCAGGTGCTCGCCAGTCGGCGGCCTGGTCTGGGCATGGCGTCTCCCGAGCTTTCCCGAATCGGTGTGCTTACCAAAGAGGTTAGACATCAGATCTGACGAATGGCCTGTCCGTTGACCGCTGCATAGGCCATTCGCAGGTGCGCACCATCCCCGCTTGGTCCGACTAGGTGAAAGACACCGTTCCCATGCACGCGTTCGGCAACCTTGTGCCTGCAGTTCTGCTCAGACTCGATCGGAATCCGTTCCACCACGGAACCCTCGGCGCCGTCAGATCCCTTGGGCGCAAGGGCGTGGAGGTCCATGCCGTCGTCGAGGCCGGGGGAGGTCCCATGGGGCGTTCGCGATATCTGCGCGCCGTGCACCCCGTTCCTGACGGAGGGGTGGATCCCGAGGCGCCGGAGGCGCTGCTGGAGTGCCTGACCGGGGTCTCGGAGCGCATCGGGCGCCCGGCGGTTCTGGTCGCGATGGACGACCTGAGCGCGATCGCGGTCGCGCGGATCGCGCCGATGCTCGGGGACCGGTTCCGGATTCCCCATCAGCCGGACGGGCTGCCCGCGCGGGTGGCCGACAAGGCGGAGCTGTCCCGGCTGTGCGCGCGGTGGGACATCCCGCACCCGGAGACGGTGATCCCGTCGAGCGGGGCCGAGGCGGCGGAGGCCGCGTGGCGGCTGGGGCTGCCGGCGGTGGCGAAGTGGAGCCGGCCTTGGCTGCTGCCGTCGGGCACGGGCCTGCGCAGCACCACCCTCGTGCTCACCGCCGCCGAGGCACGGCGGCTGTACGACCGTTCCGCCGAGGCCGGGAGCCGGCTGCTGCTCCAGCGGTTCCTGCCGGCGGGGGCGGACACCGACTGGTTCTTCCACGGCGCCTTCACGCGGGGCGGGCATCCGCTGCTCGCGGGGTCGGGGCGCAAGGAGCTGTCCTGGCCGGTGCGGACGGGGCTGACGGCCGTGGGGCGGTGGCTGCCGGATCCCGCGGTGGAGGAGGCGGGGCTGCGGATCGCCGAACAGCTGGGCTACCAGGGGATCCTGGACCTCGACTTCCGCCGGGACGAGCGGGGGTGCTTCCGGCTGGTGGACTTCAACCCCCGCCCCGGGGCGCAGTTCCGGCTCTTCACGGACGCGGGCGGGCTGGACGTCGTACAGGCGATGTACCTGGACCTGACGGGGCAACGGGTCCCGGAGCCGTCGGGCGGGCCGGGGCGGGTGTTCGTCGCGGAGAACTACGCGCTGCTGGCGGCGGTACGGGGGCGTCAACTCCCGTTCCGCCGCGAGCCCGGCGCCCTGCCGGGCCGCAAACGGGAGGCGCCGCCCGCTCCGGATCAGGGAGTACCGTCCGTCCCGGCTGGCCGCCGCCCGAACCCGAACCCGGCCCCCGGCTCGGGCTCCGGGTCTGGCTTGGGCTCCGGGCCTGGATTGGGCTCGGGCTCCGGTCCTGGCTCCGGCTTGGGCTCCGGGTCCGGCTTGGGCTCCGGGTCCGGCTTGGGCTCCGGTGTCGGCTCCGGGCCTGGCTCGGCCTTCGGCTCGGGCTCCGGGTCCGGCTTGGGCTCCGGTGTCGGCTCCGGGCCTGGCTCGGCCTTCGGCTCCGGCTCCGGCTTCGGTTCGGGTTCGGGTTCGGGCCCCGGTGAACCCGTCGAGCGGCGCGTGGAGTCGCCGGGCGTGCGGCCCGGGCCTGTGCGGGTGGTGTCGCGGGGGGAGCGGGGGCGGGTGGAGGCCGCGTGGTTCGCCGCCGACGACCTGCGGCCGTTCCTGGCGATGCTCGCCGCCTTCCTGGGGCGGGGCGCGGACAAGGGCGCCCGGGCGCTGCGCGGGGTACCGGCGCACGGCCGGCGCACGGCCCGCGCCGTGGTGCGCGCCCCCCGCCAGCGCGGCCGCGACCTGGCCGAGCCGCCGCCCCCACCGCCCCCGCCCCCACCGCCCCCGCCGACACCCCCCGCCGCGTCCGAACCGGACGAGCTGGTCACCCGGTGACCGGGCAGGGCCCGCCCGGCCGCGGCCGCAGCGGATGAGCGGCGACGGTGACCTGTTGAACGTGAGAGTGGAGGGATGGCCGTGACGCGGATGGACGATCTCGTAGTGATCGGCGCGGGCCCGTACGGGTTGTCGATCGCGGCCCACGCGGCGGGTGCCGGGCTCGGAGTACGGCTGCTCGGCCGGCCCATGGCCTCGTGGCGGGACCACATGCCCGACGGTATGTACCTCAAGTCGGAGCCCTGGTCGTCCAACCTGTCCGCGCCGGGCGGACGGCACACCCTCGCCGACTACTGCGCCACCCGCGGGATCACCGCGGAACACGGCACTCCGCTGCCGATCGGCACGTTCAGCTCCTACGGGATGTGGTTCGCCCGGCACGCCGCGCCCGAGGTGGAGGAGGTCACCGTCACCGAAGTCACCCCGCAGGGCGAGGCCTTTCGGATCCGCACCGCCGAAGGGCCGCCCCTGCTCGCCCGCACGGTGGCCCTCGCGGTCGGGGTGATGCCCTTCGTGAACCACCCCGAGGCGCTGCGGGAGCTCCCGCCCGGCCACTATTCGCACAGCAGCGGGCACCGCGACCTGTCCCGGTTCGCCGGCCGGGAGGTCGCCGTGCTCGGCGCCGGCCAGGCGGCCCTGGAAACCGCCGCCCTGCTCGCGGAGAACGGCGCGCGGCCGTGTCTCGTCGCCCGCCGCAGCCGGCTGAACTGGAACACCGTCCCGCAGCCCCTGGAGCGGTCCCCGCTGCGCGCCCTGCGCGATCCGCACAGCGGGCTCGGCACCGGCTGGCGCAGCTGGGTCTGGTCGGAGCTGCCCTGGGCGGTGCGCCGGCTGTCCGCCCCCACCCGCGAGCGGATCGCGGCGACCGCGCTGGGCCCCGCCGGGGCCTGGTGGCTGCGGGACCGGTTCGAGCGGCGGGTGCCGGTGCTGCTGGGGCACCGGCTGCACCGGGCGGTGGCGGTGGGCGAGCGGACCCGGCTCGGCCTGACCACGGCGGCCGGGGAGTCCGTCGTACTGGACACGGCCCATGTGATCGCCGCGACCGGGTTCACCCCGGACCTGCGGCGGCTGGAGTTCCTCGACGCGGGGCTGCGGGCCGCGCTGGAGACCGTAGGGGAGAGCGCGACGCCGGAGCTGAGTCCGGCATTCGAGTCCTCGTGGCCCGGGCTGTTCTTCGCGGGGCTGCTGACGGCTCCCTCATTCGGCCCTTCCATGCGATTCGTGCACGGCGCGGGCTTCACGGCGGGGAGACTGGTGAAGGGAGTCCGCAAGCGCCTCGGCGCCCGGGGACCGCTGCCGGGCTCCACCAGGGGCGCCCGGCTCGACCGGGCTCCGGCTGGGCTTCCGAAAACGTATCTGCGGTAGACGTATCTGCGGTGAGAGGGGCCGTGATGGGTGCGGAGCGAGCACAGGGCCGTGGCTGGGTGCGCATTCCCGCCAGCCGTGGGGAACAGCCCGCCCCGGCCGGGGCCGCGTACCCGGCGGCTGCCCCCGCGCCCAAGGCCTCCACGGGCCGGACGGGGTGGACCGGGCCGGCGGCCCCGGCCGCCCCGGCGGCCTCCTCCGCCGACCAGCCCACGATCTACCTCTCCCTCGTCAAGCGCTGGCGGGAGGCCGGACGCACCCTTCCGGGGCATCCTGACGAGGAGTGGGAGCGGCTGATCTCCCAGCCGTGCTGGCCCGGCCGTTAGGTGGTGTGTCTCTTGTCAGCGGCGGAGCACGACAACCCCGACCAGGGCGGGCAGGGCCCCGCGACCGGGCCCGGAGAGCGGCTCGCGCTGAACGGCATGGGCAGCTTCGAGTGGGACCTGCGCGCCGGGAGGATGATGCTCGACGAGGCCGGCATGGCCGTCTTCGACCTGGAGCCGGAGGAGTTCGACGACACCCCGGAGGCCCTCGGGCTGCGGATCCCGGCCGACGACAGCGCGCGGCTCTCGGACTCGGTGCAGACCGCGCTGGACGGCGAGGGGGAGACGTACGGCTCCTACTTCACGGTGCGTCGGCGCGACGGCCGCGACCAGTGGACGCACACCCAGGGCAGGATCCTCCGGGACCCCGACGGGCGGCCCCGGCGGATCGTGGGGATCGTCCGCGACGCGACGCCGGAGCTGGCGCACGCCATGGTGCTGAGGAGGCTGGAGTCGGCGCGCGCGCAGCAGGCGACGATCGTGCAGCGGACCACGGAGGCCCTGTCGAGGGCGGTGACGGTCGACGATGTGACGGCCACGCTGACCGGGGCGGGCGCGCTGGAGCGGCTCGGCGCGGACGGGCTGGCCCTGGGGCTGGTCGAGAACGGCGCCATCAAGATCATCGCGCTGAGCGGGGAGTCGCTGGAGATCCTCAGCGAGCGGAAGTTCACCCGGCTGGACGGCTCGCTGCCGCTGTCGCAGGCGGTGATCACCCGCAAGGCGCGTTTCGTCACCTCCCTCACCGAGCTCGCGGACGAATTCCCGCTGCTCGCGGAGTACCTGAACCGGATCCGGTTCGACGCGGCGGCCTACCTGCCGCTGATCGCGCAGGCCAAGGCCATCGGCGGGCTGGTGCTGTTCTACCGGCGGCGCAGCGAGTTCAGCCCGGAGGAGCGCAACCTCTGCCTGGGCCTGGCCGGCATCGTCGCGCAGTCGCTCCAGCGGGCGCTGCTCTTCGACCAGGAGCGGGAGTTCGCCACGGGTCTCCAGGCCGCGATGCTGCCGCGCCGGATCCCCGAGATCAGCGGCGGGGAGATCGCCGTCCGCTACCACTCCGCCTGGAGCGGGCGGGAGGTCGGCGGGGACTGGTACGACGTGATCGCGCTGCCCCGCGACCGCGTCGGCATCGTCGTGGGCGACGTACAGGGCCACGACACGCACGCGGCGGCCATCATGGGCCAGCTGCGGATCGCGCTGCGGGCGTACGCGGGGGAGGGGCATCCGCCGTCCACCGTGCTGGCCCGGGCCTCCCGTTTCCTCGCCGAACTGGACACCGAACGCTTCGCGACGTGCATGTACGCGCAGGTGGACCTGGAGACCGGAGGTGTCCGGGCGGTCCGCGCGGGCCATCTCGGGCCGCTGATCCGGCACACGGACGGGCGTACGGGCTGGCCCAATGTGCGCGGCGGGCTGCCGCTCGGGCTGGCCTCGGTCTTCGAGCAGGAGGAGTTCCCCGAGACCCGGCTCGACCTGGTGCCCGGCGAGACGCTGGTGCTGTGCACCGACGGCCTGGTGGAGGAGCCCGGGACGGCCATCACCCAGGGCATGGAGGCCCTCGCGCACGCCGTCAGGAGCGGACCGCAGGAGGCCGGGGCGCTCGCCGACCACCTCTCGGACCGGCTCTGGGAGCGCTGGGGCTCCGGCGACGACGTGGCCCTGCTGGTGCTGCGCCGCGCCCCCGACCCGGGCACGCACCGCGCCCCGCGCATCCACCAGTACATCCACCAGGCCGACCCGGAGGGTCTCTCGGACGCCCGCTACGCCCTGCGGCAGGCGCTGCGCGACTGGGGCATGCCGGAGCTCGCCGACGATGTGGAGCTGGCGGCCGGGGAGTTGCTGGTCAACGCCCTGCTGCACACCGACGGCGGGGCGGTGCTGACCATGGAGGTGCTGCCGGAGCCGGTTCGGCGGATCCGGCTGTGGGTGAAGGACCGCTCCAGCGTGTGGCCGCGCCGCCGCACCCCGGGGGAGTCGGCCACCACGGGGCGCGGGCTGCTGCTGGTGGACGCGCTGGCCACGCACTGGGGCGTGGAGTCCAGGGGCGACGGCAAGGCGGTGTGGTGCGAGTTCGACGCCGGGGGCGCCCCCCGTGGCGTCGGGTGACCGGCCAGTCACGTCGAGTTGTGGGCGGGCGGGGGCGGAGTGATGATGCGGCCATGGAACGGACGGCTTGGGAACGGAACGCGCTGTGCGCCGGCTGAGCAGGGGCGCCGTGACGGGGATTCTGGCGCTGCTCGTGCTGGCTGCCGGGGTGCCGACGGTCGTGGACTGGACGACGGGACGTCCGCACGCGGACCCCGGGTGCCGGACGGTGGCGTTCATGTCGATGACCGGGGTGGCGCCCGCCTGCCGGTAGCGGCGCCCTGCTGCCGGTAGCGGTGGCCCGCTGCCGGGGGCGGTGCCCCGCCTGCCGGTAGCGGCGGCCACCGGGCGGACCGGCGGCTGCCGCGCACGGCTCAGCGGTGGTCGATCAGCTCGATCTCCTGGACGTCCTCGGCGACCGTCTTCACGGGCAGCGACAGCAGGCCGCCGCCCGTACGGCGGATCTCCTGGAGCCGGACCTCGGCCAGCGCCCGTCCGGGGTGGATCTCCGGGGCGAGCGCGAGCGAGGCGGTGGTCCGCCACTCGTGCTCCGCGCCGTCGCAGACGACCTCACCGTTGCTGGCGCCCAGGCGGGTGTCGCCCTGGGAGACGGACGTGGCGATCTGAACCGCCCCCACGGGTGACGAGTCGTCGCAGTGGTAGGTGCCGGAAAGAGTGACCTTGCCGTCCTCGCCGATATGAGCGTACGGCTGTACGGAAATGCCATTGTCCATGGATGCGGCGGTGGCCGGTGTGGTGAATACCGCCGCGACCGTCAGCGCGGACAGTGCCGCGAGTGCTGCCAGGGCCATTCGGGGGCCGGACACGCCCATTCGTTCCTCCAGGTGGATGCGGGTGGATGCGGGTGAATGCGGGTAGCGGGAATCCGCCGGGAACGAATTGTGCTGGGATTTTGGCCGGCGACTCGCTCCGCGGGCTCGTGTCGGTGTGTGCAATTGCCCGCTCGGGCGCGTGAGACTGGCGAATTACATCCCCTTACATCCCCGAAGATCCTCGTAGATCCCCGAAGGGTCCCGCATGCGCCGCTCCGCTCCCCTTCCCGTCCTCGCCGCCGCCGCTCTCCTCCCGCTCCTGCTGTTCGGTGCCACCGCCTGCCAGAGCGCCCCTGAAGGGGGCGCGCTCGCCCCGGCGGCGGTGCCCGCCGCCCCCGTCGACGACGGGGCTCCGGGCGGTGACGCAGAAGACGCGGAGGAGGCCCCCGGAGTGGTGCGGACCGCCGCGAAAGACGCCCATGTGGGTGAATCCGTACGGGTGCACGGCAGGCAGGTCGGCCGTCACCTGGAGGCGGTGCTCAACGCCTACGTGGACCCCGCGGTCAGCGTCGAGAAGAACTTCGCCCCGCCCGCCGGCAAGCGCTGGGTGGCCGCCTCGATGTCGTTCGTCAACGTCGGCGGGGCCTCGTACGGGGCGCTCGGACGCATGTGGGCGCACGACAGCGCGGGGAAGCGCTTCCCGGTGGTGCCCACCGGTGAACTGACGACCGGCAAACCACTCGTCTTCGATTCCCTCGCCGTCGGTGCGCGGGCCGAGGGATGGGTGGTGTTCGAAATCCCGGAAAACGTGCAGATTGTGCGGCTCGAGTACCAGGACACGAACATGCAGGCGAATTCCGGAACGGGATTCTGGGCGGTCTAGCCCGGCCGGGTGAAACGCCGTGAAAGGGCCGGGTGAGAGGCGGCTAGGGTGCGGCGCATGACTTCAACTCAAGCCGAAATCGACCGGTCCCAGCTCGGCACCCTTTCCGTGCTCGCCTGGATCGGCGACCCCTCCGACGGCCACGACATCCCGTACCTCCTCGCGTACACCCTCGGCGACGGCCCGCAGGGCAAGGAGGCGGGTGAGGCGGCCGCCCGCGGGCTGCTGGAGGAGATCGGCCTGCCCATCGGCGACGTGGTCATGGACGGCACCCGCAGCCCGCGCACCTTCGCGGTGCAGATCCTGCTGTCGGGCAACCAGATCGCGCTGACCATGCCCGGGCTGAACGCGGCCTGCACCGCGCCCGACGAGTGGGTGGCCGCGGCGAACGAGAGCGGGCAGGCCTATTTCCTGTTCGCCACCCGCGCCTGGCCCGAGGCCGTTCCGGGCCGGCCGGTGACCGCGGAGGTCCTCCAGGCGTTCGCGGGTGACGAGCAGGTGCTCACCAGCAGCGCCCACTGTGTGATCCAGGTGCAGCGCCTCAGCCGGTAGCCGCGCCGCACCGCGCACTCTCCGGCCGCCGGGCTCCCAGCCTGCCCGGCGGCCGGTCCCCGCGCCCCACGCCCCGCGCCATCGCATTCGGCGCAGGGCGTCAGGCGTCAGGGCCTCAGGGCGTCAGCCCCAGGGCCTCAGGGCCTCATCAGGGCCGCTCGAAGGAGAACCGGAGAGAGCGCACCCGGTTGTCGAAGCTGGACCCCGCCAGATCCGGCAGGCCCACCGCGCGCAGCCCGACCGGACGGGTCAGCAGCTCGCGGAACAGCGCCTTCATCTCCACCCGGGCCAGGTGCGCGCCCAGGCAGAAGTGTGGCCCGCCCCCGCCGAAACCAAGATGCGGGTTGGGCGAGCGGGTGATGTCGAAGGCGTCCGGGTCGGGGAACACCGCCTCGTCGCGGTTGGCGGACGCGTAGTACAGCACCACCTTGTCGCCGGGCCGGAACAGGTGACCGCCCAGGGTGTGTTCGGCCGCGACCGTCCGGCGGAACTGGATGATCGGCGTCGAGTGCCGGATCATCTCGTCCACCGCGCCGTCGGCGTACTTCTCGAAGTCCGCGAGCAGCAGGTCCCGTTGCTCCGGGTGGTCGGTCAGCAGGGCCAGCCCGTGCGTGATCGCGTTGCGGGTGGTCTCCACGCCCGCCACCATCAGCAGCGAGAAGAACGCCCCCAGCTGGCGGGCGCCCAGGGCCTGGCCGTCCACGTTCGCGCAGACCAGCGCCGAGATCAGGTCGGCGGTCGGGTTCTTGCGCCGCTCCCGCCCGATGCCCGCGACCATCCGCTGCATCCGGGCCAGCGCCCGCAGGCCGCGGCCCGGCACGCGCAGCCGGGAGGCCAGCCCGCGCTCCACGCCGATGTTCTCGGAGGCGTGGTTGACGCGGTCGGCGATCTCCGCCCGGTAGCGCTCCGGGATGCCCATCATGTTGCAGATGACCTCCAGGGGCAGCCGGGAGGACACCGCCGAGACGAACTCGTCGGGCCGGTCGGCGAGTACGTCGTCCACGATGCGGGCGGCCACCGCGTGGATGTCCTCCTCGGCCGCTGCCAGCAGCCGGGGCGTGAAGGCCCGCTGCACGATCTTCCGCAACTGCGCGTGGTCGGCGCCGTCCAGATTGACCATGGAGTCGCCGAACAGCGCCCGCACCCACCGGGCCGGCTCGGGCGTGGTCACCCCGGGCGCGCTCGCGAACACCTTGGGAAGCCGGCTCGCCTCCTGTACGTCGGCGTGCCGTACGAGGGCCCAGTGTCCGCGGCCCTTCCCCTCGGGCACGTACACCGGGGTGTCCAGGGCCCGCAGCGCGGCGAACGCCGCGAGCCGGGCTTCGGGGGACTGCTGCCAGAACGCCGGGTCCGCGAGGTGCGGGCCCGCGCCCGTGTCCTCGTACCGCTGTGCAGGGACCGTCATCGTTTCTTCTCTCATTCGTCGGGTCGGTCGGAGCCCACCGTCCTCACGCACCAGAACGCGCCCGGTGGGCCAAGGTCACGCCCACCGCGACGGTGGCGGCCGCCACCAGCCCCGCCCACAGCACCGCTTGCGGGCCGGTCCAGGCGCAGCCGAGGATGGCGAGCGCCGAGAGGGGCAGCATCAGTTGCTGGGCTGCGCCCCGCTTGAAGTGGCGCGAGTGCAGCAGCCAGACGAAGGCCAGGAAGAGCGCGGCCGGGACGGCCACCGAGAGGTTGGCGGCCAGGTCCGAGATGTGGGCCTTGCCGACGGCCTGCTCGATCGCCACTTCGACGCCGGCGCCGATGGCCGCGGCCGCGGCGAGGATCACGTAGTGGCCGTAACCCCAGCTGAATGCCTGCCGGTTGCTCTGCAGCCGGTAGTGCGCGGGGACCGCGAAGTAGATCCACCAGGCCGCGAAGGCCAGCAGCAGCCCGCCCGCGGCGATGGGCAGCAGCTCGCCCAGCGCCTCGTGCTCGTCGATCGCCGACTGGACCGCGACCGTGCCGGCGGAGATGGTCTCGCCGAGCACGATGATGGTGAAGAGGCCGTACCGCTCGGCGATGTGGTGCGGATGCCACTGGGTCTGGTACCCGCGCTCGGCGAGGACCGGAACCATCAGCTCCGCCATCACCAGCACCAGGAACAGCCACTTGCGGGAGCTCTCGGGGGCCGCGAGCATCGCCGTCCAGCCGGCCTGGCAGAGCACCAGCCCGATGGCGTACGTGAGCGCGCAGCGCCGGCCGGGGCCCTGCTCCCCGGCGGCCGCGCGCAGCCACTGGACGGTGAGCGCGAGGCGCATCACCAGGTAGCCGATGACGGCGATGGTCCAGTCGTTGTCGTTGAAGGCCCGCGGGATCCCGGCCGAGTAGATGAGCACACCGGAGATCTGCACGAGGGTCGCGAGGCGGTAGGGGACGTCGTCCACGTCATAGGCGGAGGCGAACCAGGTGAAGTTCATCCAGGCCCACCACACCCCGAAGAACACGAAGAAGTAGCCGGTGATGCCGGTGCCGACGTGGCCCTCGGCGAGCGCGTGGACCAGCTGGCGGCCCGCCTGCGCCACGGCGACGACGAAGCAGAGGTCGAAGAAGAGCTCCAGCGGGGTCGCGGTCCGGTGGCTCTCCTCGCGGTGGCGGCCGGTCATCGGTACGTACGTCATGCCGCCCAGGACAGCAGCCGTCCGCCGGTCGGCAGGCGAGGCGCGCGCTTGGGACCTCGGCCTGTCGCTCGGACGACGTTCTCCTCGACGTACTGCCCTTCCACGCCCGGCAGGGGCCGACCCTCGTCTGAGGGATTCGCCCACTTGGTTGCATAACGGGCTATGCAGGGACATACCACCTAGCGTGGTGGCGTGTCCGAGCCCTCAGAAGTCCTCGCCGCCGCGCCGCCCCCGCCGCCTCCGACCGGGACCGGGCAGCCGACGGCCGCGACGCTGCCGCCCGTCGGGCGGTCCGTCACCGCACGGGCCACTCTGGCCGGCACCGTCGTCTCGCTCCTGCTCATCGCCGCGATCGTGCTGGGGAGCAGGCTCCTGCGCGACTTCGACTCGGGCCTGCTGCCGTACGCCGTCGCCACCGTCTTCCTGGCCTTCGGCGTGGCCTACCGGTACACCGTCTGGGTCTCCGCGCCCGGCGCGCGCCGGCTCTTCAAGAAGGGCTTCGGCAGCTTCTTCTCGGCCGCCAACTTCCGCAAGGCCCCCACCGCCCTGCCGAAGATGATCGTCACCTACCTCGGCTTCCAGAAGTTCCTCGGCGCCCGCTCGCGCGCCCGCTGGGCCGCCCACCAGCTGATCTTCTGGGGCTGCATCCTGGCCGCCCTGATCACCTTCCCGCTGACCTGGGGCTGGTTCACCTTCACCTCCGGCAGCGGATCGGGCCCGGGCTACGAGATGCGGATGTGGGGCTTCAAGATCCTCGGCTTCGACTCGCTCAGCATCGCCGGCTGGCTGATGTTCCACGGCCTGGACATCGCCGCCGTGCTGGTCATCCCCGGTGCCTCGTACTTCCTGTGGCGGCGGATGAGGGACCGGGGCGCCATCACCGGCCAGCGGTTCGCGTACGACCTGCTGCCGCTGATCTGCCTGATCGTGATCTCCGTGACGGGTCTGCTGCTGACCTTCTCGTCGATCTTCCTGCACGGCGGGGGCTACGAGTCCCTGGCGATCCTGCACATGGTGTCGGTGGTCTTCACCCTCATCTACATCCCGTTCGGGAAGTTCTTCCACATCGTCCAGCGGCCGGCCGCCGTCGGCATGCAGCTGTTCAAGTACACCGCCCGCCAGGAGGACCAGGTCTTCGCCTGCAAGCGCTGCGGAGAGCCCATCGACACCACGCCGTACGTCGAGAACCTGCGCGGCACCATGCGGGACCTGAAGCTCGACTTCGACGCCTTCGCCGAATACTGCCCGCGCTGCAAGCGGGTGCTGCGCGGCAGTGTCTACCTGGCCCATGTCAAGAAGGGCTTCAAGTGACCGCGACGGACCCCGCCGAGCCCGCGCCGCTGCCCCTCGCCCCTTCGATCGCCCCGCCCGGCACCCGCAACTTCCGCGACGCGGGCGGCATCCCCGCGGACAAGTGGCACGCCGACCAGAACGGCGAGACCCTCGTCCCCACCCACTGCTGCTTCTGCGGCGTGCAGTGCGGGATGTACCTGCGGGTGGACCGCGGCGGCAAGGTCTTCGGCGTGGAGCCCCGCAATCACGACATCAACCGCATGCGGCTGTGCCCCAAGGGCATCAACGCCTACCAGCAGGTCAACCACCCCGACCGGCTCACCGCCCCGCTGATGCGCCGCTCCCGTGACGAGGAGTTCAGGGACGTCTCCTGGGACGAGGCCCTCGACTTCACCGTCTCCGAGATCCGCCGTATCCAGGGCGAGTACGGGAACGACGCCTTCGGGCTGCTCGGCGGAGCCAGCCTGTTCTCCGAGAAGACCTACCTCGTTGGCAAGTTCGCCCGGGTCGCGCTGAAGACCAAGCACGTCGACTACAACGGCCGGCTGTGCATGGTCAGCGCCGCGGGCGCCAACAAGCTCGCCTTCGGCATCGACCGGGCCGGCAACCCCTTCTCCGACATCCTCCTCACCGACTGCCTGCTCATCGCCGGGTCGAACGTGGGGGAGTGCTTCCCCGTGATGACCCAGTACCTGTGGGGCGCCCGGGACCGGGGCGCCTCGCTGATCGTGGTCGACCCGCGCGAGACGGCCATCGCGCGCACCGCCGACATCCACGTCGCCCTCAAGCCCGGCACCGACTCGGCCTTCTTCAACGCCGTCCTGCACGTGATCGTCGCCGAGGGCCTGACCGACGAGGCCTACCTCGCCGCCCGCACCACCGGCTGGGACGAGGTCAAGGCCACCGTCCAGGAGTACCCGCCCGCCCGCTCCGCCCGGATCTGCGGAGTCCCGGCCGAGCAGATCGTCCAGGTGGCCCGCGTCTTCGCCGCCGCCGGCAAGGCCATGGCCTGGCATGCCCGGGGCATCGAACACCACTCCCAGGGCGTCGAGAACTGCCTCTCCGTCATCAACCTGTGCGTGGCCACCGGCAACATCGGCAAGCCCGGCGCCGGCTACGGCACCATCACGGGCCAGGGCAACGGCCAGGGCGGCCGCGAACACGGCCAGAAGTCCGACCTCCTCCCCGGCGGCCGCTCGATCACCGACCCGGAACACCGGCGCCAGATCTGCCAGATCTGGGGCATCGAGGAATCCGAGCTCCCCGGCGCCGGCACCTCCATGATGGAAATGGTCTGGCAAATGCAGCGCCGCGAGATCCGTGGCCTCATCGGCATCTGCAACAACCCCTTCGTCTCCCTCCCCAACTACGGGGTGGTCAAGGACGGCTACGACACCGCCGAGTTCCACGCCCAGTTCGACTTCTTCCTCTCCGAGACCGCCGCCAACGCCCACGTCGTCTTCCCCGTCACCACCTGGGCCGAGGACGAGGGCGTGATGGCCAACGCCGAGGCCCGGGTGGTCAAGCACAACAAGGCCCAGGAACCCCCGGCCGGGGTCCGCACCGACACCTGGGTCATCTGCGAGCTGGCCAAACGGCTCGGTGCCGGCCACCACTTCGACTTCGCCGGCTCCCGCGAGGTGTTCGAGGAGCTGCGGATCGCCTCCGCCGGCACGGTCAACGACTACTACGGCATCACCTACGACCGCCTGGAGGAGACCGGCGGGATCGCCTGGCCCTGCCCCTCCACCGAGCACCCGGGCACACCCCGGCTGTTCGAGGACGGCCGGAGCTACCACCCCGACGGCAAGATCCACCTTCAGGTCGTGGAATGGCATCCGCCCATGGACGCCTACACCGGGGAGTTCCCCCTCTCCCTCACCACCGGCCGCACCGTCGCGCACTTCCTCTCCGGCAACCAGACCCGCCGTCTGGGCGCCCTCGTCGAACAGGCCCCGCGCCCCTGGGTGGAGGTCCACCCCTCGCACGGTTTCCGCAACGGCGACCCGGTGCGGGTGGTCACCCGCCGCGGCAGCGAGGTCTTCCCGGCCCTGGTCACCGAGGCCATCCGTCCCGACACCGTCTTCATCCCGTACCACTGGCCCGTCCCGACGTCCGCGAACGCCCTGACCATCGACGCCCTCGACCCCCGCTCGAAGATCCCCGAGTACAAGGTCTGCGCCGCCCGGATCGAGTCCGCCGAGCGGATCGACGAGGTGCCCGCACCGCCCACGGCCCCCGGCCACGAGGCCTACCCGCAGACCCAGGTCTCCCGCACCGACCCGCTGCCCCCCACGGCCCCGCAGGGCCGTGGCACGGCGGAGAGGAACTGACTCCGCCATGATGGGCCGAACGATCTTCATCGACCCGGGTCGCTGCATCGGCTGCCAGGCCTGTGTCTCCGCCTGCCGCGAATGCGACTCGCACCGAGGCAAGTCGATGATCCACCTGGACTACACCGACGCCGGCCGGTCCGTCGCCTCCCTTCCGACCGTCTGCATGCACTGCGAGGACCCGGTCGCCCCCTGCGCCGAGGTCTGCCCCGCCGACGCGATCCTGGTCACCGCGGACGGGGTGGTCCAAACGGCTGACACCACCCGCTGCATCGGCTGCGCCAACTGCGTCAACGCCTGCCCCTTCGGCGTCCCGAAGATCGACCTCCAGGCGAAGCTCCAGATGAAGTGCAACCTCTGCTACGACCGCACCGCCTACGGCCTCGCCCCCATGTGCGCCACTGTCTGCCCGACCGGTGCCCTCTTCTACGGAACCCTCGAAGAGCTCCAGGCGGAGCGCCCCGGCGTCCAGGTCGCCGACTCCTTCGTGTTCGGCGACGTGGCGGTCAGCACCGGCGTCGCGATGGTCGTCCCCGCCGACAAGGTCCAATGGCCCGTCCCCGGCGGCCTCCCCGTCGTCGAGATCAATGGAGTCGACGTCAGATGAGCGTGACCCAGCAGCCGGCCCCCGCCCCCGGCCCCGACGGCGACGCCGCCGAGCAGTTGCGCGACCGGATCAGCGCCGACTCCCTCACCACCCGCCGTGACTACCTGCGGATCGTCGCCACCGTCTCCGGCGGGCTGGCCATCGGCGGTGTCGGCGTCGCCGCCGGCATCCTGGACCGGCACGGCGACAGCGAGAAGCTGCCCAAGAGCAAGAAGGTCGCCGACCAGCTGGCACCCGGGGAGTCCATGGCCTTCCGCTTCCCCGGTGACGAGGACCGGGCCCTCGCGGTACGGCTGTGGGACGGCTCCCTCGTGGGCTACTCGGCCATCTGCACCCACCTGGCCTGCGCCGTGCTGTGGCGCGAGGACCGGGGCCCCGAGGGGGAGCTGTACTGCCCCTGTCACGAGGGCGTCTTCGACGCGCGCACCGGCGAGGTCGCCGCGGGCCCACCGCCCCGCCCGCTCCCCAAGGTCTTCCTGACCGAGGAGACCGACGGCAGCATTTGGGCCGTCGCGACCGCCCGGTCGGGAGAGCCCACCCAGGAGGCCTTGTGCCGCCAGTTCGGCGAGTCCCGCCCCGAGCTGGCCCGCACCCTGGGCTGCCCCGGCACGGACGGCGACACGGAAAGCGCCCGGACATGACCGACGAACAGCTGCCTCCGCGCCCGGAATACCACCCGGCCAGTGCCGAGCCCCGATTGAACCGGCCGGTGCGGGAACGGTATCCGCAGATCCGCCCCACCAGCGGCTACGGCGACCCGCGGATCCGGCACACGGGCCCCGGTCCGGGGGCCGGCACCGAGCAGGAGCCGGAGCGTTCCTCGAAACTCAACGCCAGGCTGGCCCTGGCCCTCACCGTCGTGGTCGGACAGCTCTGGGCGCTGACCGTGACCGTCGACGAGTGGATGAAGGGCAACACCGCCACGGCCTGGTGGGGGGCGGGATTCCTGATCCTGTCCTCTCTCGTCGTGATCGGCCTGTGGCTCCTCGACCCGAAGGACCGGTGAGGTGACCATGCCCATGCCCACCCCCCACCCCGAACCCAGCACATGAAGGAGGCCGCGGGCCAGGGCTCCGAGCCGCGGGCCGCAGCCCTGAAGCAGTCGCAGATGGAGCCGGGGGCGGCCGTACCCTGGAGGCATGAGCAACGCCCCCGCCTCCGCCTCCGGCGCACAGGACCCCAAGCCCGAGGCCGTGCCCAGGCCGAAGCCGAAGCTCGTCTTCGACGACCCCCTGGACCAGCAGTCCTCCGACGACACCGACCGCGGGTGGGGCGAGCGGCCGCCCGCCGGCGGGAGCGCCGCCGACTTGGCCCGCTTCCTCGACGAGAAGCCGCCGCACCACCTCTGAGCGGCCTGGGTCAGAACGAACCGCCGCGCCCCGGTGCCGGCACCCCGGCCGGGCCCGAGCCGTTGCGCTGTGCGACCAGGTGGTCGCGGATCTCCTTGAGGACCTCCAGCTCGGTGATCTCCATGGTCTCCTGCACGCCATCCCTGGCCCGGCGGCGGGCCTCCACCTTGGCGAGGTACTTCGCCATGGGCAGCACCATCAGGAAGTAGACGACCGCGGCGGTGATCAGGAAGGTCAGCGTCGCGTTGAGCACCGAGCCCCACATGATGTTGACACCCGTCGGCTCCCCCTTCGCGTCGATGCCGCACTGATCCTTCAGGCACGAGGAGTAGACGTCCAGGTTCTTCGTGCCGACCGCGCCCACCAGCGGGCCGATGATCCCCTTCACCACCGCGTTCACGATGTTCGTGAACGCGGCGCCGATGACGACGGCCACCGCCAGGTCGACGACGTTGCCGCGCATCAGGAAGGCCTTGAAGCCCGCCAGGACGCTCTCCTTCTTCTTCTCGCTCACCACTGAGCCTTTCTTCGCATCTGCCGAACACGGAGCCAACGGTTCCGAAAGCTACGGCAGTCCAGGCATGGCGTGTCCAATCGGTGCTTGCCACAAGGTGACATCGCGGCACGTATCTCTGATTCAGCACAACGTCACCGCCAGTCGTGACACCGTGCCCGCCCCCACCAGAGCCCGCGCGGTTTCCCGGGGCACGGACAGGACCACCAGTGCCCCGCCGTCCCCGCCGCCCTTCTCCGGATCCGGTACTTCGGCCACTCGGGCCGCCACCGCCACCACCCGGGGCGGTGCGGAGCGTTCGGCCGCCACCACATCCACCCGGTCCCCGGCACGCAGCAGCCGGACCGTCGCCGCGTCCGCGATGCGCACCGGCGCCGACACCATCCGCACCGCGACGGGGGGTGGTTTCACGTCTGGCGGCGCGCCACCCCGTGAGGCCTGGGCCTCCGTCCCGCCCACCGCCAGCGCGGCCGCCGCGACGGCCAGCCCGGCTGAGGCGGCACGCCGCCGGCGCCTCAGGGCCCTGCGCAGCCGGTCCCCGCCCCGCCCCACGCGCAGCGGGGGGAAGGACGGAACCGGGCGCGCGGGAGGACACGTAGAAGAAGCGGGAGGGCACGTAGAAGACGGGACAAGGGAAGGGGTCCTGGACATGACGGCCACCGCCAAGCTCTGTGTGTTCCGGTGTCCGGATCCAGCGCCCGGACATCCCTCACGATCCCCCGCCCCGCGAAACCTCGCCCGGGCCTGTGGATGATCCCCAGCCTGTGGACAGCCGCGTCACCCACACGAGTCAGCCGACGGCCCGGACCCGCTCCAGCACCGCCACCGGGTCCGCGGCCCGCGTGACCGACCGGCCCACCACGACATGCGAGGCCCCGGCGGCGAAGGCGGCCTGCGCAGTTCCCGTCCGGGCGTGCCCGCCGACTGCCCCGCCCGCGACCCCGGCCGCGACCCTGCCGCGACCCCGCCCGCGACCCTGCCGCGACCCGGCAAGCCCCGCCCGTCCTACGGCAGGTCGATGCCCAGGTCCCAGCCGTCGAGGGCGTGCATGCACAGGCAGGCGCGGGATTCCGTCGCCGGGAGGGCCGCCACCGCGTCGAAGAGGACCTCGCGCATGCGGCCGATGTTCTCGCCGAATACGCGCAGGACCTCCGTGTGGGACACGCCCTCACCCGTCTCCGCGCCCGCGTCCAGGTCCGTGACAAGCGCCATCGAGGTGTAGCAGAGCCCCAG
The DNA here is from genome assembly GCF_018614095.1 of Streptomyces sp. ISL-87. Taxonomy (GTDB): domain Bacteria; phylum Actinomycetota; class Actinomycetes; order Streptomycetales; family Streptomycetaceae; genus Streptomyces. The sequence continues at coordinate 43,256 of NZ_JAGGOY010000012.1, read as the reverse complement.
CTCGCGGGCGAGCACGGCCTCCGGGTGGCCCGTCATGCCGACGACCGACCAGCCCATCGCCGCGTGCCACTTCGACTCGGCGCGCGTGGAGAACCGGGGGCCTTCGACCACGACCATCGTGCCGCCGTCCACCGGCTCCCAGGCCCGCCCGCGGGCCGCCGCCAGGGCCACCGACCGGCCGACCGGGCAGTACGGGTCGGCGAAGGTGGCGTGCACGACGTTCGGGACGGTGCCGTCGGGCAGCGGCTCCCCGTCGAAGAAGGTCTGGACGCGGGTCTTGGTCCGGTCGACCAGCTGGTCCGGCACCAGCAGCGTGCCCGGCCCGTACTCCTCGCGCAGGCCGCCCACCGCGCAGGGGCCCAGCACCTGGCGGACGCCGACCGAGCGCAGCGCCCACAGGTTGGCCCGGTAGTTGATCTTGTGCGGCGGCACGGTGTGGCTGCGCCCGTGCCGGGGCAGGAAGGCCACCTGCCGCCCCGCCAGCTCGCCCAGGTGCAGGGAGTCGCTCGGGGGACCGTAGGGGGTCTCCACCTGGATCTCGGAGACGTCCTCCAGGAAGGAGTAGAAGCCCGAGCCGCCGATGACACCGATCTCTGCGTTCGCCATGGCGTCACCCTAACCGGGCATGCGTAAGGCCCCGCCGCCCGGGAGGGGCGACGGGGCCTTACGGAAACAGACGAGGTCAGGCAGCCGAGGTGGAGCTGCTCGTGCTCGACGTGCTGGAAGACGAAGACGACGAGGCCGCCGAGGACGACGACGAAGCGGCCGGGGCGGCAGCGGTCGAAGTCGTGGACGACGCCGGCTTCGAGGCAGGCGTGCTGCTCGACGAAGCGCCACGGCTGTCGTTCCGGTAGAAACCGGAGCCCTTGAAGACGATGCCGACCGCGGAGAACACCTTCTTCAGGCGTCCGTCGCAGTTCGGGCACACGGTCAGTGCGTCATCGGTGAACTTCTGCACGGCCTCAAGGCCCTCACCGCACTCGGTGCACTGGTACTGGTAGGTCGGCACGAATTTCCTCCTGGCACTCTGACTCAATGAGTGCTAACGACGCTCCATGGTGACGTATTCCGGCGGATCAGTCCACCGTCACCGGCACGCGGTGACCCATCCCACGCTCGTTCACCCCTGCGGAAGGGGCGGCAACCGCACGGGTCGCCGACGAGTTCACGATCCGGCTCGGGGCCTTCGGCGCCAGCTTGGCGCGCAGGCCGAGCAGGGTGACCAGTGCCAGCGCCGTGGCCGCCAGCGGCACGAGGAAGCCGTACGAGGAACCGTGCGCGTCCGTCAGACGGCCGGCCACGATCACGGCGATGGCCTGCCCGAAGGCGATCGCGCCGGTCAGCCAGGTGAAGGCCTCGGTGCGGGCGTTCGCCGGGATCAGCGACTCGATCATCGTGTAGCCGGTGATCAGGGCGGGGGCGATGCACAGTCCGACCAGCAGGCCGAGGGCGGCCAGCAGGATCATCGAGTCGGCGGTCCACAGCAGCGACGCGGCGGCGGTCAGGCCGATGTAGCCGAGCAGTAGCCGGCGACGCGGGCCGATCTTCCAGGCGATGGCGCCACAGGCGATGCCCGCGACCATGTTGCCGGCCGCGAAGACGCCGTACAGCAGACCGTTCGCGCCCGGGTTGCCGATCTCGTTGGAGAAGGCCGCCAGCGAGACCTGCATGCCGCCGAAGACGGCGCCGATCCCGAGGAAGGCCACGATCAGGACGCGCAGACCCGCGAAGGACAGTGCGGAGGCGCGCTTGGTGCCGGTGGCGGACGCGGTGTGCGCCGTGGGCTGGGTGCCGCGCTGGGCGGCGAACAGCAGGCCGCCGAGCAGCGTCAGGGCGGCCTCGGTGATCAGGCCGGCCGACGGGTGGAGGCCGGTGCACAGCGCGGTCGCGAGGACCGGGCCGACGACGAAGGTGAACTCGTCGGTGACGGACTCGAACGCGGCGGCGGTCGGCAGCAGCGGCGAGCCCTCAAGCTTGGCGGCCCAGCGGGCACGGACCATCGGGCCGACCTGCGGCACCGAGGCACCGGCCGGAATGGCGGCCAGCGCGAGCACGATCACGGGTGCGCCGATCAGCGCGAGGGCGGCCAGGGTGCTCACGGCGGCGGCGTGGATCACGACCGCCGGCAGCAGGACGGCGCTCTGGCCGTACTTGTCGGTGAGGTTGCCCATCACGGGGGCGCACAGCGCCATGGAGATTCCGGTGACGGCGGCGACGATGCCGGCGCTGGCGTAGGAACCGCTGGTGTGCTGCACGAGCAGCAGGATGCTGATGGTCAGCATTCCGAAGGGCAGCCGGGCTGCGAAGCCGGGGAGCAGGAAGCTGAGGGCGCCGGGCGTGCGCAGGAGCTGCCCGTAGCCGGGGCGGGCGGACGTGTCGGTCGTGACCGCGGATGTCACGGCCTGGCCTTTCCGCTGCCTGGTAGAACTCCCCGACTGCGGACGATGCATCACCTTGTGAGCGAGTCGCACCCGTACATGTGGGAGCCCCGAGAGCTGTCCTCTTGCGCAGAACCGAGTGATACCTGGGCGCCCACTGCGGGAGGGTGCCACGGCCGCTTTGCGGTCGCGCCAGCTCTGCGTCAGGCAGAGTTGGTTCGATGTGGTGTGCCTTTATCGTACAGGCAGAGTCGCTATCGCGCCTTGTGATTCCGGCGACAAGGCCGTCTTCGCCTGCGATTAACTGGAAGTTCGCATTCCGCAGCCCCTGAAATCGGGGCAAGACGGCCCCGAAGTTCCCGAAATCATAGATTTAGAACGCCGCTCTAACGCTCTGTTCGGGATCTGCTCAAGACCCGTTCGACCCGGTCCCGAGCCATCCGGCCAGCTTGCCGCCCCGGGCCACCGCCCGCAGCCGGGCCTCCGCCGCGTCCCGGACCGGATCCGTGGCCACCACCAGCAGCTCGTCCCCGTGCCGCAGCACCGTCGACGGCGCCGGTACGAAGCTCTTCGCGTCCCGGACCACCAGCGTGACCGAGGCCCCGGCGGGCAGCCGCAGCTCGCTCACCTCCACGCCGTGCATCCGCGAGGCCGGCGGGATGGCGAAGGACAGCAGGTGCCCGCGCAGCTTCTCCAGCGGCGCCGACTCGATCCCCAGGTCGGCGGCGATCTCGTCGGTCTCGCGGAGATTGAGCTTGCGCGCCACCCACGGCAGGGTCGGCCCCTGCGCCAGCGTGTAGACGACGACCAGCACGAAGACGATGTTGAAGACCCGGTCGCTGCCCTCGATGCCGGACACCATCGGGATGGTCGCGAGGATGATGGGCACCGCTCCGCGCAGGCCGGCCCACGACATCAGGGCCTGCTCCTGCCACGGCAGCCGGAACGGCAGCAGGCTGACGAAGACCTCGAGCGGCCGCGCGACCATGGTCAGCACCAGCCCGATGACCACCGCCGGCCAGAAGTCGCCCGCCAGCTCGTGCGGGGTGACGAGGAGACCGAGCAGGACGAACATGCCGATCTGGGCGATCCAGCCGAGCCCGTCCGCGAATCCCCGGGTCGCCGGCCAGTGCGGGAGCTTCGCGTTCCCCAGCACCATGGCCGCCAGGTAGACGGCGAGGAACCCGGAGCCGTGCGCGATCGCGCCCGCCGCGTACGCGGTGATGGCGATCGCCATCACGGCGATCGGGTAGAGGCCCGAGGCGGGCAGGGCCACGTGCCGCAGGCCGTACGCCCCCAGGAAGCCCACGGTCAGGCCGATCGCGACGCCGATCGCCAGCTCCAGCGCGATCTTGCCGATCAGGACGTACCACTCGTCCACCGGGCCGAGGGTCGCGAAGGACACCACCAGGATGACCACGGGTGCGTCGTTGAAGCCGGACTCCGCCTCCAGTACACCCGTCACCCGCGAGGGCAGCGGCACCTTGCGCAGGACGGAGAAGACGGCCGCCGCGTCGGTCGAGGAGACGACCGCGCCGATCAGCAGGGCCTGTCGCCAGTCCAGCCCGACCAGGTAGTGCGCGCCCGCCGCCGTCACTCCCACGCTGACGGCGACGCCGGCCAGCGACAGCGCGATCGCGGCCGGCAGGGCCGGCTTGATCTCTTTCCACTTGGTGCCCAGACCACCCTCGGCGAGGATCACGACGAGTGCGGCATAACCGATGACCTGCGTCAGCTCGGCGTTGTCGAATACGACGTTGCCGATGCCGTCCTGGCCTATCGCGATGCCTATGCCGAGGTAGATGAGCAGGCTGGGGAGGCCGCTGCGTGAAGAGATGCGTACCGCCGCGACGGCGACGAGCAGCACGAGCGAGCAGACCAGCAGTAGCTCATTGAGCGTGTGGACAGTCAGCGGGCGGCCCTTTCCTCAATGCGCCTGGCGGATCGTTCCTCCTGGCGGCAGGTGCGGCAAGTACTTCGTTACTTTACCTAATCTTTGACGCGCCCTTTACGTGATAACCACATTGTGAAACGGCCGACGGGCCCTGTCCTCAGGACCTCGACCCCTGGCGGATCAACGAACCGGGTCCTGCGCCTATGGTTGCTCCCAGCACTCCCAGGACCACCCTGCCCCTCTAAGGACAGCGATGCCCGCCAACGAAAACGCCCCTTCCGTCAAGAAGAAGGGACGACGCGCCCGTCTGATCGTGCTCGTGCTGGTCCTGGCGCTCTTCGCGGGCCTCGGCTACGGGGCGTACTGGAGCGCGGACAACGTGCGCGCCTCCTTCCCCCAGACGACCGGGTCCCTGAAGGTGCCCAGCCTGGCCGGGACCGTGGACGTCAAGCGCGATTCCCACGGAATTCCGCAGCTCTACGCCGACAGCGACGAGGACCTCTTCCGCGCGCAGGGCTTCGTGCACGCGCAGGACCGCTTCTGGGAAATGGACGTACGCCGTCACATGACCTCCGGGCGGCTCTCCGAGATGTTCGGCTCCGGGCAGGTGGAGACCGATGCCTTCCTGCGCACGCTGGGCTGGCGCCAGGTCGCGCAGGCCGAGTACGACACGAAGCTCTCGCCCGAGACGAAGAAGTACCTCCAGGCCTACGCCGAGGGAGTCAACGCGTACCTGAAGGGGAAGTCCGGCAAGGACCTCTCCGTGGAGCACGCCGCCCTCAAGATCAGCGACGACTACCAGCCCGAGCAGTGGTCCCCGGTGGACTCGGTGGCCTGGCTCAAGGCGATGGCGTGGGACCTGCGCGGCAACATGCAGGACGAGATCGACCGCGCGCTGATGTCGGGCACGCTCACGCCGGCGCAGATCGACGAGCTCTACCCGCCGTACCCCTTCGACCGGAAGAAGCCGATCGTCGAGGGCGGCAAGACCGACGGCGGTAAGTACACGCCCCAGGGAGCCGCGGGCTCCGCTTCCACCGGGTCCGGCGCGGGCAGCGGGTCGGGCTCCGGCACCGGATCCCAGGCGTCCGCCAGCTCCGGCAGCGGCACGGCCACCGGCCTCGCCGGCAACGCCACCGCCCAGGGCGCGACCGTAGGCCTTCGCACGCAGATGAGCGCCCTCGCCAACACCCTGGACGAGATCCCCGCCATCCTCGGCCCCAACGGCAGCGGCATAGGCTCGAACTCCTGGGTCGTCTCCGGCAAGTACACGACCACCGGCAAGCCGCTGCTCGCGAACGACCCGCACCTCGCCCCGCAGCTGCCCTCGGTCTGGTACCAGATGGGCCTGCACTGCCGCGCCGCCTCCGCCGCGTGCCAGTACGACGTGGCCGGCTACACCTTCTCGGGCATGCCCGGCGTGGTCATCGGCCACAACGCCGACATCGCCTGGGGCATGACCAACCTCGGCGCCGACGTCACCGACCTCTACCTGGAGCAGGTCAAGCCCGACGGCTACATCTACGACAACAAGACGGTCCCCTTCACCATCCGTGAAGAGGAGATCAAGGTCGCGGGCGGCAAGAGCAAGAAGATCACCGTCCGCAGCACCAACAACGGCCCCCTGATCTCCGACCGCAGCGACGAGATCGCCACGGTCGGCGCCCGCGCCCCCGTCGCCAGCTCCGCCCCCGACCGCGGCAACGGCTACGCCGTCGCCCTGCGCTGGACCGCCCTGGACCCCGGCAAATCGATGGACGCGGTCTTCAAGCTCGACCGGGCCAAGGACTTCAACAGCTTCCGCGCCGCGGCGCGCGACTTCGAGGTCCCGTCCCAGAACCTGATCTACGCCGACAACAAGGGCCCCAGCGGCAACATCGGCTACCAGGCCCCGGGCCGCATCCCGATCCGCGGCGCCGGCGACGGCCGCATGCCGGCCCCCGGCTGGGACTCGAAGTACGCGTGGAAGGGCGGCAAGGACGGCAACGCGGGCTACATCCCGCAGGACGAGATGCCGTACGACCTCAACCCGGCCCGCGGCTACATCGTCACCGCCAACCAGGCGGTCACCGAGAGCGGCACCGGAACCGGCAAGTACCCGTACGTCCTGACCACCGACTGGGGCTACGGCGCGCGCAGCCAGCGGATCAACGACCTCATCGAGGCGAAGATCAAGGACAGCGGCAAGATCTCCACCGACGACATGCGCACCATGCAGATGGACAACAGCAGCGAGATCGCCGCGCTGCTGACCCCGATGCTGGCCAAGATCCAGGTCTCCGACCCGGACGTGCGCGCCGCGCAGAAGCTGCTGGACGGCTGGAACTACACCCAGGAGCCCGACTCGGCGGCGGCCGCCTACTTCAACGCGGTCTGGCGCAACATCCTCAAGCTGTCCTTCGGCGACAAGATGCCGAAGGAGCTGCGCATCGAGGGCAGCTGCATCAACGTCCGCGAGGAGGCGACCGGCCCGGTCGACGACCTCACCACGACCGTCCGCGAGTGCGGTACGCGCGGCTCCGACTCGGCGCAGCCGGACGGCGGCGACCGCTGGTTCGAGGTGGTCCGCCGCCTGGTCAAGGACGAGAAGTCGCCGTGGTGGCACTCGCCCTCCGCCCTTCACAAGCCGGAGACCAACACCCGCGACGAGCTGTTCGCCCGGGCCATGAAGGACGCCCGCTGGGAGCTCACCGCCAAGCTCGGCAAGGACCAGTCCACCTGGAGCTGGGGCCGGCTGCACCAGCTGATGCTGAAGAACCAGACCATCGGCACCGAGGGCCCCGGCTTCATGCAGTGGCTCCTCAACCGCGGCCCGTGGAACGTGGGCGGCGGCGAGGCCACCGTCAACGCCACCGGCTGGAACGCCTCCAGCGGGTACCGGGTCACCTGGGTGCCGTCGATGCGGATGGTCGTCAACCTCAACGACCTGGACAAGTCCCGCTGGATCAACCTGACCGGCGCCTCGGGCCACGCCTACCACTCCCACTACACCGACCAGACCTCCCTGTGGGCCAAGGGCGAGCTGCTGGAGTGGCCCTTCGGCAAGGAGGCCGTGGACAAGGCGACGGTCAACACCCTGACCCTCAAGCCGGGGTCATGAACTGAAGCGCACCACCCCTGACGGGGTGGCCACCGCCTGAACGGGGTGGTCGTGCGGTTCCTCCGGGACCCGCGCGACCACCTCTTCGTCGTAGAGGAGCACCACCAGCGCCGGATGCGCCCCGGCCCGCTCCAGCCGGGCCAGCACCCGGTCGTACGAACCTCCGCCACGTCCGAGCCGCATCCCGCGGGCGTCCACCGCCAGCCCGGGCAGCAGCACGGCGTCGGCGCCGGTGACCGCGTCCGGCCCGAGCCGCGGCCCGGCCGGCTCCAGCAGCCGCATCTTCCCGGGGTGCGCGGCCTCGGCGAGGCTGCCCGGGCCCTCGTACGCGGCCCAGTCGAGATCGTTGTCGGGCAGCAGTACGGGCAGCAGCACCTGCTTCCCGGCCGCGCGCAGCCCGTCGAGCAGCTCGCGGGTGCCGGGTTCGGTGCCGACGGAGACGTACGCGGCGACCGTGCGGGCACCGGAGAGTTCGGGCAGTGCGAGGGCGGAGCGGGAGAGCGCGCGGGCCGCTGCTTCGCAGGCCTCGGGGGTCAGGCCGCGGCGGGCGGCGAGGAGTTCCCGGCGCAGCGCGGCCTTCGCCGCCGGATTTATGGGGTTTCCTGCCACTAGCGGATGGTTCTCCTTTGGAATGGGGGCGTAAGTGGATCTATTCATCGGAATCTAACCTGGACGTTCTGTGCGACCCACTATCGTGCTGGCATGACTCAGTCGCACCCCGTGATCAAAAAGGCCGTCATCCCGGCCGCGGGCCTCGGCACTCGCTTCCTTCCGGCGACCAAGGCGACGCCCAAGGAAATGCTCCCGGTCGTCGACAAGCCGGCCATCCAGTACGTGGTCGAGGAAGCGGTCTCGGCCGGGCTGGACGACGTCCTCATGATCACTGGGCGTAACAAGCGACCCCTCGAAGACCACTTCGACCGGAACTACGAGCTCGAATCGGCCCTCATCGCCAAGGGCGACGACGACAAGCTCAAGAAGGTCCAGGAGTCCAGCGACCTGGCCACCATGCACTACGTGCGCCAGGGCGACCCGCGCGGCCTCGGCCACGCCGTGCTCTGCGCCGAGCCGCACGTCGGCCGGGAGCCCTTCGCCGTCCTCCTCGGCGACGACCTCATCGACCCACGCGACCCGCTGCTGCGCAACATGGTCGACATCCAGGCGCGCACGGGCGGCACCGTCGTCGCCCTCATGGAGGTGGACCCCTCCAGCATCCACCTCTACGGCTGCGCCGCCGTCGAGCCCACCGACGACCCGGACGTCGTCCGCGTCACGGGCCTGGTCGAGAAGCCCGACGCGGCAGACGCGCCCAGCAATTTCGCGGTCATCGGACGGTATGTCCTCAATCCCGCGATCTTCGGCATACTGCGGGAGACCGAGCCGGGCCGCGGTGGGGAGATCCAGCTCACCGACGCCCTGCAGAAGCTGGCCGCCGACGAGAGCGTGGGCGGCCCGGTGCACGGCGTGGTCTTCCGGGGCCGCCGCTACGACACCGGGGACCGCGGGGACTATCTGCGGGCCATCGTCCGCCTCGCGTGCGAGCGTGAGGACCTGGGCCCGGAGTTCCGCACCTGGCTTCGCCATTACGTCACGGAGGAGATGTAGCACCTTGAGCAGTTCCGCACCGCAGGACACCGGCCGCGCGCAGCGGGAGCAGCGCCTCTGGTCGGTGGACGAGCACCTCGCGGACATCCTCGCCGCGGTCCGGCCGCTGGAGCCCATCGAGCTCCAGCTGCTGGACGCCCAGGGCTGTGTCCTGGTCGAGGACGTCACCGTGCCCGTCGCCCTCCCGCCCTTCGACAACAGCTCCATGGACGGGTACGCCGTCCGCGTGGCCGACGTCCAGGGTGCCAGCGAGGAGTTCCCGGCGGTGCTGACGGTCATCGGGGACGTCGCGGCGGGCAGTGGCGACCTGCCCACCGTCGGCCCCGGCCAGGCCGCCCGGATCATGACCGGCGCCCCGCTGCCGCCCGGGAGCGAGGCCGTCGTACCGGTCGAGTGGACCGACGGCGGTACGGGAGGCGGCGCCGCCTCGGGGATGACCCCGGCCAGTGCCGCGCCCGAGGGCGCCGCGGGAGAGGTACGGGTGCACCGCGCGGCGCAGGCACGGGCGCATGTCCGCTCGCGCGGAAGCGATGTACAGGCCGGGGACCTCGCGCTCGCCGCCGGAACAATCCTCGGGCCGCCGCAGATCGCGCTGCTCGCCGCCATCGGGCGCGGCACCGTCCGGGTGCGGCCGCGGCCGCGCGTGGTCGTGATGTCCACCGGCAGCGAGCTGGTCCAGCCCGGCGAGGCGCTGACCCCCGGGACGATCTACGACTCCAACAGCTTCGCCCTGGCCGCGGCCGCGCGGGACGCCGGCGCCATCGCGTACCGCGTCGGCGCGGTCTCCGACGACGCCGACACCCTGCGCGCCACCATCGAGGACCAGCTGATCCGCGCCGACCTGCTGGTCACCACGGGCGGGGTCAGCGTGGGCGCCTACGACGTGGTCAAGGAGGCGCTCACCTCGGTCGCCGCCGGGGGCGCGGACGGCGAGGACATCGACGCCGGCGGGGTCGACTTCCGCAAGCTCGCCATGCAGCCCGGCAAGCCCCAGGGCTTCGGCTCCATCGGCCCCGACCACACCCCGCTGCTGGCGCTGCCCGGCAACCCGGTGTCCTCGTACGTCTCCTTCGAGCTGTTCGTGCGCCCGGCGATCCGCGCCCTGATGGGCCTGCCCGACGTCAGCCGTCCGGTCGTACGGGCCGAGCTCAAGGCGGACAAGGCGATCGGCTCCCCGGCCGGCCGCCGCCAGTTCCTGCGCGGTAAGTACGACGCCGAGAGCGGAACGGTAAGCCCCGTCGGTGGATCCGGTTCGCACCTGATCGCCGCACTGGCGCACGCCGACTCGCTCATGGTCGTACCGGAGGACGTCACCTCGGTGGAGCCGGGGGCGGAGCTGGAAGTGGTCCTGCTCGGCTGAGTACCCGCGGGTGCGGGTAGCGTGTTGCACCACACAGGCCCTTGCGGGGCCCGGAGCGGGAGCGGCACGACATATGAGCACGCACAGCAGGCTGACGCACATCGACGAGGCCGGCGCGGCCCGGATGGTCGACGTCTCGGAGAAGGACGTCACCACCCGGACGGCGCGAGCCAGCGGGCGCGTCCTCGTCTCCCCCCGGGTGATCGAGCTGCTGCGGGGCGAGGGCGTGCCGAAGGGCGATGCCCTCGCCACCGCGCGGATCGCCGGGATCATGGGGGCGAAGAAGACCCCCGACCTGATCCCGCTCTGCCACCCGCTGGCCGTGTCCGGCGTGAAGGTCGACCTGACGGTGGCCGACGACGCGGTCGAGATCCTGGCCACCGTCAAGACGACCGACCGCACGGGCGTCGAGATGGAGGCGCTGACCGCCGTCGCGGTCGCCGGGCTCACCGTGATCGACATGGTCAAGGCCGTCGACAAGGGCGCCGTCATCACGGACGTCCGGGTGGAGGAGAAGACCGGCGGCAAGTCCGGCGACTGGACCCGCGCGTGAACGCCCCGCGCGGCGGCGAGGCCCACAGCCACAGCCACGGGCCGGCTGGCCACAGGCCCGTCGGACACGGGTCCGCCGGCCACGAGCCCGTCGGCCACGGTCCCGCCGCGGGCGAGGCCTGGCCGGCGCAGCCGCCTGCCGCCGGGGCTCCGCTGCTGCGGGCTCTGGTCGTCACCGCCTCCAACCGGGCCTCGCAGGGCGTGTACGCCGACAAGGGCGGGCCGCTGCTGGCCGAGGCGCTCGAGAAGCTCGGCTTCGAGGTGGACGGCCCGCGCGTCGTCCCGGACGGCGACCCCGTCGAGCAGGCGCTGCGCGAGGGCGTGGCCGCCGGGTACGACGTCATCATCACCACCGGCGGCACCGGCATCTCGCCGACCGACCGCACCCCGGACGCCACCGCGCGGGTGCTGGACTATGAGATCCCGGGCATCCCGCAGGCCATCCGCGCCGAGGGCCTGGCCAAGGTGCCGACCGCGGCGCTGGCCCGGGGCCTGGCGGGCGTGGCGGGCCACACCCTGATCGTGAACCTCCCGGGTTCCACGGGCGGTGTCCGCGACGGCCTCGCCGTGCTGGGCCGCATCCTGCCGCACGCCGTGGACCAGATCCGGGGCGGCGACCACCCGAGACCGTCGTCGGAGCCCACCGGGAGCGCGAGCTGAACGGCCCCTCCTGGCCGGTGGTACTGACCGACGGGGATGTCACGCTCCGGCCGATAAAACTGCGCGACCAGCGTGCCTGGCGCGAGGTCAACCGGCGCAACCGCGACTGGCTGCGGCCGTGGGAGGCCACGATTCCGCCGCCCGCGCCGTGGGGACCGGTGATCCAGCGGCCGACGTACCGCCAGATGGTGCGCCATCTGCGGGCGGAGGCCAACGCGGGGCGGATGCTGCCGTTCGTCATCGAGTACCAGGGCCGGCTGGTCGGCCAGCTGACGGTCGCCGGGATCACCTGGGGCTCGATGTGCGCGGGCCATGTCGGGTACTGGGTGGACCGCGACGTGGCGGGGCGGGGCGTGATGCCGACGGCCGTCGCGCTCGCCGTGGACCACTGCTTCGCGAAGGTGGGGCTGCACCGCATCGAGGTCTGCATCCGTCCGGAGAACACCCCGAGCCGGCGCGTGGTGGAGAAGCTCGGCTTCCGCGAGGAGGGCATGCGGCCGCGCTACCTGCACATCGACGGAGCCTGGCGGGACCACCTCGTGTTCGCGCTCACGGCGGAGGAGGCCCCGGAGGGCCTGCTGAGCCGGTGGAAGCGTGCCAATCCGCGGTGAATCGATAAAGCGTTCGAATTCCAAACGGATTCGTCCATAACCTGATCCGAAGAATCACAAAAAAAGTCCGTGATATCAGCCAGTTCGTGCGACACACCGGCTCAATTGGCGGATCCGCTCGGCCGCGCCCCTCTACGGTGTGAGGTGTGAGCAGCAGCGGCCTCATCTACGCAGTCATTGTCGGGGCCTGGGCCGCCTACTTGGTGCCCATGTGGCTCCGGAGGCAGGACGAGCTGAACGAAGCCCGTCCGACGGAACGCTTCTCCACCGCCATTCGGCTGCTGTCCGGCCGGGCGGGGATGGAGCGCCGTTACGCCAAGGGGCTGCGTGAGCGCGGTGACGAGGCGGAGCCCCAAGCCCAAGCGGACCCGGACGCCGCGACGGAAACGGTGAATTCCGTGGACGCCGACGCCCGGGCCGTTGTCGTGCCCCCGACCCGGGCGGAACCCAGATCGGCCGCGGCCGATCGGGTGGACCGGGCGGAGCGCGCCCGGCGCGAACAGCGCCTCCAGGCGCTCGCGCGCCGCCGGCGCACCACCGCGCTGCTCTTCCTGGTCTTCACGCTCGGCGCCGTCGTCGCGGCCGTCGGCGGGCTGCGGTTCCTGTGGGCCCCGGCCCTCCCGGCTCTCCTCCTCAGCACGTACATCGTCCACCTGCGGGTCCAGGAGCGGCGGCGGTACGAGTTCACGATGGACCGGCGCCGCGCCGAGGCCGCCGCGCGCCAGCTGAGGGAGAACCGGCCGCGCCGCCGCGAGCCCGAGGCCGTCGAGGGCGGCGAACCGGACCCCGCGCCACCGGTCTCCCCGCAGGAGGCGGGACGGCGCGCCCTGGTGGAGCAGACCGACCACGCCGAGTGGGTGGACCAGCAGCGCGAACGCGACCGGGGCCCGGCCCGCGGTGACAGCTGGGAGCCCGTCCCGGTCCCGCTGCCGACGTACGTGACGGCGCCGGTCGCCCCGCGCGCCACCGGCCCCGCGGCCCCGGACGGCTGGAGCTCGGCCCGCTCCAGCACCGCCGAGCCGACGGAGCCGAGGCTGCGCGCCCAGCCGCACGTCCCCGCCCCGGCCGCGAAGCCGGACTCCAAGCAGCCGACCCCGCCCCGCCCACGCGGCCGCGACCGGGGCCGCACCCCGCTGTTCGATCAGTACGAGGGCGAGGGCCGCCCGCGCGCCGCGAACGAGTGATCGGTGACCTGCGCGGACGCTCCCGATACCGGTTTTGGAGCACCCGCGCGGGGATGCTAATGTTTCACACGTCGCAAGGGCCTGTGGCGCAGTCTGGTAGCGCACCTCGTTCGCATCGAGGGGGTCTGGGGTTCAAATCCCCACAGGTCCACAGACGACAGTTCCCGAGTAGCTCTCGGGAATCGTCACGAGATCCCGTTCAGCCGAAAGGCTGGGCGGGATCTCGGCGTTTGTGGGGACGTGCTCGAGGTGGTGCCCGAACGTGGGCGGGGCCTCGGGCGGTGGTCTGGTGTCGGAGTGGCGCCGGGGCTGCGCTGGTGCTGGGGTGTCAGGTGTTCGCGCGGGCCGCCATCTACAACGGGACGTATCAGTGATCTACAGCATCCTTACCGTCGACCCCATTCGACCCGAGAGCATGGCTGTGGCACTCGCCGGATGTCTCGGCGTCGCGGTGGGTGATGTGGATGTGGCCGATCCTGACGGTGACCCCGACCTCCGGAATTGGGACGCACTTGTCTCGTGCGAACACAGAGCGATTCACGGCGACTTGGCCTGGTCGCTCGACATCTATGCCCAGGAGGAAGTTGCTGATCAGCCGCTTGAGCGCGACGTTGCAGCGAGGTTCGCGAAGGCCGCGACGACGACCGTCCTCTTTCCCGCTTCGGAAGCGCCTCCCAGCGCCTACTGGGCGGTAACGCAGGAGGGCCTCCTCACCCGCGCCCGGCTCGAACTCTCCGACGATGAGCGACCGCTCTACACGGTTACCGCCGTCGAGGCGCCGGTTGCTCAGCTCCCGCGGGCAACGGTGACGCGATTCGCCGAGATCGTACGGGAGCAACGGCCGGACACTCCCATTGCCCAAGCCTTCGCAGCGTCAGTTGAGAAGGTGCGACAGGCCGCTGACGATGACAGCGGTAGCTCTATCTGGTCCGCGAAGGTCAACTTGGTGGTGTGGGAGAGGGTCATCAGGCAGATGGAGTCTGGCTGGGCACCGTCGGGTTGGTATCCGGCCGACCTCTATCGAGAGCGGCTGGAAGCCCGCGACGACCTTGCGGAAATCGGCACCTGCCTGCCTCGTGAAGTGACCGCGCTGCTGAATGCGGCTCTGGAACAATTGGACAGGCGCTTTGCGGTAGCGACAACGGAAGACGTCGCAGGCGGTCTCCGTGGGGAATTGACGGGCGCGTCAGCCGAACAGGACCCGGATGGTTGGTGGTGGCTTCGCCGTCCGGATCCCGCGCCTTGGGAACAGGCCTGATGTCAAGGTGACGACGCGTGCGGTCCACGCCAGTGGCCCAGGCGCGGGGGGTGTTCTCGAGAGCCTGCTGGGTGAGGTGCTCCCAGCCATGGCCGAGGCCGCGTCAGCGAAACGGACCTCCTACTGGCCCTCAGGAGCACGTGGCGCGGCTCGGTGGCTGCGGCCCGTGGTCATGTGACATCCCGCGGGGCGGGCACCGGGTCGTAGTCCGCGGCGCGCGGTGTCGACCAGGTCGAGGGCGAAGGAATGGACATCGGGCTCGGGCCCGGACCGACCGCGACAACTTGTACGGCTGGGTCCCCGGTTCTTTCGTTGAGAATGTCGACGTGACTACTCATGACGGTGGGACATCGCAGGCGTGGGCCGCGCTCGGTGGGGCGGGCGAGCTGGTGGGGCGGGTGGCGTACCGCGGAGGCAGTGACCTGGGGGAAGGTCCGCTGCCTGTACGGGAGTTGGCGCGGGCCACGGTTGGGGTGTGCTCGCTCGCCGCGGCGGAGCTGGCCGCGGTGCGGGGCGGCGGTGGGGTGGACGATGTGGCTCCACTGGTGGTCGACGAGGGCGCGGTGGCGACGGCGTTCGTCAGCGAGCGGCATCTGCGGGTGGAGGGGCGGGAGCCGGTCACGTTCGCGCCGCTGTCGGGGTTCTGGGAGGCGGCGGACGGCTGGGTCCGGACGCACGCGAACTATCCGCATCACCGGGAAGCGCTGGTACGGGCGTTGGGGGCCGGTGCCGGTACCCCGGAGGGGTTGCGGGAGGCGGTGGCGCGGCGGGGCGCTGTTGAGGTGCAGGAGCTGGTGTACGGGGAGGGCGGGCTTGCCGTCGCCGTGGCGGAGGGGTACGGGGAGCGGCAGCCGCTGGTGGAGGTATGGGAGTCCGGTGGGCAGGGGCGGGTGCTGGGGGCGGCGGCGCTGCCGCTGCCTGCGGCGGGGGTACGGGTGCTGGACCTGACCCGGGTCATCGCCGGGCCGGTCGCGACGCGGACGCTGGGGCTGCTCGGGGCGGACGTGCTGCGGATCGACTCGCCGGGGCTGCCGGAGTCGGATGACGCGCATGCGGATACGGGGTTCGGGAAGCGGTCGGCGGTGCTGGACCTGGCGGACGCGGGGGACCGGGCCGTGCTCGAGGGCCTGCTTGACGGGGCGGATGTGGTGGTGAGCGGGTACCGGCCGGGGGCGTTGGAGCGCTACGGGCTGGGGGCGCGCGAGCTGTTGGCGGGGCGGCCGGGGCTGGTGGTGGCGGAGCTGTGTGCGTGGGGGTGGCGGGGGTGGGGGCCGTGGGCGGGGCGGCGCGGGTTCGACTCGCTGGTGCAGGCGGGATATGGGATCGCGGCGGTGTGCGGGGGCGGTGGTGGGGGGCGGCCGGGGGTGCCTGGGGTGTTGCCTGCGCAGGCGTTGGATCACGGGACGGGGTATCTGGTGGCGGCGGGGGTTTTGCGGGCGCTGGCCGAGGGGGGTGGGCGGGGGTTGCGGTTTTCCCTGGCGGGGACGGCGTCTTGGCTGGTTCGGGATGTTCCGGCGGGGCCGGCGGGTCCGGCGGGTCCGGGTGAGGCGGGGTATGCGGCTGAGCCGTGGCTGCGGGAGGTTTCCTCGGGGTATGGGGTGCTGCGGTATGCGGGGGCGCCGGTGCCGTTTGGGGGGTGGGGGCGGGGGCCGTCTCGGTGGGGGTCGGATCGGCCGGTCTGGCGGTGATGCTCCACCGGGCCGCTGGGGCCGCTGGGCCGCTGCGCGGGCTTTCTCCCCGCCCCGCCCTTTCTCCGTTTCCCCGGGCTCCGCCCGGACCCCGCGCCTCAAACGCCGGCGGGGCTGAAGGGTTCCTGGGGCTCCGGCCTGGGTTCTGCGTCTCGGGCGCCGGTGGGTTGCTCCGCCCCGGATTCCGCGTCTCAAGCGTCGGCGGGGCTGGAGGGATCCGCGGGCTCCGCCCCGGGCTCTGCGCTTCAGGCGCCGGGGGCTGGAGGGTTCCTGGGGTTCTGGCCCGGGCTCTGCGCTTCAGGCGCCGGTGGGGCTGGAGGGTTTCTGGGGCTGGGCCCCGGACTCCGCGCCTCCGGCGTCGGAGGGGCTGCCTGGGGCTCCGCCCCCGGCCCCGCGCCTCAAGCGGCGGCGGGGCGGTTGGGGCTAGTGGAGGGGCTTGGCCATGCAGAGGCTGTTGTCGTAGTGGCGGTAGTGGCCGAATTTTGGGGCCACTGTGTAGCCCGATGAGCGGTAGAGGGCTATGGCTTCCGGCTGCTGGTCGCCGGTTTCGAGGGCCATGCGGAGGCGGCCTGACGCGCGGGCGTCGGCTTCCAGTTCTGCCAGGATGCGGCGGGCCAGGCCCAGGCCGCGGGCCTCCGGGATGACGTACATGCGCTTCAGCTCGGCGTCGCCGTCCGAGTAGCCCTCGTCGTTCTCGTCCTGGCTCCGCCAGCCGCCGCTGGCCACCGGGGTGCCCGAGGCGTCGTAGGCGAGCAGGTAGAGGCCGTTCGGCGGGGCGAACATCGCCGGGTCGAGATAGGTGAGATCGCCCTCGCCCTGGTAGCGCTCCTGGTATTCGATCTGGACCTGGTCATTGAGCTTGACCGCGTCCGGGTGGTCGTACGGCACGGTGCAGAGCTGGATCCCGTCAGACATTCGAACATCGTACGCGGGAGGGGACGCCGGGTAGGCTGCTCGCGTTTTGTGCGATATGGGGAGCCCGCTTTGATCACTGTGACGTCCGTGAATGTGAATGGGATCCGTGCTGCCGCCAAGAAGGGCTTCGTGCCGTGGCTTGCCGGGTCGGATGCCGATGTGGTCTGCCTGCAGGAGGTACGGGCCGAGGAAGGGCAGATCCCGGACGAGGCCCGGGTGCCCGAGGGCTGGCACACCGTGTTCGCGCCGGCCGCCGCCAAGGGGCGGGCCGGGGTCGCGGTGTACACGCGCCGGGCGCCCGAGCGGGTGCAGGTCGGATTCGGGAGTGCGGAATTCGACGCGAGCGGGCGGTACCTGGAAGTAGATCTTCCTGGGGTGACTGTCGCCAGTCTTTACCTGCCCTCCGGGGAGGCCGGTACCGCGAAGCAGGACGAGAAGTACCGGTTCATGGGCGAGTTCCTTCCCTATTTGGAGGGACTGAAGGCGAAGGCGGCCGCGGACGGGCGTGAGGTCGTGGTGTGCGGCGACTGGAACATCTGCCACCGGGAAGCCGACCTCAAGAACTGGAAGAGCAACCGGAAGAGCGCCGGGTTCCTGCCCGAGGAGCGGGAATGGCTCGGGGAGGTCTACGGCACCGCGGGGTACGTGGATGTGGTGCGGGCTCTTCATCCGGATGTGGAAGGGCCGTACTCCTGGTGGTCCTACCGGGGGCGGGCCTTCGACAACGACGCCGGCTGGCGCATCGACCTCCAGATCGCGACCCCCGGGCTGGCCGCCCGGGCCGTGAAGGCCTTCGTGGAGCGGGCCGAGACGCACCCCGAGCGGTGGTCCGACCATGCTCCCGTCACCGTGGTCTACGAGCTGGGGTCCTGATCCGTGGTCTACGAGCTGGGGTCCTGATCCGTGGTCTACGAGCTGGGGTCCTGATCCGCCCGTGTGCGCAAGCGGTCCATCGCCATCGAGAGTTCCGCCTCGACCACGCTCTTCGCCAAGGGGCGCAGGCGCGGGAGGGCGTCCTCGGAGAGGTGCGTCGCGATCAGCTCCGTGAACAGGGTGGCCAGCGCGTCCGCGTGCTCGCGGACCCGGCGGCCCGTCTCCAGGACGGCCGACAGCGGGACGCCCTCGCGGACCAGGGCCGAGGAGACGTCCAGCAGACGGCGGCTGACGTGCACGATCTCGTCACCGTCGGCGGCGACGTAGCCGAGGTCGAGGGAGGCCGCCAGGTTCTCCGGGGTGACCTCGCCCTCGAAGTAGTCGGCGAGGGCCTCCGGCGTCAGGCGTACGGGTGTCTCCTCGGACCAGCCGATGCCGAGCAGCTCGCCGAGCTGGCTGACGTCGCGGCCGCTTTCGAACGCGGCGGTGAGCTCGGCGATGCCGCCCAGGGTGTGGCCGCGCTCCAGCAGGGCTGCGATGGTGCGCAGCCGGGCCAGGTGGTGGTCGTCGTACCAGGCGATGCGGCCCTCGCGGCGCGGCGGGGGGAGGAGTTTGCGCTCGCGGTAGAAGCGCAGGGTGCGGACGGGGATGCCGGCCGCCTCGGCCAGCTCCTCCGTACGGTATTCGCGCACTGCCTTCGCTGCCTTCGCTGCTTCCGTCTCTTCCTTCGCCACAGGCGCAGCCTATGGCGTACCGGAAGTAACTTTCCGGGCGCGACCCCTACCCATGGGTACGGAGCTGCTCTACTCTCCCGATTGTGCCAGTGATTGCTGGCAGTGTGGCGCGATGGTGGCGCGATGGTGTGGCTGGGACTGCGGAGCGGAAGCGGAAGGCGGCGGGCATGGGCGGCAGCAATGTGGGCGGCAGCAGTGTGGGCGGCAAACGCGAGCACGTACGGGTGGCGGTGGTCGGGTCCGGATTCGGCGGGCTCGGGGCCGCGGTCCGGCTGAGGCGCGAGGGGATCACGGACTTCGTCGTACTGGAGCGCGCCGATTCGGTCGGCGGGACCTGGCGCGACAACAATTACCCCGGGTGCGCGTGTGACGTGCCGTCGCATCTGTACTCGTTCTCGTTCGCGCCCAACCCGGACTGGCCCCGGACCTTCTCCGGGCAGCCGCACATCCGGGCGTACCTGGAGCACGTCGCCGACACCTTCGGGCTGCGGCCGCATATCCGGCTGAACTCCGAGGTCCGGATGATGCGCTGGGACGCCGACGCGCTGCGCTGGGAGATCGAGACCGCCGCGGGGGAGCTCACCGCCGATGTGGTGGTGTCCGCCACCGGGCCGCTCTCCGATCCGAGGATGCCGGAGATCCCGGGGCTCGCCGAGTTCCCCGGCAAGGTCTTCCACTCCGCGCGCTGGGACCACGACTACGACCTGCGCGGCAAGCGCGTCGCGATGATCGGGACCGGCGCCTCGGCCATCCAGATCGTGCCCGCGATCGCGCCCGACGTGGACCGGCTGACGCTGTTCCAGCGCACCCCGCCGTGGGTGATGCCGCGCAGCGACCGGGCCATCTCCGCCGTCGAGCGCTGGCTGCACCGCCAGCTGCCCTTCACCCGGGCGGCGCGCCGAGGACTGCTGTGGGGGATCCGGGAGCTTCAGGTCAGCGCCTTCACCAAGCGGCCGAACCAGCTCGGGCTGGTCGAGTCGCTGGCCAAGGCGAACATGGCGCGCTCGATCAAGGAACCGGGGCTGCGGGCCAAGCTGACGCCCTCGTACCGGATCGGCTGCAAGCGGATCCTGCTGTCGAGTGACTACTACCCGGCGCTGGCCCGCCCGAATGTGGATCTGGTCGCCTCCGGGCTGAAGGAGATCCGGGGCAACACCCTCGTTGCCGCCGACGGGACCGAGACCGAGGTCGACGCGATCATCTTCGGGACCGGCTTCCATGTCACGGACATGCCGATCGCCGACCGGGTGGTGGGGGCCGAGGGCAAGACCCTCGCCGACCAGTGGAAGGACGGGATGCAGTCGCTGCGCGGGGCGACCGCGGCCGGCTTCCCCAACTGGATGACGATCATCGGGCCGAACACCGGGCTCGGGAACAGCTCGATGATCCTGATGATCGAGTCGCAGCTGAACTACATGGCGGACTACATGCGGCAGCTGAACGTGCTGGGCGGCCGGACCGCGCTGGCGGCCAGGCCGTCGGCGGTGAAAGCGTGGAACCGGCGGGTCCAGGACCGGATGACGCGCACGGTGTGGAACACCGGCGGCTGCACCAGCTGGTACCTCGACGCGGGCGGCCGCAACACGACCGTCTGGCCGGGCACGACCGGCGAGTTCCGCACGGAGACGCGCACGGTCGACCTGTCGGAGTACGAGGTCCTGCGCATCCGGGACCGCGAACCGGTCCCGGCGGCCGCCGCCGCGGAAAAGGGCGCGGCATGAGCCGGCTGACGCACGTCACCGCGGGGCCGTACGCGCTTCCCGTCGCCCGCCGGGAGCTGGTGGCCGTGTCCGCCGACGGGTCCCGGCTGCATGTGGAGGTGCACGGGGACGAGGGCGCGCCGGCCGTGGTGCTGGCGCACGGCTGGACCTGTTCCACCGCCTTCTGGGCCGTGCAGATACGGGCCCTGGCCACCGACCACCGGGTCATCGCCTACGACCAGCGCGGGCACGGGCGCAGTCCCGCCGCCTCCGCCTACAGCACCACCGCCCTCGCGGACGACCTCGTCGCCGTACTGGAGGCCACCCTCGCGCCGGGCGAGCGGGCGATCGTCGCCGGGCACTCCATGGGCGGGATGACGATCATGGCCGCCGCCGGGCGGCCGGAGTTCGCCGAGCGCACCGCGGCCGCGCTGCTGTGCAGCACCGGCAGCTCGCGGCTGGTCGCGGAGGCCCTGGTCGTGCCGCTGCGCGCCGGGCGCGCGAGGACCCGTATCACCGGCGCGGTCCTCGGATCGCGCGCCCCGCTCGGGCCCGTCACGCCCGTCGCCAAGCAGGTGCTGAAGTACGCCACCATGGGCCCCGGCTCCGCGCCCGACAGGGTCGAGGCGTGCGCCCGTATCGTGCACGCCTGCCCCACCCGGGTCCGGCACGCCTGGTCGGAGGTACTGGCGGGGCTGGACCTGGACGCGGACCTGGCCGCTCTCACCGCGCCCACCGCCGTCATCGGCGGCAAGAACGACCGCCTGACGCCGGTCGTGCACGCCCGTGGGCTGGCCGCCGCGCTGCCGAACTGCGTGGGGCTCACCGAGCTCACCGGAATGGGGCACATGACCCCGATCGAGGCCCCCGAGGCCGTCACGAACGCCGTGCGCGAGCTGTCCGCGCTGTATCTCAACACCACCGAGGACACCACCGAGAAGGAGAAGACGCCGTGAGCGCTCGCAGGAGTCTGGAAGGCCAGGTCGCCGTCGTCACCGGCGCCGCCCGCGGGGTCGGCGAGCTGCTCGCCCGCAAGCTGTCCGCGCGCGGGGCGAGGATCGCCCTGGTGGGCCTGGAGCCGGAGGCGCTCAAGGAGGTCTCCGGGCGGCTGCACACCGACAGCGACCACTGGTACGCCGACGTCACCGACCACGAGGCGATGGCCCGGGTGGCGCAGGAGGTCAAGCAGCGGTTCGGCAAGGTGGACATCGTCGTCGCGAACGCGGGCGTGGCCGCCGGCGGGCCGTTCGCCGACTCCGACCCCGAGGCCTGGCGCCGGGTCATCGAGGTCAACCTGATCGGCGGGGCGGTGACCGCCCGGGCCTTCCTGCCCGTCCTGACGGAGAGCCGCGGCTACTTCCTGCAGATCGCCTCGCTCGCCGCGATCACACCGGCGCCGATGATGACCGCGTACTGCGCCTCCAAGTCCGGCGTCGAGGCGTTCGCCCACTGCCTGCGCGCCGAAGTCGGCTACAAGGGCGTCAAGGTGGGCGTCGGCTACCTCTCCTGGACCGACACCGATATGGTGCGCGGCGCCGACCAGGACGAGGTGATGCGGGAGCTGCGCCAGCGGCTGCCGTGGCCGTCGAACCGTACGTACCCGCTGGGACCGGCCGTCGACCGGATCGTGGCCGGCATCGAGCGGCGCTCGCCGCACGTGTACGCGCAGTGGTGGCTGCGCGGGATGCAGGGCGTACGGGGCTACCTGCCCGGGATCATCTCGGCCGTCGGGCAGCGGGAGATGAAGCGCTTCGAGCCGCGACTCGCCAGTGTTTCCAAGGGGCTTGTGGGGGCCGGAGGCGCCGCCGACGAGCAGGAGCGTACGCAGAGTAACTGATCGAAATGCGAGCTTTGTCCGCCCGTGCAAGTCTGGTCGAGGCCCAGTCCCCTACACCTCTTCAGGAGTGAACAGCATGGGCATCAAGGACCAGTTCCAGGACAAGGCGAACGAGCTCAAGGGCAAGGCGCAGCAGGCCCGGAAGGGCGCGAAGGACGAGGCGTCCGAACGCGCCCAGCAGCTCAGGGACAAGAAGTCCCAGGGTCAGGAGAAGCCGGACCCGGCGCGCTCCCAGTTCGACGAGACCGACGACGCCTGGGACGCCTAGCCCCAGCCGGCTTCGGCCTGCGGCTTCGGCTTCGGCTACGGCTGCGGCTTAGAGGGGCGCGACCCGCGGAACACCGCGGGTCGCGCCCCTCGAACATGCCCGCCTACGTCCTGGGCGGCAGCTTCGGACGGCGCCCGTCGGGTACGTCCGTGTAGCCGGGCGGCACCGCGGCCGGGTCCTGCTCCAGCAGCTCCAGCGCCAGGTACACGGCGTCGTCCAGCTGTGCGTGCCGCCCCTCCGCCCAGTCGAGCGGGGTGCGCAGGATCGGCAGATCCGGTTCGACGCCGTGGTTCTCGACCGACCACCCGTACTCCGGGAACCACGCGGCGTTCATCGGCACCGTGATCACGGTCCCGTCGCCCAGGGTGTGCCGGCCGGTCATGCCGACCACCCCGCCCCAGGTGCGCTGGCCGACCACCGGGCCGAGCCCAAGGAGTTTGAACGCCGCGGTGATCATGTCGCCGTCGGAGGAGGTCGCCTCGTCGGCCAGCGCCACGATGGGGCCGCGGGGCGCGTTGGAGGCGTAGCTGACCGGCTGGGCGTTGCGCGTCAGGTCCCAGCCGAGGATCGAGCGGGTCAGCTTCTCCACCACCAGCTCGCTGATGTGCCCGCCCGCGTTGCCGCGTACATCCACGATCAGCGCGGGCCGGGACATCTCCATCCGCAGGTCCCGGTTGAACTGCGCCCAGCCCGAGCCGCCCATGTCGGGGATGTGCAGGTAGCCGCACCGGCCGCCGCTGACCTCCCGGACCACCGCGCGCCGCTTGGACACCCAGTCCTGGTAGCGCAGCGGCCGCTCGTCGATCAGCGGCACGACCGCGACCCGCCGGGCGTGCCCCTCGCCCTCCGCGGGCTGGAAGGTCAGCTCCACCGTGGTGCCGCCGGCGGCCGAGAGCAGCGGGTAGGGCCCGGTCACCGGGTCCACCGGGCGCCCGTCCACGTGGGTGAGTACGGCGCCCTCCCGGATGCCGGTGCCGGCGAGCGGGGAGCGGGCCTTGGAGTCCGAGGACTCGCCGGGCAGGATCCGCTTGACCATCCACCCCTCGTCCCTGTGTACGAGGTTGGCGCCGAGCAGCCCGATCGCCCGCTGGTAGTGCGGCGGGCCCTCGTTCCTGCGCGCGGGGGACACGTACGCGTGGGACGTGCCGAGTTCGCCGAGCACCTCGCGCATCAGGTCGGCGAACTCATCGGGGGAGGCGACCCGTTCGACCAGGGAGCGGTACTGTCGCAGCACCCCGTCCCAGTCGATGCCGCACATGTCCGGCTCCCAGAAGTACGCGCGGATCAGCCGCCCGGCCTCCTCGAAGGCCTGGCGCCACTCGGCCGCCGGGTCCACCTCGTGCAGGATGCGCCGCAGGTCCAGGTAGACGGTGGAGTCGCTGTCGCCCGACTCGGTCGCCGGGACGGCGCGCAGGTCGCCGTCGTCGTTGATCACGAGCCGGGTGCCGTCGCCGCTGGGCGCGAACCAGTCCAGCCCGGAGGCCAGTTCGCTCTTGCGGGCCTTGGTGATGTCGAAGTGTTCCAGCGTCGGCTTGCCCGTGGTGTCGGCCGGGTTGGCGAAGGTCTCCCCGAGCGCGCCGGAGATCGGCCAGCGCAGCCACACCAGCCCGCCGCCGCTCACCGGGTGCAGGGCCGAGTACTTGGAGGCGGCCACCGGGAAGGGCGTGACCCGGCTTTCCAGGCCCTCCACCTCGACGGTCACCGTGCCGTCGCCTTCGCCGGACTCGCTCTCCACCGGGTCGAGTCCGCCCGCCGCCGGGCGGCCGTCGGGTGTGAACGCGAAGGGGGACGGGGTGGCCGAGGACAGCGGCACCAGGTACGGGCGGCAGCCCAGCGGGAAGGACAGGTCGCCGGTGTGCACGTCGTACACCGGGTCGAAACCGCGCCACGACAGGAAGGCGAGGAAGCGGCCGTCCCGGGTGAAGACCGGACTCTCGTCCTCGAAGCGGCCGTTGGTGACGTCCACGATGGTGTGCGCGCCCGGTCCGGAGATCCGGGCCATCTTGATCTGGCGCAGCGAGCGCCCGATGCCCGGGTGCGACCAGGTCAGCCAGCATCCGTCGGGGGAGAAGGCCAGGTCGGTGACGGGCCCGTTGATGGAGCGGATCAGCTCGGTGACCTGACCGTCGGACTCCTCGGTCGCGTCGATGAGCAGCAGCCGCCCGTCGTTGGACGCGATGGCGAGCCGCTCTCCGTCCGGATCGGACAGCAGCTCCAGTACGCGGCCCAGCTCGCCGGAGGCCAGCCGGCGCGGCTCCTGGTCGCCGGAGGCCCGCGGGAGGTAGGCGATCTCGATCGCGTCCTCCCCCTCGGCGTCCGTCACGTACGCGACCTTCCCGCCGCTGCCCAGCATCTCGGGCAGCCGTACCCGTACGCCCGGGGTGTCGGCGATGGTCCGGGCGGGCCCGTCGCGGTGGGTGAGCCAGTACAGGCTGCCGCGCACGACGACCGCGCTGGCGCGCCCGGTGGCGTCCACGGAGAGGGAGTCGACATGGCTGGCGGCCGGCACCTGGTAGGTACGCCGTCCCGCGCGCGGGCCGCCGAGGCGGACCTGGAGTTTGCGCGGGGCGGTGTCCGGGGCCAGCGAGTCCACGAGCCAGATGTCCCCGGCGCACTGGTAGACGACCCGGGAGCCGTCGCTGGAGGCGTGCCGGGCGTAGAACTCGTCGTGGTCGGTGTGCCGGCGCAGGTCGGTCCCGTCGGGCAGGCAGGAGTAGAGGTTGCCGATGCCCTCGTGGTCGGAGAGGAAGGCGATCCTCCCGTCCACGAACATGGGCGAGTCGAGGTGGCCCTCGATGTCCTCCAGCAGCCGCTTGCCGTGCAGCCACAGCCGGCCGGTGGCGCCGCCCCGGTAGCGCTTCCAGGCGGCGGGCTCGTGCGGGGGCTTGCCGGTGAGCAGCAGGGTGCGCCGCTCGCCTCCGGGCTCGTCGTGGACGGCGATGTCGGACACCGGCCCCCAGGGGAGCTGGCCGCCGGGGCTGCCGTCGGTGGGCAGGTCGTACGCCCAGGAGTAGTAGGAGAAGGGCTGGCCGTGCGAGGACACGGCCAGGATGTCGCTGCGGCCGTCCTTGTCGGGCGGGGTCCAGCCGCAGACCCGGGTGTCGGTGGAGCCCCAGTAGCTCAGCCGGCGGGCGGGGCCGCCGTCGACGGGGGCGAGGTGGACCTCGGGGTCGAGGCTGCGCCAGGTCGTGAAGGCGATGTGCTTGCCGTCGGGGGAGAAGCGCGGGTGGCCGACCCGGGTGCGGTCGACGGTGATCCGCCAGGCCCGGCCGGGGGTTTCGCCCTCGGGGACGAGGGGGGCGACCCAGAGATCGTCCTCGGTGGCGAAGCACAGCAGATCGCCGTGCAGGTGCGGGAAACGGAGGTACGCGGCGTCGTGACTCACCCCCCAATGCTTTCCGCGCCGAGGGGGGCTGGCAACTCGTACAGGTGATCCATGCCACTCCCGAATGCGAAACGGAACGGTTTCGTTTCGCTAAGGCGAGGGGTATCGTCTTAACCGTACGAAACGGTTTCGTTCGGGGGCGATGTCTGATGGGAGGTGCGCGAAGATGATCGACGAGGTCTCGTCGCGACGCAGCCGGATCACCCCCGAGCGGGAAGCCGAACTCCACGGGGCGGTCCTCGACCTGCTCCGTGAGGTCGGCTACGAGGCACTGACCATGGACGCGGTCGCGGCGCGTACGAAGTCCAGCAAGGCCACCCTCTACCGCCAGTGGGGGAGCAAGCCGGAGCTGGTCGCCAGGGCCCTGCGCTGCACCCAGCCGGTCTCCCTCCGGGAGATCGACACGGGCAGCCTGCGCGGGGACTTCGCGCTCATGGTCGAGCGCTCGGACGACGCGCAGATGGCCAAGGACACCGCGCTGATGCGGGGCCTGGCCCACGCCGTCCACGCGAGCCCGGAGCTTCACAAGGCACTGCGGGACCTGCTGGTCGACCCGGAGATCACCGGCTTGCAGGTGATGCTCCAGCGGGCGGTGGACCGGGGCGAGATCGCTCCGGACTGTCCGGCCCTGGACTTCGTACCGCACATGCTCATCGGGGCGTTCATCTCGCTCCCGCTGATCGAGGACCGGTCCGTCGACCGGACCTTCCTCGGTCGGTTCATCGACGCCGTGGTCTTCCCCGCCCTCGGCGTCTGAGTCTCACCGCTGCTCCTGACACGCCGCTCTCGTCGTCGGGCCGGCTTTCCATGCCCTGATCCATCCCGGATCCATCCCACGACCTGAACGGGAGAACCACCGACGTGGCCACCTTCCTCTACCGGCTCGGCAGGGGCGCCTTCCGGCGCCGCCGCCTCGTCGCCCTCGCCTGGGTGGCGCTGCTGTTCGCCGCCATCTTGGGCGCGGCGACCGCGCCGGCGCCCAGCTCCGGCTCGTTCTCGATACCCGGCACGGAGGCCCAGAAGGCCTTCGACCTGCTGGAACAACGCTTCCCGGGGATGGCCGCCGACGGCGCCACCGCCCGTATCGTCATCAAGGCACCGGCCGGCGCCAAGGTGACTGACCCCGGCACCAAGACCGAGGTCGAGAAGATCATCTCGGGTCTGAAGGGCGGCGCGGGCGCCGACCAGATCGCCTCGGTCGACGACCCGTACGAGTCGCAGGCGATCAGCCAGGACGGCACGACCGCCTACATCAGCACCAAGTACAAGGTCAGCGGCATGGAGCTGACCGACAAGACCCGCGACGCGCTGAAGGAGTCCGGCAAGGACGCCCAGGCCGCCGGGCTGACCGTCGAGATCGGCGGCGACGCGCTGATCGCGGCGCCCAAGTCCGGTCCCGGTGAGGTCGTCGGCATCCTCGTCGCGGCGGTCGTCCTGATCATCACCTTCGGCTCGCTGATAGCGGCCGGGTTGCCGCTGCTGACCGCGCTGATCGGCGTGGGCATCGGTGTCTCCTCGATCGCCGCGCTGGCCAACGCGCTGGACCTCGGCACCACCACCTCCACCCTCGCGATGATGATCGGCCTCGCCGTCGGCATCGACTACGGGCTCTTCATCGTCTCCCGCTACCGCGCGGAGCTCGCCGAGGGCCGCGAGCGTGACGAGGCGGCCGGCCGGGCCGTCGGAACCGCGGGCTCCGCGGTCGTGTTCGCCGGCCTGACCGTGGTCATCGCCCTGGTGGGCCTGGCCGTCGTCAACATCCCGATGCTGTCCAAGATGGGCTTCGCGGCCGCCGGCACGGTGGTCATCGCCGTGCTCGTCGCGCTCACCCTGGTCCCGGCCATGCTGGGCTTCGCGGGCCGCACGGTCCTGCCGGCCGGCAAGAAGAGCAAGCTGTTCGGCAAGGGCAAGGTCACCCCGGAAGGCGCCGAGCCCAAGCCCAACGGCGGCACCCGCTGGGCCCGCTTCGTCCTGCGCCGCCCGGTCATGGTCCTGCTGGCCGGTGTGATCGGCCTCGGCGCGATCGCGATCCCGGCGAGCAAGCTGGAGATGGGCCTGCCGGATGACGGCTCCAAGCCGGTGTCCACCAGCCAGCGCAAGGCGTACGACCTGCTCTCCGACGGGTTCGGCCCCGGCTTCAACGGCCCGCTGATGGTGGTCGTGGACGGCGACAAGGCGCTCGCCGACGCCACGGTCGAGCGGATCAAGGGCCTGGAGGGCGTGGCCGCGGTCACCCCGCCGATGCAGAACGAGGCCAAGGACGCCTCGATCATCAACGTCATCCCGAGGGACCGCCCGTCCTCCGTGGAGACCGAGGACCTGGTCCACAAGATCCGCGAGGGCAACGGGAAGGACGTGCTCGTCAGCGGCCAGACCGCGGTGAACATCGACTTCTCGCAGAAGATGAACGACGCGCTGCTGCCCTACCTGACGCTGGTGGTCGGCCTCGCGTTCCTGCTCCTGATGCTGGTCTTCCGCTCGATCCTGGTCCCGCTCAAGGCGGCCCTCGGCTTCCTGCTCTCGGTCGTCGCGGCCCTCGGCGCGGTCGTCGCGGTCTTCCAGTGGGGCTGGCTCGGCTCGCTCTTCGGTGTCGAGCAGACCGGTCCGATCATGTCGATGATGCCGATCTTCATGGTGGGTGTGGTCTTCGGTCTGGCCATGGACTACGAGGTCTTCCTGGTCACCCGCATGCGTGAGGCGTACGTCCAGGGAGAGCGGCCGGGCCAGGCCGTGGTGACCGGCTTCCAGTACAGCGCGCGGGTGGTCGTGGCCGCCGCCGTCATCATGATCGCGGTGTTCTCGGGCTTCATCGGGTCCAGCGAGCAGATGGTCAAGATGATCGGCTTCGGTCTCGCGACCGCGGTCTTCTTCGACGCCTTCGTGGTCCGCATGGCCATCGTCCCGGCGGTGCTCGCACTGCTCGGCCACAAGGCCTGGTGGCTGCCGGGCTGGCTCGACCGGCTCCTGCCGAACGTGGACGTGGAGGGCGAGAGCCTGCGCAAGCACCTTGAGGGCTCCTCCCCGTCGAAGGAGGGCCCGGACAAGGACCGCGAGCTGGTCACCGCCTGACCTGCTCCGCTCCCGCTGCATGAACGGACCGGCCCCGTCCCACCCGACCAGGTGGGGCGGGGCCGGTCCCGTTGCTCCTACCGGGTGGCAGCGGCGTACGTGCGGCGCAGGAAGCGGCGGAGCGCGGCGATGTCGAACTGGACCACGGCGACGCCCTCGGGGGAGTGGAACTCGACGACCGCCTGGACGCGGCCGCAGGGCCAGATGCGTACGTCACCGGTTCCCGTCGGGGCGAGCAGGCCGGCCTCCAGCAGGGCGCGGGGGAAGACCCACTCGTTGTCGGTGCCCTCGGGGGAGAGGCCCGCGGGGAAGACGATCCGTACGGCCAGCGGCTCGGCGGGGGCGAAACGGAGGGCGACCGGGATCGTCCGGTAGAGCGGATCGTCGGTGATCACGCGGGCACGGACCCGCTCCTCGACGGCGGTCGGGGAGGCGGTTGCGGTGGCGGCCGCACGCGCGCCGGCGGTCGGGGCGGGGGGATTCTCGGCGGTCGCTGACATCGACAAGACTCCTCGATCGGAACGTATACGTCCGTATCTCCCCCAGCCTCGCACATATTCCCCCGAATCCGCGTGGTCCTACTTGGGGCACCCGCGCTCTTGCCAACCATTTGCAAGTAGGCCCTATTCTTGAACGGCTCAAGATTCAGTGATCGACCGTACGCCCACCGCAGGAAGCGGAGCAGCCCATGCACGTACCCGACGGCTTCATCGACGCCCCCGTCTCCATGGCCGCAGGCGTCGCAGCCGCCGGTGCGGTGGCCCTCAGCCTCCGTGGCGCCCGCCGGGAACTTGACGAACGCACCGCGCCGCTCGCGGGCCTCGTCGCCGCCTTCATCTTCGCCGTGCAGATGCTGAACTTCCCCGTTGCCGCCGGCACCAGCGGCCACCTGCTGGGCGGGGCGCTCGCCGCGATCCTCGTCGGCCCCTGTACGGGGGTGCTGTGCGTGTCCGTGGTGCTGCTCATGCAGGGCATCCTGTTCGCCGACGGAGGCCTGACCGCCCTCGGCGTGAACGTCATGAACATGGCCGTCGTGACCGTGGTCGTCGCCTACGCCGTCTTCCGCGGGCTGCTGCGGCTGCTGCCCGGCACCCGTCGCTCGACCACCGTCGCCGCCTTCGCCGGGGCGCTGCTCTCGGTGCCCGGCGCGGCCGTCATGTTCACCCTCCTCTACGCCATCGGCGGCACCACCGACGTCCCGCCCGGCAAGGTGTTCACCGCCATGGTCGGCGTCCACGTGCTCATCGGCATCGGCGAGGCGGCCATCACCGCGGCGACCGTGGGCGCCGTGCTCGCCGTACGGCCGGACCTGGTGCACGGGGCGCGCGGACTGGCCACGCCGCTGAAGCTGCGCGTGGGCGGCGTGCTCGTGGACGCGCCGGCCGCGGCGCCGGTGGCCGTTGTGGCCCGTTCCGCCCGCTCCACCAAGAAGGTGTGGGCCACCGGCCTGGTCACGGCCCTCGTACTGGCCGGCTTCGTCTCCTACTACGCCTCCGCCAGCCCCGACGGCCTGGAAAAGGTCGCCGCCGACCAGGGCATCGACCAGAAGGTGAAGGAGCACGCGGCCGCCGACTCCCCGCTGGCCGACTACAGCGTCAAGGACGTCTCCGACGCCCGTCTCTCCGGCGGCCTCGCCGGTGTCATCGGCGTCGGTGCGACCGTCGTCGCGGGCACCGGGATCTTCTGGACGGTGCGCCGCCGCCGCACGGACGAGCTCACGGCCGCCTCCACCACCTCCCCGGTGCTCTGAGATGGGCGCAGGCCACGCCCACAAGCTCTTCCGGCACGGGCACTCGCCGGTGCACGAGCTCCCCGCGCACTGCAAGCTCGCCGCCACCTTCGCCTTCGTCCTGGTCGTGGTGTCCACCCCGCGCGAGGCGGTGTGGGCCTTCGGCCTCTACGCCGTCCTCATCGCGGCGGTCGCCGCGGCGGCCCGGATTCCGGCCGGGTTCCTGCTGCGGAGGCTGCTGATCGAGGTCCCCTTCGTGGTGTTCGCCGTGCTGATGCCCTTCGTGGCGGAGGGCGAGCGCGTCGAGGTCCTGGGGATGTCGCTGAGCGTCTCCGGCCTGTGGGGCGCCTGGAACGTGCTGGCCAAGGGCACGCTCGGGGTCGCCGCCTCCGTGCTGCTGGCCTCGACGACCGAGCTGCGGGCGCTGCTGCTGGGCCTTCAGCGGCTGAAGCTGCCGCCGCTGCTGGTACAGATCGCCTCGTTCATGATCCGCTACGGGGACGTCATCACCGACGAGCTGCGCCGGATGTCGATCGCCCGCCGCTCGCGCGGGTTCGAGGCCCGCGGTATCCGGCACTGGGGGGTGCTGGCCAAGACGGCCGGCGCACTCTTCATCCGCTCCTACGAGCGCGGCGAGCGGGTCTACCTCGCGATGGTCAGCCGCGGCTATACCGGCTCGATGCCGGTGATCGACGAAGTCGCGGCAACGCGCGCCCAGTGGGCGTACGCGGCCGCATTCCCGGTGACGGCCCTCGCCGTCTGTCTGATGGGCTGGACACTGTGACTGCTGTGCCTGAGGTGACTGGTGTGACTCCCCCCGCTTCCTCTTCCGCTCCCTCGCTGGAGGTGGCGGGCCTCGCCTACGCCTACCCCGACGGGCACCAGGCCCTGTTCGGGGTCGACCTGACCGTCGGACAGGGCGAGCGGGTTGCGCTGCTCGGCCCCAACGGCGCCGGCAAGACCACCCTGGTGCTGCACCTCAACGGAATCCTCGGCGGCGGGGTCGGCACCGTGAAGGTGGCCGGGCTGCCGGTGGAGAAGCGGAACTTCGCCGAGATCCGGCGCCGGGTGGGCATCGTCTTCCAGGACCCCGACGACCAGCTGTTCATGCCGACCGTCCGGGAGGACGTGGCCTTCGGCCCGGCGGCGGCCGGGATGCGGGGCGCGGAACTGGAGGCACGCGTCCGGGACGCCCTGGAGCAGGTCGGGATGGCCGCGTTCGCCGACCGGCCGCCGCACCACCTCTCCTTCGGGCAGCGCCGGCGGGTCGCGGTGGCGACCGTACTGGCCATGCGGCCGGAGATCCTGGTCCTGGACGAGCCCTCGTCCAACCTGGACCCGGCCTCGCGGCGGGAGCTGGCCGACATCCTGCGCTCGCTGGACGTGACGGTGCTGATGGTCACGCACGATCTGCCGTACGCGCTGGAGCTGTGCCCGCGCGCGGTGATCCTCAGCGAGGGCGCCATCGCGGCGGACGGCCGTACGCAGGACCTGCTGTGCGACGAGGAGCTGATGCGGGCACACCGCCTGGAACTTCCGTTCGGCTTCGACCCCCGCTCGGTGACGGTGGCGGCGGCGGCATAAGGCGGCATAAGAGTGCGACGTTGATTGTTGGAGCGCTCGTGAACATCCAGGGTGAGGTGGCGGAGGGCTACGAGGCCGTCCGCGAAGCTTTCGTACGCAACTTCGAGGTGCTCGGGGACCGGGGCGCGGCGGTCGCCGTGTACCGGGACGGGCGGCGGGTCGTGGACCTGTGGGCCGGTACGAAGGACGCGGATGCGGGCGCGGCGGATGCGGGCGCGGCCGCGGACGCGGACGCCGCCGATGGGGCCGACCCCTGGGTGGCCGGTACGGCGCAGGTCGTCCGCTCGGCCACCAAGGGCGTGGCGGCCGCGGTACCGCTGCTGCTGAGCCAGCGGGGCCTGCTGGACCTGGACGCGCCGGTGGCGGCGTACTGGCCGGAGTTCAAGGCGGGCGGCAAGGAGCGGACGCTGGTCCGCGACCTGCTCGCGCACCGGGCCGGGGTCCCGGCGCTGGACCGGAGCCTGACCGCGGCGGAGGCCGCGGACGGGACGTCCGGGGCGCGCGCGGTCGCCGAGCAGGCGGCGTACTGGGAGCCGGGCACCGCGCACGGCTATCACGCGCAGACGTTCAGCTGGCTGCTGTCGGAGCTGGTGCTGCGGGTGACCGGGGCCTCGCTCGGGAAGTGGCTGGCGCAGGAGGTCACGGGCCCGCTGGGGCTGGACTTCTGGATCGGCCTTCCCGAGACGGAGGCCGCGGCGGGGCGGGTGGGCCGGGTGGCCCCCGTCGATCCGCCGGAGGCCGCGGGCGGGCTGAAGCTGCGCCCGCGCAGAAACGTTTCGGATGCCTACGCGGACCCCGACTCCCTCACCCGGCGGGCTTTCGCGGCGATCGATCCCCTCCCGGACGAGAACGACCCCGCGTACCGGGCGGCGGAGCTGCCGGCCTCGGCGGGCATCGGCACGGCCCGCGCCCTGGCCGGGTTCTACGCGGCCACGCTCGGCGACACGCAGGACGGCAGCCGCCTGTTCACGCCCGAGACGGCGGCCCTGGCGTCCCGCGAACTCTCGGCGGGGCCGGACCGGGTTCTGGTGGTGAACACCCGCTTCGGGCCGGGATACATGCTGCACGGCCCGGCGTCCCCGCTGCTGTCCCCGGCCTCCTTCGGGCACCCGGGGCGCGGCGGCTCGCTGGGCTTCGCGGACCCGGAGGCCGGGATCGGCTTCGGCTACGTCACCAACGGCCTGGCCAAGTCGGTCACCGCCGACCCGCGGGCACAGGCCTTGGTCCGGGCGGTCCGCGCCTCGCTCTGACCCCGTCCGGCGCGGCGGCCCAGGCGGCGCGGCGCCCGGTCCGGCGCGGCGCCCGGTCCGGCGCGGCGCCCGGTCCGCCGCGACGCCCGGTCCGGCGCGGCGGCCCCGGCGGGTCAGCGTTCCCGGACGTCGGCCGGGGTCGCGCCCGCGTGGGTGATGAGTTCGGCCGGCCGCATCGGGAACACCGTGTGCGGGGTTCCGGCCGCCGCCCAGACCACGTCGTGGGCCAGCAGGGACCGGTCCGCCAGGACCCGGGTGCGGGTGCGGTGCCCGAAGGGCGGGACGCCGCCGATCGCGTAGCCGGTGGTCTCCCGGACCAGCGCGGCATCGGCCCGGGTGACCTTCTGCGCGCCGAGTTCCCGGCGGACCGCCTGCACGTCGACGCGCGAGGCCCCGTCCATCAGCACCAGCACCGGGACCCCGTCCGCCGCGAAGATCAGCGACTTGACGATCTGGCTGAGCTCGCAGCCGATCGCGGCGGCCGCCTCGGCGGCGGTGCGGGTCCCGTCCGGGAAGGTGCGTACGGTCACGTCCAGCCCCAGCTCGGCCAGGGCTTTCGCGAACAACGGGTGCGTGGTCGTCATACCGGCACGCTAATGCCAGGACCGGTCCCCGCGTCAGGAATTGAGCACCTGCGCCACGATCGGGCCCGCCGCGTCGCCGCCGTGCCCGCCGCCCTCGACCATCGCGGCCGCGGCCACGTCATCGCTGAAGCCGGTGAACCAGCTGTCCGGGCTGCCCGCGCCGTCGACCTCCGCCGAGCCGGTCTTCGCGCCCTTGTCGCCGCCGACCGGCCGCATCGCGTTCGCGCCCGTCCCACTGGTCGCCGTCAGCCGCATCATGGAGACCAGCTGCTGGCGCACCGACGACTTCATCTGGCGCTGCGCCGTGGCGACCGTGCGCCCGTCGAGCTCCGGCGAGACCAGCACCGGCTGGTGGAACCGGCCGCTGCGCGCGGTGGCCGTGATGGACGCGACGTTCAGCGGGTTCATGGTGATCTGGCCCTGCCCGATGTACGCGGCCGCCGCCTCCGCGCCCGTGGCCTCGGGGACCTTGCCGTCCACCGACTTGACGCCCGTCTTCCAGTCCAGGCCGATGCCGAAGACCTCCCTGGCCTCCTTCGACAGCGCCGAGTCGTCCTTGACGTCGTCGATCTGCTTGATGAAGGCGGTGTTGCAGGACTTGGCGAAGCTGGTCGCGAAGCTCGCCCCGGGCAGCTCGAAGTTGCCCAGATTGTGGAAGGAACGGCCGCCCCAGGAGGCCTCCTTGACGCACTCGGCGGGCTTGTCGGCCGCCGCCTTGCCCCGGTCGAGCAGCATCGCCGCCGTCACGATCTTCATCGTCGAGCCGGGGGCGCGCGCGCCCTGCATCGCCGCGTTGAAGCCGTCCTTGCGGTTGTTCGCGACGGCCAGGATGTGCCCGTTGCTCGGCTGGACGGCGACCACTGAGGACTCCGGGTACTTGGCGACCGCCTTCTCCGCCGCCGCCTGCGCCTTCGCGTCCAGGTACGTCTTGATGGTGCTCGGCTCGCCCTCCACCAGGGTGAGCAGAGTCCGCTTGGGCGCGTTCGCGGTGGCCGGCTCGATCCACACCTCCGCGCCCGTCTTGCCGCCCGCCTTGCCGCCGTAGGTCTCCCGCAGCTCGTCGAGGACCAGTCGCAGCGAGGGGTACTTCTCGACGGTCAGCTCCTCGCCGTTGCGGTCGACGGCCTTGACCGGCGGGCTGGCGGGCGCCCCCGCGCGCAGCTTCTCGTCCTGCTGGAGCTGCGGGTGGATCACCGAGGCCTGCCAGTCGACGAGCGGCTTCCCGCTGGTCAGCCCGCGCACGACGGTCAACTGCGACTCGTACGCCAGGGGTTTGGTGACGCCTTCGTACGTGATCTCCGCCTCGACCTTGTAGGGGACCGTGGCGCCGTCCTGCCTGCCCGGGGTGATCACCGTCTTGGTCACGTACGTCTTGTACTTGAAGTCGGACACCGCCGACTGCGCGGCCTGCGCGTTGTTCGTCAGGTCGGCGGCCGCCCGCTCGTCCCCGGCCGCCCAGGCGGCGAGGAAGGCCTTGGCGGCCTGGGCCGCCTCCTTGCCGGTGATGGGCCCGCTGCCCTTGGCCGCCACGACGGAGGTGTCCCCGCCGGCGCCCTGTCCCGGGCCCTTGCCGCTGTCGTCGCCGGCGTCCCCGACCAGCGCGTACACCCCGTACCCGGCACCGCCGACCATCGCGAGGAACACCCCGCCGATGATGGCGCCCTTTGCCGCCCCGTTCACTTGCGTCCCCTCCCCAGGAGCCACGGCTCTATGAACATGTTCAAGAACCCCTGGTGTGGACCTTACTCTGCGCGAGCGGAGCAGTGTGCAGTTGTTACCGGACCGGAACATGCGCGGGAGCCCGCGGCGCGCGGCGGTCCGGCCGACACGAAGGCCGGACCTATGCGGCCGGCACAGCCTCGGCTTCCCGCGTCAGGAGGGCGAGTTCACCGTCATCCATGGCGCGTTCGCCCCTGTAGGCGATGCCGACGACACCGCGGATCTCCCCGGCCGCATCGTGGACCGGAATTGCCACTGCGGCGTTTGCATCCACCGCCTTGGCGCCCGGCCGCACGTCACCGGTCGTGTCTGTCTTCAGGTTGCAGGTGGACACGGGCACATCGCGCTCGAACGCGAGGCCGGCCATGCCCTTGCCCTTCGGCACGACCCCCACGATCGCGACCACCGGCGGCGGGATGTTCACGGCGGCGGCCAGCGTCATGTCGTCGCCCCGGCGCAGATGAACGGTGCCCGCGACCCCGCCATGGGCGCTGATCCACTGCCGGAGCCAGGTCTCGATCGCGTTCGCTGCTTCGCTCATGGCGGGCAGCGTGCCACAACCGCCCCCACCGGCAGCCGTCCCGGCCAGGGGCCCTCAAGCGGTCCTCGACCGGCCGTGGAGTGGCGGCCTGTCTTCCGGATCAGGCCCTTAGGCCTGCGGCCGGTGCGCCATGATCAGCTCGAACTCCTCCAGGCTCCGCAATGTTGCGTGTGTCTTCTTGAGGAACGCGCCGCGGATCGCCGACTGCGGCCCCCGCGACGCGGCCAGCGCGCCCCTGTCGCGGAACAGTGCGCCGACGTTCGCGCGCCCCGCCGCAGCATTCATGAAGAGCGTCGCACTGACCGCACCGTCGAGGGCCTCCAGCTGGGGACGGCCCTGCTCATCGAACACCTGCCGGTACGAGGACGCGTCGGACGGGTCGAGCTCCACCTGCCCGATCCGCAGCCACATGCCCGGCGCCACCTGGGGCGTGGGCGTGTACGACACGGCCTCCCAGTCTTCGGCGGTCACGGTGTCCGCGAAGGGCGCCAGCAGCTGCGCGCGGCGCTCGCGCAGCCGCGTGTCGCTCTCTGCCCGGGCGCTCTCGCTCTCCCACCACGAGCCCATGAGGATCTTGCCGATCTCGCGGTCCGCGAACAGCCCGTAGCGCTGGTAGCCGGGGTTCTGGGAGAGCAGCCCGGGGGCCTCGCTGCGGAGCGCGTCGAGCACACCGTCGAGCTTGGCCGGGTCGCCGGTGGCGTAGGTGGTGCGCACGTACAAGGTCTGCATGGCTGGTCCTGTCAAGGGGAGGGCCCCGCGGCGGTGGCACGCGGCTCCCCTCCATGCGAAGCCGAACCGGGCCGTTCCGCGATACGAGTGGCCCATTCGGTTGTGGCACGTTTCTGCCACTTGTCGTCATCGAGTCGGCCGGCTTCGGTCATCCGCCCTTCAGAAACGTTCCGGCGCTCGGAACCTTCCTTTGGGATCGTGAGCACAAGTGCATCGCCTGCGGCCTCGTTGGAAAGCGCGACCTCGTATCCGCCGCCCTCGCCGCGTTCGTCCGCCTCACTGACGAGGACGACCCCACGACGGCGACCCCGAGCGACTCCGGATGAGACACGCCTCGTGCGTGACCACGCCGGGAAGCCCGGGACCCGCCCCGGCTGCAATCCGCAGCTCACCCTCTGGTGGATCACGGATCAAGTCTTAGACCCAGGTGTCCAGCCACATCCTGTTCCGCCAGGAGTCCATCGGCAGCGTCTGGCCCGTGTAGATCGGCCAGAAGTAGATGAAGTTCCAGACGATCAGCAGGACCAGGACGCCCGCCCCGATCGCGCCCAGGGCGCGGCGGCGTTCCGAGGAGCCCGCCGGGCCCAGTAGGGCGCCGATCATCATGGCCACCGCCAGGCACAAGTACGGGACGAAGACCACCGCGTAGAAGAAGAAGATGGTCCGCTCCTGGTAGTTGAACCAGGGCAGCAGACCCGCGCCCAGCGCGCAGGCGATCGCGCCCGCCCGCCAGTCCCGGCGGAAGAACCAGCGCCACAGCACGTACAGCAGCGCGAAGCAGCCCGCCCACCACAGCAGCGGGGTGCCCAGCGCCAGGACCTCGCGGGCGCACTTGCCCGCCTCGGTCGCCGGGCAGCCGTCGGTACCGGGCTCGGGGGACTCGTAGAAATAGGAGACGGGCCGGCCCAGGATCAGCCAGCTCCACGGGTTTGACTCGTAGGTGTGCCCCGAGGTCAGGCCGACGTGGAACTTGTAGACCTCGGTCTCGTAGTGCCAGAGGCTGCGCAGCCACTCCGGCAGGAACGACAGCGAGCTGCCCCGGTCGTTCTTGGCGGCCCAGTCGCGGAAGTAGCCGCCCTTGCCGTTGTCGGGGCTCAGGATCCAGCCCGTCCAGGAGGCCAGGTAGACCGCGATCGCCACCGGGACGGTCGACAGGAAGCCGGGCACCGCGTCGCGGCGCAGCATCGCCGCGTACGGGGCGCCCGCGCCCGCGGTCCGGCGCGCGCCGACGTCCCACAGCACGGTGAGGACGCCGAAGAAGGCCAGGACGATCAGGCCGTTCCACTTCGTGCCGAAGGCCAGGCCCAGGCACACGCCTGCCAGGATCCGGTACGGGCGCCAGCCCAGGCCGAGGGTCTCGGCGATCTTCAGATCCGGGCGGGCCCGGCCCTCGGCGTCCACCGGCAGCGCGGCCGCGAGTCTGGCCCGGGCCTTGTCCCGGTCGATGACCAGCGCACCGAAGGCCGCCAGTACGAAGAACATCAGCACCAGGTCGAGCAGCGCCGTACGGCTCATCACCAGGTGCAGGCCGTCCACCGCCAGCAGCGCGCCCGCCAGGCACCCCAGGAAGGTCGAGCGGAACAGGCGCCGCCCGATCCGGCACAGCATCAGCACCGACAGGGTGCCGAGCACCGCGGTCATGAACCGCCAGCCGAACGGCGTGAAACCGAACATCCACTCGCCGAGCCCGATCACCCATTTGCCGACCGGCGGGTGCACGACGTAGCCCGCGTCCAGCGGCAGCGAGATCCCGTCGGGGTTGGCGAGGATCGACTTGTCGATGTCCTTGGGCCAGCTCGCCTCGTAGCCCTGATGGACCGTGGCCCAGGCGTCCTTGGCGTAGTACGTCTCGTCGAATATCACCGCCTTGGGGCTGCCCAGGTGAACGAAGCGCAGCACCCCCGCGACCAGCGCCACCAGCAGCGGCCCGGCCCACGCCAGGACCCGCTGCCAGGTGCGCTCCTCCACGGCCGGGATGCCGAGCGCCGTCCACAACTGCGCGGACGGCCGGGTGTACGGGGGCACCAGGCGGGTGCGCACGTCCGCGCCGCGCGGCCCGGCTCCGGCGGGTGGCACGTAGCCGAAGCCGCGCAGGCGGCGCAGCCAGGGGGACGGCTGTTCGGTCGAGTCGCGCCCCGCCGGAGGGGCGGGCGGGGCCCCCGCGGGGCTGGGCGGCGGCGTCGCGGTACTGGTCACCGGGTCATCGTAGGGAACGGATCTGTGCGAACCCCAGCGCCGGGGCGCGCCGGGTGGGACGGCTGAGAGGATGGGTGCGTGACAATTGACCAGCCGCCCGGTTCCGAATCCTCCGCTTCCTCCCCTTCCTCCGCTTCTGCGGCAGGCGGGGCCGGCGTGCTCGTGCTCGCCGGCACCCCGATCGGGGACCTCGCGGACGCCCCGCCGCGGCTCGGCGCCGAGCTGGAGCGGGCCGATGTGGTCGCCGCCGAGGACACCCGGCGGCTGCGCCGGCTGACCCAGGGGCTCGGCGTGCAGACCACCGGGCGCGTCCTGTCGTACTTCGAGGGCAACGAGTCCGCCCGCACCCCCGAGCTGGTCGAGGCCCTGGAGGCCGGCAAGCGCGTCCTGCTGGTGACCGACGCCGGGATGCCCTCCGTCTCGGACCCCGGATACCGGCTTGTCGCCGCCGCCGTGGAGAAGGACATCAAGGTCACGGCCGTGCCCGGGCCGTCCGCCGTCCTCACCGCGCTCGCCCTGTCCGGGCTGCCGGTGGACCGGTTCTGCTTCGAGGGGTTCCTGCCGCGCAAGGCCGGCGAGCGCCTCGGCCGGCTTCGCGAGGTCGAGGGCGAGCGCCGGACCCTCGTCTACTTCGAGGCCCCGCACCGGCTCGACGACACCCTGGCCGCCATGGCCGAGGTCTTCGGCGCCGGCCGGCGGGCCGCCGTGTGCCGCGAGCTGACCAAGACCTACGAGGAGATCAAGCGCGGCGGGCTCGGCGAGCTGGCGGCCTGGGCCGCCGAAGGCGTGCGCGGGGAGATCACCGTCGTCGTCGAAGGCGCGCCGGCGCCCCGGCCCGGCGACGTCGACGCCGAGGAACTGGTGCGCAGGGTCCGGGTGCGCGAGGAGGCGGGCGAACGGCGCAAGGAGGCCATCGCGGAGGTCGCGGCCGAAGCGGGGGTACCCAAGAGAGAGGTCTTCGACGCGGTCGTGGCGGCAAAGAATGCGGCACAAAAGGTGCCGTAAGTCGGTAAAGAGCTAACCTGAAAAGCAAAGCTCAGACCGCGCACCGGGCGCTTTGGGCATGAGTCGCCCAAAGACCGTCCAACAGTAGACAGGGCCTGATGCGCTCCCGCCCGAAGAGGCGTCCACTGGCAATGGCACCAGTGGAACAAGAGGAGCTCGCATGAGTGAGATCGCTGACACCCCGGTCACCCCGGTTTCCGTATCCGCCGACGTACCGGCCGCCGCCTTCACACCTGCCGTGCAGACCGTGCACGAGGCGTACTCCTTCGCATGCATGAAGTGCGGGTACGGCTGGGAGCAGGGGTACGAGATCGAGCACCACGTCGACGGCCACGGCCAGCCGTTCATCATCTACACGGTCAACGGCGAAAAGGTTTCCTCTCCGCTGTCGAACCCGACGTGCTTGAACTGCGGTGGCCACGTGGTACGGATCATGCGCGAGGGTCAGGTCTCGTCCGTGCTGGGCACGCTCGACAACATCTACCACCACCGCATCGCGCCCGGGATCGCCGGACCGGTGCCGGCCGGGGCGTACACCCCGCGCACGCCGAAGCCGCGGAAGACGCCCGTGTCGCACGACGCACCCGGGCCCGTGGCCATCGACCCGCAGGGGCGGGACGAACGGCGCGGTCTGCTGGCCCGGCTGCGGGCGATATTCAGGCGGTAGGCCCCATAACCCGGTCATAAGATCGGCCGTATGAGCCGTACCTCGAACGACGCCCTGCCCCCGCTGCCCGAACCCCTCCGGGTGGCGGTGGCCGATTCGCACACCCATCTGGACATGCAGTCCGGCACCGTCGAGGAGGGCCTGCGCAAGGCCGCCTCGGTGGGCGTGACCACGGTGGTCCAGGTGGGCTGCGACGTGAAGGGCTCCCGCTGGGCGGCCGAGACCGCGGCCGCCCACGAAAACGTCCACGCGGCCGTGGCCCTTCACCCGAACGAAGCCCCCCGGATCGTCCTGGGGGACCCCGACGGCTGGTCGCGGCAGGGCGC
The DNA here is from genome assembly GCF_018614095.1 of Streptomyces sp. ISL-87. Lineage (GTDB taxonomy): Bacteria > Actinomycetota > Actinomycetes > Streptomycetales > Streptomycetaceae > Streptomyces. Next base: position 1,855 of record NZ_JAGGOY010000012.1, on the reverse strand, counting down.
CAGGGCCGGCGGTGGCGAGGCCGCGCTGGACGACGCACTGGCCGAGATCGAGGCGCTGGCCGCGCTCGACCACGTCAAGGCCGTCGGCGAGACCGGGCTGGACTACTTCCGCACCGGCCCCGAGGGGATGGCCGCGCAGGAGCGTTCCTTCCGCGCGCACATCGAGATCGCCAAGCGGCAGGGCAAGGCCCTCGTCATCCACGACCGCGAGGCCCACGCGGACGTGCTGCGCGTGCTGCGCGAGGAGGGCGCGCCCGAGCGCACCGTCTTCCACTGCTACTCCGGGGACGCGGAGATGGCCCGCGAGTGCGCCGCCGCCGGCTACTACATGTCCTTCGCCGGAACCGTCACCTTCAAGAACGCCCAGCCGCTGCGCGACGCGCTCGCCGTGGCCCCGCTGGAGCTGGTCCTGGTGGAGACGGACGCCCCGTACCTCACCCCGGCGCCGTACCGCGGTCGGCCCAACGCGCCGTACCTCATTCCGCTGACGGTGCGGGCGATGGCCGCGGTCCGCGGCCTCGACGAGGACGCCATGGCGACGGCGCTGGCGGCCAACACGGCGCGGGCCTTCGCGTACTGACGCCGCCGCCGCTGCGACACGCTGGGTAGCCAGTCGGCTTTGGTGAGTGACGGCCACTCCCGCTAGGGTGCCGTGCCCGAACCAGCGGGGCCGGACCAGTGGAGCGAGCGTCGTGAGCGAAAGTCCTTTGCCGGGGGCCTGGCCGGCCGACACCTGGACCCCCGAGCCGATGGCCTGGCCGGCCGACAGTTGGACCCCCGAGGCGATGGCCTCCCCGGCTGATACCTGGACCCCCGAGCCCGAGCCGATGGCCTCCCCGGCCTTGGCCTGGGACCCCCCTCCCGGCCCGGACACGCCGGCCGGCATCGGCCCTGCCACGCCCGGGGGCCCGGCCCACTGGAACGGGGCGGAGGCGGCTGCCGGCCCGGGTGGCTCGTGGGCCCTGACGGGAGAGGACACGGCGGCCGGGCCGGACGGCGCGTGGGACCGGGGGGCGGCGGTGCCCGGTCCGGGTGGGGGCGTGTGGGCCCGTGCGGGAGCGGTGGCTGAGCCTCCGGACGGCGTGTGGGACCGGGGGGAGGTGCCCGGTCCGGTTGGTGGCGCGTGGGCCCGTGCGGAACTGGTGGCCGAGCCGCCGGACGGCGTGTGGGAGCCGACGCGGGAGGAGGCCGGCCAGGGCGGCGCGTGGGCCAGGGCGGAAGCGGAGGCCCGGCCGCTGGACGGTGCGTGGGACCCGGCGAAGGCGGAGGCGGCGGCTGGGCCGGCGGATGGTGTGTGGGACCGGGGGGAGGCGATTTCCAGCCCGGGGGGCGTGTGGGACACGGCGGGGGCGGCGACGGCCGGGCCGGAGGGCGTGTGGGCCACGGCGGCCGGCACCCCGCCTGCCCTGGCGGGGGACGGCGGCGGGGGTGCTGGGTCGGGGCGGCGGGGCCGGACAGCCGCCCTGCGGGAGGACCCGGAGGAGGCCGCGGGGCCTGGCCGACGGCGCCGCGCCGGAAGTCCGGTCGACGGCGGCGCGGACATCCCGCCCGGCCGACGCCGAGGACTCGCGGCCGAGGCCGGTGAACCGGCGCCCCCGGCGGGACCCGGCACCGGCAGGTGGCGCGGAGCCGCGCAGCCGGCCACGGCGGCCGGCACCCCGCCCGCCCTGGCGGGTTCCGGACCCGGCAGGCGGCGTGGGGCCCCGCAGGCGGGCGCGGCGGCCGGCACTCTGCCCGCCCCGGCGGGTCCCGGTACCGGCCGACGGCGGAGTCCGGATCCCGGGACGGGAGTGCCCGGGGTGCCCGGCCGGCGGCGGGCCGCCGGAGGGGGAGACGCCGGGGCGGGGGCGGGGGC
>NZ_JAGGOY010000128.1 GCF_018614095.1 Streptomyces sp. ISL-87 | reverse complement strand
GCTCGGGGCCTCGGCCCTGGCCTCCGGTGCCCTGGCCTGTGGCTCCGGCGTTTCGCCCCTGGCCCAGCCCCCGCCCTGACGCCCCAATCCTGGCCCCCGGCCTCAGTCCCGGCCCCCGGCCCCGGCCCCCGGTCCTCGGGGCCAGGCATCCTGGCGGTGCCTCAGTCACCTGACCGGAGCACCCATCCCCCGCCTCGGCGCATCCGCCCTGGCGGCAGCACGCCAGCCCTGGCGATGGGCACCCCAGCCAGGGGATTGGCATCCCGGCCAGGGGGTTGGTGCCCCCGCCCCGCCCCAACACCCCGGCCAGGGGATCGGCACCCCCCGCCCCGCTCCCACCCCCCGGCCAGGGGATCCGCGCGTGCCGTGGCGGGGGGAACAGTGAGACGCTTGCTGCATGGCCGACAGGGGCGGGACCCCCGAGGTCGACTGGCCCGCGCGGCCGGACATGAGCCTCGCGCTCAACCGCATGGGCACCTTCGACTGGGACCTCGACAGCGGGCAAATGCATCTGGACGACACCGCCCTCGAGGTCCTCGACCTGCGCCCGGACGAATTCACCGGGACCGCCGCCGGTCTGGGCAGCCGGATCGCCCCGGGGGAGGAGGCGCGGCTCGACGCCCGCGTATCGCAGGCGCTCAAGGACGGGCGCAGCCACTACGGGGCGTACTTCCGCAGCTTCCGGCGGGACGGCAGCCCCGGCTGGACCCATATCCAGGGCCACATCCTGCGGGACCCGCAGGGGCGCCCGTACCGGATCATCGGGATCGTCCGCGACGCCGCCCACGACCCCGTCGAGCCCGGCGCGGGCGGGGAGCAGGCCGAGGGGCGGCGCCGGATGACCGGGGTCGTCGAGCGGACCACCGCGATCCTCGCCCACGCCCGCACCGTCAACGACGTGACCGACATCCTCAAGGACCCCGAGGCCCTCGGCCACCTCGGCGCCGTCAGCGTCATGCTCGGCATCGTCGACGGCGGCCGCATCCACCTCGTCGCGGAGGGGCAGCTGGGCTCGTACGTGCCGGAGATCGAGTACACCCGGATCGACGCCCAGTTCCCGATGAGCGAGGCCGTACGGAACATGCAGCCGGTGTTCCTCGGCGCGCGCGAGGAGTTCCAGCTGCGCTACCCGAACCTGTGGCCCTACATCGAGCCGCTGTCGGTGCGCAGCGGGGTCTACCTTCCGCTGATCGCCCAGGGCCGCCCCATCGGCGCGCTCGGGCTGCTCTATACGCGGGAGGGCGATTTCACCGCCGAGGAGCGGAATCTGCTGATGGCGCTCGGCAGCGGCATCGCGCAGAGCCTCCAGCGCGCCATGCTGTTCGAGCAGGAGCACGACCTCGCCGAAGGCCTCCAGCGGGCCATGCTGCCCCGCCGGATCCCCGAGGTGCCGGGCGCGCGGATCGCCGTACGGTACCGGGCCGCCCGGATGGGACGGGACATCGGCGGCGACTGGTACGACGTGATCCCGCTCGGCGAAGGCCGCGTCGGCGTGATGATCGGCGACGTCGAAGGGCACGACACGGACGCCGCCGCCGTGATGGGCCAGCTGCGCATCGCCCTGCGGGCGTACGTCTCCGAAGGGCATTCGCCCGGCACGGCCATGTCGCGGGCCTCGGCCTTCCTGCGCGAGCTGGAGACGGAACGGTTCGCCACTTGCACGTACGCCGAAATCGACCTCGGCACCGGAATCCTGCACATGGTCCGGGCCGGCCACCTCGACCCGGTGGTCCGGCGCGGCGACGGCAGCTGCCACCGGATTCAGGTGGCGGGCGGGCTGCCGCTCGGGCTGCCCCCGCGCGACCAGTCGGGGCCCGGCTCCGGATATCCCGTCACCCGGCTCGAACTGCACCCCGGCGACACCCTGCTGCTGTGTACGGACGGCCTCACCGAACGTCCCGATGGCCGGCCCGAGAGCGGTATGCAGGCACTCATGGAAGCGGTCCGGAGCGGCCCCGCAGACGTCGAGGAACTCGCCGACCTGCTGTGCGACCTGGTCGGGGACGCGGGCGGCGGCGACGACATGGCCCTGCTCCTACTCCGCCGCCGCGGCACCCCCCTCCCGCGCGGCGGCGGCCCGCTGCGCCAGCGCCTCGCCCCGGGCGACCCGGACGCGCCGGCGCTGGCCCGCCACCTGATCCGGGCGGCGGTGGCCGCGTGGGGCGCCTGGGACCAGGCGGACGAGATCGAACTGGCCGCGGACGAGCTGATGACCAATGCCCTGGTGCACACGGAAGGCGGCGGTCACGTGAGCATGCGGCTGACCGGGGAGGGCCGGATCCGGATCGAGGTCGAGGACGAAAGCAGCGCCCTGCCGCACCGCCGGGAGGCGGGGGACTGGGCGGTGTCGGGGCGCGGGCTGATGCTGGTGGACCGGCTCGCGGACTCGTGGGGGGTGGAGCCCCGGGGCGGCGGGAAGTGCGTGTGGTGCGAGTTCGCCGTCCGGGGAACCGCCGTCTGAGTCCGGCTGTCGCGCAGTCCGCGGTCAGCCGCCGCTCGCGAGTCGCGTCGCGCGAGTCGCGGCGCGTGAGCGAGTTGCGGTTTCAGAGCGCCGCGTTCGGGCCCTGGGCCGCTTTGGTGTTCTGCATGCCCGTCAACTTGCGGACGAAGAGGATCGCGAGCACGGCGGCGGCGACCGTGAGCAGGCCGTCGACGGCGCCGACCACGTAGGTGGTGCCGAGCTTCTCCGGGGTGGTGGCCCTGTCGTAGAGCGCGCTGAACACTCGATCGGTGATCAACGCGGCGACCCACACCAGCCACCAGGCCGTCACCGGCAGGGTGGAGACCCTGCGGTACGAGCCGTCGGGACCGAACTGGGTGCTGGCGATCCAGGTCTGCTTCGCGGGGATGAAGGGAAGCACCAGGTTGCCGAGGGGGACGAACCAGCCGCCGATGGCCCAGCCGCGGGACAGCGTGAACGCGTCGGGGCGGAAGATCTGACCGTTCTGGCGGACGCGGTAGAACCAGACGATGAAGACGGCTCCGGTGGCGAGCAGGAGCAGGGTCTGGAAGACGACGGCGGCGGCCGTCAGGCCGTCGGCCCGGGTGAGGGCGCTGTCCGAGACCTTGAACGGGTTCGCGGTCAGGTCGGTCATGAGCGACCAGCCGTACGCGCAGACGCCCGTCAGGAACAGGTTGACCGCGGCGGCGATGGAGAGCAGCACGGTCAGTGCGGTGGCCAGGCCCTGAGGCGAGCGCAGGCTGTCGACGGCGGGCGGCGGGCCGGGGTACGCCTGGCCGGGGTACTGGGCGTAGGGCTGACCCGGGTATGCGGTGGCCGGGTACGCGGCGGGCGGGTACGCCTGACCCGGGTACGGCGGTGCCACGGGAGGCTGGGCGGCGTAGGGCGCGGCCGGGACCGGGTACGGGCCTGTCGCGTACGGTCCGGCCTGCGGTGGCGCCTGCTGTCCCTGCTGCCCCTGCTGCGGGATCGGCGGTCCCTGCGGCGGGACCGGCGGTGCCTGCTCGGGGATCGGCGGGCCGGCGTACGGCTGCTGACCGGGGCTCTCGGGCGGCGGTGAGCCGGGCGCGCTGAAGGACATGCGGTGTTACCCCCCACGGGAACGTATGACACGCGAACGAAGGCCCGCTGACGCACGGGTATCGCCGAACATATGCCAGGCCGTCCTCCGGCGTCCAAACCATTCGGTACGTCCCTCAGCGGCGGCGAATGGCTGAACACGGGCCACGGCGACGGGTTCGCGCGCATGTCGCCCGGGCCGACTCGGCCGATCCTGCCTGCGTGCCGAGCCCGCGTCCGCTGCTGCCCACCCTGCTCGCCGTTGCCCTCGCCGTTGCCCTCGCCGTTCCCGCGCATGCCGCCGACAGCCGCGACACCGGCACCGGCACCGGCACCGGCGTTGACACGGCGGGAGAGACGCCGCCCGGGAGGCGGACACGGTCGCGCTGGCCGTCGTACACGTGTATGCGCCGGACACCGTGGACCAGAAGGAGGCGGCCCTGCCGGCGCGGTAACTCGCGGAATTCCGGCGTACCACCGGCAAGCGGGCCGCAGTGATCACTGATCGCCATCGGCGCCCCCCGCCTCGCGGCCGGGCGGTCCGAGGGGGTGCCGACGGTCGAGGCCGGCCGGAGCCGCTGGACCGTGATAGGCGTCGACGCCTTCGCCGGGCCCGGCCGGGACTGGCTGTCGGTCTGGTCGGCGCCCTGAATCGCGTACGCCGCTTCAGAGCCGTACCAGCGTGACCTCCGTGGCCTTCACGCTGGTCCACACCGCGGTGCCATCGGCCAGGCCGAGCTCGGCGGCCGCCTCCGGGGTGATCTCCGCGACCAGGTCGGGCGCTTCCGCCGAGCCGACCAGGACCCGCAGCCGGCTCCCGACCGAGGTGATCTCGCGGACCGTGCCCGGCCAGACGTTACGGGGGCTGCCGCCCGGACGCTCGCGGTGTACCGACACCGCCTCGGGGGCGATGATCGCGAGAGCCTGAGCCCCTTCGGGCAGCGCCTCGGCGACCACCAGACGGCCCCCGCCGGCCAGGCCGAGCCCGTCGGCGGAGGCGGTGCCCGGCCAGGCGTTGCGGCCCAGCATCCGGGCCACCCACGGGGAGCGCGGGTGCCGGGCCACCTCGGCGGGCGGTGCGTCCTGGAGGGTCTCCCCGTCGGCCAGTACGAGGACCCGGTCGGCCAGCGACACCGCCTCGACGGGATCGTGCGTGACGATCAGGCAGACCCCGCCGAAGCCGGCAAGGTGCCTGCGCAGGGTGTGCCGGACGTTGGCCCGGGTGGTCTGGTCGAGGGCGGCGAGCGGCTCGTCGAGCAGCAGCAGCCGCGGCCGGGCGGCGAGCGCGCGGGCCAGTGCCACCCGCTGGGCCTGGCCGCCGGACAACTGGGCGGGCTTGCGCTGGGCGAGGTGGCCGACGCCGAGCCGGTCCAGCCAGGCCTGCGCCTCCCGGCGGGCCTCCGCGCGCGGGACCCGGCGGGCGCGCAGCCCGTACGCGGTGTTGGCCAGCGCGGTGAGGTGCGGGAACAGAGCGCCGTCCTGCGGGACCCAGGCGACCTGCCGCTTGTGCGGCGGCAGTGCGGTGACATCGGTGTCGCCGAGCCTGAGGTCGGCGTGGGCGCGCGGGGTCAGGCCCAGCAGGGCGCGCAGCAGGGTGGTCTTGCCGGCGCCGTTCTCGCCGACGACGGCGATGGTGGTGCCGGGTTCGGCGGCGAGGGTGAGCCTGTTGAAGCCGGTCACCTCGGCGTGGAGGGGCCAGTGGCCGCCGTCGTGCGGGGCGGGGGCCGAATCCTTCCCGGGGGCGGCGGGGGCGGCGGCGGCCGAGAGGGCCGTGGGGACTCCGGTGGAGGCGTGGGCTGCGGAGGCTGTAGGGGCTTTGGGGCCCCCGGGCGACGCGAGGGCCGCGGTGGCCTCGTCGGGTACCGGCGGCGCCTCGGCGGCCTTCCTCGGGGCGACCGGAGTTCCGTTCCAACGCCCGCGCAGGGCGATCAGTACGCCCATCGCGATCGCGAGCAGCAGCAGCGACACGGAGGTGGCGGCCTCCGGCTGGTCCTGGAGCAGCAGGTACACCTGGAGCGGAAGGGTCTGGGTGGTGCCCGGCAGGTTCCCAGCGAAGGTGATGGTGGCGCCGAACTCACCGAGTGCGCGGGCCCAGGTCAGCGCGGCGCCGGCGATCAGGCCGGGGGCCACCATGGGCAGGGACACGGTGAAGAACACCCGGACCGGCGAGGCGCCGAGGGAGGCGGCCGTCTCCTCGTAGCTCTGCTTGAGGCCGCCGAGCGCGCCCTCCAGGCTGATGACGAGGAACGGCATCGCGACGAAGGTGGCCGCCACCACGGCACCCGACATGTGAAACGGCAGCGTGACGCCGAAGCTGTCCTCCAGCCACGGCCCGAGCAGCCCGCGCCGGCCGAAGCCCAGCAGCAGCGCCACACCGCCGACGGTCGGCGGCAGCACCATCGGGAGCAGGACGAGCGAGCGGACCAGCACCTTGCCCGGGAATTCGACGCGGGCCAGCAGCCAGGCGAGCGGCACGCCGAGCACGAGGGAGAGGCCGACGGCCCAGAGGGAGACCACCAGCGAGAGCTGGAGCGCCTGGACCACACCAGGGCTGGTGAGGTGGGCGCCGAGCTCACTCCACTGGGTCCGGGTGAGGATGCCGATCAGTGGCAGCAGCAGGAACGCGACGGCGAGCAGCGCGGGTAGCGCCAGGGTCACGGGGGGCCTGGTACGGGTACGGAGTCTGCTCATGAGGGGTTCCTGGCTGGGGTGCGTTCCTGGCTGGGGAAGCGTATGTCGGGCCTCTCGGTAGTCACATGCGGGCGCCGGTCACGGCTTCTGGAAGCCCGCGTCCTGGAGGATCTTCTGCGCCTCCGGGGTGCTCAGCCAGGCCACGAACGCGGCAGCGGCCTCGGCGTTCTTGGACTGCTTGAGCGAGGCGGCCGGGTAGGAGGCGACGGCGTTCTGGGCGTCCGGGATCTCCACGGCGACGACCTTGTCACCGGACTTGGCGGCGTCGGTCTGGTAGACGAGACCGGCGTCGGCCTCACCCAGCTCGACCTTGCTCAGCACGGCGCGGACGTTGGGCTCCTGGGAGACCGGCTTCACCTCGATCTTCTGGGCGTCGAGGATCTGCTTGCTGTAGCGGCCGACCGGGACCTCGGGCGCGGCGAGCACGACCTTGATCTTGCTGGCGGCGAGGTCCTTGAGCTCGTCGATCTTGAACGGGTTGCCCTTGCCGGCCGCGATGACCAGGCGGTTCTTGGCGATGATCGAGGCGTTATTCGTCTCGGCCTTGAGGCCGTCCATCGTCTTGGTGTCGGCGGTGACCAGCGCGTCGGCCGGGGCGCCCTGCTTCACCTGCGCGGCGAGCTCCTGCGAACCGGCGAAGGAGAAGGTGACCTTCGTGCCGGGGTGCGACTTCTCGTAGGCGGCACCCGCGGTCTTGAAGACGTCGGTGAGGGAGGAGGCGGCGAGGACGGTGAGGTTCGCGGTCTTGGCCTTGGCCTCGGCGGAAGCGGAGGCGGAGCCGCCGGCAGCGGTCTTGTCGCTCTTCTTGCCGTCGTCACCGCTGCCGCAGGCGGACAGCACGGGCACAAGCAGGGCCGCGGTCAGCGCGGCAGCGGCGGCACGGCGGCCGGTCGGGGTCCGGGACATGAGCGGATGCTCCTCGGTCGGGTCGGCGGCCGGCCTGGTGCCGGGTCCGCGCGGTGGTGACCCGCGCCGGTGACGGGCGGAGCGGGTGGGGACGCGTTGTGGTGCTGAGCGGTGTTGCGGGGACCGCGGATCAGGGCCGGGATCGGGCCAGGACCAGGGCCAGGACCAGGACCGTGATCAGGTGCGGTCGATGTGCACACTGGTGGACTTCACGCGGGCGGTGGCCTGCATGCCGACCTCCAAACCGAGCTCTTCGACGGCCTCACGGGTGAGCAGGGAGACCAGGCGGTGGGGACCGGCCTGGATCTCGACCTGGGCGGCCACGTCGCCGAGCTTGACGGCCGTGACGATGCCGGGGAACGCGTTGCGCGCCGAGGTGTACGGCTCTCCGTCCTCGTTGTGGGCCCCCTGGCCCACCTCGACGGAGAAGGCCGCCAGATCGCGGCCGTTGATCAGGCGCCGTCCGCCGTCGTCGCGATGGGTCGCGACCCGGCCTGCGTCGGCCCAGCGGCGAGCGGTGTCCGGGCTGACGCCCAGCAGACGCGCCGCCTGGCCGATGGTGTAGGTCTGCATGTGCGACAAGGTAGGGGCACGTGTGCCGCATTTGCAATGCTATTGGAGTAATCGACGTGGCAGATGCGATACCCCTCGTCGAATCCACCAAAAGTAGTTCCGTCTACTGCGCTTCCGCTCGCTAAAGTCGAGGCATGGCTGACGAACCAACAGGAACAGGAACAGGAACAGCATCCGGCGCGGGGACGGAACCGGGATCGGCGCGTGTGGACGCCTGGATCTGGTCGGTCCGCCTTACGAAGACCCGCGCGATCGCGGCGACCGCCTGCCGGGCGGGCCATGTGAAGGTCAACGGGGAACGCGCCAAGCCGGCCCAGTCGGTGCGCGCGGGGGACGAGGTACGGCTCTACCACGCCGGGCGCGAGCGGATCGTGGTGGTCAAGCGGCCCGTGTCGAAGCGGGTGGGCCCGCCGGTCGCGGTGGAATGCTTCATCGACAACAGCCCGCCGCCGCCGACCCCCGTCGAGGCCGCGGTGGTCGGCACCCGCGACCGCGGCACGGGCCGCCCGACAAAACGCGACCGCCGCGAGATCGAATCCCTGCGCGGCCGCTAGGCCGTCCAACGAGGTCTGGGGCCTACCCCCGGCGCCGCCGCCCCGTCGGGGTGTGACGGCGGTGCCGGGCTGGTCGGGATCTGGAGTTTCCGGGGCACCCGGCCGTGTGCCTGCGCGGGCGTGCCGGGTCAGCCGGGCAGGTGCACGGCGAGTTGCCCCCACTGCCGTACGGGCGGGACCTCGGGCGCGGCGGTCACAAGGTGGAGGCTGACGTGGTCCGCCCCGGCGTCGAGGTGCTCTTGGACGCGACGGGCGATGTCCTCGGCACCGCCGTGGGCCACCAGCGCGTCGACCAGCCGCTCACCGAGCGCGTCCGGAGTTCCGTAGCCGAGTCCGCGCAGCAGTGCGCGGCGGTTGGGCAGGGCGGCCGCGGCCGTGGTGCGGGCCAGGTCGGCGGTGTCCGCGCGGTGGTCGGTGAGCACGCACAGCTGGGTGACGGCCAGCAGGCCGTCGTCTCCGAGGACGGTCCTGGCATTGCGGGTGTACTCCACGGGCATGCCCAAGACCGTCGCACCCCAGGCGCGTTCGGCGGCGAGGGCGAGCATGCCGGGGTCCAGGGCGGCCAGCACGCGGTGCGGTGAGGCGGCCGTGCCGGGTGGCCCGAACGGGGCGGTGTCCAGCGCGTCGAGGTAGGAGCGCATGGTGGCGGGCGGCGGGTCGAAGCGGTGGCCGCGGATGTCCTCGGCCAGGCTGGGATGGCTTTCCCACAGGCCGAGCAGGAACCGTCCGGGGAACGCCTCGTCCAGGGTGCGCTGCGCGGAGGCGGCCGTGACGGGGTCGCGGGCGTAGATGTCGGTCATGCCGGCCGCCACGGTGATGCGCGGGGTGGCCGCCAGGAGGATGGCGGCCTGCGCCATGGCTTCGCGTCCCGTGGTCTCGGGGAACCACAGGGTGCCGTACCCGAGGTCTTCGATGGCGGCCGCAGCCGCGCGGACATCGGCCGCGGCGAGGCGGTCGAAGTCCCCCGCCCAGATACCGACCCGTCCGAGGCCGTGGGTGCGGGCGCTCACGCGCCCCGGCCCGTGGTGCGCCCGGAGTTGAGGAACGCGGAGATCTGAGCGGCGCCGGTGCGCTCCAGCCAGGTGGAGAAGTCCAGCGCGGCAGGGTGGATCGTCCGGGTCCCGGCGATGTCCGCGCGGTAGCCGCGGCCGTTGAGCCATTCCATGGCGTAGGCGAAGTCCTCGTTCAGGGCCCGGACCGTCGCGATCGGGATCTGGACGTAGGGCAGCGATATCGCCAGCTCCTCGGCAATGGCCGCGGCGACCTGAACCGGTGTCAGCTCGTCGGCGGCCAGGGAGACCTGCCGGCCGATCCACTCGCCGGGGTGTGAGAACGCCAGCTCGGTGATGAAGCCGACGTCGTCGACGGCCATGAGCTGCTGGGGGGTGTTCGGCGCGATCCCGGTGGACAGGCTCCCGCCCTGCAGGGCATATCCGCCGGTGTAGTTCTCCATGAACGACACCGGCCGCAGGATCGTCGCGGGCAGGCCGAGGCGGATGATGTGCTGCTCGATGCGCCATTTGCTGACCAGGTTGACCGGCACCTTCTCGCTCAGGTGGCGGTCCGCGCCGGCGACCGAGGTGAAGACCAGGTGCCCGACGCGCGCGGCGTGTGCGGCTTCGGCGACGTTGATGCCCCAGCGAACCTCGTCGTCGGTGGTGAAGTCCGGCGCGGTGCCGGGCGAGCCGACCGTGGGCTGGACGCTGAACAGCCCCCAGGCGCCCTCGGCCGCGGCGGTCAGGGATGCGACGTCCTCCATCTGGGCCCGCACCACCTGCGCGCCGGCCCGTGCCAGGGCTCGGGCCCGAGCCCCGTTCGGGTCGCGGGTGAGCGCACGCACCCGCCAGCCGCCGCGGAGCAGATGGCTCGTCACGGCCCTGCCCTGCAGGCCGGTTGCTCCCACCACCACGACGGTGTTGTTCGTCGGCGTCACGGTTCCCCCTCGTATCCATGCGGAACAGGAGCCCTCCCCGTAAATGGGGTGGCCCTCCGGTTGTCGTTCGCTACAATATGGAGGGCCACCCCACTTATCAAGTCGCCAGGAGCCCCGCCCGTGTCCAAGAACGCCGCCGTGCCGCCCCGGAGGCCCCTGCGCGCCGACGCCCGCCGCAACGTCGAGAAGATCGTGGCCGCCGCCGGGGCCCTGGTCGCCGAGCACGGCGCCGACGCCTCCTTGGAGGAGGTCGCCCGCCGCGCCGGGGTCGGCTCGGCCACCCTGCACCGGCACTTCCCCTCCCGGCAGGCCCTCCTGGAGGCGGTCTTCAAAGACCGGGTGGAGGCGCTCTGCGCCAAGGCCGACGACCTGCTCTCCGACCCCGATCCGGGAGAGGCGCTGTTCGCCTGGCTCCGCGCCGTCGGCGCGCATGCCGTGGCCAACCGGGGTCTGGGCGCGTCCCTGATGCACGGCAACGACCCGACGCTGGGCAGCACATGCCACGAGATGATCATCAACGCCGGCGACGCTCTCATCGCACGCGCCCGAGCGGCGGGCGCCGTCCGCCCGAAGATCGCCATCGTCCATCTGCTGAAGCTCGTCAGCGCCATCTCGCTGGCCACCGAGCAGGACCCCGACGGCCCGGCCGAGGCCGACCGGATGCTGGCGATCGCCATCGACGGCGTACGCGCACACTGAACCCGGCTCTCGCGTACGGGTCCTTTGCCCGAGCGAGATCAACGAGGGGGTGCCCGGCGTACCCCTCCGGGGGAGACCCGAAGCGGGGCCTATGCGGGTTTGGAAGCCACGCACCCTGGAGCACCCGGCGAGGCGACCCGGCCGGAGAGGAGTCCCGGGCCCGGGCCCTGGGTCGGCGTACCCCCTTGGGGCACCTAAGGCGAGCCCACCGGGCCGGAAGGCGCGCACCCCGGGGACATCCGGCGGGCCTCCTTGCCGGACGGCATCCCGGGGACATCCGGCGGGCCTTGCCGGACGGCCCCCCGGGGACACCCCAGAGGGCCACGTCGGCTGAACGGCATTCCCGGACACGGCTGGACGGCGCACCCTCGGCCCATACGGCCGGAAGGCGCGCACCCTGGGCACCTGAGGGGCCACGGGGCCGGAAGGCACCCAACCCCAGGGCAGTATGGCGGGCGCCTGACGGACGGCCCCCGGGACACTCGGCGGGCTACCCGGCTGGACGGCGCCCCCCAGGCCACCCGGCCGGCCGCAGGGTCAGACCTTCCGGTACCCGTACGCCTCGGCGGCAGCCGCGATGACCCCGTCCAACGGGGCTCCCGCTGACGCGGCGACCACCGCCGCCACGGCCCCTTCCACGAATGGCGCATCCACCAGCCGCGCTCCCGCCGGCAGCTCGTCCTCCAGCAGCAGCGCCTTCACCGTCAGTACCGAGCTCCCCAGGTCTGCCAGCAGCGCGACCCCCGCGCCCTGGTCCACCGACCGGGCCGCGGCCACGATCCGCTCCGCGTTCGTCCCGAGCCCGCCGTCCGCCGTGCCACCCGCAGCGGCCACCGGGGCCACGGGCCCGCCCGCCGCCAGCCCGCGGGCCATCCCTGCCACTGACTCGGCGACCCCCGCACTGTGCGACACGAGCACCACACCGACGACCGGCGTCGGTACCGGCACGGGCCCCGGCTCAGGTACGGGTCCCGGCTCAGTCCCGGGTCCCGGCTCAGTCCCGGTGCCCGACTGCGGCCCCGGCCCCAGCACGGACCCAGACACAGGCTCCGGCGCAGACCTCGGCCCGGGTCCGGGCCCCACGGACACTGGCTCTGGCGCAGCCCCTGGCTCCGGTGCAGACCTCGGCCCGGGTCCGGGCCCCAGTGCAGACCCGGACACAGGCTCCGGCCGGGGTCCCGGTCGCGGCCCAGGCGCAGCCCCTGGCTCTGGCGCAGATCTCGGCCCGGGTCCCGGTCCCGGTCCAGGCGCAGACCCAAGCCCCTGCCCGGGCCCCCGCCCCGTCGGCGTCGCAGGGCCGCTCACGCCCCCGGCTCCGCCACGTCCGCGAGCGCCCCCAGCAGCAGCGCCGACGAGGTCGCGCCCGGATCCTGGTGCCCGATGCTCCGCTCGCCCAAGTAACTGGCCCGGCCCTTGCGCGCTTGGAGCGGTACCGTCGCCAGTGCCCCGTTCTCCGCCGCGTCCCCGGCCGCGCGGTACGACGTACTGAGCGCCGCCACCCCCGGGACCAGCGCGTCGAGCATCGTCTTGTCGCCCGGTGCCGCCCCGCCCAGTTGAGCCACCGCGCCCACCCCCACGTACAGGGCCTTGCGCAGATCCTGGTCGGAGACCTCGGCCGCCTCGCCGAGCTCCTTGCCGGTTCGCCGCAGCAGCGTCCCGTACAGCGGTCCGGACGCGCCGCCGACCGTCGAGATCAGGGTCCGCCCGGCCAGCTGGAGTACCGCGCCCGGCGTGGCCGGCTCCCCGGACGCCAAGGCCGCCCGCACCGCCGTGAATCCGCGCAGCAGGTTGCTTCCGTGGTCGGCGTCGCCGATGGGGGAGTCGAGTTCGGTCAGCCGGTCCGCCTCCCGCTCCACCGCGGCCGCGGCGGCTGCCATCCAGCGCCGGAAGAAGTCTGCGTCACGCACCGGATCTCCTCGCCTCACATCGCCTGGCCAGTCCCACGGCCACCATACGTTCAGCCGTACCCCCGGCCGTACCCCCGGCCGTACCCCCGGCCACATCCGCAGCCGCACCGTCAGCCCACACGCCCAGCCGCCGTCCGTCCAGCGGCCCTCCGCCCCGCCATCCCCTCAGCGCCCCCACCGCAGTGCGGCTGTCTGCACGGGCGCGTCCCACAGGCGCAGCAGTTCCTCGTCCATGCGGCACAACGTGACCGAACACCCCGCCATGTCCAGCGACGTCACGTAGTTCCCCACGAGCGTCCGCGCCACCGGCACCCCCCGCTCGCCCAGCACCCGCGCCACCTCCGCGTGGAACCCGTACAGCTCCAGCAGAGGCGTCGCACCCATCCCGTTGACCAGCGCGAGCACCGGCCCGTCAGGCGGGCCCACCTCCGCCAGGTCGTCCAGTACGGCGTCCATCGCCACCTCCGCGATCTCCCGCGCCGGCATCATCGCCCGCCGCTCCCGGCCCGGCTCGCCGTGGATGCCGACCCCCAACTCCAGCTCCCCGTCGGGAAGATCGAAGGTCGGGCTACCCTTGGCGGGCGTCGTACAGGCACTCAGCGCCACCCCGAAACTCCGCGAGGAGTCGTTGACCCGCCGCGCGAGCGTCGCGACGCGGTCCAGCGGTGCGCCCTCCTCGGCCGCCGCCCCGGCGATCTTCTCCACGAACAGCGTGGCCCCGGTACCGCGCCGCCCGGCCGTGTACAGGCTGTCGGTGACGGCGACATCGTCGTTGACCAGCACGCGCTCGATCCGGAGGCCGTCCTCCTCGGCAAGCTCGGCGGCCATCTCGAAGTTGAGTACGTCCCCGGTGTAGTTCTTCACGACGAACAGCACGCCCTGCCCGGCGTCGACGGCCGCGGCCGCGCGCAGCATCTGATCGGGCACCGGCGAGGTGAACACCTCGCCGGGGCATGCGGCCGACAGCATCCCGTACCCCACGAACCCGGCATGCAGCGGCTCATGCCCGGACCCGCCCCCGGACACCACCCCGACCCGCCCGCCGTCCCGCGCGCCCCGCCGTGCGACGACCCGCCGCTCCACGTCGACATCCAACTCGGGGTGTGCGGCCGCCATACCCCTCAGCGCATCGGCAACCACGGTCTCCGGACTGTTGATCAGCATCCTCATGCGTATCTCCTGGGGGCGTATGTACGGTGAGTGACTGCACACGACCTTCTGGTTATGTCTAGGTGCCTCAGTGAAGCAGCTCCGGCCGTACCCGGGCTCGGGATTCGGCGTGGCCCGGTGTTCTGCGATCGCAGTCGTACGGTGGTGGCCGGTGCCGATGCTCACTCGTCGGAGCCCGCCGGCTGCCGGCCGTTGCAGGGTTCGGGACGAGAGCGGGACAACAGCAGGACGAGAGCGGGTCGAGTCATGGCGGTCGCGGCGCGGGAGCCCATGGATGTCGTCGCAAAGGCGTTGGCTCCCGGCGACTTCGTGCCCCGCGAGGCGAAGTTGGCCGTCGTCGAGGCCTTCGGCGCGGAAGCCGTTGTGGCTTACCGGCGTGACGCGCGAGAGTGCGCGCGGCGAGCAACTGCCGGGATGCCGGCGCTGACGCGACCGGATGTGCTCGATCTCCTCATGGCGCTGCCCGTCGGGGAGCCCGTTCCCGTCGACTCCTTGAGCGAGAGGGAACGGCGGGTGTTGAAGTCCCTGCCGAAGGCGGTGGTCCGCCGAGACGGGACGATTACCCGCAAGGCGATGCGGCCTGTCCGCATCGACATGGTCTTCGTGCCCGGTCGCAGCTGGGAGGCGGCGATGGAGAAGGCCGAGCGGTTCACTCCGTTCTCAGCTCGCACGGCCTTGGCGGACGGCGTATTGCGGCGCAAGGATGACGCTGTGCTGCGCGCGGACTTCCACGGCATCGGGCTGTTCGCCGTCCGAGGGGACGCGGTGGACGTCGTGGTGCCACCCCGCCCCGCAAACGGCGATGAGGTGACCGATGTTCTCGCGGCTGAGCCATGCGATGTGGAGGGGGAGCGACACCAGGGTGTCGGCGCGTTCGATCCGGTTCGCCTCGCGCATCACTGCATTGAGCGCAGGTCATGACCACGCCGCCGAGATCGTCATCGAGCGCCTGGCGCGGCCGGGGAAGGTTGAGAGCGTTCTCGTGCAGCAGTACCCGCCCCTCCAGGAGCGGCACGGCCGCAACGGTGTGGTCGAGGGTCCACTCGGACTACGCCCAGCGCGTACAGCCCAGCCCTGGCGACTCAACTCCCCTGAGAATACACGCCCTTATGCCTCAAAGCTGGGCTCTTTGGCCTGGCGGGACGCCGACGCGGCTGCCTGGAGGGAGCGCAGGGCCAGCAGCAGGACGCCGATGTCGTCGAGGTACACGGGGTCCGGGATCAGGTCCACCGGTGAGAGGGTGTACGCCACGGCGACCCAGAAGAGGGCCTTGTCGCGCAGCGGAATTCCGGCGTCCAGGAGTAGCCGTCGCGCCTTGATCACCCGTACGAGCAGAGCGGCCGCGGTGATCGCCAGCCCGATGGCGACGATCACGGCGAACGTGAGCCAGACCTTTCCGTCCATACCGTCCCTATACCCGGTCAGGCGCCCTGTTCCCGCAGCCGGCGGCTGACCTCACCCAGCCCGTCGGCGAGCGCGTCGAGCTGCTCGGGTGTGAGGATGTCGATCAGGGCTTTCCGCACCATCCGCACATGGCCCGGCGCGGCCTCGTCCAGGCGGGCGCGGCCGGCGTCGGTGAGGACGGCGAAGACCCCCCGGACGTCGGAGGGGCAGCTGCGGCGGCGGACCAGTCCGGCCTTCTCCAGCTGGGTGACCTGGTAGGTCAGCCCGCTCTTGGAGTTGATCAGGCCATTGGCGAGTTCGGTCATCCGCAGCTCGCGTTCCGGGGCCGCGGCGAGTCGGACGAGGATCTCGTACTGCTGGTGGGAGAGTCCGGAGTCGTCCTTGAGCTGCTGGTCGAGGTGGCGGTTCACCAGCGCGGACGCGGCCAGGAATCCGCTCCAGGCGCGCATCTCGCGGTCGTCCAGCCATCTCGTTTCAGCCATGGGCCCAGCCTACACGGGTTGTTCCAATTTGAATCAATGGTTAAGGTCGAGGCCGTCGGTTCGGTTCGAATTTGAACTACCGACCACCGACTACCGACCCACCGCAGTACCGAGCACCGAGTACCGCGACCAGCACGTCAATGTCGAGGGCCGCCTCGACCGGAAGGATCCCCCCACCATGACCAGCCCCTCCGTCGCCACGACGAAGCCGCAGGCCACCGCACCCGTCCAGGCTGCCCTCTCCCTCTCCACCCCCGGCCACGACACCGGCCTGCTGCTCCTGCGCCTCGTCCTCGGCGTGACCATGGCCGCCCACGGCTCCCAGAAGCTCTTCGGCTGGTTCGGTGGCGGCGGCATCGAAGGCACCGGCCAGTTCTTCACCGCCAGCGGCTACCCGGCGGGCGACGCCATGGCCGTCGTCGCCGGCCTCACCGAGACCCTGGGCGGCCTCGGCCTCGTCCTCGGACTGCTCACCCCGCTCGCGGGCGCAGCCGTCGTCGGCACCATGATCAACGCCATCGCGGTCCACGGCGCCGGGTCCTTCTTCGCCCCCAAGGGCATCGAATACGAGCTGCTCCTCACGGTCGGCGCGGCGGCCCTCGCCCTCACCGGCCCCGGCGCGTACGCCGCCGACCGCTTCCTCCCCGTGCTGCGCGGCCACCGCCTGGCTCACGGCGCGCTCGCCCTCGCCCTCGGCGTCGCCCTGGCGGTCGTGACGCTCCTCGTGCGCAAGTAGCGCAAGCGCGCGGGCAGCGCAGGCAGCGTAAGTGGCGCGCACGAGGGTGCCCGGGTGCCGCGCTGATTGGACCCGGGTATTCGGGGGAACAGCGCACAAATGACACAACCCATCGAAGACTACGCACTTATCGGCGACCTCATGAGCAGCGGGCTCGTCGGCCGCGACGGGTCCATCGACTGGCTGTGCCTGCCGCGCTTCGACTCGGAGGCCTGCTTCGCCGCGCTCCTCGGGGACGAGGAGAACGGCCACTGGCGGATCGCCCCGGCCGGGGCTATCGACGGCGAGCGGTGCACCCGCCGCGCCTACATGGACGGCTCGCTGGTCCTGGAGTCGTACTGGGAGACCGAGGACGGCGGCTCGATCAAGGTCATCGACTTCATGCCGCAACGGGACACCGCACCCGATCTGATGCGGATCGTCGAAGGCCTTTCCGGCGAGGTCACCGTACGCAGCGCCCTGCGCCTGCGGTTCGACTACGGGCACATCATCCCCTGGGTCCGGCGCCGCGACGGCGAACGGGTCGCCGTCGCCGGCCCCGACTCCGTATGGTTCCGCAGCGAGCCGCCCGTACCCACCCGGGGCGAGGACAACTGCCACCGCTCCGAATTCACCGTCACCGCCGGGGAGCGGGTCGCCTTCGTGCTCACCTGGCACCCCTCGCACGAACCGCGCCCCGAGCCCCTCGACCCGTACGAGGCACTGGAGCAGAGTCTCGCCGACTGGCGGGACTGGTCCGCCCAGTGCCGCTACGAGGGCCCCTACCGGGAGGCCGTGACCCGCTCCCTGATCACCCTCAAGGCCCTCACCTACGCCCCGACCGGAGGCATCGTCGCCGCCTCCACCACCTCGTTGCCCGAGGAGCTCGGCGGTGTCCGCAACTGGGACTACCGCTACTGCTGGCTGCGCGACTCCACCCTCACCCTCGGCTCCCTCCTGGCGACCGGCTTCCTCGACGAGGCCCGGGCCTGGCGCGAGTGGCTGCTGCGGGCGATTGCGGGCGACCCCGCCGACCTGCAGATCATGTACGGGATCGCGGGCGAGCGGCGGATCCCCGAGATGGACCTTCCCTGGCTGCGCGGCTACGCCTCCTCCGCTCCGGTCCGGGTCGGCAACGCGGCCGTGAACCAGCTCCAGCTCGACGTGTACGGGGAGGTCCTGGACTCGCTGTACCTGGCCAGGTCCGCCGGACTCCCCGCGGAGAAGCACGCCTGGCGGATCCAGCTCTCGCTCCTCGACTTCCTGGAGCGCAACTGGCAGCGGCCCGACGAAGGCCTGTGGGAAGTGCGCGGCCCGCGCCGCCACTTCGTGCACTCCAAGGTGATGGCGTGGGTCGCCGCCGACCGGGCGGTCCGGACCCTGGAGCAGGACCCCTCGCTGCCCGGCGACGTGGACCGGTGGCGGGTCATGCGGGAGGAAGTGCACCGCGAGGTGTGCGAGAACGGCTACGACCCCGGGCGCAACACCTTCACCCAGTACTACGGCTCCCGCGAGCTGGACGCGGCCACCCTGCTCATCCCCAGGGTCGGCTTCCTGCCGCCCGACGACCCGCGCGTCATCGGCACGGTCGACGCCGTCCGCGAGGAGCTGGGCAGCAGCGGCCTGGTCCGCCGCTACAGCATCGAAGGCCCGTCGGTCGACGGCCTGCCCGGCGGCGAAGGAGCCTTCCTGGCGTGCTCGTTCTGGCTGGTCGACGCCCTGCACATGACCGGCCGGGAGAAGGAGGCGCGGGCCCTCTTCGAGCGGCTGCTGGCCGTACGCAACGACGTGGGACTGCTCGCCGAGGAATACGACCCCCTCTCCGGACGTCAACTGGGCAACTTCCCCCAGGCGTTCAGTCACATCGGCCTGGTGAACACAGCGCTGACCCTGGGCCTCGCCGAGGCGCGGTACGCGCCGGGCACCTGACCGGCCGGTGGGGCTCGCGGCGGCGCCGCTGCCGGGGGAAGAGCCGGCAGAGACCGGGAATGCCGGCGGGCCGAGCCGGCTCCGCAGCGGCGGGCCAGTCCTCTAGTGCCGTGGCTTGCCGGTTACGGCACTAGCCCGTCCGGGCCTCCTCCCGGCGCCGCAGCAGCTCGCACGTCGTGTCGTCGGCCGGGAGAAAGGCCTCCAGGTGCAGCTCGGCCAGGGTCACGTCCACCGCCGTGGCGAAGGAGGTCAGCGTGGTCAGCAGCCGTAGCTCGCCCCCCTCGGTGCGCAGCCGCAGCGGCACGGCGAAGCCGAGGTGGTCCGACCCGGTCGGCACACCGGCGGGCAGATAGCCGAGCAATTCGCCGATGAGCAGGTCGAGTTCGGGATCCGGATGCGCCAACGCCCGGGCCCGCAGGCTCTCCACGATGTGCCGCCCCCACGCCGCCAGGTTCTCCACACGCGGCGCCATCCCCTCGGGGTGCAGCGCGAGCCGCAGTACGTTCACCGGCGGCTCCAGCAGATGCGCCGCCGCGCCCTCCGTGAGCACGCCGAACGCCTCGTTCGCCAGAACGAGTTCACCGCGCGGCCCCGCGACCACCGCCGGGTACGGCAGGTGCCCGGTCAGGATGGAGCGCAGGGCCGTCATGGCCGGCTCGATGGCCGCGGCGTCCCGCGGGGACTCCGCGTACGCGGGCGCGAAACCGGCGGCCAGCAGAAGGGAGTTGCGCTCCCTGAGCGTCAGGCCCAGCGACTCAGCGAGCCGCACCACCATCGCCCGCCCCGGCGCCGAGCGGCCGCTCTCGATGAAGCTGAGGTGCCGCTGGGTGGTCCCGGCGAGGGTGGCGAGCTCCAGCTGGCTCATCCGGCGCAGCGACCGCCGCCTGCGCATCTCGCGGGCGAACGGGGAGGGCTCTGCCGGGGCGGTGAGGTTGGCCATGCCCCCTTTCTAGCCGTCACCCGGCGGAGCCGGCGATTCCCCGGAGGGAATTGCCGCGCGTGTTCCGGGTCCCGGAGCATCGGCGGGGTCAGGAGCGGACACCACCCCGGCGGACCGGAGAACGAGATGCGCGCGTACCACCTGGAAGCATTCGGCGACATCGACGGCATCGTGCTGCGGGAGGGCGGTGGCCGGGAGGGCGGCGACGCCCCCGAGCCCGTCGGGCCGACCGGCATCGTGATCCGCCTCCACACAGCCTCCTTGAACCGGCGCGACCTGATGATCCTCCACGAGCGCTACCCCCTGCCCGCCGTCCCCGGGGTGGTCCCGCTCAGCGACGGTGCGGGCGAGGTGGTCGCCGTGGGGGAGGCGGTGACCCGGTTCGCGGTGGGCGACCGCGTGTCCTGCGCGTACTTCCCGCGCTGGCGCTCCGGCCGGATCACCCCGGACACCGTCGACCAGCCCGGCTGCACGCTCGACGGAATGCTCGCGGAGTACGCCGTACTGGACGAGCAGTGGGCGGTCCGCGTCCCGGACCATCTGACCTGGGAGGAGGCGGCCACCCTGCCGTGCGCCGGGGTCACCGCCTGGAACGCGCTGACCGGCGGCGAACCGCTGCTGGCCGGCCAGACGGTGCTGACCCTCGGCACCGGCCCGGTCTCCCTCTTCGCGGTGCAGTTCGCGAAGCTGCTGGGCTGCCGGGTCGTGTCCACCACCTCCAGCGAGGAGAAGGCGGAACGGCTCAGGGCGCTCGGGGCCGATGCGGTCGTGGACTACACCCGTGACCCTGAATGGGGGGTACAGGTAAGGGAGTTGACCGGAGGCCTCGGCGCCGACCTGGTAGTGGAGACGGGCGGCCCGGAGACCATCGGGCAGTCGGTGCGGGCCAGTGCGCTCTACGCGCAGATAGCCCTGCTGATCACCGGCAGTGCCCGCAAGTCCGGCATCGAGATCCCGCACGCGGTGTACGCGTCGAGCCTGGCGACGATCCGCCGCGTCTTCGTCGGCAGCCGGGCCCAGTTCGAGGACATGAACCTGGCCGTCACCGCGCACGGACTGCGCCCGGTCATAGGCCGCGTGCACCCCTTCGAAGAGGCGCACGCGGCCTACCGCGGCTACGCGAAGGACGCGCCGTTCGGCAAAGTGGTGATCCGGATGGGGAGTTGAGCGCTACGCGGCGACGGCCTCGCCGTCCTCCGGAATACTGACCAGCCAGCGGGAGTCCTGGCGCGGCCGCAGGTACAGCGCCCAGTACACGGTGGCCACAGCGGTGATCCCGCCCGTCCACAGCAGGTACTGGGTGTCCTGCTGGGTCAGGATGTACGCGAACACGGCGATCAGCACCACCGGCACGGCCGGCCACAGCGGCATCCGCCAGGCGGTCGTCTCGCGGTGCGCCCCGCGCCGGCTGAACAGCGCGGCGACCGCGACCAGCAGGTACATGCCGGTCACCGAGACGCCGGTGACCCCGTACAGGGTGTCGAGATTGACGAAGCACATCGCCGCACCCGGGACACCGACCAGCAGCGTGGCCACCCACGGGGAGCCGAAGCGGCCCAGCTTCGACAGCGCGTTGTTGACGGGCGCGGGCCAGGCCTTGTCACGGGCGGAGGCGAAGAGCACCCGGGAGTTCTGGATGACCATGACGATGCCCGCGTTAACGATCGCGAGGGCCACACACAGGCTCACGAAGGTGCCGACGGCCGAGTTGGACCAGGCGGTGACCATCCCGCCGAGGTCCCCGGCGGTCAGCGCGTCCAGGTCCGGGGCGCCCATGGTGATGGCGATGACCGGGACCAGGATGACGGCGGTGGAGATGGCGAGGGTGGCGAGCACGGTCCGCGGGACGTTGCGCCGCGGGTTCTCCAGCTCCTCGGACAGGTAGACGGCGGTCGAGAAGCCCTGGGTGATGAACAGCGCGATCGCCAGCCCCGAGACCACCATCATCGCGGTCACGGTCGACGTGCCACCGCCCTCGGCGGCCACCGAGCCGTGGACCAGCGCGTCGGCGCCCCGCTCGCTGTGCGCGAAACCGAGTACGGCGACCAGTGCGGCGGCGACCACTTCCAGGACCAGGAAGATGCCGGTGATCCAGGCGTTGGCCCGCAGATCGAGCAGGCCGGCGAGGGTGGCGAGCAGCATCACGCCGCCACCGGCGACCGGGGCCGGTATGTCGATGACCGGGGCGAGGTAGTCGGCCGTCCCCATGGCGATCACCGGGGGCACGATCATCACGACGAGCAGGGACAGTACGAAGACCAGCCACCCGGCGAGCCGGCCGGCCATGGTGGACACCATGGCGTACTCGCCGCCGGCGCTGGGGATGAGCGTGCCCAGCTCGGAGTAGCAGAACGCCACGCCGATACAGAGCAGCGAGCCGATGGCGATGGTGAGGGCCGCCCAGGTGCCGAGGCTGGAGAACAGGTCGGGCACGACGACGAACAGGGTCGAGGCGGGGGTCACGCACGAGAGCGTGAGCAGAGTCCCCCCGACGACGCCGATGGAGCGCTTGAGCTTCTGGGGGACGGGCGCGGTGGGCGGGGCGAGGGCCTGAGGGGCGCTGATCGTGTCAGACATCGGTGCGGGGGTTCCGATCGGCAGATGCGGTGAGTGAACGCGGGAGCGGTATCGCCTCCGAGGCGGTGGTGAGCAGAGTGTTCAGTGGCTCCCGGGCCGACATGCAATCCCTGCGAGATCCGCAGGTCAAGAGCTGTTCACCTGCGGATTCCATCGTTGTGCGAACTCCATGGCCCCCGAATGCGGCGTTAAGAGCGCGTAAATACTGCGCAGCGCCGGGGTGCGGGAACCGCATCTAGATCCACCGAAATTTTCTTCCGCTTTGCCGAGACGGGCGCTCGCCGGGGCGGTCAGCGCTGCTTGGTGGCCGCCCGGGGGCTGAGCACGGCGTCGGCGCCGTCCGTGCGGGAGGCCAGCAGCAGGGCGATGTCGTCCGGCCGGTCGGCGGAGTCTCCCGCCTCGCTGACCAGCCGGTCGGCCATCTCCGTCAGCGGGGCGGGCCGGGCCGCCGCCAGCGCGACGCGCAGGCGCTCCACGCCGACGTCGATGTCCGTACCCGGCTTCTCCACCAGCCCGTCGGTGTACAGGGCGAGCACCGCGCCCGGCGCCATCCGCAGTTCCGTCACCGGATAACCGGCGTCCGCGTCGATGCCGAGCACCACACCGCCGGGCAGGTCCAGCACCTCTGTCCGCCCGTCGGCGTGCCGCAGCAACGGTTGCGGGTGCCCGGCCCGGACGGCCAGCGCGGTCCCCGACTCCCAGTCGAGCAGCACGTAGCAGCAGCTGGCGAACTGGCCGGGGTCCAGGTCGATCAGCAGCCGGTTGGTGCCGCCCAGGACCTGGTCCGGCGTATTGCCGCTGAGCGCGAAGGCCCGTACGGCGCTGCGGAGCTGGCCCATGGTCGCGGCGGCCGCCACCCCGTGGCCCTGGACGTCCCCGATGACCAGGGCCAGCGTGGTCGGGCCCGTCTCGATGACGTCGTACCAGTCGCCGCCGACGTCCATGCCGACGCTGCCGGGCAGATACCGGCCCACCGTCGCCACGTGCTCGCGCACCGGCAGCCGGTGCGGCAGCAGGCCCGCCTGCAGTCCGCGGGCCAGCGCCGCCTCACTGTCGTAGCGCTGCGCCCGCTCCAGGGCCTGCGCGATCAGCCCGGCCAGCGCGGTCAGCACCGTACGCTCCTCCGGGCTGAAGCCGCGCGGCGCGTCGAAGCCGAGGATGCACGAGCCCACCGGCCGGCCCGAGGCGATCAGCGGCAGGAAGGCGCGGGCCCCGACATGTGCGTCCAGCGGGATCCCCGGGTAGGCCGCGGCCAGGTGTTCCATCGACTCGAAGAACATCGGCCGGCCCGAGGTCAGGGTCTCCACGCCGGGCAGCCGGACATCGAGCGCGACCCCGTCGAACCGGTCCAGGAAGCCCTTCGGGAAGCCGGTCTCCCAAGCCAGGTGCAGATGGCGCTCGTTGAGCAGATAGATCGCCAACTGGCGTCCGCCGAAGGCCGGGAGCAGCTCGTCGGTGACCACCGCCGACACCTGGCGGGCCGTGACCGCCTCGCTCAGCGCGATGGCGAGGGCCACCGGCCGGTACAGGGCGGCGGCCCGGTCGGCCGGCGAGCCCAGGCCGGCGCCGGGCAGGACCGCCGATGCGGGTGAGTAGGGGGGCGGTTCGGCGGTGCCGATCGTCACGGTCACCCCGTCGGGCCCCGGGTAGAGGCTGACCGACAGCCAGTCGCCGGGCGCGTGCCGGCCGCTGCGGATCGGGAAGTGCACCGGGTCCCCGGCCAGGAACACGGCCCGGAAGTAGTCCTCGTACGCGGGATGGTTGAGCCAGGGCAGCGCTTCCCAGAGGTCCTGTCCGCGCAGCTTCGGCTCCGCCAGGCCGAGCAGGGTCTCCGCGGAGGTGTTGGCGTAGCCGATCCGGCCCTGGCGGTCCACGGAGAGCACGGCCTGTGCGAGCCGGTCCAACGCCTCGCGGGGCCCCACGGCGCGCACGGGCGGCGGTACCTCCAGCGGGGCGCCGTCCCACACCACCGGCGTCCCCGCCGCGGCGAGCGCCGCCAGTTCCCCGGCCAGCCGGTCCGAGGCCGCGCGCAGCCCTTCCCGGTCGGCGGTTCCCACCGGGACCCCGGGCGTCGTCGCGCGCAGCACCAGCAGGACGCCGAACCGCTCGCTCCCGGCCGATACCGGCTCGTACAGGGACGCGAAGGGGAACGGCAGCCCGGCCATCAGCTGCGGGAACCGGGTCATGGCCGTCTCCGCGTCCGGTAGATACACGGAGTGCCCGGAGCGGTACGCCTCGGCGACCGGGAACGGGCGGTTCACGTGCATCCGCCACCAGGGCCGGAACAGCGGCCCGGGCACCCCGGTGAGCGCGGCCATCAGCAGCAGCCCCTCGGTACCGGAGCGCAGGTAGACCCCGCCCGCGTGCCCGCCGACGGCCTGCACCGCGTCGACGACGGCCCGCGCGAGCATCCTGGCCGTGGCGTCTGAAGCGGGGCGGCGGTCCGGTGTCGCCGTCACACAGCCAGGATGCGCGCCGAAGGACACGCCAGCATAGCGGTCCCGGCGAACAGGCGGCGCGCGCCGCGTCCGGTGCGCGCTGCCAGGCGGCCCTGGCGGCCCTGGCGGCCCTGGCGGCCCTCGGGGCCCCGGCGGTCCCGGCGGCCTCGGTGGTCCCGGCGGTGCCTGTGGTCCGGCGGTCCCTGTGGTCCCGGCGGCCCCTGTGGTCCCGGCCGCCTCGGCGCCGCCTGTGCCACCGCCGCCGCAGGTCAGCCGGAGGCGGCCCGCTGCCGGTAGCCCGCCACCACCGCGGCCGACGCCACCAGCAGCACCACCGCCACCGTGCGCAGGGCGGCTCCCACGGCATCGGTGAATGCGCCGATCTGCGCCGGATCCTGCGGATTCCCGTGGAAGCGGGAGGCCAGCACCGTGCCGACCACCGCGACCCCGAGCGCGGCGCCGATTTCGCGGGCCGCGGTGTTCAGCCCGGATCCCAGCCCGGCCTGGTGCCCCGGCAGCTCGGTGACGACGGTCAGGGTCAGCGAGGGCGCGCAGAGTCCGGTCCCGATGGACAGCACCAGCAGGCAGAGCGCGTACAGGGCGTACGGGGTGCCCGCGTCGACGGTGGAGATCAGCAGTAGTCCCGCCCCGATAAGGCCGAGTCCCGCGCCGACGGGCAGCATCGGTCCGGTCCGCTCCGCGAGCCGGGCGCCCAGCCGGGGCACCACCGCCATGCCGATCGTCAGCGGGACGATCGCCAGGCCGGTCACGGCGGGGGAGAAGCCCTTGGCGTACTGGAGGTACTGGGCGTTGACGTAGAACAGCGAGAACAGCCCGAAGAAGCCGGTGCCGATGCCGAGCGTCCCCGCCCGCAGCCTCCGCGAAACGAAGATCCGGGGATCCAGGAGCGGGCGCTCGGCGCGCAGCGCGTGGCCGGTGAAGGCGGCGAGCAGCCCCGCACCGGCGCCGAAGGCGGTCAGCACCCGTGCGGTTCCTGGCGGAGAGCCACGTGGACACCCCGGCCCTGCGCGAGGGGGTCGCCGACCTGGAACTCGGCGTCGTCGACACCCGTTCCCCCGAGGTACGCATCGAGCACCTCAGCGACGTGCGCATGGTCGCCGTCGTCCGTTCCGGTCACCCGCTCCTGCGCGGCCGGGTCACCGCCCGTCGGTTCGCCGCCGCCGAGCACCTGATCGTCTCCCGGCGCGGTCGCCTCGAAGGGCCGGTGGACGCCGCGCTCGCCGAACGGGGCCTGACCCGGCGGGTGGTGGGCAGCGTCGGCACCTTCCCCGCCTCCCTGTTCGTCCTGCGCGACACCGACCTCGTCGGGCTGCTCACCTCGCAGGCCCAGCCGCTCGCCACCGCACTGGGGCTGGAGACCTTCCCGATCCCCCTCGACCTGCCGCCCCTGCGGTTCGGTATGGCCTGGCACCCCCGCCACGACGCCGACCCCGCCCACGCCTGGCTGCGCGGCTGTGCCCGAGAGCTGGTTCCGGCCGAGGGGCCGACCCCGGCGCCCTGAGCCCCGTACGCCGTACGGACTGACCCGAACGCCTCCCCCGTCCGGGGGACGGTGCGGCACAACGGCGATCCGCCTTCCCGCGCCCGGGGAGGCATGCGGACATGCAACAGCAGCACGACATGTCAGCGACTCCGACGGCCTTTTCGGAAGCCGACAGCTTCACCCTCCGCACGGCGCTGGACGCCCTCGGCGGCGTACGCGGGCTCGACGCCCTCGACCTGGCCTGCGGGCACGGCGGCACCGTCCGGCTGCTGGCGAGCGGCGGGGCCCGGCGCACCGTGGGCGTCGACAGCTGCCCCGAACGCATCCGCCGGGCCCGGGAGCGGCACACCGGGGCGACCGCGAGCGTCGAGTACGTCGTCGCCGACGCGGCCGGCATGCCGCAGCTCGGCCCCTTCGACCTCGCCACCGCCGTGTACCTCTTCAACCACGCCCCCGACCGGGAGGCCCTGCACGCGATGTTCCGGTCCATCCGGGCCAACCTGCGGCCTGGGGGCCGGCTGCTGGCCATCGTGCCCAACGCCGGTGCGTTCCCGCGCGTGGACTGGTCGCCCTACGGGGTGCGCATCCTGGACCGGGTGCCGGACGGCGACGCGCCGCTGCTGAAGGCGCAGTACGTCACCGAGCCGCCGGTGCACTTCGAGTACCGCGAGTGGACGCACTCCGACTTCGCCGAAGGGGCCGTCGAGGCGGGCTTCAGCACCGTCGGCTGGCAGCCGGGCCGGCCCCCGCCCGCCGACGCGGTGCGCGACGAGGCGTACTGGACGGCGTACCGCGCCTGGCCGGTCAGCTCCCTGATGACCTGCACGGCGTAGGGCCGCGGGGGTGTCGGCTGCCGGGGTGTCGGCCGCAGGGGTGTCGGCCGCCGGGGTGTCACAGATCGGCCGCCGATCTGACGAGCTCCACGATCCGGTTGCGGGCGGCCCGCCCCTCCGGCAGCGGCAGCAGCGGGTACACGTGCGGCAGCCCCGGCTCCTCGTGGAACTCCACCTCGGCCCCGCCCGCCCGGGCCCGGCGCACCAGTTCGCGGCTGTCGGTGATCAGCACGTCCCGGGTCCCGGTGAACACCGTCAGCGGCGCCAGCCCCGCGAAGGTCCCGTGCAGCGGGCTCACCCGGGGGTCGTCGGCCGCGAGGTTCCCGGCGTAGAGCCGCCCGGCCTCGACCAGCCCCGGCCGCGCCAGCATCGGGTCGCCCGCCTCGATCGCCGCCTGGTCGGGGTGGCTCATGGTCACGTCCAGCCAGGGCGAGATCAGCACGATCCGGGACGGCTGCGCCCCGGTCCGGTCGCGCAGCCGCTGCGCGGCGGCCATCGCCAGCCCGGCCCCGGCGGAGTCCCCGATCAGCACCGTCCCGCCGGCTCCGCCGCTCTCGATCAGGCCGCTGAGCAAGTCGGCGGCCACCGGGACCGTCCGGTCGGCGGTACCGCGCGGGGCGAGTATGTACGCCGGTACGACGACCCGGGCCCGCGCCCGCGTGACCAGGGTCCTGATCAGCGACCAGTGCGGCCGGGTCAGCTCGTTGATGTACCCGCCGCCGTGCACGTACAGCACCTGCGCCGCGGGTTCGCCGCCGCGGGGCGAGAGGTCGTACACCGGCCAGGCCCCGACGAAGGTCCGCGACACCTCGGCGACCCGGCCCAGCGAGCGCGGCGGCAGGTGCGACGCGGGCCGGCGCGCGGACTCCGCCACCCGTGCCCGGACCGCCTCGGCACTCGCGAACCGTCTTCGCCGACCCGCCGCGATCAGCGCGGCCGAAAGCGCCCTGCTGCGCAGACTCGGCACGCCCCTCACCTCCCCGTTCCCCTGCCCTGGCGCGTGCCCTGGCCCCTGCCCCGTCTCCTGAGGAGCATAGGCGTGAAGCTGGGCTGTCGACCCGCTTAAGAAAGTCTCGATGGACTGATCACCGGGCCGGTCGGCAGATTGGTGCCCGTCCTCAACGCCGCATGTGCCCACGCGCTCGCGGTGCACCCTTCCGCATGCCTGGAGCCACCCCATGAAGGCACTCGTCAAGCACAAGGCCGAGCCCGGGCTGTGGCTCATGGACGTTCCCGAGCCCGAGTACGGTCCCGGCGATGTGCTGATCAAGGTGCTGCGCACCGGTATCTGCGGAACCGACCTGCACATCCGGGCCTGGGACGGCTGGGCGCAGGGCGCGGTCAAGACCCCGCTCGTGCTCGGCCACGAGTTCGTGGGCGAGGTGGCGGCGCTCGGCGCCGACGTCCGCGACATCGAGGTCGGCGCGCTGGTCAGCGGCGAGGGCCACCTGGTGTGCGGCAAGTGCCGCAACTGCCTGGCCGGGCGCCGCCACCTCTGCCGGAGCACGATCGGGCTCGGCGTCGGCCGCAACGGTGCCTTCGCCGAGTACGTGGTCCTGCCCGCGCAGAACGTGTGGGTGCACCGGACCGCCGTGGACCTGGACGTCGCGGCGATCTTCGACCCGTTCGGCAACGCCGTGCACACCGCGCTGTCCTTCCCGCTGGTCGGCGAGGACGTGCTGATCACCGGCGCCGGCCCGATCGGGATCATGGCGGCGGCCGTGGCCCGGCACGCGGGTGCCCGCAGCGTGGTCATCACCGATGTCAGCCCGGAGCGGCTGGAGATCGCCCGCAAGGCGGGGGCCACGCTCGCGCTGGACGTGCGCGAGTCGACGATCGCCGACGCACAGGCGCAGCTGGGCCTGCGGGAGGGCTTCGACATCGGTCTCGAGATGTCCGGCCGCCCCGAGGCGATGCGCGACATGATCGACAACATGACGCACGGCGGCCGGATCGCCATGCTGGGTCTGCCCGCGCAGGAGTTCCCGGTCGACTGGGCGAAGGTCGTCACCTCGATGATCACCATCAAGGGGATCTACGGCCGCGAGATGTTCGAGACGTGGTACGCGATGACCGTGCTGCTGGAGGGCGGGCTCGACCTCAGCCCCGTCATCACCGGCCGCTACTCGCACACGGAGTTCGAGGCCGCCTTCGACGAGGCGTCGACCGCCCGCAGCGGCAAGATCATCCTGGACTGGACGGCGTAACAGCGCCTTCGGGCCGTCAGGATCCTCCAGGTCCCGCTGGCCCTTCCGGCCCTTCCGGCCCTTCCGGCCC
>NZ_JAGGOY010000127.1 GCF_018614095.1 Streptomyces sp. ISL-87 | reverse complement strand
GGCGGCGAGGTCTGGCTAGCACTGCACGGTGAGCCGGGCCTGGTCGAAGCGGTGGGCGGCGAGGTCTGGCTAGCACTGCACGGTGAGCCGGGCCTGGTCGAAGCGGTGGGCGGCGAGGTCTTCGGGGCGGATGAGCCAGTAGAGGGTGCCCTCTTCGCCCCATGCCATCTTCGCGTCGCTGTCACTGTCGAACTGGGCGAGCAGGACCCAGCGCTCGGCTTCCTGGTCCAGGGGTTGGTCGCCCCACAAGTGCATGCCGTCGAGCGCCGCGTTCGCGATTTCGTACTCCACCGGGCCTTGGACGGGCACGGCGTGGCCGCCGATCTGGTGACCGATCCGGGTGCGTAGGCGCCCGAAGGCACGGAGGAACGACTTGAGTTCAGGTGGGGTTTCGCGGGGGTGGGGCCAGTGTCGAGTGTCGCCGAGCAGGGCTTGCCGGGTCCGGGGCAGCCACAGGTCGGGGGCGCTTTGCTCCGTGTCTGCTGTGAGCTCCACACGCGGGAACGCTTCCAACTCCGCGGATGCGTCTGTCGGGAAGACGGGGGTGTTCTCCGGAACGTACAGCACTTGAGCCCCAGCCCAGGTCTCGGGGTCATCAGCCGAAACGAAGACGTCTTCGTCGACCTGACCGTCGAAAAAGAAGAAGAGCAGGGTTCCCTTCTGCGGGAACTGCTCGGCGAGCCCCTCGCGGGGTAGTGCAGCACACCGCACTGAGGCGACGAAGGACAGTGGCCCGTGTCCGGGCCACTCGGGCCAGCCGACCCCTGCCGGAAGTTCCGGGTTCCCGCCGAGGGCAGCGACGGTCTGCTCGTCGTCTGCCGCCCGACGAAGGCGTATACAAGGGCGCAGAAGCGCTGTCCAGCGCTGGGCAAGATCGCCGGGAAGATGCTCGGCAGCAAGCCGGGAGTATTGCTCATCAGTCATGAAGTGCATCATCTCTGCCCCCCACTGACAGTGCGGGCGTCAACCTCACGCGGGGTGACGTCCGAGGGTTGATCAAGAGAGCGAGGATTGATCGCCTCTCACCGAACTCCCCTGTGGCTGCCTCCTCCGGCCGGGGTTCAGGAACTGACATGGCCAGGTGGAGCCAGATCAACTTCTTACGCCATGGAGCCACTTCTGAGCCGTGCGGTGGAACCCAAAGAAGTGCTTACAAACAGGCGTGCCGCCCACACGCTCGGCCTCCTCGACGGAGTCCTCGACGGAGGCACACACGGGATGTCGCATGAGGGGGGCACACCGTCCAGGACGGCGAGACCCGCGGCAGGGTCAACGTGGAGATCGTCCTCGCTCCTCCCGGCCACGCGCGCCTGGACCGCCCCGACGTAGAGATCGTCGACCGGGCGGTGACTTCCAGGGCCTGGCAGGCAGCCACGTTCGATTGCTGACGTGCGATACGAGTCAGCACACCCGCGGCAGGGCCGCCGGGCTGCAGGTGACCAAGGTGGCAACCAAGGACCCCGGGGACGAGCCGGACTGGTCTGACCTTGACAGGTCTGGCATTGGCGTACGCACGCAGCGGCGCGCCCTACAGGCCGGAGCCGACGCTCCGACGGCCAGCCTTGGAGCACGGCAGGAAGACTGCGCTGCACGCCACCTGGCCGTGGCTCATACGAGAACAAGGCCGTCACGGGCGGGTGGGGGTTGCGAGGGCGGACCCGGGCCCAGTCGATGCGCTGGGCGGGGTCGATCCCGCATACCCGGCCGACGGGGTGGCGCATGAGTGCGGCGGCCAATGGGCCCGACGGATCGGGCACAGCGCGGCAGACAGCCGGACGAGGAACCCGCCCCCTCTGACAGGCCCCGGCCGGATCTTGCGCCCAGGTACACGAGCGGCACAGGGCCAGGAGATGCGCTGCGGGCGGGTCAGGAACCAGTACCGCCCGGCACTGCTTGGGTCGACGAACGGTCCGTGCGGCGGAAGGCGGCTCGGTAGGCGCTCGGGCGGTGGCCCGTATGGCGGGCGAAGAGGGCAGCAAAGGTGCCGGGGTCCTGGTAGCCGACGGCCGTGGCGACGGCGGCGACGGTGCGCTCGGTGGTCTCCAGCAGATGGCGGGCGCGGCGGATCCGGGAGGTCTGCAGATGGGCCAGCGGGCTGCGTCCGGTCTCCTGGGCGAAGCGGCGCAGCAGTGTGCGGGTGCTGACTTGAAACGCGTCCGAGAGAGCGGTGAGGTCGTAGCGCTCGGCGAGGTTCTGGTCAAGCCGCCTCATGACACGTTGGGCGAACTCCCGGCCTGGTTGCGGGAGGAGCTGCGGGTCGACGTACGGGGTCTGGGAGGTCCGCGCGTCGTCGACGAGCGCCACTCGGGCAGTGGCCCGGGCCACCCTGGAGCCGTTGTGCCTGCGGATCAGATCCAGCGCGAAGTCGTACATGGCGCTGAAGGCAGCCGTGGTCGTCACCCCCGCGTCGGTGACGACCAGGTGCTCGGGCCGCACATCGGCCTGCGGGCAGCGCCTGGCCAGTTCACCGGCGTGCAGCCAGGAGGTGGTGGCTCTGCGCCCGTCGAGGAGGCCCGCTTCGGCGAGCAGGAAGGCGCCGACGCAGAGGGAGACGACCGCGGTACCGGCGGCGGCCTGCCCGCGGATCGCCGCGATCTCGGGGGCGAGTAGGGCGAGCCGTGCGTCGAGGTTCGTTTCCGGGTGCAGTTCGAAGCCGGGCACCACCAGGACGTCGACCTCGAGCAGGGAACGCACGTCCAGGCTCGCTCCGCCCGAGGCGGTGACCCGGCGGCGGGGCGAGACGATCGACACCCGGTAGCCGGGCGCGTCCGGTCCGGCCACGTGTCCTGCCATCGTCAACAGGTCCGGAACGCCGAACACTTCGGACGCGAAGCAGCCCGGGTACGCCAGGATCCCGATCCGCAGCGCACCATGCCCGGCGCCCGAACCCCCACCGTCCTTCTCCTGAGACGCCGCTCCCGCCATCGCTCCCGCCCCCAATGTCCCTGGCCCTGTGTCGTCGATCGCCTGGCCCTCCCCTCCCCTCCCCAGCGTGTGGCGAGATTACCTCTGACTTCGGCGATCCCGCCCCTCACCCGGCGACCGGTCCCGGGATCAGGCTGACCCCCATGAGCGACGACGATCCGATCAACGACTTCACCCGCCGGAGCGTGGCCGTGGAGGGGGTGGAAAAGACGGTGTACGTGGCCGGGGCCGGGCCTGCGGTCGTAGTGCTGCCCGAGATGCCGGGCATCAGCCCCGACGTCCTGCGGCTCGCACGCTGGGTGCGGGAGGCGGGTTTCACCGTCCACGTGCCCTCGCTGTTCGGTACGGACGGCGCCTTCCCTACGGTCGAGCGCGGCCGGGAGGTCGTCCGCCGCGCGTGTGTCAGCGCGGAGTTCCGCGCCTTCGCCGGGGGCGGCACCAGCCCGGTGACGCTCTGGCTGCGCGGCCTGGCCCGCCAGGCCCACACTGAGTGCGGTGGGCCCGGGGTGGGCGCGATCGGCATGTGCTTCACCGGCAACTTCGCCCTCACCATGGCCCTGGAGCCATCGGTGATCGCCCCGGTGGTCAACCACCCGTCACTGCCGCTGGACGATCCCGCCGGGCTCGAACTCGACGCGGCGGA
Source organism: Streptomyces sp. ISL-87 (assembly GCF_018614095.1). Taxonomy (GTDB): domain Bacteria; phylum Actinomycetota; class Actinomycetes; order Streptomycetales; family Streptomycetaceae; genus Streptomyces. The sequence goes on along the minus strand of NZ_JAGGOY010000127.1, from coordinate 19,231 downwards.
CGCGCGCGCGGTGCGCGACCGGCTCGACCGCGACGGACTCAGCGTCCTCGCCTATCGCTTCGAGGGCGACCGCTGGTGCACGGGGCAGCGCTTCGCCGCCTACCGCACGCTGCTCGGCGATGCCTTCGACGGGCGCGTCCTGCCCGACAGTGCTGCCAACCCGGCCCCGCCGCCCTTCTTCGCCGACCTGGTCGGCACCCCGCACAGCGTCGTCACCGCCCATCTCCTGGACGAGACCGGCCACCCCACGGTCCGGGCACGCGACGAGATCCTCGCCTTCCTCACCGAGCGCCTGCACCGGCGCACGAACCGACCGCTGCCCAGAACCTGACCACTCCCCCGGGCCCTGACACCCAGCCACGACAGTTGGATGGCGGCTTTGGTCGTGCCGGCGGCGGGCCCGGTCATGGACCGAGGCCCGCGGCTACTGATCTGCCGGCCCGCTTTCACCGAAAGGAAGTATCTGTGCTCACCCACACCTTCACCGTGCTCGCCGGACTGATAGGCGTGGGTGGCTGCGTAGGTGAGATCGAGGTTCTGGCACACATTCCGTGAGGGCGATCACCGGCGTTCCGCTGCGGTGACGTCCCGTCATCTGGGACCGTGGTGCGGTGTGATGACCTCATAGCTGTGCTGTTTCCGCACTTCAGCGCGGTGCTGGTGGAGCGGGTGTTCCTTGAGCGCGGGACGGTTCGAGTCTCGGCTAGGACGCGGGGCAGTTGTGTGCCGTGCCCGGACTGCTCGGTTTGGTCGAACAGGGTGCATAGCACTTACGGGCGGCGGCTGGCGGATACCCCGGTCGGCGGTCAGCCGGTGCTGGTCGAACTGACCGTGCGCCGGCTGTACTGCGAGAACACGGACTGTCTGCGGCGCACGTTTGTCGAACAGGTCGAGGGGCTGACCGTCCGGTATGGCAGACGGACACCGGCGTCGCGTCACATTCTGGAAGCGGTGGCCGTCGCTCTTGCAGGCCGGGCGGGTAGCCGATTTGCCGTGGTGCTGGGCAGCGTGGTCAGCCGGACGACACTGTTACGGCTCGTGATGGCCCTGCCTGACCCGCACTGGCCGGAACCGAGAGTGCTGGGCGTCGACGACTTCGCGACCCGCGGCGGACAGCATTACGGCACCGTGATCATCGACTGCGCGACCGGCCAGCCTCTCGACCTGCTGCCGGGCCGGGATGCGAAGACGCTGGCGAACTGGCTGCGCAAGCACCCCGGCGTGGAGATCATCTGCCGTGACCGAGGCGGCTTCTACGCCGACGGCGCCCGCACCGGCGCACCACAAGCAGTGCAGGTCGCAGACCGCTTTCATATCTGGCAGAACCTCGGCACCGCAGTCGAAACCAGCGTCCGCCGGCACAACGCCTGCCTCAAACCGTCCACCGGACCGGACAGCACCGCGAACATCTCCACTGCCGACCCGGCAAGCACGGCCAAGGCGATGTCACCGATCGAAGCCCGAATCCGCGAACGCCACACCATCGTCCACGCCCTCCTCGACCAGGGGCACGGCATCCGCGAGATCGCCCGGGAACTGCACATCGGCGGAAACACCGTCCGTCGCACCGCCCGCGCCGAAACCCCCGAACAGCTGCTGACCGGACGACAGCAACCACGGCCCAGCCAGCTCGATCCCTACAAAGCACACCTGGACAAACGCTGGGCCGAAGGCTGCACGAACGCCATCGACCTACACGCCGAACTCCAGGGACTCGGCTACCGAGGCCATTACCAGACCATCAGCGACTACCTGCGGCCCCGCCGCCGGCAGCGCATCCGTGTCGTCGGCCCGGCACCACCGGGCGTCCGCCAGATCACCGGCTGGATGATGCGTCACCCCGACCGCCTCCGGGACGAAGACCGCCAACAGCTCGCTGAAGTCCTCGCTCGCAGCCCCGAACTCGATGCTACGAGCCGACTCGTCCGTGGGTTCGCCGAGATTCTGACCACCCGCTCCGGCCAGCACCTCAAAGACTGGATCACCGCCGTCCGCGCCGAAGACCTGCCCGGCCTGCACAGCTTTGCCACCGGGCTGGAGAAGGACTGGGACGCCGTCATCCAGGGCCTGACCAGCCGCTGGAACTCCGGGCCCGTCGAAGGCCGCGTCAACCACATCAAGATGGTCAAGCGCCAGATGTTCGGCCGGGCCAAGCTACCGCTGCTGCGCAAGCGAGTCCTGCTCACCGCGAGGCAGCCGGGCGCCACCAGTGCGAGCTGTGCTTGATAGAACGACGGCATGAGTCCGAACGACGACCAGATAGCGCAGGCCGAGAGCCGACTCGGAGTCCGGTTCCCCGACGACTACCGGAACTTCCTGGCCACGGAAGGGAGCATGAGTCGATTCGTTCTTCCAGCGGACGACTTCCTGATGATCAATGCCATAGCGGAGCTCGTCGACGTCAACGAGGCAGGCGACATCCAAGGACGCTTCCCCGGCGGCGTCGTCATCGGTGGGGACGGTGGCCGCGAGATGCTCACCTACGACTTCCGGCAGGAGCCGCCAGCTCTCGTCCTGCTCGACAACTCCGCCCACGACTGGTCGGCCGCCATCCACCAGGCCACCTCGCTAACTGCCTTGTTTGAACAGTTCCCCGAGCACGGGTGGAAATGGGACGACGCTCAGCCCTCGCCTCACTGACAGTCGCCTTCACGGAATGTGTGCCTGATCCTCCTAGAGATCAACGAAGCCACCCGACTGAGTCGAGCAACTTCAGGGCCGGTGATCCCACTCTCCGTCCCACCGCTGCTGGCCGCAGCAGTCGAGATCGCCTTCGTGCTGTACGTCCTCGCCGCCCTCCCCGAGCCGCCCCGTCCACCCAACACGCTGCGCTCCGTATTGCGGGGCATCCCGGCCACGGTCGCCGACGGGTTGCGGCTCGGCGGACGCGACGTGCTGGTCCGCCGTGTGCTCCCTCAGCGCAGCGGCCGCCGGCAGTGCCCTGGCCACGATCGAGCTGCTGACGCCGGGCCGTGCCGCGGCGTTCACAGGAGCGCCGGAGTCGGGTGCGATGCTCTTCGCCGCACTCGCCTGTGCCGGTTTCGTCTGCTCAGGGATCGGGAGCCATCTCGCGCCGCTGACCGCCCGGCTCGCAGGCAGCGGCGAGCGCGCGGTCCTGGTGAGCCTGGGCACCAGCGCGAGCGGCCTGCTCCTGCTCAGCGCCACCGCCGTGACTACAGGCCCCGTCTCCATGGCCCTCGCGGCTGCCGGTTATGGCCTGGTGTACCTCGGTCTGGGCGCGGCGGGACCGAGCGAGAACGACCTCCTTCACCGCCGAGTCCCAAGCGCGGGACGCGCCACGGCACTATCCGTTCAGTCCCTCGCACTGCAACTGACCGGAGCTCTCACCGGCCTGGCCGTTGGCATCCTGCCTCCTGGTCCACTGCCCTGGCTGCTGGGAGGCACTGTGCTGATGGCTGGAGCCCTCCTGTGGATCCACCGCAGTGAGCCCACTGCCCCCAACCTCGCTGGCTCTAATCAAAGGGCAGTTGCTCGACCGGCAGATTCACGCACTCTCCGAAGCGGGATGCATCCGGATCTTCCCCGACAAGAAGTCCGGTAAGAACGCCGAACGCGAAGAGCTGTGGGCCGCGCTCGACTACCTCCGGCCCGGGGACACCCTCGTCGTCCCGTCGCTCGACCGGCTCGGCCGCTCCATCCAGGACCTCATCGCGATCGTCTCCGGCCTACGCAAGCGCGGCATCGGCTTCACCTCACTCCACGAGGCACGCGACTGGCTGCGCAGTGCCCAGCCGCCGAAGTAGCGGTGGACGGTGACCTCGCCGAGCGGCGCCAGCTGATCGGCGAGGTGCTCGGCAAGGCTGCGGGATCCGCTCACGCCGGGAGGAAGAACCCGGTGATGTCGGCAAGCCGGCCGTCACGGTGGAGCGCGGTGCTCACGCCCGCCATTGCGGGCTCGCCCTGCTCGCCCAGCTGGGTCCACCGTGCGAGCGACCGGTCGTGGTGCTCAAGTACCTCGTCGATGCGGAACCGGTGACCGGGGAAGGCTCCGGTGAATCCGGCCATGTAGGCGGCCAGCTCGGTCAGCCCGCCGACCTCCGTGCCCGGGTCCCGGTAGGCGACGTCTTCGACCGCCACCGTGCGAAGGGCGGCGAGCCGCCCGCCGGGGTCGGCCGACCAGCACGCGGCATAATTCGTCCAGAGCTGCTGTGAGTCACTCATCGCTGTCCCTCTTCCTTGGAGCCGATCGACGCCATCGCGCCATCGGTGATGGTGTGCAGTTTCGTGATGGGGGTGCCGGCCCTGACCAGCACCAGCAGGCCCTGATAGAGCGCCAGCAGCCGGGCTGCCGACACCTCGACGTCCAGATCCGCTGACAGCAGGCCCAGGGTGCGGGCGCGCGTCAGGGCGTCGGCGAAGCCGGACTCGATCGTCTCCAGCCCTCGGCGCACTCCGGCGGCGGCCTGCGGAACGGTGAAGGACTCCACGGCGGTGTTGGTGAGCAGACAGCCCGGATCGGGATCGAGGCCGGTCTCGAACGCCGAAGTGAAGAACGACCGGATGCCCGCCACAGGGTCCGCCGACTCCAGGAGATGGACCCTGACCCGGCCCTGCACCACCTGGTCGTTGTATGCGTCCAGGGCGGCGCGGAACAGGCCTTCCTTGCTCTCGAAAGTCCGGTACAGGCTGCCTGGATGCAGCCCGGTCGCCTCCTCGATGTCCCGCAGCGAGGCCCCGAGGTAACCCCGGTGGCGGAACAGTCGCATGGCGGAGGCCAGTACTTCCGCCTGATCCCAGAGTTGCTTGCGTCCCACCGACACTCCCATAGTTGAACGATCGCTCACAAAAATAGCACGCCTGCAGGGACGGCCGCTCCCGTCACTCCACCCGACCCCGCATCAACCGATCCGCGGGGACCGCAGCAACATCCCCGGCAATCGGGACTGAGCACGTGACCTTGTACCTGGCTGAGCAGGTGACCTTGTACCCCGATAACAGAGGTCTCGATCGGATGATCGTGCGGTGGTCGGGGCATAGAGACAGGGCCTCTGGTGCAGCTCGTGGGTGTTGACGCCCGAGATGCATCAGGAGGCCCTGTTGCCGCAGTTGTACGCCATCGCGCCGGAACAGTCCAACTCGGCTCACCCGCAGTGTGATTGCCTCGCTCACCAGTACGGCAACGTGGCCGATCACGGTGAGCGCGTGCACAGCCGCGCACCCGCCCCCTTGACCACCCTGACAACAGAGAGCCCCCTTATGACCATCGCGCCGCAGCCGTCAGAAGCCGTGAAGCCGCGCCCCGTCTCCACCCCCGAGCCACTGCTCTTCCGCGCCGGCACCTGGCACCCGCTTCCCGCGTACCCCCTGGCCTGCGACGACCACCAGGACTGGAACGACGTGGTCGAGGCCGGGTACGTCGCCCCTGTCTGCGAGGCGCCATTCAACCCCAGGAGGCATTGACTGTCGGTTACTGAGCCGTCAGCCTCGGTGATCACCGGAGATAGAACCGCACACCGGGGAGGGCAACATGGCCATGGAGCCGACTGAGGAACAACTGGCCGCGCGGGAGGTTTTCGTCTCAGGTCAGGATCTGGCCCTGGTGGCCGGCGCCGGGACGGGCAAGACCTCGACCTTGATGCTGATGGGCTCCGCCACTCGCAAGCGCGGCTTGTACATGGCGTTCAACCGGGCGATCGCAGACGACGCACGCAAGCGGTTCGGGCGGAACGTCGAGTGCCGCACCTCTCACTCGCTCGCGTTCGAGGCCGTGGGCAGGACTTACAGGCCGCGGCTGGAAGCCTCCGCGCGGATCCCGGCAAGGGAGACGGCCCGGCTGCTCGGAATCACGCGAGAGCTGGTGGTGAACGGCACCAAGATCAAGGTCAACCACCAGGCTCGACTGGTGATGGGCATGCTACGCCGGTTCTCCTATAGCACCGACCGGCAGGTGATGGCCCGGCACATGGAGCGTCTGAACGGCCTCGACCTCCAGGGCCAGGACTACGTCGCCCGGACGTTGCTGCCATACGCCGAGAAGGCGTGGGAGGACATCCAGTGCCTCGACGGCAAGCTGCGGTTCGAGCACGACTTCTACCTGAAGATGTGGGCGATGAGCGGGCCCGTGCTCCCAGCCGACTTCGTGCTGCTGGACGAGGCACAGGACACCAACCCGGTACTGGAGGAGGTGTTCCTCGCCCAGCCAGCACAGCGAATCTGCGTCGGTGATCCCGCACAGCAGATCTACGCCTGGCGCTCGGCAAAGGACGTCATGACGGGCTTCCCCGCCGAGCACCTCCATCTGACGCAGTCGTTCCGGTTCGGCCCGCGGATCGCCGAGCAGGCTAACCGGTGGCTGCGTCACGCGGAGTCGGACATGCGGCTCACCGGCTCCGGACCGGCCGATTCCCGCATCGGTGCGGCAGACGAGCCGGACGCGGTGCTGTGCCGGGGCAACGCCGACGCGATGCAGGAGGTCCTGGCCTGCCTGGAGCGCGGTATCCCGGTGGCGCTGGCGGGCGGTGGCAGCGGGCTGGAGCGGATCGCGACCGCCGCCCAGCAGCTCAAGGCGGGACAGCGCACCAGCCACCCGGAGTTGTTTCTGTTCAGCTCCTGGGGCGAGGTGCAGGAGTACGTCGAGCAGGACCAGGCTGCGCAGGACCTGAAGGCGATCGTCCAGCTTGTCGACGCCTACGGCCCCGAGGTGATCCTGAAGGCCGTGGAGCGCCTGAGTCCGGAAGCGGACGCCAGGGTCACCGTCTCCACCGTGCACAAGGCCAAGGGCCGCGAGTGGCCCACTGTGCGCATCGGCGACGGATTCTCGGCGCCTGCACTGACCGAGGAGGGGCGGCAGTTGCCGATGCAGGCGGACGAGGCGCGGCTGATCTACGTGGCCGTCACCCGCGCCCGCCACCATCTTGATGTCCGCGGGATCAGGTGGGCGGATGCCTACGAGAAGGCGATCGTGCACGAGGCGAAGAACGGCACGATCGCCGGCGTGCCACTGATCAGCCTGAGCCTGACCGGCCAATTGAGCTACACGGACTCGCCCATGTCCCGGTTCATGGCCCAGTACCTGCCGAACAGCACGGTGCTGGTGGGCGACTACCAACGGCGAATCGCGGGTCTGCCGTATCCGGTGCAGCCGATCGACGTGCAGCACCCCGACTGGTCGGCGCTCGGGCACGCCGTCGACTACCGGCTGCGGCTCTCCCTGGGCCGCCCTCTCGGTCCGGCGGTCACACTGGGCATCCAGGCCATGGGTTCCGGCCATCCGCTGCCCGGGGCTCCCGCCTCCAGCGCCCGCGCGGCACTGCACACGGCCGGCCTGGAACTCCTGTCGTCAGTGGACAACTACCTCGCGCGTCCCGGTCTGCTGGGTGAGGAGGATCTGAGCAGGCTGTGCTTCGTCGCCGCGTACTTCGAGGACGTCTTCCGCAGCGGCCAGGTCCGCCGGTTCAGCCCACTCGCGACCGCCGACGGCGCAACGGGTCTTGGTCGGCTGTGTGCCGGGGTCCGGGAGTACGTCGTCGAAGACCTCGCCCGGCAGATGGAACTGGCCGATGGCCCGTTCAAGGACTTTCGGTGGCTGCCGGACCAGGCCCGCGTCTGCGGCCCGAGCTTTGCGGGCAGCACGGACATCGGAGGCGCCGATGCCGACTTCATCCTCGCCGGGCTGCTGCTGGACTGCAAGGCCACCACCCGGCCCCAGCGGCTCGGCCGGGAGGAGATCTACCAGCTCGCCGGCTATCTCCTGCTGGACTACGACGACCGCTATGGCATCGACCAGGTCGGCCTGTACCTCTCCCGCCAGGGCCACCTGATCTCCTGGCATGTGAACGAGTTCCTGGCGCGGCTGGGCGCTACCGCGGGACTGCCGAAACTGCGCGATCACCTGCGCAGGCACCTGCGGGCGTGCGCTCGATCGACTGCGGCCTTCTCCCACTGAGCTCGTCGGCATCCCCGAAGGCGCCCGAGGGGCTCGGCTGGAGCAGCTCGTGGCACAACGCCCGCTCATCGCTGCCCGGTGCCGGTGTCGTGGTTACGACGGCGCCGCTGGCGGTGCAGGAGAACCCCAGGCTTCACCATTCCCCTTGGATCCACCCTTGGTCCCTGCCGGACCACGGGGAGCGGGCCCCTCCCTCGGTACCCCCTCCCCTGACAAGGTACTGAAGCTCCGTGGGACAGCTTCGGTCCCTGACCCTTCAGTCACTGCATAGACCTGCAGGTCAGGGGCCCGTACACCGGTTGTCAGGGACTAAAGGGACTCAACTTCGCAGTTATGAGCCACACACGTCTATGCCAAGGTCGTTCTTACACCCGCGCATACACGCACACACGTGAGAACTGGAAGTACTGACTCTGAGTCCCTTCAGTCCCTGTGCCGCATTTTCAAGCGCTGTGACCTGCAGGTTTGTCCAGGGACTGAACAGGTAGGGACTGAACGAGAGTCCCAGCAGTTCAGTACCTGAGGCCCATCCGACCTGGATCCGCGGTCGACTTGGCTGGTGGCCGGCCTAAGAGTCTTCCGAGGGAGCCTGCTGAGTCGCCTGAAGTCAGCGCCAGGTACTCCTCGCAGAGGTGCTTGTTCTCCTTGTGAAGCGGGACCGAGGCGTGTGCGTACCTGAGGGTTCGGGCGCGACACGCCCGGGTGTGTTCAGGCTTCAGCGAAGGAACTTTTCCGGACGAACCAGGTTAGAACTTCAGGGACCGAGGGACTGAAGGGACTGAACTCTCGATACAACGGTAGTTCCAGCCCGAGTCCCCGCAGTCTCTGCGGTAACCTCCGAGATAGTGAATCTTCAGTCCCTCTGGTCCCTGAGGTGTAGGTGAATGCCCACGTCAGCGAGCAGCACCGGGACAGGAGCAGCCGTCCCTCACATCGCGTCAAGGAAGAGCCATTGCCTGTTCATCCCGAGAACCCGCCGCAAGGCGTGAGTGGCGGGACGGCACTGGACGTGGCCGCCTGGCTGGCCCTGCGTGGGTACCCCGTGCACCCTCTGGCCCCGGGGACCAAGACGCCCGCCCCGAACTGCCCCGACTGCCGCAGCAGTCAGCACGCCCCTCAGGCATGCCCCTGCCATGCCCAGGACCGTTGGTGTCATGGATTCCATGCGGCCACCACGGACCTCCGTACGTTGCGGGAGTGGTGGCGGATCGAGCCGGATTTCGGGATCGGTGTCGCCTGCGGGCCTGCCGGGCTCGTGGTCATCGACGTGGATGCCCACGGGGCGCCCCTGCCCGACCGGCAGCGGCTGCTGCCCGGCATTCCCATCGACGACCGCGTCGACCTGACCGGACTGCAGAGCGGATTCGACACCTTGGCCCTCCTGGCCGCCTACCGGTCCCGGCCCAATCCCTGCGAGGACACGTCGACCCTGCGGGTGCGTACGCCTTCCGGAGGGATGCACGTCTGGTACCAGGCGCCCAAGGACGGCCCACGCTTCAGGTGTTCCAGCGGTTCGAGCTCCAAGGTGGCGCTCGCCTGGCAGGTCGATATCCGCGCTGTCGGCGGCTACATCGTGGCGCCCACGACGCGCACGGCCGCCGGTGTCTACCAGCCGTTGCCCGGAGCCCGGCTGCCCGCAGCCCTGCCGATGTGGCTCACCGCCGAACTCGCCCGTACCGGCCACACCGTAGAGGCGGCTCCTGCGCCCGCAGACGCCCTTGTGCCGCGTCCGCAGGCGCGCGGCCACCGGCAGGCCGGACAACGGGTGCTCGCCTCTCTCCTGGACGAAGTCCGCGCCTGCGGATCCAGCCCCGCCGGGACGGCCTTCAGCGAGAAGCTCAACCGAGCGGCCTTCACCGCCGGCGGACTGGCCGCCGCAGGCCATCTCGCCGAGGCCGAGTGCCGCCGACTGCTCCTCGAAGCCGCAGACCACGCACGACCTCACCAGCCGCGCCGAAACGTCCTCATCGTCGAAGCAGGGCTGCGTGCCGGAAGCGACCGACCGATCGAGCCCAAGGAACGCCCATGAGCAGCGTCGGAGGCACGGGGTTCAACGCCCAGGCGGCGGCGGAGCAGCTCGCCGCGTTCACCACGGAGACCGCCACGCCCGACCGGCGTCTGCCTGCTCAGCAGAGCGGAGATCGGGCCGCTGCCGACGCTGCGGACTTCATTCAGGCCGGGGTGTTGAACAACCTCACCGACCGCGGCAACGCGAAGCTGTTCGCTTACCTTCACCACGACCGGTTCCGTCACGTCGAGGGACTGGGCTGGTACGTGTGGGACGAGTACCGGTGGAAGCGCACCGGCGGGGAGAAGGCCGCGATCTGGGCGGCCGGCGACATGGCCGAGGATCTGCCCACCCACGACCCGCGCGGTGTGTTCACGGACCGGGAACTGGCTCAGCACCGCAAGCGCGCCATGTCCACCTCAGGCGTGAAGGCCATGCTCACCCAGGCCAAGGCCTCGCCCGAGCTCGCCCTCGACCCCGACATGCTGGACGGCGACAAGTACGCCCTGTGCACCCCGGCAGGCGTCGTGGATCTGTGTACGGGCGACCTGCACAAGCCCGATCCCACGCGGGATCTGCACTCGCGTGCCACGCATCTGGCGCCCGAGGCCATGCCGACCCCCAGGTTCCACCGGTTCCTCGACGAGACCTTCGGGGAGGACGACAAGGGCAAGGAGATGATCAATTTCCTTCATCTCCTGCTCGGCTACTCCATCACCGGTGACGTCGGTGGCCAGGTCCTGCCCTTCCTCTACGGTGTCGGCGCCAACGGCAAGTCCGCCCTGCTCGACGTCGTCATCAAGATCCTCGGTGACTACGCGGACGTGGCACCGCCCGGGTTCCTCATGGAGCGCGGCAAGTTCAACGAGCACTCCACCGAGCTGACCGAACTCCACGGCCGGCGTCTCTTCGTATGCAGCGAGCTCAAGCCGCACGACAAGTTCGACGAGGCCCGCGTCAAACTCCTCACCGGCGGCGACCGCCTCAAGGCCCGTCGCATGCGGCAGGACTTCTTCAGCTTCGAGCCGACCCACAAACTCTGGCTCCTGGGCAACCACCGGCCAGAGGTCGGCACCGGCGGCCACGCCTTCTGGCGCCGGATCCGGCTCATCCCCTTCGAGAGGGTCGTCCCCGATCACCGAAAGATCGACAACCTGGCGGAGACACTCGTACACGAAGAAGGCCCCGGCATCCTCCACTGGATGATCCAGGGAGCCAAGGCCTACCTGGCCACCAAGCCGCCCCTGACCGGTCCCACCGTCGTCCGCCACGCCACGCAGGCGTACGCCACCACCGAGGACCACATCGGGCGGTTCCTGGCCGAATGCTGCACCACCGGCGCCCACCTCCCCCACCTCCTCGACCCCCGGGACCTCAAGGTCGAACAAGGTGCGCTCTATCGCGCCTATAGCGCCTGGTGCAGCGACGGGGAGGGCCTGCGGCCCGCCACCACCCGTGCTTTCGCCACCCGCATCCGCGCCGAGGTCGGCGTCGCCTCACCCAACGAGATGCTCCGCTCCAACGGACAGAAGTTCTATCCCGGGCTTGCGCTCCTGGCCGACGACGACCAGGAGCCGCGCGAGGCGAACAGGGCAACCACGACGTGACCGGCCGAAGTGTGCTGCCGCCGCGGGACGGGCACGCCTACGATGGACAAGGAAGATGAACAGATCCACCCCCCGGTCGCGCCCCACAGGGGCCGACTGCATAACGACACCGACGCCACTTACGGCGTGGAGGAATCAGGGGCCCCCAAGGGCCGACGTGAACGAGGAGGGACTCAAGCCATGAGCTCGCTACTGTCAGCAAGCGATCTCGCCCACGAGGACAAAGTGGTGTGGCTGGAGAACCCTGAAGAGCTCGACTACGTCCGCCAGGCCCTCGACAAGACGCCTCGCCGCCGGGGCAAGCCCCGCTACCACCGTGACGGGCGCATGATCGGGTTCACCGAGCTCGGCGACACCGCGGAAGCGGACCCCGACAGCGGACTCCAGAAGCGACGCGTCTTCTACCTCCTGCCGCACGACCGGGACGCCGAGCCTGGGGGCCTCTACAGGGAAGGAGCCCCGGGCGAGGCCGTCGACCCCCGCACGATCGAGCCCAGGCATGTCGGCAGGAAGACCGAACGCTCACAGCGAGGGCTGTCCACGCCGACAGTTGCCTGACTCGGTCACTTCGGTCCCTTCCTCGCAGCAGGAGAGCCCTCACCTGCGGTTTCGTTCAGGGACTAGTGCTGCTCCGCAGAAGTTCGTGGAGGGGTGTTGATCAGGCGGCCTTGAGCGGGGTGCCTTCGTAGGTCCATCGGTAGGGCCTGGCGGTCTCGTTATGGCCGATGACGTATGGCTCCAGCTTCTCGACCAGGTCGTCGCGGGCCTTGACCCCCCGGCGTCGGGTGTTGTAGCGGCTGGCCCAGCGGAAGGCCGCGAGTCGCGCGTGACGGGCGGTGGGCCATGCCTTCGCGCCCTTTAACGTCTCCCTCTTGAGGGATGCGTTCCAGCTCTCCGCGGCGGCATTGTCCGCGCTGCTGCCGACGGCGCTCATGCTCCTGGTCACCCCCGCGGCGGTGCAGGCGTCGGCGAACGCGGCACTCGTGTACTGGGTGGATTCAACTGATCGTCGCAACACCGTGTAGTCGGAGGTGGAGCGATGGGTGTTGGTCTGCAGCAGCGCAGGGTTCGTGACTATCGGGGAGCGGGTCGAGTACGTCACCCGGCGCACGGTCGAGGTGCTGGTCGCCGAACTCCCGTACGTCACCCTACTGCTGCGGGTCCGCGGCAACACCCGGACCGAGCGGTGGGCGCTGGAGCGGCGCCGCGAGTTCGACCACCGGGTCGCGCACCTGCTGGGGCGCGGCACAGGCCGAGGGCGATCTGCGGGCGGACGCGGACATCCGGCTCGCCACCCGGCTGCTCTTCGGCATGGTCAACTCGCTGGTGGAGTGGTACCCCGGCCGCACCCGGAGTCCGGCGGGGACCCGGAACGGCTGGCGGAGGCCGTCGTAGGGCATGCCTTCGACGGCCTCCGGACTGCGGTGGAGCGAGCTCTCGCGGAGCTAGAAGCCGATCCGGGAGAAGTCGTAGTACCTGTCGAAGCGCGGCACCCAGATGCTGGGCCAGGGTGTGCCGGAGACGCCGCAGGAGCCGAACACCACGGGCGAGCGGTTGCCTGTGTCGTTCAGGCACAGCCCGGTGCCCACCTCCTGGATCTCCCAGTGGTCGCCCTTCTCACCGCCCTGGAAGATCCACGTGAAGGTGGCGCAGCCCCAGCCGTCCGTCTGGATGAGGGAAACACCCCTGTTGACCAGGCCGCCCTGCGCGCCGAGGCAGCGCGCGCCGCCAAAGGTGCCGATCGCGAAGTTGCCGTTGCCCAGGCTGTGGAAGGTGAAGCGCTGGTGCAGCGCCCCCTTGCAGTCGTACCTCTGGATGATGGCACCGACATTGGTGGTCCCGCCGCGGATGTCGAGGCACTGCCAGCTGTAACCGGCCCGTATCTCGTAGATGGGCGCGTTGTACGGGGTGGTGCTGTAGCGGATCGTCGGGTTCTCCGCGGCCTGCGCGGACGACGGCAGCAGCATGACGAACATCGCCGCGAGAGCTGCTACGGCCGCACTGCCGAACCGGCGGAATTTTTGCGCCACGTTCTCTCCTGACTGGAAACAACTGACTGAGGACGAGCTTGACGCAGGAGAAGCTAGCGAGATCCACTGAGCCTCCGGTACCCACCCTTTCAGGGGGGTGTGTTCACTGCGGAGGCTGTAGTGAGGGTGGGCTCGGGGCTACAGCGTGCCCAGCGGTTCATGATGCTGGCGACCGGTCTGTACCGGGCCAGCCACCTGACGGCGGGCTTCCTGGCGGTGCTGCGGAGGGAACCGGGCGAGGTCGCTCCCTGGGCGGTGTTCGGCGGCGTCCTCGCGTCCAGTGTGTGGTTATACGGGAACGCGTACGCCAGGGGCTGGTTCGACCGGCGCTGGGTGTGGGCCGACGTGCTGGTGACCGGGTGCGCGGTGCCGCTGCTGGTGGCCCTGGCGAGCGGTGGGCGGGCGGGCGACGGCTGGCTGCCCGGGGGCTCCGAAGTGGCCGTGTACGGCTGGCTGTTCCTGCTGGGCGGGTCGGTGAGCGCGGCGGCGGGGGTCGCGCTGGTGCCGCGGCCGGCCGCGGGGGCCGTCCTGCTCCTGCTCGGCACCACGCTGGCGGCGTACCTGTGGGTGATCGGGCCGGAGGCGGCTCCCGGGTCCGTGCTCGTCGGGCACCTCAACTCGGTGGTCTCCTCGGCCGTGATGGCCAAGGTCTTCTGGTGGTACCTGCGCCGCCAGGGCACCCAGCTGGACGAGGCCAAGGAGCGGGCGCTGACCGCCGAGGCCGCCCGGGCCCGGCAGGCCGAGCGGATCGCGCACCACCGGGCCCTGCACGACACCGTGCTGGCCACGCTGACCACCATCGCCGCCGGCCGGGTGGACGCCAACGCGCCCCAGGTGAGGGAGCGGTGCGCCCGCGAGGCGGCGTACCTGCGGCGGCTGATCCAGCGCGAGGACGACCCGGAGGGCACCGGTGCGGAGGCGGCGCAGGTGGCGGTCGGGGCCGCCCTGGAGGAGGAGGTGCGCTCGGCCGAGTGCCTGGGCCTGAAGGTCACCGCCCAGTACCACGAACTGCCGCCGGTGCCCCGCCCCGTGGCCACCGCCCTGGCGGCCGCCGTGTCCGAGGCGCTGAACAACGTACGGTGCCACGCCGGGACCGGACAGGCCTTCCTGACGGCCGTCGGGGCGGGCGAGGGCGTGTCCGTTACGGTGGTGGACCGGGGCGCCGGCTTCGACCCGGCGGCCCCTGTGGGCGGTACGCCGGACGGGTCCGGGACCGGGCTGCGGCGCTCCATCCACGCCCGGCTGGCCGAGATAGGCGGGCGGTCCGAGGTCGACAGCGCCCCTGGCGAGGGCACCAGCGTGGAGCTGCGGTGGCCCGCGTGATCACCGTGGCCGTGGTCGACGACGACCGGATGCTGCGGGAGGGCCTGCGCTCCTGGCTGGCCGGGGTGGAGCGGCTACGGCTGCTGGCCGCGGTCGAGACGGTGGACGCGCTGCTCGCGGTGGGCGGCCGGCCCCCCGCGGTGGTGCTGCTCGACCTGGTGCTGCGCGACGGCTCCGTCCCCGAGGACAACGTCCGGCGGCTGTGCGCGGCGGGCAGCCGGGTACTGGTGATCAGTACGGTCGCAGACCGGGCCCGGATCGTCGGGGCGGTGGCGGCCGGGGCGGACGGCTACCTCACCAAGGACCACTCGCTGGAGACGCTGGTGGGCGCCGTGGAGACGGTGGCCGGGGGCGGTACGGCGCACTCCGCCGAGCTGGCCTTCGCCTGGGCGCACGACACCGGACCGGCCCGGCCGCAGCTGGCGCCGCGGGAGCTCCAGGTGCTGCTGGACCACGCCTCCGGGCTCACCCTGAAGGCCACCGCGCGGCGGGCCGGCGTCACCCCGAACACCGCCAAGTACTACCTGGACCGGGTCAAGGAGAAGTACCAGCAGGTGGGCCGTCCGACGTACACGAAGATCGACCTGGCGCTGCGGGTGCGGGAGGACGGGCTGGGTCCTGAGGGCTAGAGGCAACGCCGTGACTCTGTTGGTGATCTTGCCCGTCTATCAGTTGGCGGTGCAGAGGGCGCGGAAGCGTGTTGATCGGCGGCGGGTGGCCGGTGGTGCGGCGGTCCAGTCAGCGACGCGGGTGAGGTTGCAGGCCAGCGCGGTCAGGACGTGCTGGACGTGGGTTCTGGCCAGGCCGCGATAGCGGGATCGGCGCAGGCCGCAGCTTCGGACGTTTTGGGAGAGGGTGGCCTCGATCCCGGCCCGGATCGCGTAGCGCCGCTGCCAGTCTTCGGTCTGCTGTTCCAGGCGGTTGCGGGTCTGGATCTGGTGGAGTTCGCGGGTGGGCAGCAGCGCAAGCGCGCGGGGGCGCGTGGCGGAGGTGGTGCACTGGGGGCGGTCGGGGCAGGCCAGGCAGTCGGCTTTGGCGAACTTGACCTGGATGTAGTCGTGTCCGCTGATCCGCAGCGGTCGCCACTCACGGCTGACCGCCCCCTGGGGACAGACGGCCTGCTGGTGGTCCCAGTCCACCGCGAAGGCGGACTTGTCGAAGCCGCCACCGCTATTGGCCTGGTGGCTGTGGTCGGGCACGAGCGGGCCCAGCAGGGTGATGCCGTGCACCCGGCGGGCTCGTTCGATCCGGGCCGGGGTGACGTAGGCGGCATCGACGACGTGTTCGGCCGGGGCCAGGCAGGCGTCGGCGAGGTCGTCGTGGATCTGTTCGGTCAGCTCGCCGTCCTGGACCGGGGCAATCGTGGTGGCCACGTGGACGACCACCTCGGGCCGGCCGGTATCGCAGGTCTCGGTCAGCCGCGAGCACCGGGTGGCATCGGTGCGCTGCCGGCCCCCGGGCTTCAGCAGCCCGGCCTCCACCAGCCGCTTCAGCATCACCCGCAGCAGCCGGTCAGCGGCATCGCCCTCGGCCAGCCGGGCCCGGAACTCGCTGAGTACCGAGTAGTCGAATCCCGGATCCTCCAGCTCCAAGACCAGCGCGTACTTGAAATCGATCCTCGTACGCACCGCGTCCGCCGCGGCACGATCCGACAGGTTCTCCGCGAACTGCAGCACCGACACCAGCGCCAACTGCCCCGGTGAGAACCCCGGACGCCCATCGCACGGATACAGGTCCGCGAACTCTTCATCCTCGAACAGCACATCCAACCGGTCCCGCACCAGCATCGCCGGCGTGCCCTTCGGACACGCCGCCCACGCCGTTCGCACCGTCCCTACCGGAATCCGCTGGAAACTCCTCGGCCGCAACGACACCGCACCCACACCCCAGAACCCGAGGCCACCCCGCACCCTTCCAGCGAAGCACCCCACGACCCCGCCGTCAGCACCCCACACAAGATCACCAACAGAGACAGAGTCACGGCGTTGCCTCTAGAAGGCGAAGTCGACGTAGTCGATGTCGGTGAATTCGACCAGGAGGCTGGTGGCGCGGGCGCCGTTGTCCTTGAAGTAAACCTCCTGGAGGCCTTCGGCGGCGATGGCGCGGAGTTGGGACTCCGTGGCGCCGGATTCCTGGGCGGTGAAGAGGCGGCTCGCGTACTCCGGGGGGAGGTGCTGGGTGATGCGGCGCATGCGGCCGTCGTCGGTGGTGCCGGGGGCGGCGGTGAAGCCGAAGCGGGCTCGGGTTTCGATGACCAGGCCGGTGGTGCGGGCCGCCTTGTCGCGGGCGCGCTTGCGGACCAGGGGCTGCCAGCGCTTGCGTACCTCGGCTTCGAGGCGGGCGGCGAGCTCGGGGCGGGGGGTTTTGATCTGGCCCTTCACGTAACGCTCGACCGTGCGGGGGGAGATACCGAGGAGCTGGGCCGCTGATTTTGTGGATTTGGTGGATTTGACCAGGAATTTCATCCGGGCCTGGGGGGATTTGGGGATGGGGCGGGTGAAGTGCGACTCGTCGGCCCGGGTGAGGCTGTCGTCGATGTCGGAGGTGGGCATTCTTATTCTCCGTCGGCCGCTGCGTCGTGGCCCTTGATGTGGCGGGCGGGGTTGAGGCGTTCGTCGAGCATCTGGACGGCCCAGAGGAGGGGCTGGGTGCCTTCGTGCTTGACCATGCCAGGGCTGACGCCGAGGCGGAAGCCGCCGGGAAGGGGCTTGCCTTCGGGGGTGCGGGGGAGGAAGTCGAGGGGGCTGGGGCCGGATGAGAGGTACACCGCGCAGTCGGAGAGGACGGCGATGGGGTACTCGCCGGCGGCTGTGGCGAGCTTGTTCATCTTGCGGTGCATGTTGACCCGGGCCGTGGAGATGACGGCGGCGCGGATGTCGGGCCGCCAGGTGGGGCGTTCCAGGGCGGGCCAGGGTTCGCCCGGGCGGTAGCCGGCGCCTTGGGGGCGTTCGCGGAGCTTGCCGATGCCGCCCTTGACTGTGGACTTGATGGCTGAGAGGACTGCCGTCTGGGTGAGGGGGAGGGTGGGGGGCATGGTGGGCGGTAGGGATTTGTGGGCGGTCATCGTTGCCATCGCGGTGAGGTATTCGGGCTCGGTGAGGGTTGATGTGATGCCGAGGTCGGCCATGGTGGCGAGGTAGGCGTCGCGGAGGCGGGTGTACCAGGCGTCGAGGTACGGGCCGCTGTCCGGGCGCAGCCAGGCCTCGGTGGGCTGTACGGGGTGGCCGAGCTCCTGGGCATAGGCGAGGGTCGGGGTCGCGTACCAGGCCGGGCCGGTGGGGGGCTGGCCGTGGGGGGTGAAGGGGCTGGGGAGGCGGGGGTCCAGGGTGAGGGAGGAGAGGTCCGCCAGCCAGCAGCCTGGGGTTTTCGGGTCGAAGCGGGGGTTTTTGGTGTGGGTTGCCGGGCCGATGCCTACGGTGAGGCGGTTGGCTGCGGCGGCGAAGGCCATGTTCACGTCGATGCCGACGGCGTGGGTGCGGGTGCATTCGGCGTCGGTGAGGAGCTGGGGGTCGCGGATCCAGTCGTACGCCTCTTCGTCGAGGACCTGGTCCGGGGTGCGCTGGTGGGCGCGGGGGTACAGGGCGGCGACTACGGGGTGCTCGTCGGGGGCTTCCGGGGGGGCCGGGTCGACGGGGCGGGTGAGGGAGCCGGGGACGGAGGCTGACTCCCAGATGTTGGTCTCGGGGTTGCGGGCCGCGCGGGTGGGCGGGCGCAGGGCGGTCATGAGCTCCAGGCCGGTCACTGCCGTGGAGCCGCGGGGGGTGAGGACGCGGGTGGCGTAGGTGGTGAGGAGCTCCGCCAGTTCCGGGGCGGGGAGGGTGGAGGTGTGCTCGCCCCAGGCGCGGGGGTCCAGGGCGCCCCAGGGGAGGATCGCCAGCTGGACGCACTGGCGGCCGGTGGTGGGGGTGGCGGGGCGGTAGATGCGGGGCCAGGGGCCGAAGCCTCGGCGGGTGAGCTGCCACTTGGCGCGGGTGAGTTGCTTGAGGGTGGGGTGGTTGTCCGGGAGGCGGAGGGCGCGGCGGTCTTCGAGGGTCGGGGGGAGGCCTAGGGCCGCGGTGGCTGCGGGGGTGAGGACGAGGAGGGGATCGCCGTCCTTGCCGTTGCGGTGGAGGCGGGGGGAGCGGAGGTTCGCTTCGGGGCTGAGGGCCCAGGTGATGAGGGTGGGGAGGTCGGTTACGGCCTGGGGGGGGAGGTTGAGGAGGAGGCCGTTCGCGGCGTGGGCTTGGGGGGTGCCGTTCAGGACGGCTAGGGGGCCGTTGCCTTCCAGCGGGGTGGGGGGGGCCTGCGGGGTTGTTCGGCCCTGCGGGGCTGTTCCCCTACCCGCCCCTTCCCGAAACTGGGGCTTCGCCCCAGACCC
>NZ_JAGGOY010000126.1 GCF_018614095.1 Streptomyces sp. ISL-87 | reverse complement strand
CCACGATCATGCTCCGAACACAAAGAAGCCCCTGCTCATCGAACAGGGGCTCCCTTTGCCACAACGCACTCAGACCCGGTCATCCGCTTTGCCTCCCGCCTGCCGACAGGACTGGAGAGGTGACCTGAGGTCACCGATCCGGCCCAACGGCCGTAACCGGCTACTCGCTCGTGCTGTTGGACGGAGCACGTGCCGCACTCCCTGCGGCAGGCCCCCTTCTCTAGGAGATCTTGATGTCCCGTATCGCAAAGGCCGTAGCGATTACCGCCTCAGCCGCTGCCGTCCTCGTCGGCAGCGCTGGCATGGCCGCCGCGGACGCCACGGCCGAGGGCGCTGCCATCGGCTCCCCCGGCGTCCTGTCCGGCAACGTCCTCCAGGTGCCCATCCACATCCCGATCAACATCTGCGGCAACACCGTCAACATCATCGGCCTCCTCAACCCGGCCGTCGGCAACACCTGCATCAACGACGGCGGCGGTGACAAGGCCTACCACCACAAGGCCGACCACCACGACGAGTACTGAGCACCACAGGCCTCTGACCTGCGAGCAGCCACAGTGCCGGAGCCAACAGATCACGCCATCCCCTGAACCAGCCGCAAAGCACACGCCCTGAGCGCTCCGGCCTCCCCCACCTCCAAGGGAGGCCGGACCGCCACCCGACACGGCGAACGCCCCGGACAGCCCCGCCATCAAGCACTGCCCCAGACCCGGTGACACCACCCCCCAGGCCATGCCTTCGGCAGGGAGCACACAGTCATGCCGGGCCCGGGGGCCAGGAGCCCCATTGCGGGGCTGAGAAGCACCGCTCCCGTGACAGTGGCGGTCTACGGGATATGCCACCACATGACAGCGGCATCGCTTCCACATGCCGCCCCATGTCAGTGACGGGTACACCGCCCCACCCGATGACCAGCACGAACCCCAGCAACCTGACATCTCGTCACTGACATACGCCACTGACACGAAACCGACACTTCGCACCTGCGGGCCGGGTTGCGGGCCAGGAATGCCTCCAGGTCAGCGACACTCACGCCTGCCCAGGTGGCGTGCCCCCGAGCGTGGATGTGGAGTGCCAGGTCCCGGACGACATCGAGGCGGATCTCGATGGTCTTGAGCTGGTTCGGTCGCAGCCCAAGACGCTCGGCATCCTGGCGCCGGGCCACCAGCCTCCGCGAAAGCACGTACGGCTGGGCGCAGCGGGAATGGGACGGCCTGGATCCGGCGCTCTCGCCGGGCCGTGGCTTGTGTGTCCTCGGTATCGGCGGGGGCGTCGAGGAGGTGGTGGGCGTGGAAGAAGTCGGCGAGCGGCCGGCTGAGGCAGGGGCTCGTCCAGCGGGCTTCGGCGAGCAGTGTGTGCGGGAAGTGGTCCTCACGCTCCCGGGGCAGCCGGCCCTTACGTTCGGCAGTCGCCATCCTCAACACTCCTCGCTGTTGCCAAGTGCGTGGGCGCCTCCGGCCCGCCCGCCGTCAGCCGCTTGCCCGGCGTCCGGTGGCGGGCCGGCTACAGGGCGAGGGCGGACAACCGGGCGTGCCCACGAGGACGGGGGCTCACGGGGCGGAATCAAATCCGGCAAGGCACGGGCCGCCAAATCCACCGCCCTGGCCTCGGCGATTTCTGCTTGGGCCTGCACAGCGGTCACCGTGCGCCGCGGACGAGGCGCAGCGGCCGTGGTCGAGGTCGTATACCGGTCCGGCGCAGCTTCTCCGCCGCTTTCAAATCCGCCTTCAGCGCCCGGGCGTTCTTCTCCCTGACCGAACTCAGCGCCCGGCGCTGCTCCAGCGTCGCCGCCTGGGCCAGGTAGGCGGTACCCAGATGCCGGCCCCACTCCTCGGTAGCAAACACCTCGATCTGCCCGTCATAGTGCGGCAGATACCGCAGCCGAACCCGCATGCCGACGTGCCCGGCCATCCACGGTGCGATGTAGAAGCGGCGGCGCCAGCTGATCCCCTTCGTCGTGATCTTCCGTTGCCGGCCGTCGTCTTCCAGCGCGAAGAACGCCAGCCGATCCTCCACAACGTCCTCGAGCGGCCCCGGATCCGCCTCCCACGCCGCCAACGGCGTCAGCCCGTCCGCAAGACCCGCAGGGTGGTGCTCGGTGTTCCACCAGGCCACCCAGTCCAGCAGCACCTTCACGAAGTCCGGGTACGAGAGCAGATCCTCCAGCGCATCCGGCCGGTACGCCTCCGCGGGGCGAGCACGATGCGTAAAGCCCGGCAGCGAGACCAGCAGCATCTCCTCCACCGCGCCGTTCAACGACTCGATGGTGCCCTTGCGGTACGGCTTGTACGCCGGCAGACCATCCACCGGAACCGCGAAAGCGCCCAAAGCGCGCTCCACCGTCCGACACAGGAACTCCTTGCCCCGGTCCACCCGCACCACGGTCGGCAGACCACCGAACGGCCCGTACGGATCCTGGCGGCTGATCCCTGTGCGCAGCGCGGCCAGCACCGCGTCCCGGGCCGGCTGATGCGGAGTGACCGCCACCCCACGATCACCCTCGTCGCCACATCGATGAACCACGTCACCCACGGACACACCGCGGAGCCTTGGCGCGCCGTCGACATCACCCGGCGGTGACCACGCTCAGACTCTGCGCGAGGAAAGGAGACGGCACCTGCTGGTCGTGGGTGTGACGACTCTGATCGCGGTAGGTGCCATGTTGAAGGCGACGCTCTCCTACGATCCCGAGCCCCGCGCATCCGAAGCGACACCAGCCGAGTCCGTCGTGCAGGAAACGACCGAGGGTGCCCCGCGGGCAGCGCTGCCGGGCGGCTTCGCGGACTTCCGGCTGATGACCGGTGCGGCCGCCGAGCGGACCGAAGCCGCGTGGCTGGCAGGCCGCAAGGTGCCCGAAGGTCAGTGGGTCGGCTTCTACGACCAGGACGGCGACGAAAACGCCGACCTCATCCTCATGCTCCGTACCACTGAGGGAGATGACCGGCTGAAGGCGGAGAAGGCGAGCACGTCTATCTCGCAGGAGTTCCGTAACTTCTTCGCCGGCGCCAAAGCCCGCGATACGACCTCCTTCGACGCGGGACCGTACGGCGGCGGCCTCAGCTGCGGACTGACCACGGGCCCTGCCGGGGACCAGGCCGTGTGCGCCTGGAGCGACGCCACCACCTTCGCCGCGATCAGCCTGCTCCGGCCAACCACCATCGCCGACGCCGCGACAACCACCCTCGCACTCCGCACCGCCGCCATGAGCCTTCACGGGCGCGGCTAGCCGTGGCCAGGCGGCGGATACTCCCGGCCCGGCAGCTTGGCCACCCCAAACAGGCGCCCGAGCGGGTGGAACAGCTAGCAGCGATCGGGATGCGCTGGGCTTAAAGGCCCATTCCCCGGACCGTCAGGTCGAAGGTGTCGAACCCCGCCTCGGTAGGGGTCGTGGGACGCCCAACGTCCACGTACCAGTTCCGCAGCCCGTACCCATCGCCGTCGGGGACGGGCAGTGGTCCGGAAACGGAGCAACTGAAGCAAGGGTGTTCCCGCGGTCAAGGCGCTGGAGTCGCACTGTCGTCCGTATGGAGGTTCTGCCGCAAGAACGTGTAGACCAGGGCGTGGTTGAAGGCTGTCTGCTCGTTGTCGCTGGCGCCGGCGTGGCCGCCGCCGGTGTTCTCGTGGAGGAGGACCTGGTGGCCCAGTTCGCGGAGGCGGGCGGCTGTCTTGCGGGCGTGGGCGGGGTGGACGCGGTCGTCACGGGTGGAGGTCATCAGCAACACGGGCGGGTAGGGCTGGCCGGCGGTCAGGTTGTGGTACGGGGAGATGGCCTGAAGGTGGGTACGGTCGGTTTCGCTGTCGGGGTTGCCGTACTCGGCGGTCCAGGATGCTCCGGCCAGCAGGCGGTGGAAGCGGAGCATGTCCAGCATGGGGACCTCGGCGACGATCGCGCCGAACAGCCGCGGATGGCGGACAAGCATGGCTCCCATCAGCAGGCCGCCGTTGCTGGCTCCGGCCGCGCCGAGTTGGGCAGGGGTGGTGATCCCGCGGGCGACGAGGTCGGCCGCGACCGCCGCGAAGTCCTCGAAGGAGCGCACCCGGTTTTCGCCGAGGGCGGCCTGGTGCCATGCCGGGCCGTATTCGGCGCCGCCGCGGATGTTCGCCACCACATATGTGCCGCCTCGCTCCAGCCAGGCCCGGCCGGTGATCGGGCTGTAATAAGGGGTCAGGGAGTACTCGAAGCCGCCGTACCCGTACAACAGCGTGGGTCCCGGCCCGGCAGCGCGGTGGTCGGGGCCGACCACGAAGTACGGCACCCGGGTGCCGTCCGCCGAGGTCGCGAAGAACCGCTCCACGCAGAGCCCGGCCGCCTCGAAGCCGGCCGGGGCCCGCTTGATGACCTCCATCTCGGCGCCGAGGTGACCGTAGTAGAGGGTCGAGGGGCTCAGGTAGCCGTCCACGTCCAGGAAATACTCATCCGAGTGGTCCGGGTCGGTATCCACGATCGTGGCCGCCGACAGCGGCGGAACCTCAGCCAGCTCTCTGCGCGACCAGCCCTCGTCATGCGGGGTGAGGACCTCGATGCGGGTGGCCACATCGCGCATCGTCTGGAGGATCAGGTGGTGGCGGGTCCAGCAGTGCCCCGCCAGCGCGGTCCGGGCATCCGGGGTGAACAGCACTTGGGCCGTCCGGTCGCCCGCGAGGAACGCATCGAAGCCGAACGCCAGGAGCGAGCCGGCCGGATGGCCCAGCCAACAGGATTTCGTGGTGACGACCAGGTACCGCCGGTACGCGTAGGCGCTCGCGTCATCCGGCACGTCGATCCTCACCCGCCGGCCGTCCTCCGCCAGCCAGAACATCTCACTGCGGTACAGGTCGCGCGCGCGTGAGAGGAAACTCCGCTCGAAGCCCGGCGTCGCGTCGTGCCAGCCGGAAGCCGAGACGTCCCCCACCTCCGCCTCGAAGACCAGCTCTGCCTCCTCCAGCGGAGTGCCGCGCCGCCACCGGCGTACCGTACGCGGATACCCGGAAGCGGTCAGAGAACCGGGGCCGAAGTCGGTGCCGATGAAGACGTGGTCGGCGTCAATCCACCCGATCTGCGTCTTGGCCTGGCCCACCTCGAAACCGCCCGCGACGAAGGCGCGGGCATCGAGGTCGAACTCGCGGACCACGACCGCGTCCGACCCGTCCCGCGACAGGCGCACCAGCGCCCGTCCATAGCCGGGGTAACGCAGGTGGGCCCCGGCCCACACCCACTTCTCCCCCTCCGCCACCGCCAGCGCGTCGACATCCAGGAGAACCTCCCAGAGCGGAACGTCCTTGCGGTACCGCTCCAGCGTCGTACGCCGCCACACGCCTTGCGGCCGGTCGGCGTCCTGCCAGAAGTTGTAGAGGAACCCGCCATAGCGGGCGATGTAAGGGATCCGGTCCGAAGCGTCCAACACCTCACGCAGCCCGTCCCGCAGGGCGGCGAACACGGGATCCGACGTCAGCGCGGCACGAGTCTCCGCGTTCCGTTCCCCCACCCAGGCCAGCGTGGCCTCACCCTCAACATCCTCAAGCCACAAATACGCGTCGTCGTCACCGATCACGCCACGATTCTCCCGCGCCTGACTCCTCCCCGGCACAGGGCACTGGTGCCTGAGGCGGCCCGGAGCCGGCCTCGGTGGTGACGGCCGCCACCGCCTGGCGGGCACTGGCTTCCCCCATGGAACGGGGTTCTGCACAACTTCCGTGACGCCGACACGGTGATTGACCGCTGACAGCCCAGTACACGGAGGATCAGCTGGACCTCTTGACGCCATTCGGTTGCGTCGCCGCTATCCACCCAGCCATGGGCCAGTTCTGATCCGTCGCGGCCTGCGCGCGTAGGCGGGCCAAGACCCGCGCCGACGCCGACAGGTTCGCCAGTACGCCGACGAAGTCGAAGCCGTCCGCGTCCTGTACTTCGTCACCGTCCTGCGCACCGTGGTGGTCGTGGCGTACATCGAGGTCTGACCCCACGAGGAGCAGAGGGTGCTGTCCGTCATCAAGGAGCTCTCCGCCGACCGACCGCTCAAGGCGCTGCGCCGTGTCCTGCAGTGCAGCCCCAGCACGGCTACCACGCTCCGTCATTGACATCCTCCCCTCCCTGAAGGACTCCGTTGGGAAATCCGTAATCCGGGCCTGGCCGCCTTGTCGTTAGGCGGTCAGTTCGAGTCGGGCAAGGTGTGAGGTCCTGGTCTCGCCGAGTGGTGTTCCGGTCAGCCAGGCGTCGAGTCTGATGATGTTGATAGCGGTGGCGGCGAAGATGTGGCCGAGATGGGTCTT
>NZ_JAGGOY010000125.1 GCF_018614095.1 Streptomyces sp. ISL-87 | reverse complement strand
CGGCCAAACGCAACGGTGTTGGCATGGTGCAGGTCGTGGACGCGGCGGAGTTCGACGCCACCCGGGCCGCACACCCGGAGACCGACCGGCACCTGGCCGTCGCCGACCTGGTCGTGCTGAACAAGACCGACCGGGTGGACCCGGCCGAGCGGGCCCGTATCGAGGGGGTGCTCGCCGCGCTCTGCGGTCCGAGCACACCCGTGATCGGCGCCGATCACGGGCGGATCGACCCGGAGCTGCTCTTCGACCGCCGCCCCTGGACGGAGACCCGTGGGCAGCTCTCCTTCGAGGACCTGCTCGCGGAGGCCGACGAGCACGGCCACAACGACGAGCACGGCCACAACGACGAGCACGGCCACAACGATGAGGACGGCCACAGCGATGAGGACGACGACCACAGCGGCCACGCCCACACGGCGTACGAGAGCGCGGAGTTCGTGTCCGAGCAGGCTCTGAGCCCGCGCCGGTTCATCGACTTCCTCGACCGCCGCCCGGCCGGGCTCTACCGGATCAAGGGATTCGTCTACTTCGGCGTCCCCGGCCACGAGGAGCGCTACGAGGTCCACGCGGTCGGCCGCTTCCTCCGCTTCGCCCCCGGTCCCTGGGGGCGGGGCGAACCCCGGCTGACCCAGCTCGTCCTGATCGGCTCCGGCACCGATGGCCCCGGACTGCTCCGCGAGCTGGAGGCCTGCCGGGAGCCGGAACCGCGGAACACCAGCCCGGAGAGCATGTGGGGCATCCTGCG
Organism: Streptomyces sp. ISL-87; assembly: GCF_018614095.1. Classification (GTDB taxonomy): domain Bacteria; phylum Actinomycetota; class Actinomycetes; order Streptomycetales; family Streptomycetaceae; genus Streptomyces. Next base: position 25,622 of record NZ_JAGGOY010000125.1, on the reverse strand, counting down.
GTACGTCGCCCAGCCCGCGGAGCCTGACGGGGTGGACGGGGTGGACGGGGTGGACGGGGTGGACGACGATGCCGATGCCCAGCCGGTGGATCGGTAGCGACTGTCCCGTGGACCCCGGCCGGCCGGCCCGGAGCCGGCAGGACCGCCGCACGCTGAACCCGGTTGTGCGGGACATCCGGCGGCGCTGAACGCACCCCGGGGCTCAGGCCACCTCGACGCCATACTCGCGCAGCAGGTCCTCCAGGCCGCCGCGGTAGCCCTTGCCGCCGATCACGAAGTCCCAGTCACCGTTCGAGCGGCGCCGGAACGAGCCGAGCACCAGGGCGGTTTCGCCGGCGCGGCCGTCGGAGACCTCCAGGCGGCCGAGTTCCTCGCCGGTCGCGCCGAGGAGGCGGATGTGGGCGTCGGTGAAGCCGGCGAGATCGGCGTGCGGATTGACCTCCGGGTCGATCGCGGCGACGAGGACCAGCCGGTCGGCGGGCTGCGGCAGGGCGTCGAAGGTGACCTCCAGCGCCGCCTTGTCGGGTGCCGAGCGGGAGCGGGCCCGTACCGAACCGTCCGGGGTCCGCGGGTTGTTGAAGAAGACGAAGTGGTCCTCGCTCAGCACCCGGCCGCCCTCGCAGACGAGCGCGCACACGTCCAGCGCGACGGACCCCGACCAGGACATGCCCAGTACGTTGTGGTCCGTGTCTGTGTCCGTGTCCCTGTCCGGGGCCGTGTCCCGGGCCGTGGCGATGGCAGCGGCCGGTTCGGTCGTCCGCTGGCCGGAGACGCCCGCGCGGGCGCCACCACCACCGCCCAGCCGGCCCCGCAGGCCGTACTGGCGCAGCAGCTCCACCAGCTCGACACCGGGAACCAACTCCAGCGGCTTGCCGTTGGCAAAGGTGTACGACCCGGGTCCGAAGGACGAAGTGGTCACCAGCACGCCCTTGTTGGCCCCCGCGTCCTGGACCGTGCCGTACAGGTCCCGTACCGCCGTCGGTGGCACGGTGTTGCGGTAGCGCTTGACCTGCACCACGATCCGCCCGCCCCGGATCGGGGCCGGGTCCAGCGCCTCGACGTCGACCCCGCCGTCGTTCGACCGCTGCGTGGTCACCGCCTCCATGCCCATCGCCCGGAACAGCTCCGCGACCAGGCCCTCGAATTCGATGGGATCCATCGCGAAGAGGTCCGGCTCGTCCTCCCCGTCGGCGTCGGCGCCCACGCCCCCGCCGTGGGTGACCACCCCGGCCGCCCCGCCGACCTCGCCCGGCCTGCGCCCCGGCCGTACGGCCGTCAGCTGGTCGGGGCGCGCCGACAACTGGCCGCGCAAGCCGTCCACCAGGCAGTCCACTGCGCTCACCTGCTCCAGGCGCAGTTCGGAGAAGACGGAGCGCGCCGCTGACACCGTGGCCAGGACGATCTGCGCCTCCCGGCCCGTCACCGGATCGTGGTCGTCCACGAACCCGTTGACGACCACGGAGTCCAGCGCGCCGAACTCGTCCGCCGCGTACAGCTCGCGCAGCACCAGCAGCACGCACTGCGCCAGCAGGTCCCGGTACAGCGCCCGCCGCTGCGTGGCCGGCCGGGCCGTCTCCTTGTCCTGGTCGGTGCTCGGCATGTACCGGACCGACTTGGCCTCCGGCACGACCCCGTACCGCGGCAGCTCCCAGTCCAGCACCAGCTGCCGCGCCGCCGGGTCGTACGCGGCCGCCACCTGCCTCGGCAGCTCCTCGGGCCAGGCCGTGGAGGCGTACAGGGCGGCCGAGAAGTACTCCACGGCGGCTCCGGCGGCTTCGGCGCCCCCGCCGCGCAAGGCGCCCGCCAGCTCGGTGAGCCCGCTGTTGTGCCGGCGGACCGCGGCCAGCTGCTCGGCCGCCCAGTGGTCGTACTGCTGCCGGTACGCCGCCAGTTGCCGCTGCCGCCCCGCCTCCGCGGCGTGCGCCGCCTGCCAGGCCTGCGTGTACCGGGCGTGTGCCTCCCGCTCCGCCTGTGCCCGCCGGCTGGAGCCGAGCGTCCAGCCGCTCTGCTGCTGGAACTGCTGGAGCTGGGGCATCGGCACGGGGTGCGCCAGTGTGCCCGGGTCGAAGGGTTCGAGCCGCTCGGACCGGACCAGCGCGGACATCCGGAAGGCCGGCGCCCGGCAGCCGGCGGCCAGCAGCCCCTGCAGGCGGGCGACTTCCGCCTCGATCAGCTCCGTGCGCCGACGCGCCTCGGCCTCGCGGTGCTGCCGGTACGCGGCCTGCTGCTCCCGCTGACCCCGGGCCGCGTCCCGCTCGTACGCCCGCTGCCGGCGCTCCGCCTCGCGCTGCTGGATCAGCTGTGTCTGCTGCATCCGGCGCTGGGCCTCGGCCCAGTCCCCGATCAATCCGCCCGACCGACGAATCATCAGCTCTGTTCCCCCGCCCACCCGCAAGTGCCAAGAGGGAAAACACTAGTCGCCATTCAGGTGGTACGTCCCCCGCCCGGCGTACCACCTGAATGCCTCGTACGTCCTACAGCGCGCCCCCCGCCAGAGCGGCGACGGCCGCGGGCAGCGCCGTCCCCGAACCGTCCCGGCGCGGGTCCACGGCCGGCAGCTCGGCCGGAGTGCCGTTCGCCGCCGCCGCGCGGACCGGTGCGTTGCCCGCCCAGGCCAGCACCAGCAGGTCCTCGCCCTTCAGGAACCGCTGGCAGCGCACGCCGCCCGTGGCCCGGCCCTTGCGCGGGTACTGGTCGAACGGGGTGAGCTTCGCGGACAGCACCGAATCGTCGAGCGTCCCGTGCGAGCCCGCCACCGTGAACACCGTGGCGTCCCGGGCCGGGTCGACGGCCGAGAAGTGGATCACCTTGGCGTCGTCGGCGAGCTTGATGCCCGCCATACCGCCCGCCGGGCGGCCCTGCGGGCGCACCTGGCCCGCCGGGTACCGCAGCAGCTGGGCGTCGTCGGTGATGAAGACCAGGTCCTCATCGCCCGTCCGCAGCTCGACCGCGCCGATGATCCGGTCGCCCTCCTTGAGGGTGATGACCTCCAACTCGTCCTTGTTCGCCGGGTAGTCCGGTACGACCCGCTTGACCACGCCCTGCTCGGTGCCCAGGGCAAGGCCCTGCGAGGACTCGTCCAGCGAGGTCAGGCAGATCACCTTCTCGTCCGCCTCCAGCCCGGAGAGGAACTCCGAAACCGGGGCCCCGCCGGCCAGATTCGGTGCGGCATGGGTGTCCGGCAGCTGCGGCAGGTCGATCACCGCGAGCCGCAGCAGCCGCCCGTACGAGGTGACCGCGCCGACGTCGGCCCGGGCGGTCGCCGCCACCTGCGACACGATCAGGTCGTGCTTCGCTCGGGCGCCGCCCTCCGCCTCGGGCAGTGGTTCACCGGTCACGGTACGCGCCAGCAGGCCCGTCGAGGACAGCAGTACCCGGCAGGGGTCGTCCGCGACCTCCAGCGGAACCGCCCCGACCGTCGTGCCCGCCGACTCCAGCAGGACCGTACGCCGCTCGGTGCCGAACTTCTTCGCGACCGCCGCCAGTTCCGAGGAGACCAGCTTGCGCAGCTCGGTGTCGGAGTCCAGGATCCCGGTCAGCTCGTCGATCTCGCCGGTGAGGCGGTCGCGCTCGGACTCCAGCTCGATCCGGTCGAAGCGGGTGAGCCGGCGCAGCGGGGTGTCCAGGATGTACTGGGTCTGGATCTCGCTCAGCGAGAAGCGCTCGATCAGCCGCTCCTTGGCCTGCGCGGAGTTGTCGCTGTCCCGGATGAGACGGATGACCTCGTCGATGTCGAGCAGGGCCACCAGCAGGCCCTCGACCAGGTGCAGCCGGTCGCGCCGCTTGCCCCGGCGGAACTCGCTGCGCCGACGCACGACCTCGAAACGGTGGTCGAGGTAGACCTCCAGCAGCTCCTTGAGGCCGAGCGTCAGCGGCTGCCCGTCGACCAGCGCGACGTTGTTGATGCCGAAGGACTCCTCCATCGGCGTCAGCTTGTAGAGCTGCTCCAGCACGGCCTCCGGATGGAAGCCGTTCTTGATCTCGATGACCAGGCGCAGGCCGTGCGCGCGGTCGGTGAGGTCCTTGACGTCGGCGATGCCCTGGAGCTTCTTCGAGCCGACCAGGTCCTTGATCTTCGCGATGACCTTCTCGGGGCCGACCGTGAAGGGCAGTTCGGTGACGACCAGGCCCTTGCGGCGCGCCGTCACCGTCTCCACCGCCACCGTCGCGCGGATCTTGAAGGTGCCGCGGCCGTTCTCGTAGGCGTCCTTGATGCCCGCGAGGCCGACGATCCGCCCGCCGGTCGGCAGGTCGGGACCCGGCACGAAGCGCATCAGCGCCTCCAGGTCTGCCTGCGGGTAGCGGATCAGATGCCGGGCGGCGGCGATGACCTCGCCCAGGTTGTGCGGGGGCATGTTGGTGGCCATGCCGACCGCGATCCCGGACGAGCCGTTGACCAGCAGGTTCGGGTAGGCGGCGGGCAGCGCCACCGGCTCCCGCTCCTGGCCGTCGTAGTTGGCGGTGAAGTCGACGGTGTCCTCGTCGATCGACTCCGTCATCAGTGACGTGGCGTCCGCCATCTTGCACTCGGTGTAACGCATCGCGGCGGGCGGGTCGTCGTTGCCGAGCGAGCCGAAGTTGCCGTGGCCGTCGACCAGCGGCAGCCTCATCGAGAAGGGCTGGGCCATGCGCACGAGGGCGTCGTAGATCGACGCGTCGCCGTGCGGATGCAGCTTGCCCATGACCTCGCCGACGACGCGGGCGCACTTCACATAGCCGCGGTCGGGGCGCAGGCCCATCTCGTTCATCTGGTAGACGATGCGCCGGTGCACCGGCTTCAAGCCGTCCCGGGCGTCGGGCAGGGCACGGGAGTAGATCACCGAGTACGCGTACTCGAGGAAGGAGCCCTGCATTTCGTCGACGACGTCGATGTCGAGGATCTTCTCCTCGAAATCCTCCGGCGGCGGGGTCTTCGTGCTGCGGCGGGCCATCGCTGCGCGGCTCCTTAACCAAGAATGGGGTGTGCTGGCGGTCTGACTGGGTCCTGCTGGGGTTGACGCGGACCATTGTGGCCCGAGGTACCGACAACGCCGACTCCGACCCTGGGGCTTCCCCCCCGGACGGAGTCCGCGGGGGAGTGAGACCCGGGAACTTCTCCGGTGGCCGACGCGCTTGCATACAGTGGCAGGTCTGACGGAAATCTCTGCATCGCGATCGAAGGGACCACATGCCCATGGGTCACACGGCCACAGCTCAGGCCGGCTCCGGCGGCCTGACAGCGACCGAGCACCGGCTGGCCAACGGCCTGCGCGTGGTGCTTTCCGAGGACCACCTGACCCCGGTCGCCGCGGTCTGCCTCTGGTACGACGTCGGCTCGCGCCACGAAGTCAAGGGGCGAACCGGCCTGGCTCACCTCTTCGAGCACCTGATGTTCCAGGGCTCGGCGAGCGTACCGGGCAATGGACACTTCGAGCTGGTCCAGGGCGCCGGCGGGTCCCTGAACGGAACCACCAGCTTCGAGCGCACCAACTACTTCGAGACCATGCCGGCCCACCAGCTGGAGCTCGCGCTCTGGCTGGAGGCGGACCGGATGGGCTCGTTGCTGGCCGCCCTGGACGACGAGTCCATGGAGAATCAGCGCGACGTCGTCAAGAACGAGCGCCGCCAGCGGTACGACAACGTTCCGTACGGCACGGCCTTCGAGAAGCTGACCGCCCTCGCGTACCCCGAGGGCCACCCGTACCACCACACGCCGATCGGCTCGATGGCCGACCTGGACGCGGCCTCGCTGGAGGACGCGCGCGCCTTCTTCCGTACGTACTACGCGCCCAACAACGCGGTGCTGTCGGTTGTCGGCGACATCGATCCCGAGCAGACGCTCGCCTGGATCGAGAAGTACTTCGGCACCATCCCCGGGCACGACGGCAAGCAGCCGCCGCGCGACGGCTCGCTGCCCGAGATCATGGGGGAGCAGCTTCGCGAGGAGATCATCGAGGAGGTCCCGGCGCGCGCGCTGATGGCCGCCTACCGGCTCCCGCACGACGGCACCCGTGAGTGCGACGCCGCCGACGTGGCGCTGACCGTCCTGGGCGGCGGCGAGTCCTCGCGGCTGCACAACCGCCTGGTACGCCGAGACCAGAGCGCCGTCGCGGCGGGCTTCGGCATGCTGCGGCTCGCCGGCGCCCCCTCGCTGGGCTGGCTGGACGTGAAGACCTCCAGCGGGGTCGAGGTGCCCTCCATCGAGGCGGCCGTGGACGAGGAGCTCGCCCGGTTCGCCGCCGAGGGCCCCACGGCCGAGGAGATGGAGCGCGCCCAGGCGCAGCTGGAGCGCGAGTGGCTCGACCGGCTGAGCACCGTGGCCGGCCGCGCGGACGAACTGTGCCGCTTCGCGGTGCTGTACGGCGATCCGCAGCTGGCGCTGACCGCCGTCCAGCGGGTCCTCGACATCACCGCCGAGGAGGTGCAGGCCGTGGCCGCGGCCCGACTGCGCCCCGACAACCGCGCGGTGCTGGTGTACGAGCCGCTTCCCGCGGAGGCCGACGAGCACGCAGAGCACGCCGAGCAGACCGAGAACGAAGGGGCGGAGCAGTGAGCGACACCGCAGCCGTCACGATGACCCTCCACCCGCAGCCGCAGGCCGGCGAGGCCAAGCCGTGGGCCTTCCCCGCCCCCGAGCGCGGCTCGCTGCCCAACGGCCTGACCCTGCTGCGCTGCCACCGCCCCGGCCAGCAGGTCATCGCCGTCGAGATCAACCTCGCGGCACCGCTGGACGCCGAGCCCGAGGGCCTGGACGGCGTGTCCACGATCATGGCCCGCGCCCTGTCCGAGGGCACCGACAAGCACTCCGCCGAGGAGTTCGCCGCCGAGCTGGAGCGCTGCGGCGCCACCCTCGACGCGCACGCCGACCACCCGGGCATCCGGGTCTCCCTGGAGGTCCCGGCCTCCCGTCTCGCAAAGGCCCTCGGCCTGCTCGCCGATGCGCTGCGAGCGCCCGCCTTCGCCGACGGCGAGGTCGACCGGCTGGTGCGCAACCGGCTCGACGAGATCCCGCACGAGCTGGCCAACCCGCAGCGCCGCGCCGCCAAGCAGCTCTCCAAGGAGCTCTTCCCGGCCACCCTGCGGATGTCCCGCCCGCGCCAGGGCACCGAGGACACGGTGGCCCGTATCGACTCCGGGGCCGTACGCGCCTTCTACGAGGCCCACGTGCGCCCCGCCACCGCCACCGCGGTGGTCGTCGGCGACCTGACCGGCATCGACCTCGACGCCGTCCTCGCGGACACCCTGGGCACCTGGACGGGCAACTCCGCCGAGCCCCTGCCGGTGCCGCCGGTGATGGCGGACGACACCGGCCGCGTGGTCATCGTGGACCGGCCCGGCGCGGTCCAGACGCAGCTGCTGATCGGCCGTATCGGGGCCGACCGGCACGACCGCGTGTGGGCGGCCCAGGTGCTCGGCACGTACTGCCTCGGCGGCACCCTCACCTCGCGCCTGGACAAGGTGCTGCGCGAGGAGAAGGGGTACACCTACGGCGTACGCGCCTTCGGTCAGGTCCTGCGCTCCACCGCCGACGGCAAGGGCGCCTCCATGCTGGCCATCAGCGGCTCGGTGGACACTCCCAACACCGGCCCGGCGCTGGAGGACCTCTGGAAGGTGCTGCGCACCCTCGCGGAGGGCGGCCTGACCGATGCCGAACGGGACGTGGCGGTGCAGAACTTGGTGGGCGTGGCCCCGCTGAAGTTCGAGACCGCGGCCTCCGTCGCCGGCACGCTCGCCGACCAGGTCGAGCAGGAGCTCCCGGACGACTACCAGGCGCAGTTGTACGCACGGCTGGCCGAAACCGGCACGGTGGAGGCGACTTCGGCCGTCGTCAACGCCTTCCCGGTGGACCGGCTGGTCACCGTGCTGGTGGGTGACGCGTCGCAGATCGAGGAGCCCGTCCGGGCCCTCGGGATCGGCGCCGTGAGCGTCGTCACCAACTGACCTGAAACCGAAGGGGCTCCGGCGGCTTGTCTGCCGGGGCCCCTTTTGTCTGTTTAGTGGTGAGGTTGTTTGTATGTGGTGTGGCGTACGCAACAAAAACGCGACTCTGTTTGGTGATTGACGGATGATCCGCCTAGCGTCGGGAGCGCTGTTCGTCAGTTGTACCTGCCGCATCCGCGGCACCGGACAGCAATCGCCGAGTCCCCGTCAGGCGCGAGCCTGGGGAGCCGGGGACCCACATGTGTCCCTGGGGTGAATCGGACCGCCTCGCCAGAGGGGGCCCGTAGGAGACCTTCCTGCTCCGAACCCGTCAGCTAACCCGGTAGGCGAGAGGGAAGGAAAGGATCAACCCCTTCATGGCGTTTGGCAGTCGTGCCGCCGGTAAGCACCGTGGTTCCAGTCGTCTGAGCCGCAAGACCGCCGGTTATGCCGGCATCGCCGCCCTCGCCACCACTGGTGTCGTCGGCTCCCTGGCCGCCCCCGCGTTCGCCGCGGACGGCAAGGCCCCCTCGATGGAGGACACCGGCCTGAACGCCGTTGTCGTCGCCGAGGACCTCCAGGACGAGATCGAGGCCCAGGCCGCCTCCCAGGAGCGCGCCGCCGAGGCCGCCGCCGTCAAGGCGCAGGCCGAGGCCGAGGCGCAGCAGCGTGCCGCCGAGTCCAAGCGCCTGGCCGAGGCCAAGGCGAAGGCCGAGCGCGACGCCGCCGAGCGTGCGGCCCGCGAGGCGGAGCGCAAGCGCCTCAACACCTTCGTCGCCCCCGTCGAGGGCTCCTACGTCAGCACGCAGTACCACGCGGGCGGCGGCATGTGGTCCTCCGGCAGCCACACGGGCATCGACTTCCACGCCGCCTCCGGCACCTCGGTCCACGCCGTGGGCGCGGGCACCGTCGTGGAGGCGGGCTGGGGCGGTGCGTACGGCAACAACGTCGTCATCAAGCACAACGACGGCACCTACACCCAGTACGGCCACATGTCCTCGCTGAGCGTCTCCGTCGGCGAGCAGGTCACCCCGGGCCAGCAGATCGGCCTGTCGGGCTCCACCGGCAACTCCAGCGGCCCGCACCTGCACTTCGAGGCCCGCACCGGCGCCGAGTACGGCTCGGACATCGACCCGGTCGCGTACCTGCGCTCGCACGACGTCAGCCTCTGATTCCGCAGCGCGTCGCACACCCACCGCTTCGCTGAAGGCCCCGGCTCCCCGAGCCGGGGTCTTCTCCGTGTGGCTGTAAACATTTCGGATATCCGGCCGTCATCGGAAATTATCGTGTGTTGCAATAGAGTCGCAGCAGCACGTTCAGTCGATAGTTGGAAATAGGCGGAGGTCCGGTCTTGCGTATTCCTGCGCACGCGGTATGCACAGCAATTCGCGACGACATCGTCTCCGGTGTCTTCGGGCCGGGCAGCAGGCTGACCGAGGAGGTGCTGGCCCGGCGCTACGGGGTCTCGCGCGTCCCGGTCCGCGAGGCGCTGCGGACCCTGGAGTCCGAGGGGTTCGTCACCACGCGCCGGCACGCGGGTGCCTGCGTGGCCGAGCCGACCGAGCAGGAGGCCGCCGACCTCCTGGAGCTCCGGATGCTGCTGGAGCCGCTGGCGGCCGCCCGCGCCGCCCGCCGGCGTACCGAGGCCCACCTGAAGGTGCTGCGCGGCCTGGTCAGGCTGGGCCAGGAGCGGGCAAGGCGGGGCCAGGGGGAGGATCTTCGGTCCCTGGGCGGCTGGTTCCACGAGACGCTGGCCCAGGCCTCCGGCAGCCCCGGGCTGATCGCGCTGCTGACCCAGATGCGGCACAAGATCGCCTGGATGTACGCGGTGGAGGCCCCGGCGCGTCCCGTGGAGTCCTGGGCGGAGCACGGCGCGATCGTGGACGCGGTGGCGCGCGGCGACGCCGAACGGGCCAGGGCGCTCACCGCGATCCACGCGGACCGGGCGGCCGGCGCGCACCGGATGCGGGTGAGGACTTCGCAACCTGCCGTAAACATGTCGAGCGGCTCGCATTAACAAGAGCCGTATACAAAGGACCGATATTCGCGCGGTCCCGTTATTCCCGGAGCCGTGCCGATTTCCCCTGCGCGGATTGTTTTTAATTTAGCCTGAAACAGCTGAGCCGTGGCTCCCGGTATTCCCGGGGGCCACGGCCCGAACCTGAACCCGAGGGGATCAGACGGTCTCCGGGAGCTCCTCGAGGCCCTCGGCGACCAGCTTCGCGAGGCGGTCCAGCGCGGCCTCCGCACCGACGGCCTCGGAGGCGAGGACGATCTCCTCGCCGCCCTGGGCGCCCAGGCCCAGAACCGCCAGCATGGAACCGGCGTTGACGGGGTCGCCGCCGGCCTTCGAGATGGTCACCGGGACGCCGGAAGCGGTCGTCGCCCGGACGAAGATCGAGGCGGGACGAGCGTGCAGGCCCTCGGCCCAGCCGACGTTGACGCGGCGCTCTGCCATGGTGATGCCCTTCAGGGTTCTTACGGTTGTCTAGACCAGTCTCTCACGGCACCCGGAATGCTCCGACCGACCTTCGGCCCCAATCTGCCGCCGTTCGACCTTCCCCAGCTTGCACTGAATTGCCCCAGCTTGTCCCATGCGCCGCGCGAGCACCGTCCGGCCGGTCCTGGCCTTAGGGTGGCCCCATGACCACCGCGTCGGACCCCTCGTACCCGGCCCACTGGGAAGCGGACGTCGTGCTGCGCGACGGCGGCACCGCCCGGATCCGGCCCATCACCACCGAGGACGCCGAGCGGCTGGTCAGCTTCTACGAACAGGTCTCCGACGAGTCGAAGTACTACCGGTTCTTCGCCCCGTACCCGCGGCTCTCCGACCGCGACGTGCACCGCTTCACGCACCACGACTACGTGGACCGGGTCGGCCTCGCCGCCACCATCGGCGGGGAGTTCATCGGCACCGTCCGCTACGACCGGATCGGCGCCGACGGCCGGCCCGCCTCCGGCCCCGCCGACGAGGCCGAGGTCGCCTTCCTCGTCCAGGACGCCCACCAGGGCCGAGGCGTCGCCTCCGCACTGCTCGAACACATCGGCGCGGTGGCCCGGGAGCGCGGCATCCGCAGGTTCGCCGCCGAGGTGCTGCCCGCCAACTCAAAGATGATCAAGGTGTTCACGGACGCCGGCTACCAGCAGAGGCGCAGCTTCGAGGACGGCGCCGTCCGCCTCACCCTCGACCTCGAACCCACCGCCGAATCCCTCGCCGTGCAGCGCGCCCGCGAACAGCGCGCCGAAGCCCGCTCGGTGCAGCGGCTGCTGGCCCCCGGCTCGGTCGCGGTGATCGGAGTCAGCCGCTCCGGCGCGGGCATGGGCGCGGCCGCGCTGCGGAACCTGCGCGACAGCGGCTTCCACGGGCACCTCTACGCCGTCAACGAGGCCGTCTCTGCGGACCTGCTGGACGGCGTACGGGCCTACCGCGCGCTTCGCGACATCGGCGCCCCCGTCGACCTCGCGGTCGTCGCGGTCCCCGCCGAGCGGGTCCCGGAAGTCGTCGCGGCCTGCGGCGAACACGGGGTGCAGGGGCTGGTCGTCCTCTCCGCGGGATACGGGGAGAGCGGCCCGGAGGGACTGGACCGGCAGCGCGAACTGGTGCGCCAGGTGCGCTCGTACGGGATCCGGCTGATCGGCCCGAACGCCTTCGGGGTGATCAACACCGCCCCGGAGGTGGAGTTGAACGCCTCGCTGGCCCCGGCGCCGGCGCCGGACCGCGGGCGGATCGGCCTGTTCACCCAGTCCGGCGCGATCGGGATCGCCCTGTTGTCGGCGCTCGTGCGGCGCGGCGAGGGCCTCTCCTCGTTCGTCTCGGCGGGCAACCGGGCTGACGTCTCGGGCAACGACATCCTCCAGTACTGGTACGAGGACGAGGCGACGGATGTCGCACTGCTCTACCTGGAAACCCTGGGCAACCCGAGGAAGTTCACCCGGCTCGCGCGGCGCACCGCGGCGGTGAAGCCGGTGGTGGTGGCGAAGGGCGGCCGGCACACCCCGGCCGGGCACGTGGTCCCCGGGACCCGGCTCTCGGACGGCACCGTCTCGGCGCTGCTGCGGCAGGCCGGCGTCATCCGGGTCGACACGGTCACGGAGCTGGTGGACGTCGGCCTGCTGCTCGCGGGGCAGCCGCTGCCGGCCGGACCGCGGGTGGCGATCCTCGGGAACTCGGAGTCGTTGGGGGTGCTGACGTATGACGCCTGTCTCACGGAACGCCTGCGCCCGCTGCCTCCCCTGGACCTGACGACGGCCGCCGGGCCGGCGGAATTCCGGGCGGCGCTGACCGAGGCACTGGCGTCACCGGAGAACGACGCGGTCATCGTGACGGCGATCCCGTGGGTGAGCGAGCACGCGCTGGCGGATGACCTCGCCGATGCGCTGCGGGCAGCCGCGGCGGCGTACCCCGGCAAGCCGGTGGCCGTGGTCCACGTCGAGCTGGGTGCGCTGGCGGACGCGCTCTCCGCCGCGACCGCCCCTGCGGGAGCCGTCCACCACCCCGCCCCTCCCCGAAACCGGGACTCCGCCCCAGACACCGGTCCTCGAACGCCGGACGGGCTGAGAACGGGGCGCGGCGAAGGCGAGCCCCCTGCGGGGGACCCCGACCAGGCCACGGCGCCGGCCAGGATTCCGGCGTATCCCGCCGCCGAGCGGGCCGTCAGGGCCGTCGCCGAGGCCGTCCGGTACGGCCAGTGGCGGCGGGCCAACGCCGAGGCCGGACAGGTGCCCGCGTACGACGACCTCGACGAGAGCGGCGCCGCCGCTCAGCTGGCCCGCCTGCTGGCCCCCGTCGACCGCGCGGCCGTGGTCACCCTGGAGGACACCGACGCCCACACCCTGCTCGGCCGGTACGGGATCCGGGTGCTCCCCGTTCTCCCCGCCCCCACCCCCGACGCCGCGGCCCGGGCCGCGGCGGCCCTCGGCTACCCCGTGGCCCTCAAGACCACCGCCCCGCACCTGCGCCACCGCGCGGACCTGGGCGGCGTACGGCTGGACCTCACCACCGAGGCCGAGCTGCGCCGCGCGTACGACGAGCTCACCGAGGCCCACGGCAAGCCCGCCGAGCTGCTCCCCGTCGTCCAGTCCATGGTCCCCCGCGGGGTCGACACCGTGGTCCGCTCCGTCATCGACCCCGCCGCCGGCGCCGTCCTCTCCTTCGGGCTGGCCGGCGTCGCGTCCGAGCTGCTCGGCGACACCGCCCACCGCCTCGTCCCGGCCACCGACCGCGACGTGGCCGCCCTGATCCGGTCCATCCGCACCGCACCCCTCCTCTTCGGCTGGCGCGGCACCGACCCCGTCGACACCCCCGCCCTGGAGGAGCTGCTCCTGCGGCTCTCCCGCCTGGTCGACGACCACCCCGAGGTGGTCGGCGTCTCCCTGGAACCCGTCGTCGTCGCCACCGAGGGGCTCTCCGTCCTGAGCGCCGCCGTCCGCATCGCCCACCCGCCCGCCCGCACCGACCTCGGCCCGCGCACGCTCCCCAGCTACTAGGACGAGTCACAGGACGGCCGCGGGAGCCCGAGGCGCCCCGTGCGGGCCTTAGGATGGACCCCATGGCGAAATCCGGTACGACGACCCAGGGGCTGCGCGCGGCGATCGAGCGCAGCGGCTACTACCCGGCCCTCGTGGCCGAGGCCGTGGAGGCCGCGGTAGGCGGTGAGCCGATCTCGTCGTACCTGGTCCACCAGGAGACCACCTTCGACTCCAACGAGGTCCGCCGCCACGTCACCGTCCTGGTCCTCACCGGCAACCGCTTCATCGTGAGCCACACCGACGAGCAGGCTGCCGACGCCGGGTCCCCGTCCCCGTACGCGACCACGTCCACCGAGTCGGTCAAGCTCGCCAGCATCTCCTCCGTGGTGCTCAGCCGCGTCGTCGCCAACCCGGAGTCGTACACCCCCGGCACCCTGCCCCGCGAGGTCGTGCTGACCATCGGCTGGGGCGCGGTCTCCCGGATCGACCTGGAGCCCGCCGCCTGCGGCGACCCGAACTGCGACTCCGACCACGGCTACACCGGCAACTCCACCGCCGACGACCTCAGCCTGCGGGTCAGCGAGGCGGGCGACGGCCCGGATGCGGTCCGCCAGACCCTGGTCTTCGCCCAGGCGCTGAGTGAGGCCACCGCGGCCACGTCCGCCGGCTCCGCCCGCTGATGACCTACTCCGCCCCGCCGAACTGGGACGAGCCGGAGCTGCTGGATCTCGCCGGCGCCCCCGTCCCGCACTACGGCACCGGCTCGCTCTCCGATCTGCTGCCGACCCTCGCGGCCGGCCAGGGTGTCCCCGGCCTCACCGCCGGCATCGCCGAGCTGACCCCGTCCGACCGGAACTGCGTGTTCCTGGTCGACGGCATGGGCTGGGAGCAGATAAAGGCCCACCCGGACGAGGCCCCGTACCTGGCCTCCCTCCTCGGTTCCTCGCGCGGCGGCACCGGCCGTCCGATCACCGCGGGCTTCCCGGCGACCACCGCCACCTCGCTGGCCTCGGTGGGCACGGGTCTGCCGCCGGCCCGGCACGGCCTGCCCGGGTACGCCGTGCGCAACCCCGCCTCCGGCGAGCTCATGAACCAGCTCCGCTGGCAGCCGTGGACCCCGCCGAAGCCCTGGCAGCCGTACCCGACGGTCTTCCAGCTCGCCGACGCCGCCGGGGTGCACACCGCCCAGGTGTCCGCGCCCGCGTTCCAGAGCACCCCGCTCACCAAGATCGCGCTGAGCGGCGGCACCTTCCACGGCCGGATGACCGGCGAGGAGCGGATGGACCTGGCGGCGATCCAGCTCGCCGCCGGGGAGCGCTCGCTCGTGTACACGTACTACAGCGAACTCGACGGCGCCGGCCACCGGCACGGCGTGGACTCCGACGCCTGGCGCGGCCAGCTGATGTACGTCGACCGGCTCGTGCAGCGGCTCGCCGAGCAGCTGCCGCCCCGTACCGCGCTGTATGTGACCGCAGACCACGGCATGGTCGACGTCCCGTTCGACGAGGACTCCCGGATCGACTTCGACGAGGACTGGGAGCTGGGCGCGGGCGTGGCCCTGCTGGGCGGCGAGGGCCGGGCCCGGCACGTGTACGCGGTACCGGGCGCCGAGGCCGACGTACTGACCGTGTGGCGCGAGGTGCTCGGCGACCGGTTCTGGGTCGCGAGCCGTGAAGAGGCCCTGGAACTGGGCTGGTTCGGGACACCGGGAGAGTGCGACGAGCGCGTCCTCGGGCGGATCGGCGACGTGGTCGCGGCCGCCCACGCCGATGTCGCGATCACTGCCTCCCGGAACGAGCCCAACGAGTCGGCGCTCGCCGGAATGCACGGCTCCATGACCGCGGCCGAGCAGCTCGTCCCGCTGCTCGAAATCCGCTCCTGACCCCTCGCCCCTTCCGCCCTGCCCTCCCACGCCCGAAAGGTCCCGTACTTCCCATGCCCGAGCTGGTGTTCTTCTCCGGAACGATGGACTGCGGAAAGAGCACTCTGGCTCTACAGATTGCGCACAACCGGTCGGCGAGGGGGCTGCAGGGTCTGAACTTCACTCGGGATGACCGTGCGGGGGAGGGGAAGCTCTCTTCAAGGCTCGGGCTGGTGACCGACGCGGTCGAGGCGGTGCAGGGCATGGATCTGTATGCCTATGTCGTCGACCGGCTGTCGCAGGGCGGCAAGGTCGACTACTTGATCGTGGACGAGGCGCAGTTCCTGGAGCCGGTGCAGATCGATCAATTGGCGCGGGTCGTGGATGACTTGGGCCTGGATGTCTTTTCCTTCGGTATCACCACCGACTTCCGCACGAAGCTCTTCCCTGGCTCGCGGCGGCTGATCGAGCTGGCGGACCGCCTTGAGACGCTGCAGGTGGAGGCGATGTGCTGGTGCGGGGCGCGTGCTACGCACAATGCCCGCACGGTGGGCGGCGAGATGGTGGTGGAAGGTGAGCAGGTCGTTGTCGGTGATGTGAGTAGCCCCGCTGCGGAGGTCGGCTACGAGGTGTTGTGCCGGCGTCACCATCGTCGCCGTATGACGAGCGGTTCTGTCCGCGCTGGCGCGCTCTCGCCGGACGTCCTGCCTGTGGGCTCTGACTGAGGGTTGTCGGCCGAATAGGCCGGTTCACTGTGCGGTGGTCTGCAAAGCCTCTCGGCATCCGCCTCCAGGGACCTGCCGATAAATTACTGATCGTTTTTGGGTCTGGTCAGCCCGATGAGGTTCGCGAGGTCCTGGGCGGTGGCTGCCGTAATCGGGGCGGACTTGACGGGGCGGACTTGACGGGGTGGCCAAGTCCTTCCAGGACCGGGGTGATCTCGTGGGTCGCGTCGCCGACTGCGTTTGCCGGTGAGCTCAGCAGGGTGGTAAGTGCTCTGACCTGGGTCTTCCAGCGGTGTCGGATCACGGTGACCAGGAGCCGGTCGGACAGTGAGGGCGGGCCTCGGCGCAGGGTGCGGCGCCGGGCCCGCTGTGGTGCAGGCTGATCGGTGGATGGTCGAGGATGTACTGCTCGGCCTCGGTCAGGAGCCTGGCGAACTCGTGGGCCTGCATCCCGGTGATCACGGGATGGTGCAGCCAGCCGGGGGCCCGGTCGGCTGGCTGGCTGCGGTCCTCGTGACGGGGAGTGGGCGGCGGGGTCGGCGGTTGGGGGTGCAGGGTGTAGTTCCATGTTCCGTGCCACTCGTGCTCGGTCAGGGGGCAGGGCGGCCATCACTTCGTCGGGCACGGTGATGCCGGTGGGGTAGGCGCCGGGTGGGCTTCGCCCGGCAAACCCCACTGCCCGCTTCACCCTGGAAGACGCCCCCGCCATCCTGGGCACCGTCTTCGACGACGTCCGGACGATCCCCCTCCCCTCGTGCATGCCTGACCAAAGAGCAGAGGCTCTGCGTCGGCGTTCCGTCCCCCAGCTCGCCACTCTGGGCCGAGCGGACTGTGGGGAGGCGGTCGCTCACGGTGTGGCAATCCGAGCTGCGGGAGCGCGGGCCCCACAGCCAGCCCATGACACCAGAGCATCGGGAGGAACCAAGCGCCTCACAACTGATCTTGCGGAAATCAGCGCTGCATGACGTGGTCTTCGCCGCAGCCCTCGATCTGGGAAGAGGACTTCGCACGCTTCGGGGACAGCCTGCTGATCACACGGTTGTGTCGGATGTTCAGGACGGCGCCTGCGAACAGGAGGTGCGTTTCCACTCGCCGATGAACTCAAACCCCTGGCGCCGGACCGTAGGCGCCACGTCGCACGGCAGAGATCCCCCTGAAAGCGGCGCAATCACCCAAGGTACGGTTCCCTCTGGGTCGCTGACCAGCACTTGGGGGATGAAGATCATGGAATTGACCGGGGAGATAGCAGCCATCCGGGATGGCGGGGGTGATCCGGCTCGGTTGGTGGGTGAGTTCCGACGGGCTGTGCTGCTCGTTCCGTTCGCCGCCGACGCCAACGGTCTCAGTGACTCTGACGGTTCCCATGGCGGCCTGATGTCCGCAGTCAGGGGCGGGATTCGTTGGCTGTATGCGTTCACGGATGAAGAGGCGCTGGCCCGCTTTGCGGAGGCGCGTGCGGAGGCGGACCGGGAGTGGCCTTACCTTTCGATTCTGGGTGCGCGGCTTGTGGATGCGGTGGTCCCGATGGCCGACGGTCCGGCGGGGGTAGCCGTGAACGTGGCCGACGAGGACGGTTCGATGCTCTTCCCGCCGGTGGCGGGGATCGTCCCCGACGCGTATGCCGTCGACGCTGTGGGCGTGGCCTGATGGCGGGCGATGGGGACCTGGAGGTCTCGCCTGCCGCGGTCAAGAACATTCAGGACGGGCTGCGCGCGGCGATCTCGGAGCTGCGTGAGTCGGGGGATGCCGCAGGCGCGTCCATGGGTTCTGGTCTCAGTGACTTGTCGATGACGGGGATGGAGGCCGGGCATGCAGGGCTGGCCACCGACTTCGAGGACTTCTGCGAGCGATGGGAGTGGGGCGTGCGGAGCCTCGTGCAGGATGCCAGCACCCTCGCCCAGTCCCTCGGCATTGCCGCTGGCACGGTGTGGGAGGAGGACCAGTACGTGCAGGGGGCGTTCAAGGTGGTCGCCAATGCCGCGTACGGCAATCCGCATGCCAGTGAGGACGATATCGAGAAGAAGGACTGGGACGACATCTGGCGGGCTGATGTCTACAAGCCGGACTACAGCGCGGAGTCGTTCGAGAAGAGCGGCGAGGACATCAAGAAGAACTGGTCGGAGACCAAGGACACGCTGACCTCCAGCGGCAGGATCGGTTCGCTTAAGGACCTGCTGGATCAGGCGAACGGCGACGGGGGCGGTAACTGATGGGATGGCGCGACTACATACCCGACTCGGTCGAGGACGTGGCCGAGGACGCTGTCGAGGGGGTCGGCGATGCCATCGAGTGGGCCGGCAATAAGACGGCCGGCGCAGTGGACAAGGTCGGCCTGGAGGATGCCGGCGATTGGATCCGCGACAAGAGCCGCTCCGCCGCCAACCGGCTCGGCGCGGACGTGGAGGAACTCGAGCTCGGCCAGACCGACGACCCGAAGAAGCTGGTCTACGGCAGCGTCGCCAAGATCCGCGAGCAGGTCTCGCACCTGAACGACTTCAAGGCCTCCTTCGATCAGGTCGGCAACGGCCTCAAGGGCATCGGGGAGCCCGAGGGCCTCAAGGGCAAGTCCGCGGACGCCTTCCGGGAGGCGGTGGCCAAGGAGCCGCCCCGCTGGTTCGAGGCAGCGGAGGCCTTCGGCAAGGCCGCCGACGCGATGGGCCGTTTCGCCGAGACCGTGGAGTGGGCGCAGGGCCAGGCGAAGGAGGCCCTGGCGGACTACGAGCACGCGAACAAGGTCTCCACCGACGCCCGTAACGCGTACAACAAGCAGGCCGACGCCTACGAGGCTGCGGTGAAGGCGAAGCAGGACCACCTGCCGCCGAGGCCGTCCGATGACTTCGACGACCCCGGAAAGCCCCTCGTCTCCGCTGCCAAGGAAAAGCTCACCAGCGCCCGCAAGCAGCGCAACGAGGTCGCGGAGACGACCCGTACGGCAGTCTGCTCGGCCCGCGACAAGGCCCCGAAGAAGCCCTCGTACGCCGAGCAGCTCGGTGATGGTCAGGAGTACTTCGTACTGGCCGGCAACCACTTCCTGGGCGGCGTGATCAAGGGCACGGCCGGCACCCTCAACTTTGCCCGCGCGCTGAACCCGTTGGACTTCTACAACATCTCGCATCCCGCCGAGTACCGGACGAACCTCAACTCGACGGTCACGGGCCTGCTCACCATGGCCAACGACCCGTGGGGCGCGGGCAAGCAGATGCTCGACGAGTTCATGAAGGACTCCAACGAGGGCATCGGCAAATTCATCCCGGACCTCCTCGGCTCCAAGGGCCTCGGCACAGCGAAGAGGGCCGGCGCGGCCGCCAAACACCTCGACGACCTTAAGGCCGCGGAGCGCAAGGGCCCGGCCCGGACCGGCAACGACGCGGACGGTCCGAACAAGGGCGAACGGCCCGACTGCGAGAAGCGGTGCGACGGGACCGACCCCGTCGACCTGGCCTCGGGCCGGATGTTCCTCCCGCAGACCGACATCGTGCTGCCCGGCGTCCTGCCGCTGGCCTTCACCCGGCGCGCGGAATCGGGGTACGCGAGCGGCCGCTGGTTCGGTCCGACCTGGGCATCGACGGTCGACCAGCACCTGGAGGTCGATGCCGAAGGCGTCGTGCTCGTCACCGAGGACGGCCTCTCCGTCCCGTACCCGCACCCCGCCCCCGGCATAGCCGTCCTGCCGGTGTCCCCTTCC
Organism: Streptomyces sp. ISL-87; assembly: GCF_018614095.1. Taxonomy (GTDB): domain Bacteria; phylum Actinomycetota; class Actinomycetes; order Streptomycetales; family Streptomycetaceae; genus Streptomyces. The sequence goes on along the minus strand of NZ_JAGGOY010000125.1, from coordinate 5,983 downwards.
GCGCCCCGCCATCCGCTGGAGCGCACCCCGGACGGCGACTGGACGCTCAGCGACCCCACCACCGGCCACATACGCCGCTTCACCCCGCCCGACGGCGACCCGGACGCCGACGGCATCGCGCCCATCGCCCAGCTGGAAGACCGCAACGGCAACCTCATCACCTTTGAGTACGACCACGCGGGCACGCCGCTGGGGATGGCCCATTCCGGTGGCTACCACCTGCGCTTTGAGACCGCCGAGGGCCGCATCACCGCCCTGCACCTCACCGGCGGCCCACGCGTGCTGGCGTACGGGTACACCGACGGGAACCTGACCGAGGTCGTCAACTCCTCCGGACGGCCACTGCGCTTCACCTACGACGAGCGCTCCCGCATCACCTCCTGGACCGACACCAACAACCGTAGGTACCACTACGCCTACGACGAGCGGGACCGCTGCATCGCGGAAGGGGGTGCCGCCGGCCACATGGCCCTCACTCTCGCGTACTCCGAGGCGGACCCTGGGACCGGGCTGCGCGTGACGGCCGCCACCACGGGCTCGGGCCACACCCGCCGCTACCTGGTCGACGACGCCTACCGCGTGGTCGCCCGGATCGACGAACTGGGCGCCACCGTGCGCTACGAGTACGACCGGCAGGGCCGGCTGCTTGCGGAGACGGACGCGCTCGGCCTGACCACCCGGCGCACCTACGACGCACGGGGCCTGCTCACGGAACTCGTCCGGCCGGACGGGCGCCGGGGCAGGATGGAGTACGACGATCTCGGCCTGCCGGTGAAGGTGGTCGGCGACGACGGCCGGGTCTTCCGTCAGACCTATGACGAGCGGGGCAACCGCACTTCGTTGACCTCGCCCAGCGGAGTCACCAAGACGGCCGAGTACGGCGAGCGCGGGCAGCTGCTCTCGCTGACCGACGCCCTTGGCGCAGTCACCCGCATCGAGTGCGACGGCTCCGGCCTGGCTTCCCGGGTGACGGACCCGCTGGGCGCCGTCAGTCGCTTCGAGAGGGACGCCTTCGGCCGGGTCGTGCGGTTCACCGACCCGCTGGGCGCCGTCACGCGCATGGACTGGACGGTGGAAGGCAGGCCGGCCCGCCGGATCGCCCCCGACGGCAGCGAGCAGTCGTGGACGTACGACGGTGAGGGCAACTGCCTCAGCCGTACGGACGCGCTGGGCGGCAGGACCCTCTTCGAGTACACCGACTTCGACCTGCTCTCGGCGAGGACCGGGCCGGACGGCCTGCGGTACGCGTTCGACTACGACGGCGAACTGCGGCTGACCCGGGTGACCGGCCCGCAGGGGCTGTCGTGGGACTACGCCTACGATCCGGCTGGCCGGCTCCGCTCGGAATCGGACTTCGACGGACGGACGGTCGCGTACGGATACGACGCGGCGGGACGCCTGGTGTCGCGGGCCGACGACGGGGCCGAGCCGGTCACGTTCGCGTACAACCCGCTGGGCCAGACCGTCCGCAAGCAGAGCGCGGACGGTGTCACGGAGTACGAGTACGACGTCTTCGACGAACTGGCCGCCGCGACGTCACCGGACGGAACCCGGCTGACCCGGCTGAGGGACCGCCACGGCCGTCTCCTGTCCGAGACCGTCGACGACCGCACCCTCACCTACGGCTACGACGAGCTGGACCGGCGCGCGGTACGCACCACCCCGGGCGGAGCGGAGAGCCGCTGGGCCTTCGACGCGGCCGGCCGGCGCAGCACGCTCACCACGTCGGGCCGCACCGTCGCCTTCGACCGGGATGCGGCGGGCCGCGAGGTCTCCCGCACGGTCGGCTCCGCGGCCACCGTCTTCGACCAGCTCGACGAGCTGGGCCGGATCACGGGCCAGCAGGTGGTGGGGCGTGACGGCGCCCTTCTCCAGCGGCGGGGGTACACGTACCGCGCCGACGGCCGGTTGGCGGGGAGCGAGGACGCCCTGGGGGGCGCCAGGACCTTCGAGCGGGACGCGGTGGGCCGGATCACGGCCGTCCGGGCGGAGGGCTGGACGGAGCGGTACGCCTACGACGAGGCGGGCAACCAGTGCGCCGCCTCCTGGCCCGACGGCCACCCGGGCGCCGAGGCTCGCGGCGAGCGCGCGTACCAGGGCACGCGCATCGTCCGCGCGGGCGCGGTGCGCTACGAGCACGACGCCCGGGGTCGCGTGGTCCTGCGCCGGAAGGTGCGACTCTCCCGCAAGCCGGACATCTGGCGCTACACGTGGGACGCGGACGGGAGGCTCACCGGGGTGGTCACCCCGGACGGGACGCGCTGGCGCTACCGCCATGACGCGCTGGGCCGGCGGACGTCGAAGCAGCGCCTGGCCGACGACGGCCGGGTGGCGGAGGAAACGCTCTTCACGTGGGACGAGAGCACCCTGTGCGAGCAGACCACGGCCGTGGCGGCCGCGGCCTCGGGGGAACCCGAGCGGGACGGCCGTTCGGTCGTCGTCTCCTGGGACCACAACGGGCTGCATCCGCTGGCTCAGACGGAGCGGATCGTCGCCGACGCCACCCAGGAGACGGTGGACGAGCGGTTCTTCGCGATCGTCACGGATCTGATCGGCACCCCGAAGGAACTGGTCGGCGAGAACGGGGAAATCGCCTGGCGTGTTCGGGCCACGCTCTGGGGCGCCACCGCGTGGAACCGTGACGCGACCGCGTACACACCGCTCCGCTTCCCGGGCCAGTACTACGATCCCGAAACCGGACTGCACCACAACTACTTCCGCACCTACGACCCCGAGACCGCCCGCTACCTCAGCCCGGACCCGCTGGGCCTGGGCCCGGCGCCGAACCCCGCCACGTACGTCCTCGACCCGCTGACCTGGACCGACTACCTCGGGCTGGCCCCGGAATGCAAGATCGGGGAGCCGGACCCGGCGAGCCAGGGGGGGAACCTCCCCATGCTGGCGGACAAGATCGCCGCACACGGCGACATCAAGAAGCGCGGAATTCCCGGGGTGGACGACCTGGACGTGCCGGAACACCTGGAAGACATGATGACCAACAGCCCGGGGGTGAAGATGCGCAGTACCCCTTCGGGCACGCCTCGCTGGGCCTGGTGGGACGAGTCGACCGGCACGATGCTCATTCGGGAAGGGGAGAACGGCACCTTTATGCAACCGGACCGCGGCTACCAGTACTACTTGGAACAGATCAATGAGTGAGGCACGGATGAGCGGGACCCCCGAGACGGACGCCTTGTGGGCGCGACTGTCGCCTGCCGCGGGGGCGGCGGTGGCCGCCGTCGACGCGGAGCGGCTGGAGGTGGAACGGGCCCGGCTGTCCCCGGAGCGGCGGGAGGCGGTCACCGAGCCGGTGTATTCCGTACGTCGGCGGTTCGAGGCGTGGGAGCGACTGGGCCGGATCCTGGAATCGGGACCCCGCCCGGACGAGTTCTACCCGTTCAGCGCCTATGAGAACGACCTCGACGGCAGGGACTCGCTGGCGGGGGTGATGGCCTCCCTCCCGGAGGCGGTGCGAGCGGAGTTGGCGGGTGTTCTGGACGCACTGGACGCCCGGTTCGCGGCCGCCACCGACCAGGACGTGACGGGAGCGCTCGACCCGTGGCTGCGCACCGGGCGGGGCCGAGCGACGCAAGCCCACGTCTGGTGGTGGCGCGTGCCGAAGTCCGCGCCGTGGTGAATCCGGACGGAGCGATGCGGGGCCAGCGCTCGAAGCCGTCCCACGCCACGCGTACGACCGGCGGGACCTGCGGGCGTGCCGACGGTGCCGATGATGGAGGTTGGTCAAGCAATAGGACTTTGGCGCTCCAGATTGCCCATAACCGCGACGCGCGGGGGCTTCAGGGCGTGATCTTCACGCGGGACGACCGGGCGGGGGAGGGCAAGCTGTCGTCCCGGCTGGGTCTGGTGACGGAGGCGATCGAGGCGCCGGAGGGCATGCTCTCGAAGGGTGGCAAGGCGGACTACGTGATCGTGGACGAGGCTCAGTTTCTGGAGCCCGACCAGATCGACCAGTTGGCCCGGATCGTGGACGCCCTCGGCCTGGACGTCTTCGCCTTCGGCATCACCACGGACTTCCGCACGAAGCTCTTCCCGGGCTCGCAGAGCCTGATCGAGTTGGCGGACCGCCTGGAGCAGCTCCAGGTGGAGGCCCTCTGCTGGTGCGGTGCCCGCGCCACGCACAACGCCCGCACGGTGGGAGGGGAGATGGTCGTGGAAGGCGCCCAGGTGGTGGTCGGTGACGTGAACCGCCCGGCGGAGGAGATCGGCTACGAGGTCCTCTGCCGCCGCCATCACCGCCGCCGCATGACCTCGGCCGCGGCCCACGTCGGCGCCCTCTCCCCGGACGTCCTCCCGGTCAACCACGCCTGACCGTCTTCTTCCGTGCCGGCGGCCGAGTTACCGGAGACCGTGACTGTCGAGACGGTGGATGAGGCCGGGCCGGCTCCGGTAGGTGTCGCGCAGGAGCCCCAGACGCTGCTGGAAATCGACACCGTGTCCGGCGTGAGCGCAGGCATCGCGCAGGTCACGAAGGAGGGCGACCGCCGCGTCGTAGGCACTGGTCTTCTTGGAGGCGATGTGTGCTTCGGCCTGGTTCCAGATGACGTCCGCTTCGGCGGCGAGTGCGGTCAGGCGCGTGGCGCGGGCTCGCAACCGGTCGCGTTCGGCGTGCCCGTGGCGCTCGGCGCGGCGGGTGTGCGCCGCATCCAGCAGCCGGGCGGCGGTCCGGCGACCGGGTGCGGTCGCCGGGGCGGAAGTTTCCCGCAGACGGTGCACGAGTTCGCTGTGCAAGTGGGGTTCCGGGCCGAGGGCGAGGCGCACCAGTAGGGCGTCCTTCTCCTCGTTCGGGAGGGCGGAGACGAGTCGCGCGAGCTCCTTCCGTGTCAGACGGGCCGCGGGTTCCGGCGCCGCGGTGCTGCTGTGTGCGGCGACAGTGAGCAGGTCGGTGTCGACGCGCAGGAAGTCCGCGAGCGCGCTTTGCGGAGCCGTGAGTTCGCCCAGGCCGGCGGGGACGGGAGGCTCCAGGGAGGACTGGTACTCCTCTTCGTCGTCGTCCTCGTCGTCCTCGTCGTCCTCGTCGTCCTCGTCGTCCTCGTCGTCCTCGTCGTCCTCGTCGTCCTCGTCGTCCTCGTCGTCCTCGTCGTCCTCGTCGTCCTCGTCGTCCTCGGCTTCCCGGGCAGAGAGGGCGGAGAGCCACGCCAGATAGAGGGGCCGCATATCGCCGGTGGCGAGTTCCTCGCGTACGCCGATGACTGCTGCCAGGGAATCGTCGGCTCCCTCGTCCCAGTCGGCGTCCTCGTCCTCGCTGGTCAGGTCGAGGAGAAGGTGGGTTCGGGTGGCCCAGGTTTCGACGTGGTGGCCGAGACCGTACGGTTGGACGCTGCGCAGGGCCAGGCGCTGTAGAGGCAGGCGGAGCATCAGCCGGCGTGTGCCCCAGCTGGCGACGTACAGATGGGCGTCGAAGTACCGCTCCACCAGGTTTCGCGGATTCCCCCGCAGGTCGCCCCAGTGGTATTCGTTGGTGAAGCTGGTGGCGGTGATCCTGGCACGGTTGGAGACGCTCCGCAGTGCTTCCCGCTGGTCGCCGCTCAGCGGCCGGTCGAGGGCCTGAAACTCGTAGTACTGGTACTCGCTCACCGGAAGCACCCTACTGCTGACGGCGGTGCGGGAGGGTAGGTTCGGCGAGGCGGCGAGGGCACGGAACGGAGCGGTTGTGGACGAGTCTCATGGAAAGACCGTGGGACAGGTGCGGGAGTTGGTCGGGTGGATCGGCGCGGGACGGAAATTGACGCAGACCGGCCGCATCACTCTCGCGGACGCCCGGACCTTGGTGGAGCTGCTGGGCACCGGCGACCAGATGGACCCGGTGATCGGTGACCGGAGGTTCAAGACGAAGTCCAGCGAGGAGCTGTACCACCTCAACCTGCTGGCGGAATGGGCTAAGAGCGACCGGCAGTAGGTGCCGAAACACGGTCGTTGTGAGGGGTGGCAGCAGAACGGGCACAGCAACACCGGTGCGTTTACG
>NZ_JAGGOY010000124.1 GCF_018614095.1 Streptomyces sp. ISL-87 | reverse complement strand
AAGGGACTTAGCGTCCTCTGAGAGATCCCATCCAGCACCCATCCAGCACGGTGCCGGTTCATCCAGCACATCCAGCACCGCCAGGCCGGCGCAAGACCATAGCGCTTGTGTACACATGGCACACTCGGTACGCTTGAGCCCATGACACAGCCGCTGCCCATAGAGTCCATCCGCGACGTGCGTGCCCACCTCGCCGAGGTAGTGGAGCGGGCCGATCGCGACGACGTGCCAACGGTGATCACGCGCCGAGGCAAGGAGGTCGCCGCAGTCGTCTCCATCGAGGTGCTGCGCAAGTACCAGGAATGGGAAGAGCGCGAGATCAACCGGATCATCGACGAGCGCATGGCCAATCCGGCCACCGGCATCCCGATCGAGGACATCATGAGGGAGACGCTGGCGCGCGGTGAGTGAGTACCGAACCGTCTTCCGACCCGAGGCGCAGGCCGAGCTGCGCAAGATCCCTCGCGACATGGCGCTGCGCATCCTGGCCAAGCTGACCGAGCTGGAAAGCGATCCCCTCGGCTTCAGCACCACCGCACTCGTATCGCAGCCAGAACGCCGTCGCCTACGAGTCGGCGATTACCGGGTCGTCTACACGATCGACAACGGAGAGCTGGTGGTGTGGGTCGTACACGTCGGACACCGCTCCACGGTCTACGACACGTAGCTGCTCCAAGTTCTGCGGACTGCCGCGGACAGCACGGCGGCCTGACCTGCTTTCTCGCAGGTCAGGCCGCCTGTCCCCGACCGATCACACGTTGAAGCGGAATGTCTGGGGCCCGATCCTGACCTGCGGCGGAGCCCCATCCAGGGCGCCGACCTGGCATTTCTCCGCTGGCGTGCGTTGGATTAGGGCGGGCGCTTACGAGCGTCCTGCGGACTGCCTGCGGACTGCATCGTGATCGCCGATGGCATTCGCCCCGGCCGGGGGCGCCGCAGCTCGACAGGCGCTCGGACGTGCGCAGAGCGACGGGTCCAGGGGGCGGAGGCGAACGCCGAGGCGCTCGCCTTCCGTCGGCCAGTCGGTCACTCCTGGGAGAGCGCAACCGTCAGGGTGGTCGGAGTCGAAGTAACGACAACATCGACGCCCTTTTCGGAGGCGGCGACGGTGCCCCCGCCCCGCGTCACCGTGTACCCGGCGGACTCCAGAGCCGTCGCGTACTGAGCGACCTGGCCGGCCGTGCCGGAGGAGCGGTAGACGAGGACGTAGCTGCCGGCGGTGCCGGTCACCGACGTCAGCTCTCCTTGCGGGAGCGGCAGGCCGGCCGGGAGATCCGCTGGGAGGGTGGTGCCTCCGACCACGGCGGACGGCGTAGCGGCGGGAGCGCCCGAGGCCTTGCCGGTGTCCGCGGCGGAGCTGGAAGCGGCGGACGGCGCCTTTTCTCCTCCGGTCGCACCGGAGTCGGCCTGCTGGCACGCTGTGAGTCCGAGCCCGGCGACGATGACAGCGGCGAACAGGCCTGAGGCGCGCTTCATGGGCATGATGACGACCAATCACGAGGGGTTTACCGACGAAAATGAGATTGACAGATGAAAACCACCTTTGACAAGTGTCAATCATCTCCCTAGCGTCGAGGCCATGGAAGACACCGCGGTCTCACGAAACCTGGAACTCCAGCGGCAGTGGTACGGAGCGCCACTGGGTGAGATCTGCCGGGAGCTGTGCACCACGTTCGGGATCAGCCAGTCGGCGCTCGCCAACGTCATGGGCATCTCTCCGGCCATGCTCAGCCTGGTGATGCGGGGGCAGCGCGCCCGGATCGCCAACCCGGACGCCGCCGCACGCTTGTCGACACTGATCCAGCGCGCGCAAGACGTACGCAGCGGGGCCGCGGAACCCTCAACTGTGGCGGGCCTCCTTGCGGAGATCCGGACCCAGACGACGCCGGGGCAGGACTCACTGGGGGCGCCGGTCGCCCCCTTCTCCCCGCCCGAGAGCCCCTCCGCGGAGGCGGAACGCTGGTTCGTCCGTTCCTTGCGAAACCTGCTGACCGCCACGGCCGGCGCGGTCGACATCCTGGACGCGGCTGATGCGGTCGAGGTGCATCACCCGGGCCTCGCCGAGATCCTGCGTACGTGCGGTGCGGGCCGGACCGACGAGGCCGTCGATCTCGTGCGGCGGCTCAACGCCCTGCGCTGACGCGGCGATAGGCTCCGGCCTATGGAACCAGGGGGGATACTCGCCGACCGCTATGTACTGGTCGAGCCGATTGCCACGGGCGCGCAGGGCACGGTCTGGCGCGCCGTCGACAGGCGCGACGGCGCCGAGGTGGCGGTCAAAGTGTCCGGCGGCTCGGATGTCGAGTCCTTGTGGCGGCTGGTCTGCGAGCAGTCGGTCCGGATCGGGCATCCGCATGTCCTGGCGCCGGTGGACTGGTTCATCCGGGAGGGCGAGGCCTGGCTGGTGCTTCCTCTGGTGCGCGGCGGCACGGTGGCCGGGTTGCTCGACGACTACGGCGCACTCCCCCCGGCCATCGGCCTCCTGATGGCCGAGCAGATGCTGGACGCGCTTGCCGCCGTACATGCCGCCGGTCTGGTGCACCGCGACGTCAAGCCGTCGAATCTGCTCCTGACCGCGACCGGCTCCGGGCGACCGCACCTGCTGCTCGCGGACTTCGGAGTCGCCCGCGTCAGCCCCCATCTCCGGCTGACCTCCCGGGCCGTGGCGGTCGGTACTCCCGGGTACCTCGCGCCCGAGGTCCTGAAGGGCGCGGACAGTTCACCCGCTCAGGACCTGTACGCGGCCGGGGTCGTATTGCGCAGTCTGGGCGGCCCGTCGGAACTGGTGGACGCGATGGTTGCCGACCAGCCGGAGCGGCGGCCCTCGGCCGTGTCGGCACGCGACGCGATAGCACGATTGCGGACGAGGCTCGGTGACGAACGGTGGCCGGTGCTGTGGGAGGGCGAGCCCTTCATCGTTCCGGACCAGTTCGCCGACGGGTTGGGTCCGGGCCGGTCGTTGGCCGACGCCGACGGCCCGGCTGCCGATACTGCGTCCCGGTCGGCCACACCCCCCGAGTGGGCACCACAGCTGACCGGACCGCGACGGCGGGCAGCTGTGACCGCGGCCGTCCTGGCGTGCACGGCGGCGATCGCCGCGGCTGTGGCTCTGGCTGTAGCGGCTGATGGAAGCGGCGGTGCCGAGCCGCCCGGGGGCCGCCCCAGCGAGAAGCCGTCAGCCGGCGGATCTCCGGCGCGCCTCGTGCCGACCGATGCCGCCACGGGAATGGCCGACCCCGAAGGCCCCGGCGCTTTCAGCCGTTGCAAGGCGGAAGACGAGCTGGCGATCGAGTTCAGCCCGGAAGGCTACGTGCTGCGGTGCACCCACGTACCGGGCACGCGAAACTACGAATGGGCTCCGCTCCGCCGCACCTCGGGCTGATTCAGTGCGCCGAGCCGGATCCAGCACGCCTGCGGACTCCATGCGACACACAAAGGCCGCCCAACCGGCTCCATCGCAGGTCAGACGGCTTTCGTGAGATCAACTACACGTTGAAGCGGATGTGCACAACAACGCTCCCACCTGCGGAAACGTGGTTCTGAGGGGTTCAAGTCAGCACAGAATCAGCACCGTGGAGCGAGCTCCCTCTACGCCGACGGAGGCTGCACCTCCAGGATCGTCGCCGTCCCGGCGGCCACCGCGGTCTCGTACAGCGTGATCCGGTCGCCCGGGGCGAGGTGCCTCCACCGCGCCGAGGTCAGGGGCAGGAGCCGCACCGGAGCCCGAGCGCCGGGCGCGAGTTCACCAGCGAATTCGACCCACACCCGGGCGATGTCCAGGTCACGCTCTCCGTAGTCCCTCCGGTTGCCGATGTCCCACATCGGCCGCAGCACCCCGGCTCCAGGAATCGGCGTACGCCTGAACGTCTCCCCGGCCGGTTCGAAGCGCGAGATCAGCTCGGATGACGCCCACTCGCGTCTCGGCGCCCCGCCACCAGCACCACTCCCGGCTCCGTTCGAGCCCCATCATCCCGGCCGCGCGTGCCAAGTCCTCACCAGAAGCCTGTCGGCGCCGTCCACTCGTCCCCCAGCTCCTCCAGCAGGTCGAGCGCGACATCCCACTCGTCGTACGCGAGGTACTCCCAGATGTCGGACACCGTGATGTCGTTCTCGCCGGCAACCCCTTCGGGCACCAGCAGCGAGGCGGCTTCGAGTATCCCGGCGACGTCCATGCGCCGGTTATGGATCAGCAGCACAACTTCCCCTCGTGACGGCCACAATCGTTAGGGTTGTCCCATGACCGCACTGCCCGACTGGATGCGCCCGCCGCGCGCGGAAGGCTGGTTCGCGGAGGACCTGGACCGCCTCCCCGAGGCACCACGCCACACCGAGCTCATCGACGGAGCACTCGTCTTCATGATGTCGCCACAGCGGTCCTGGCATGGCCGCCTCGTCACCGCCCTGACCACCACGCTCATGGCGCAGGCGCCGACCGGCTTCGAGGTCGAGCGGGAGATGACGATCCGCCTCGATGCCCGCAACCGCCCCGAGCCGGACCTCTTGCTGACGGACCTGCCCTATGACCCTGACCGCACCTGGTACGCCCCGGAGGACGTGAAGCTCGTCGTGGAGGCCATATCCCCCGAGTCCGCCCACCGCGATCGCACAGTAAAGCTTCGCAAGTACGCAGAGGCCGGCATCCCGCACTACTGGTGCATCGAGGACGAGGGCGGGGCGCCCGTCGTGCACGTCTACGAGCTCGACGAACCGACCGGCGTCTACGCGCCCGCCGGCATCTTCCGGGGCACCCTCCAGCGCCCGGTGCCCTTCGAGATCAGCCTGGACCTCGACAAGCTCACACCGCCCCGAAGCAGCTGAAAAGTCAGCACCACGTCAGCACGGGAACGCAGAAGGGGCCGGACTCGTCAGAGTCCAACCCCTTCTGACCTGCACATTTGAGGAAATTATCTAACATGCAGTAACGAGATGACTACACGTTGAAGCGGAACTCCACCACGTCGCCGTCCTGCATGACGTAGTCCTTGCCCTCCATGCGGGCCTTGCCCTTGGCGCGGGCTTCGGTGACCGAGCCGCAGGCGACCAGGTCGGCGAAGGAGATGACCTCGGCCTTGATGAAGCCGCGCTGGAAGTCCGTGTGGATGACGCCGGCGGCCTCGGGGGCGGTGTCGCCCTTCTTGATGGTCCAGGCGCGGGTTTCCTTCGGGCCGGCCGTCAGGTAGGTCTGGAGGCCCAGGGTGGCGAAGCCGACGCGGCCGAGGGTGGCGAGGCCGGGCTCGTTCTGGCCGACCGACTGGAGGAGCTCCAGGGCTTCCTCGTCGTCCAGCTCGGAGAGGTCCTGCTCCAGCTTGGCGTTCAGGAAGATGGCCTCAGCCGGGGCGACCAGCGCGCTCTGCTCCGCCTTGAAGGCGTCGTCCACGAGCTCGTCCTCGTCGACGTTGAAGACGTAGAGGAAGGGCTTCGTGGTCAGGAGGTGGAGCTCGTGGAGGAGGTCGCCCTGCTCCGTGCCCTTCGTGATGCCCTTGGAGAAGAGGGTGTCGCCCGCTTCGAGGATCTTCTGGGCGGATTCGACCGCCGCCAGGACCGCGACCTTCTCCTTCTGGAGGCGGGACTCCTTCGTCAGGCGCGGCACTGCCTTCTCGATGGACTGGAGGTCAGCGAGGATCAGCTCGGTGTTGATCGTCTCGATGTCGTCCTTCGGCGAGACCTTGCCGTCGACGTGGACGACGTTCTCGTCCTTGAAGGCGCGGATGACCTGGCAGATCGCGTCCGACTCGCGGATGTTCGCGAGGAACTTGTTGCCCAGGCCCTCGCCCTCCGAGGCGCCGCGCACGATGCCGGCGATGTCGACGAAGTCGACCGTCGCCGGGAGGATCTTCTGCGAGCTGAAGATGCCCGCGAGGACCTTCAGGCGCTCGTCGGGGACGCCGACGACGCCGACGTTCGGCTCGATGGTGGCGAACGGGTAGTTGGCCGCCAGCACGTCGTTCTTGGTCAGGGCGTTGAACAGGGTCGACTTGCCGACATTCGGCAGGCCGACGATTCCGATCGTGAGCGACACGTTGGCGACTTCCCGTAGCTGGAGGGGGCGGCGGCCCAGGTGTGGGCCGTCGGACAGTTTACTTTCAGATGAGCGGCGGTGGATGTACGCGTGTCCGGGCAGCCGGACGGGGCCCCTCCCGCCTACTTTGGTGGGGTGGAGCAATACAGGACGCGACCGGCGGTTCACCCCCAGCGACAGCAGCAGCCGCGCCGCCCGGCCATGCCGGGAGTGCCCGCCCAGGGCGGCGGCGGGCGGCCCCGGCCGGTGCTCGGGCGCAGGATGCCCCGGCCCCGGCTGACCGGGCTCGGCGGCGGGCTGCTCGCCTGCGCCGCGATGATGCTGGCCGCCGGGATCGCCTGGCTGCTGTTCGACTCCTCGCTGTTCGTGTACGGGCTGCTCTTCCAGCCCGCGGCCGCGGCCACCGCCCTCTGGGTACGGCCCGCCGACCTGATCACCGCGCCGATCAGCGTGCCGATCGCCTTCGCCGCCGGAGTCTGGCCCATCTCGGGTGGCTCCGGCGGCTTCGGCGGGGAGCTGATGGGGGTCGTCTCCGCCCTGTCCCTGCACGCCGGCTGGCTCTACGCGGGGACCCTGGTGGCGGCCCTGATCGTCGTGGTCCGCAAGGCCGTGCTGATCGGGCGTAGGGGGCTGCCCAGGCGGGCGGCCTGAGCCGAACGTCACGGCCCTGGAGCGCCGTCCCTGCCCCGGCCCCGGCCCTGCCCCTGGCCCTGGCCCTGGCCCCGGGAGGCCATTGCCCTTGCCCCTGCCCCTACTCCTTCGCCGCCATCGCCGCGCCCACGATGCCCGCGTTGTTCTGGAGCTTCGCCGGGATGATCTCCGCCCGGATGTCCTTGATCAGCGGGAGGAACTTCTCCGGCTTGCGGCTGACCCCGCCGCCGATGATGAAGAGGTCCGGGGAGAACAGCATCTCCACATGCGCCAGGTACCTCTCGACGCGGTGCGCCCAGAGTTCCCAGGTCAGGTCGCCGTCCTCCTTGGCCTTCACCGACGCCCGCGTCTCCGCGTCGTGGCCCTTGAGCTCCAGGTGGCCGAGCTCCGTGTTCGGGACCAGCCGGCCGTCCGTGAAGAGCGCGCTGCCGATGCCCGTGCCCAGCGTCAGCATGATGACCGTACCGGTGCGGTCGCGTCCGGCTCCGTACGTCATCTCCGCGATCCCCGCCGCGTCCGCGTCGTTCAGCACCGTGACCGGCCGCCCGTCCAGGCGCCGCGAGAGCAGGGACGCCGCGTCGACGCCGACCCACCCCTTGTCCATGTTGGCCGCCGTGCGCGTGACGCCGCCGGTGACGACGCCCGGGAAGGTCACCCCCACCGGCCCGTCCCAGCCGAAGTGGCGCACCACCTCCGCGACACAGCCGGCCACCCCGTCGGGGGTGGCCGGCTGCGGTGTCAGTACCTTGTGGCGCTCCTGCGCCAGTTCGCCACGGTCCAGGTCCAGGTCCACGGGCGCGCCCTTGATCCCCGAACCGCCGATGTCCACACCGAAGATCTGCATGGACCCACCGTAGAGAAGAGAAGGCCCTACTTCTCGGCAACCTTCTCGGCGGCCTGGGCGACCAGCGCGGCCGCTTCGGCGCGCAGGTCGCGGCGCAGCTCCTTCGGCAGCGAGAAGACGATCGACTCCTCGGCTGTCTTGACCAGCTCCACGTCGGCGTAGCCGCGCTCCGCCAGCCACTCCAGCACCTGCTCGACCAGGACCTCCGGCACCGAGGCGCCCGAGGTCAGGCCGACCGTGGTGACGCCCTCCAGCCAGGCCTCGTCGATCTCGCTCGCGAAGTCGACCAGGTACGCGGCGCGCGCACCCGCGTCCAGCGCGACCTCGACCAGCCGGATGGAGTTCGAGGAGTTCTTCGAGCCGACGACGATGACCAGGTCCGAGTCGGCGCCCATCTGCTTGACCGCGACCTGGCGGTTCTGCGTGGCGTAGCAGATGTCGTCGCTCGGCGGCGAGACCAGCAGCGGGAACTTGGTCTTCAGCGCGTTGACCGTCTCCATGGTCTCGTCGACCGAGAGCGTGGTCTGCGAGAGCCAGACGATCTTGGACTCGTCGCGGACGGTCACCTTGTCCACGTCGTCCGGGCCGTCGACGATCGTGATGTGGTCCGGGGCCTCGCCGGAGGTGCCGATGACCTCCTCGTGACCCTCGTGGCCGATGAGGAGGATGTCGAAGTCCTCCTGCGCGTACCGGATCGCTTCCTTGTGCACCTTGGTGACCAGCGGGCAGGTCGCGTCGATCGTCGCGAGCTTGCCGCGCGCCGCCTCCTCGTGCACCGTCGGCGCCACGCCGTGCGCGGAGAACATCACGATGGAGCCCTCGGGCACCTCCTCCGTCCGCTCGACGAAGATGGCGCCCTTCTTCTCCAGGGTCTGCACGACGTACTTGTTGTGCACGATCTCGTGTCGGACGTACACCGGCGCACCGTACTGCTCGAGAGCCTTCTCGACGGCGATCACGGCCCGGTCCACGCCCGCGCAGTAGCCGCGGGGGGCGGCGAGCAGGACGCGGCGGGAAGCAGCAGCAGGAGCGGAATCAGTCATGCGGTCCATCGTACGGGGGTCTCCAGGAGGCCTGTCGTCGCCCGCTCGACCCACACTTGATCGAATGTCCGTACCGCTGATCCTCCGGAGGAACGATGGCGTCCGCGACGGATACCGGTACGGAGCACACCGAGCTGCGGCGGAGCCTGGGCTTCCGGGACCTGGTCGTCTACGGGCTGCTGTTCATCGCCCCCATGGCCCCGGTCGGGGTCTTCGGCACCCTCGACGCCAAATCGCACGGCGCCGTGGCCCTCGTGTTCGCGATGGCCCGGGAGCGGCGGCTGCCGCGCGTCCTGGCGCACACCTCCGCCGGGACCCCGCGGCCGGCCCTGCTGGTGGCGGCCAGGCGGCCACGATCACGCTGATCGCCGCGGTGTGGGCGGCCCGGCGCGACGACGGCCTCGAGCAACTGGTCTCCGTCGTCGACATCGGGGCGCTGGTGGCGTTCACCCTGCTGCACGCCTCGGTGGTGGGCTGGTTCGTGGTCCGGCGGGCTGAGGGGGCCCCGGTCTGGTGGCGGCACCTGGTGATCCCGGTGCTCGGTGCGGCGGTGACCGTCGCGGTGATCGTCGAGGCCTCTCGGACGGCGCAGCTGGTGGGGGCGGTGTGGCTGGTGGTGGGCCTGGGGGTGCTGGTGGCCCAGCGGGAACGACGCGCGCACGATCAGGGGTCCGGGCCCGACGCCGGTGTCAGTCCTGGCGGTTAGCCTGCGTGCATGGGTCTGAATACGTCGGCTGACGCGCCGCTGCCGGTCGGTCAGGTGTCCCGGCTCATCGGGGGCTGGATCGACAAGCTCGGCCAGGTGTGGGTGGAGGGGCAGATCACGCAGCTCTCGCGGCGGCCGGGGGCGGGGGTGGTCTTCCTGACGCTGCGCGACCCGTCGCACGACATCTCGCTCAGCGTGACCTGCTTCCGCCAGGTCTACGACGAGGTCGCGGACGCCGTGACGGAGGGCGCGCGGGTCGTCGTCCTGGCCAAGCCGGAGTGGTACGCCCCGCGCGGGCAGTTGTCCCTGCGGGCCACGGAGATACGGCCCGTCGGCATCGGGGAGCTGCTGGCCCGGCTGGAGAAGCTCAAGCGCTCGCTGGCCGGCGAGGGCCTGTTCGCGCTGGACCGCAAGAGGCCGCTGCCGTTCCTGCCGCAGCTGATCGGGCTGGTGGTCGGGCGGGCCTCGGCGGCCGAGCGCGATGTGCTGGAGAACGCCCGGCGGCGCTGGCCGGCGGTCCGCTTCGAGGTGCGCAACGTCGCCGTCCAGGGGGTGCATGCGGTGCCCCAGGTGATCCAGGCGGTCAAGGAGCTCGATGCCCTGGACGAGGTGGACGTGATCATCGTGGCGCGCGGCGGCGGCAGCGTGGAGGACCTGCTGCCGTTCTCCGACGAGGAGGTCGTACGCACGGTCGCGGCGGCCCGTACCCCGGTGGTCTCCGCGATCGGGCACGAGCCGGATTCGCCGCTGCTGGACCTCGTCGCGGACCTTCGGGCCTCCACGCCCACGGACGCGGCCAAGAAGGTCGTCCCGGACGTGGGCGAGGAGCTGGAGCGCGTACGCCAGCTGCGCGACCGGGGGCTGCGCGCGGTGCGCGGGCTGCTCGACCGGGAGGAGCGGGGGCTCGCCCACGCCCTCGCGCGGCCCGTGTTCGTCCACCCGCAGCGGATGGTGGAGACGCGGGAGGACGAGGTGGAGGCGCTGCTGGCGCGCAGCCGGCGCACCCTGGGGCACCTGCTGGACCGGGCGGAATCGGAGCTCTCGCACACCCGCGCCCGGGTGGTGGCGCTGTCCCCGGCGGCGACCCTGGAGCGGGGGTACGCGGTGCTCCAGCGGGCGGACGGGCATGTGGTGCGCTCGCCGGGGGAGGTCTCGGCGGACGATGTGCTGCGCGCCCGGGTCGCGGAGGGCGAGTTCTGCGTACGGGTCATGGAGCACACGGACACGCCGTCGCAGGAGCCGGAACCGCCGCAGGCTCCGGTCGGCTGACGCCCCGGCTGACGCCTCGACTGACGCCCCGGCTGAGGCACACCGGGGCAACGCGGGCGCCATACTGCCGCAACTGAATCGCTGCACTACACATTTAGGGTGGAGAACGGGAATGGCCGAGGCCGATACGTCGCTGGGGTATGAGCAGGCGCGGGACGAGCTCATCGAGGTCGTCCGCAAGCTGGAGGCCGGCGGCACCTCGCTGGAGGAGTCCCTGGCGCTCTGGGAGCGCGGGGAGGAGCTCGCGAAGGTCTGCCGGCACTGGCTGGCGGGAGCCCGCGCCCGGCTGGACTCGGCGCTGGCGGCCCGGGACGCGGGGGCCGACGCGGAGTGAGCTCAGTCACCACCCGGGGATTTAGTTGAAATTTCATCTACTTTTCTCGTAGAGTCAGAGACATCGCTTCACCTCCGTATGGAAGAAGGCTTTCCGATGTCTCTCGTTCTTGACTCCGCCGCGCAGGACCTGCTGTTCCGCGAGGCCCGCACCGCCAACTCGTTCTCCGACGAGCCGGTGACCGAGGAGCAGGTCCAGGCGATCTACGACCTGGTGAAGTACGGCCCCACCGCCTTCAACCAGACCCCGCTGCGCATCACCCTGGTCCGCTCCGCCGAGGCCCGCGAGCGCCTCGTGAAGCACATGGCCGAGGGCAACCAGGCCAAGACCGCCGCCGCGCCGCTGGTCGCGATCCTCTCCGCGGACAACGAGTTCCACGAGGAGCTCCCGCAGCTGCTGCCGCACTTCCCGCAGGCCAAGGACGCCTTCTTCTCGGCGCGTCCGGTCCGCGAGCAGTCCGCGCTGGTCAACGCCACGCTCCAGGCGGCGTACTTCATCCTCGGCGTCCGCGCCGCCGGTCTGGCCGCCGGCCCGATGACCGGCCTGGACTTCGCGGGCATCCAGAAGGAGTTCCTGGACGACGACCACACCCCGCTGATGGTCATCAACATCGGCAAGCCGGGCGAGGACGCCTGGTTCCCGCGCTCCCCGCGCCTGGAGTTCGACCAGGTCGTCACCACGGTCTGAGTCCGGACGCCCGAGCTCGGGCATCCGAGTTCGGACGCGCTACGCGGACACGCATACGCGGACACACATACGCGGACACGAAGAAGCCGCCCACCCCGATCCGGGGCGGGCGGCTTCTCGCGTAGCTGCGACTGCCGGGTCCTGGGCTCAGCCCTGGCCCTGCTTGAATTCCAGCGCCTCCGCCATCTTCGCGAGCTGCTCGAAGGAGGCCGTCCCGGTCACCACCGTGACGTAGCCCTGCTCCTGCCGCACGAGGGCGTCGTACTTCTCGCCGTCCCAGCGCTCCCAGGTCAGGTCACCGACCTGCTGCGTCTGCCCGGTGGCCTGCGCATGCTTGGTGATCTTGGCGACGAACTTGGCCGTGGCGTCGCTGGACTGCTCGACGGCCACGTACTGCTGCTCCGGGTCGAGGAAGCCGAGGTGCCAGGCGTTGGCGTTCTTGCGCTCGTACGTCACCGAGGTCGCCCGCCACTCGTCGGGAAGGCCCACGGGCGCGGCCACCGGGTACGGAGCGGCGCGCCGGGCGGTGATCGTCTCCACGCGGTAGTCGACCACGCGCGTCGGATCGGCTTTCTCATCATGTGGGAGGAACATGTAGATCCCCGCGACGACGATCCCGATCACCGCCAGCGACCGGACCATGTCCAGGATCGTCTGCTTGCCCTTCATATTTGCCACGTCACCATCGTCCCGCATCGCCGGGAGCGATCACCGCCGGGGTAGGCGCGGCGACCGCCCGAGCGGCGCAAGGTGTCCGCTCAGGCCAATCGGCTGACCGGTATTCCGCTCATACGTGACCCGCCCTGCTCAATTTATCGACGTACCGATAGAGTTTCAGCACCCTCACATCCCGGCCGTCGTCGTACAGAAAGGTGCGCTCCGATGACCGAGCACAACCTGCCGCCCCAGCTCGAAGTCTCTCCCGAGGCCCCCGACCGCAACCTTGCCCTGGAACTCGTCCGGGTGACCGAGGCCGCGGCCATGGCCGCCGGTCGCTGGGTCGGTCGCGGCGACAAGATCGGCGCCGACGGCGCCGCGGTCAACGCCATGCGGACTCTGATCTCCACCGTCTCGATGAACGGCGTCGTCGTCATCGGCGAGGGGGAGAAGGACGAAGCCCCGATGCTCTACAACGGCGAGCGGGTCGGTGACGGCACCGGCGCCGAGGTCGACATCGCCGTTGACCCGATCGACGGCACCACCCTGAACGCCAAGGGCATGCCGAACGCCATCGCCGTCCTGGCCGCCGCCGACCGCGGCACCATGTTCGACCCGTCCGCGGTCTTCTACATGGACAAGCTGGTCACCGGCCCCGAGGCCGCCGACTTCGTCGACATCAACGCCCCCGCCTCGGTCAACATCCGCCGGGTCGCCAAGGCGAAGAACATGGCCGTCGAAGACGTCACGGTGATCATCCTGGACCGCCCCCGCCACGAGGGCATCGTCAAGGAGATCCGCGAGACCGGCGCCCGGATCAAGTTCATCTCGGACGGCGACGTCGCGGGCTCGGTCATGGCGGTGCGCGAGGGCACCGGCGTGGACCTGCTGCTGGGCATCGGCGGCACCCCCGAGGGCATCATCTCGGCCTGCGCCATCAAGTGCCTCGGCGGCACGATCCAGGGCAAGCTGTGGCCGAAGGACGACGCCGAGCGCCAGAAGGCCATCGACGCGGGCCACGACCTCGACCGCGTCCTGCACACCAACGACCTGGTGTCCGGCGACAACGTCTTCTTCGTCGCCACCGGCATCACGGACGGCGAGCTGCTGCGCGGCGTCCACTACCGCTCGGAGACCGCGACCACGTCCTCGCTGGTCATGCGCTCGAAGTCGGGCACGATCAGGCAGATCGACTCCACCCACCGCCTGTCGAAGCTGCGGGCGTACAGCGCGATCGACTTCGACCGCGCGCAGTAGGGCGTAGCCGGGCGGTCAGAGGGGCGCTCCTGCGTGCGGCGGGAGCGCCCTTCGCCTGGCCGGCGTTCGAGGTACGGGGCCGGCGCCGACGCCCTGGCCTTCCCAGTCCCGCCGACGGGACCACCCGTTTTTTCGGTACCGCCCGGGGCCGCCAGCTCTTCCGTCCGCCCCGGGGCCACCAGCTCTTTCGTCCCGCCGGGGGGACCATTCCAGCCTCGCCGGCGTTTGAGGCGCGGGGTCTGGGGCGGAGCCCCAGGGAACCCGGCTCCGCCGGGAACCGGGCTCTGCCCGGACCCGCGCCTCAAACGCCGGCGAGGCTGAAGGGTGGTGCCCCTCGGGCCCGGTGCCCCTCCGGCGCGGTGCCCCGGCCGGAGCGGGAGGGGCGTCAGCCCGCGGCAGCGATCGGGCCCGCGCCCGGGGCCTGGCGGAGCTCACCCGCGCGGCGCCGCCTACGGGCCAGGACCACCCTTCGCTCGGCGGCGGTCAGCCCGCCCCACACGCCGTACGGCTCCGGCTGGAGCAGCGCGTGCTCCCGGCAGGCCACCATCACCGGGCAGCGCGCACAGACCCGCTTCGCGGCCTCCTCGCGCGAAAGCCGGGCCGCGGTCGGCTCCTTCGAGGGAGCGAAGAAGAGCCCCGCCTCGTCCCGGCGACACACCGCCTCCGCGTGCCATGGGCCGTCCTCTTCCCGCGCCGGCACCGGCGGCTTCGGGAGGGCGGCTACCTGGAGGGGCTGATGCGGCGGATGCTGCACGGTCTACTCCTGACGACGTATACGCGAGCGAGAGACGATGCACCTGTCCCTACCCGCTGTACGCGCCCCTATGCACTGCGTGCCGCCCGTGCGCCACTCCGGAGAATTTCGACCGAAACCCGACGGCGGCCGGGCCGTCTACACCCGTGGGTGCAGGCCGGATACCACCCTGGGGAGCCCCGGGGATCACCCCCTGGTGGGCCGAGAACACGACGCCTCGGCGACTACGTTTCCACCGTCCCGCACGACGTGAACCACACGACGGAGGAACGATGAAGCTCACCTCGAAGGCCACCCTCGCCCTGGCCGCGGTCCCGGCCGCGCTGCTGCTGATGGCCGGCCCGGCCAGCGCCCTCGGCGGCTACGACCTCACCGGCAGCGCCGGCGACATCGGCGGCGCCTGGGCCCACGGAACCACCTGGCGGACCTCCGACAGCCGGGTCCATCTGAACGGCGAGCTCAAGGACACCGTGGGCGACGGCAAGGGGGCGGCCCTCAAGATCCACGCGGTCTACGCCGACGGCGGCACCCGCGACGAGCTGGTCCGGAACACCTCGGGCAACCAGGCGGTCGTGGGCATCGGCGAGTACAACTTCGCGTCCAGCGTGCGGCGCATCGAGCTCCAGGAGTGCCTGCTGTCCCGCGCGAGCGACGGCAGCATCTACATCAGCTCCTGCGCCGGGGGCGCGCAGGTCCTGTACTTCTGACATACCGGGCCGGGCCGCCATGGGAACCCCGGACCCCGGACCCCGATCACCGGGGCCCGGGTTTCCTGGCGGGGGGAAGGAGGCGGGGGGAAGGAGGCGGGGGCCGGGGGGTCCCGCCCCTCAGCCGTCCAGCCGCTTGCGCAGCTTCAGCGCCAGGTCGACCAGCCGGGCGCCGAACTTCGGCCGGGCCTCGATGTTACCCAGCAGCGCGAAGCCCCGCACGATCACCACCGGCGCCTGCGGATCGGTCGTTCCGCGCCCCTCGCCCCGTACCTCGAAGTTGCCGAGCACCCCGCTGCCGTAGCCGCGGAGCGTGACGTTCTCCGGGACCAGGATGTCCACGTTGCCGAGCACGCACACCACATTGATCTCGGTGACCTGCTGCTCGAACACCGCCTCGGTGAGGTCGATGCTGATGTCGCCCATGACGGAGACGGCGCGGGTGTGCGCGCCGGGCCGCCAGCGCCCCCTGCGGACGGAGCTGCTGCACACGGCGACGACCGTCTCGGAGGGTCCCGTCACCGCGGCCCCCGCGGCGGCGTACGCGGGCGCGGGGGCCGCGGTGACGGGCGCGGGCAGGTCCCGTACCAGTACCTCCAGCTCCCCGACCG
This sequence comes from Streptomyces sp. ISL-87, assembly GCF_018614095.1. Lineage (GTDB taxonomy): Bacteria > Actinomycetota > Actinomycetes > Streptomycetales > Streptomycetaceae > Streptomyces. The sequence goes on along the minus strand of NZ_JAGGOY010000124.1, from coordinate 9,475 downwards.
TCTTCACGGCATACAGCGAGTCCAGGCGCTCGGAGTGCTCCTCGGAGGTCAGCCGGCCTTCGGCGAGGGCATCGGCGAGGATCTGCGCGATCCGGTCCCGGTCGGCGTCGGAGGCACGCAGCTCGACGGGGGCGGCGGGGGCGGCAGGGTGCTTTTCCAGGTCCACGCGCCCCAGCATAGCGAGACACGATAGATCGCGATACTCCCAACTGGAGTCCTCCGCGCGTCCAGTGAGCCTTACCTCACAGACGCAGCCCCGGGCGAAGGTCCTACGCTGGTTAACCGCGCTGCCAATTGGTCGCCAGCGCTGTCTGCCGAGTGAGGAATGACTGCCGCCATGTCCCTTAGCCCCCGCCCACCCAGCCCGGCGTTTGCGTACACCGACCTGCTGCCCCTGGGCGAGGACACCACCCCCTACCGGCTGGTGACCTCGGAGGGCGTCTCGACCTTCGAGGCCGACGGCCGTACGTTCCTCAAGGTCGAGCCGGAGGCGCTGCGCAAGCTCGCCGAAGAGGCGATCCACGACATCCAGCACTTCCTGCGCCCCGCGCACCTCGCGCAGCTGCGCCGGATCATCGACGACCCCGAGGCGAGCGCGAACGACAAGTTCGTGGCCCTCGACCTCCTCAAGAACGCGAACATCGCGGCGGCCGGCGTCCTGCCGATGTGCCAGGACACGGGCACGGCCATCGTGATGGGCAAGCGCGGCCAGAACGTCCTCACCGAGGGCGGCGACGAGGCGGCCCTCTCGCGCGGCATCTACGACGCGTACACCCGCCTGAACCTGCGCTACTCGCAGATGGCCCCGATCACCATGTGGGAGGAGAAGAACACCGGCTCGAACCTGCCCGCGCAGATCGAGCTGTACGCGACGGACGGCGGCGCGTACAAGTTCCTCTTCATGGCCAAAGGCGGCGGCTCGGCCAACAAGTCCTTCCTCTACCAGGAGACCAAGGCGGTCCTCAACGAGGCCTCCATGATGAAGTTCCTGGAGGAGAAGATCCGCTCGCTCGGTACGGCGGCCTGCCCGCCCTACCACCTGGCGATCGTGGTCGGCGGCACCTCGGCCGAGCACGCCCTGAAGACCGCGAAGTACGCCTCCGCGCACTACCTGGACGAGCTGCCGCGTGAGGGCTCCCCGCTGGGCCACGGCTTCCGCGACGAGGCTCTGGAGCAGCAGGTCTTCGAACTCACCCAGAAGATCGGCATCGGCGCGCAGTTCGGCGGCAAGTACTTCTGCCACGACGTCCGCGTCGTCCGCCTGCCCCGCCACGGCGCGTCCCTGCCGGTCGCCATCGCGGTCTCGTGCTCGGCGGACCGCCAGGCGACTGCGAAGATCACCGCCGAGGGCGTCTTCCTGGAGCAGCTGGAGACGGACCCTGCGCGCTTCCTCCCGGAGACGACGGACGAGCACCTGAACGACTCGGCGGACGTCGTCTCCATCGACCTGAACGCCCCGATGGAGACGATCCTCGCGACCCTCTCCCAGCACCCGGTCAAGACCCGCCTCTCCCTGAGCGGCCCGCTGGTCGTGGCGCGCGACATCGCGCACGCCAAGATCAAGGAGCGGCTGGACGCGGGCGAGGGCATGCCGCAGTACCTCAAGGACCACCCGGTCTACTACGCCGGCCCCGCGAAGACCCCCGAGGGCTACGCCTCCGGCTCCTTCGGCCCGACCACGGCCGGCCGGATGGACTCCTACGTCGAGCAGTTCCAGGCGGCGGGCGGCTCCAAGGTCATGCTGGCCAAGGGCAACCGTTCCCAGCAGGTGACGGACGCGTGCGGCTCGCACGGCGGCTTCTACCTCGGCTCGATCGGCGGCCCGGCGGCCCGCCTGGCCCAGGACTGCATCAAGAAGGTCGAGGTCCTGGAGTACGAGGAGCTCGGCATGGAGGCGGTCTGGAAGATCGAGGTCGAGGACTTCCCGGCGTTCATCGTCGTGGACGACAAGGGCAACGACTTCTTCACTTCGCGGGAACCCGAGCAGCCGACGTTCACCAGCATCCCGGTCCGGGGTCCCGGCCTGGCGTAGCCCAGCTGTCGCGTATCCAGAGCCCCCGGCACCAACCGCCGGGGGCTCTCGCCGTGCCGTCCCTCCCCCGGTGATCAGGCGCGGCGCCAGGTCTCGGGTGTACTGCTGTCCGGGCCCTATTCGGGGGCGTGGCTGTACCGCTCCAACGTCGCCTTCGAGGTGGACTTGTCCACAAGCCGCAGTTCCCACGGTCCCGTGTTCACGTCGAAGTCCTTACCGAAGCCGACCCACTTCCCGGCCATCCGTCGGCCGGTCGGCTCGACCAGCAGCTGAATGGCCCCGTGGTAGCGGGCCCCGTTGTAGTAGCCATCCGAAGCGGTCTGCTCCACCCACGACCCGGTGACCACGTTGCGGTCAACGGTGAGATCCAGCATGAGCGGGCTGTCCGGGTTCGAGGACGCCCCTGGCAGGCTCTGGGCGGTCAGCCGGTTGCCGTGCTGGACGATCACCACGTAGTGCTTGCCCTCGTACGTGTCTCCCCGGCTGGACGAGTAGAACTCGTACCGGCTGAGCCATACCCCAGAGAACGTCTCCTCGATGCTCTGTACAGCCGACTGCGCCCCTACGGCGGCGGAGGTGACACCCTCTGCCCCTGTATCCATGTCGTGCCCTCCTGTCCCGTCTGCGTGGACTCTCGCCATCGGCACGGGCAGGGAGAACCCCAGGGCCTCGACGGGACGGCCTGTGACCCGCTCTAACGCCCTGGCGTACACGCCTCGGGGCGTCTTGCTCGTACCTGACTCCCAGCGCTGTACCAGACGCTTCGACGCTTCGTTGGGTTCTCCCAGCTCATTCCCTGCCCGGCGCAGGGCCTTGGCAAAGTCGTCTTGGCTTAAGCGCAGGCCGATACGCACGGCCCGCAGCACATCATTCGGCACCACGGCGGTCGTCGTCATGACGTCAAAGCTAGACCCAACCCGCTTGCAATGACACCGGTTTGACGCCCCTGGGGGCGTCATTGACGCCCGGCCGAGTGACGCCTAGGTGACGCCCCAGGTGTCGTCGCTCTGCCCTTCCGGTGGCAGGAACATCTACCTCACGAACCAGGCAACCGGACGAGAGGGTGAGTGATGGCAAGCCGGAACGACGGAGCCCCCGGAGGGGGTCTCGGAGCAGCCGTAACCCTCTCCATGCCGGTACTTCAGCCCACCCCCGTGGAGGGCTGCGAGATTTGCGGAGAGCAGGCCGCGCAGCGGTCGGCCGCGCACCAGCGTGGGGACCACTCCGCCGTCAGCGACGCGAACGTCAGGCTCCGCAATCACAAGTACCACCGGGCCATCTGGTGACCCTCACCGTTCGGGTCTCGCGCGACTCCGGCCGAACGTGGGAAGGCTCGGTTACCTACCCGAGCAACAGTGCCGAGAAGCCGCTCACCGCCATGGCGTCCGCCGCATGGCCCCCCTGCAAGTGCCCCCGATGTTCCGCAAAGACAAGGAAGGCACAACAGTGACGATCACCCAGCACGACACCGCCAGCACCCGCAACCTGATCGGCCCCAGCCTGCGGGCCGACCTCATCACCATGGTCCGCGAGGACTACTGGCCGGAGATCACCGACGACCAGGGCAACCGGGGCGTGGAGCAGCTCGCCGCGTTCCTCGCCGTCGCCGCGACCACCACGGAGAAGGTGACCCCCAGCCTCCGCGTGGACCTGTTCTGGCACGCGTTCGTGCTGCACACCAAGCCGTACGCCGACTTCTGCGACACGCTCGGCGGCGGGTTCATCCACCACGTCCCCGACCGCAACAGCGGCCACAACCCCGAAGAGGGCCGGGCCGCGATGCGGCGGACCGCCGGCCTGATCAGCGAGGCCGGATATCAGACCGACCCCGAATTCTGGCCCCTCGACGGCGCGGCCGACTGCACCCAGTCCTACGCCGGGTGCACCGACAGCCCCGTCAACAAGTAACCCGCCCCACCGCCTCAGCCGCCCGGTATCGTGCCGGGCGGCTGTCGCCATGACCGAGAACGGACACCGATGACTGACGCTCGCAGTGCCGCATGGGACACCTATTCGCAGAGCAAGCCCCAGCGAAGGCAGACCAACGCCAAGGGTGAGACCACCTGGTTCAACTGGACCCAGTACGCCGACCACGGCCCCGGCGCCGAAGTGCTGGCACTCAACCCGGGTGACACCGCACTCGACCTCGGATGCGGGTCCGGCGGAAACCTCGGCCACCTGGCCACCCTCGGCATCAAGGCCATCGGCGTGGACATCTCCACGAAGCAACTCGACAAGGCCCGAGAGCGATGGCCGGACGTGGACGGCATGGAGTTGCACCAGGGCGAAGCGTTGGCCTACCTCGGCGAGACCTTCACCATCTTCGACGCGGTGTTCAGCGTCTTTGGCGTCGCCTGGTTCACCGACCCCGGCCTACTGCTCCCCATCATTCACGCCACCCTCAAGCCGGGCGGCGTGTTCGCCTTCTCTCAGCGGCCGCCGGTCGAAGGCTGCTACGGGTGCCAAGCGTCGTACATCCCTCGCAGCCCCGAGGAAGACCCCGCCATCGTGAAGCGGTGGGACTACCAGCCCGACATCTGGTGTTCGCTCCTCAAGGAGTACGGGTTCCCCGAGGTGACCGCGACTGTGGTCCCGGCTCCTGAGCAGGAGAAGCGCACCACAGGCACGCTCCTGGTCCGCGCCGTACGGGGAGACCAAGCCCAGCTGTTCTAGGGTGACGGACCTTCCCAATTCAGTCGGCCTGTGCCCCACCGATCTGCGCCATATTCAGCGGCTGCACGAATGTGGCCCCCTGGCCGGCTGGGAGCGGCGGAAGGTCCTCCAGAGCCCGGACTTCATCCCGAGACATAAAGCCGTTGTTGATCGCCACGGCGTAGGCCTCATAACGGTCCTTCGTCTTTGCCCGCAGGCGGGCATCCGCATTGAAGCGAATGCTTTCGCCCCGCGGAAGCAGGAAAGTGGAAACAGCCTGCTCAATGCGAACAATCCACGGCATGAGAGTCTGGTCAATGAAGAACTTATTCTGTTCCTCAACGCCACTGCCCCAGCTGGACGTAACCGTACTGTCCACCAGATAAACGGGGATGCGGTAGAGAAGGGCAATCTCCGACTTCTGGAAACGTCGGGTTTCTAGAAACTGGGCCTGCTCGGGTGCAATGGTAATCGGCTTGAACTGGGCACCACCGGTAAGAACGCCCACGCTGTGCGACTTCTTCACACCCGCGTGAGTCTTCTTGAACATTTCGCGGAGAAGCTTCGCTTCGTCCGGCCGGGGATTGCCCGGATGCTCGATGACGCCCGCCATCGTGGTTCCCTGCTCAAAGAAGCGGGTGCCGAATTCCTGGGCCGTGAGACCGAGGCCGATAGCCTCTCGGGCTACGTCAAGAGGCGAAAGGCCCCGAGCCTTACCAGGGACGGCGAACGCTGGAATGTGGAGAATCTGGGAAGTGTCGAAGAGTCGAGTCTCTCCGCCAATCCGAAATTGCTTAGCCCCCACAGGTCCGTCAACAATATCCACATCCTGTGGATGTAGACAGTAGAGCGCCGTAACGTCGCCGTTAGTATCGCGGTCAGTCGCGATGAATGCATTCCCATCGGCCAGAAGAGAGGCAACCACCCGGTGCCAGAACTCGTACGTGGTCTGGTGCGGGTTCGGTTGCTGAATCCACGCCGGGGACCTACGGCCCTCCAGCTTCTTGCGAATACCGTTGGCCTTCGTCAGATGGTCAACGGGGAGCATGCTGATGCCGTCAGCAATAAGCGACTGGCAGGCGTAAACGGCAACGAGCTGAAGGGAGCCCTCGCGGGTAACCGAACGGCCGGAGTGAGTACGGGGGCGGAAAGCGGAAAGCCGGTCATCCTGACCTGTTCCAAACAGATCCAGGGGCGTCGAGACCCGGTCAAACATTCGAGTAAAGATACTCACAGCCAACCCTCGATCTGCCCAATAGCCATTCGGGCGCGCTTACGGACCGCCCACATGAAACGCTGCACTGATTCCTCCAACAAGAGGGCCGCCCGGATGTCCCGGGCGGCCCATGGGCTGGCTAGCTACCTCGAATTACCTGGACGCTCGAAGGCTCTGCAACCGACGTGCCGGCCACGCGCACCACAATGCGATAGGCCACTTGGTCCCGGTCGAACCTGAATTCTTCGGAGGCGTTAATGTGGGCCTGGCTGCGGATACCGAAGAAGATCCGCGATGCGTCGCAGACGATCGCGGTCTTGGCAGGAATGTTGGACGACACCAGAAGGGGGAGGCCCCACACCGTGTTGAACGGTGTATCGGTGGGTGCGCCACCCTGATAAGTGCCAGCAGTAGCAGCCTTCTCAAGTCGCATCGAACCGGCGACATCCGGAGACGCGAACACAACCGTGGGATTGCCGTTCGCCGTCTGGATGCGCGTGATAGCGGCGCCCAGATCATCGAAAGACGGAAGCTTGCCCGCGCTCAGGGTCGTGGTCACACCCTGCGCGATTATGCCCTTGACCGGGGCGTTGAGTGCTCCCGAAAATGCATCGGCGTCGATACGGCTCGCCGCCGACTTCAGCATGTCGTCACCAAGAATGTTGCGGAGATCTACAGCACTATCGGCCAACAGTTCGTTTGGCGCGTACCGCATTTCCTTAATGGCCTTGGCCGACAGAGTGATCCCGGCGAATGTCATGCTGCCTTCGGGAATCTGAGCGCTCTCGTCCACGTATCCGGGAGTGGACGACGAAGCGATACCCGGAAGGGTCAGCTCGGCAGTATCGAACTGAATGATATTGGAACTGGGCAGGCCGCGCAGGAACGAACTGTCGGCGCGCAACTTGTCGAAGTAGCTCCGAGCGGTCGCCTTGGGCACAAGCCAGCCGCCATCTGCGAGAGTGGAGCTCTGAAGCGCCCGGTACTCAGAGAGGCTGGGCCCGCTCCTCTACCTGAGAGGAAGGAAGAGCAGCAGAACCAAGCTTGTCGGCAAAAGAGCGCGTCTCGGCCCGGCGCTCCTCCAGGCTCGGGCCGTCAGACTTGGATATTTCCTGGGCATCCGAAGCAGGCTCGGGCTCCATAAGGGAGCGCAGAGCCGCGCGTCCCTCGGGGGTGCTGGCCTTCCCGCCATTCACCATGGCCAGGATCTCGGCTCGGTTCTCCGAGCCGGGCGGGGTGTTCATGATGGTGTAGGCGATCTCGCCAGCAGCAAGGCCACGCTCCCGGGCCTCGGCCTTATCAAACATCTCGCTGAGTGCGAGCTTCATGTGCATGCTCCTGAATTTGGGCAAAACAAAGCCGCCCATCTGGCAATGCCAGGGGCGGCTAGGTGTGCTTCTGTATGGGGTTAACCGATGCGGGCTATGTCTTCGATGATCCGCATGTGACGCTCAAAGGCTCGATCGTGTGCGCGCTTCAGGCGTCGCCCTCGGGCAACCTCACGCTTGCACTGAGGTGAGCAATAGAGCGGCGGGCGTCCAGGCCCGTACGGATGGTGGAAGAAGCCTGCGCAGTAGAAACAGGTGAGCGTCGTCACGGAAAGGCTCCGTCGTCTAGGTTCTGTACGTAATACAAAGACCCGTTGCGACGGCAGATCACACACATGGATTCGGTGAGGGATACCCCCACTAACTCAGGCGAACCCCGCGCGCTCCTTCCGAGGGCAGGCAGCAGCACGCCCGAACGGCCGAACAACGCGAGCCAACGCCTCTGGTCTCGCAGAGGATAGGTTCATGAACGCTCAGGGATCGCCGCCTCAGTCACCGGGCAAACTAAAGCGAGCACTGACCGTAGGGAAGATCGCGTGGTCGGTATTCATGGCGCTTCTGGGCGCTGCTGTAGGCGCCCTCACTGCGGCCTCACTTTGGCCCCAGGAACTGTGGCCCCGCAACGTACAGCCTCGCGTTTTCGCGCCTCAGCCCCAGAGGGAGCCTGACGACTGGGTTACTCCCTACGGAGTAAAAGAGATCGAGGCTGCGCCGGCCAGCGTCAAAGGGCATAGCTGCGCACCTGAACTATCCGCATGGCTCAAAACGATGAAGAGCGTCCCCACCAGGAACTACTTGAAGTTCGTACTCACAACTGAACGGATGGATTCGGTTGTTGTAATTAGTGTCCGCGCGCACGTTCGTAAAGTGAGTGACGCACCAAAGATGAGGACGTCAGTAGCTAGCTGCCTGGCAGGTGAAGGAAGTGGGTACGAGAGTCGCACGCTAGACGTCATAGTCGGGCCCCAATCATTCAAAACCAGGATCTTCCAAGAAGACGGGAAAGAGCTAAAAAGCGTAAGCGTGAATTTGTTGAAGGGGGAAGCAGCCGAGTTCGACTTGCAAGTCTCAGTCGAGGACTCACCGGGGGCGGTTTATGAGTGGACCGCCGAACTCGAAATCCTGAAAGGTGGCGAGCATGAGTATCTGCCAATTCCGGGAGGGCCCCGCCGAGTAGCGGGCAGTCTGCCTGAGAGTGCCCCTCGGGCCACCGTGTACTTCAACCCGTGAATATGTTGCGATTCAAAGTAATCCGCATTCCCACGACTTCAGGCGAACCCCCGCGCGCTCACGCGAAGGGAAGGCGGCGGGTGCAGAAGGCGTCAGCCCTAAAGTCTCAACCCCGCCCCAGGTCGATAAAGACACCCGTGCGGCCTCACGCGGCCGCTAGAGGAGTCGGGGAATCGACAGAGAGGAGTTGATAGCAAGCCGAGTCCTTACGGCCTCTACAGGCCGCCTAGGCCATTCCTCGGCCGGCTGGGCTCCCCCGCAAGAGGGGGGCACCCTTTTGGAAAGGCTCAGTAGTGCCGACCCTTGCGCCGAGCGTTCTCCCGGCGCGTGTTGCATGAACGGCAGAGAACACGAATGTTCTCGGGCGTGTTCGTACCGCCCTCGGCCAACGGCTGTATGTGATCACCTGTGAGATCAGTTGTTCTACGGCAGAACGAACACCACGGCTGAAGCCTGATGGCTTCGGCCCTGGCCTTCACCCACTGATAGTCATAGCGGCCCGCTGCGCGGGTGTTCTTACTCGGATACCTTCTCTGCCCGCTGGCCGGGCAGAGAGGGCACCGCTCGCCAAGCGGATGCAATCTCTTGTGACGGGCGCACATGCTGTAAGGCATGGGCACCCCCTTTCTGTATTGGTGGGGGCAGCCTTGGCGGCTGCCGTTCATCGGAGAGGAGTGAGCGGAGCGAGCGAGCCGAATCCCCTCGGCCCTGGCCGACCGGCCGAGGCTGCTAGCTCATTGCTTTTGCTGAAAGATGGCGCCCTTTCGAGGGGCGCCACTTGCTACTTGAAACAGAAAGGGCACCCCGCCAAGGGTGCCCCTGTATCGGCTACTTCGTTGAACCGCCCTGGCTCGACCGCCAGGGCGTGGTTTGAGCAGCGCCCTTCGCGGGGCGCTGCTTCTCTCTAAGGCCATAAGTTCCCCTGGCCTTGATCGGCCAGGGCATAGCTGCGTAGCGGAGCGCAGCAGCTAACGGCCCCCGAGGGGGCCTTACTAATACTCCAGCTGTAGATCGTGA
>NZ_JAGGOY010000123.1 GCF_018614095.1 Streptomyces sp. ISL-87 | reverse complement strand
GCGCCGGCTTGGGCGGGGGTGGCGGCGGTGCGGGCTTGGGCGGCGGGGTCGGCTTGGGCGGTGGCGTGGGGGTCGGCGTCGGCTTGGGGGTGGGCTTGGGTGTGGGTGTCGGTGTCGGTGTCGGCTTCGGAGGGCAGGGCGGGGGAGGCGGCGGCGGGCAGTGGTGCCCGCTGTGATGGCCTCCTCCGTGGCCTCCGCCGTGGCTGCCGCCGTGGCCGCTGCCGTGGTTTCCGCCGTGGCCGCCGCCGTGATGTCCGCCACCTCGGCCGGCTCCGCCCCCGCGGCTGCCGGCAGCCGCGGACACCCGGACGGCGGTCGTACCATCGTCCGCGTCGATCGTCGCGTAGGCGCAGCTGTCAGCCACCGCTGGTGCGGCCGACAGCGCCGCCCACAGCAGGACCGGGACCGCCAGCAGGCGCCGGGCACAGGCTCTGTTCACCCGGGGAGCATGGGCCCGCGCGGGCCCACTCACCCTCGGGTCGGCTCCGGTTCGCCTGAACGGGCGGAGTTGCGACCCTATGGGTTTGAGCCAGTCGCAGCAGGGTTCCGATCACCCCCGGGCAATAGTCAAAAGGCATTTGTCGGTTTCGGTCATTGGTCACATCTGGTGCCGCACGTGCCTTTGGTGTGTGACCAAGAACGGATCGCCAATTTCCGCTTTTGCTCGCCCTGTTGGGCAATGATCAGTAGATTCGGCTCGGACAGGAGTCCGACCCGTGCGGACCACGGAACCACTACGGCTTGGAGACCCCGATGGAGCGCCCCTCCTGGGCCCCGCCAGGCATCGACATATCGGTGCCGAGCGTGTCCCGCATCTACGATTACTACCTGGGCGGCTCCCACAATTTCGAGGTCGACCGCCAGGCCGCCCGCCGGGCCATGGAATTCATCCCGGGCCTCCCGAAGATCATGCAGGCCAACCGGGCATTCATGCGCCGTGCCGTGCGGCACGCCGCCGACCAGGGCATCACCCAGTTCCTCGACATCGGCTCCGGCATCCCGACCTTCGGCAACGTCCACGAGATAGCCCAGGCCGCCAGCCCCGAGGCGCGCGTGGTCTACGTCGACCACGACCCGGTGGCCGTCGCGCACAGCCGGGCCGTGCTGGACGGCGACGACCGCACCGCCGTCGTCGCCGCCGACCTGCGCAAGCCGCAGGAGATCCTGGCCGCCCCCGAGGTCGAGCGGCTGCTGGACCTCGACCGCCCGGTCGCCCTGCTGCTGGTCGCGGTCCTGCACTTCATGGAGGACGCGGACGAGCCGTACGCCGCCGTCGCCGCCCTGCGCGACGCGCTCGCCCCCGGCAGCCTGCTGATCCTCACCCACGCCTCGTTCGAGGGGATCCCGCTCTCGGAGGAGGTCGCGGGTGGGGCCGTCGGCGTCTACCGGGACATCCGCAACCCGCTCGTGATGCGCAGCGGCGAGGAGATCAGCCGCTTCTTCGACGGGTTCGAGCTGGTCGACCCGGGTGTTGTCGCGATGCCGAACTGGCACGCGGGCGGCGCCGAGGCCCCGGAGGACGGCGAGGCTCCTGAGGACCCGTACGCCTTCTCGGGCTTCGCGGGTGTGGGGCGCAAGGCGTGAGACTTCCGGCCGCGGTGCCTCCTGGCACACCGACCCCTGACCCTGCGTCGGCCCCGGAAGATACGGCCCTCACGGCCGCCCAGGCCGAGTCGGCCTGCCCGCAGGCCACACCCCAGTCGCGGTCGCGGTCGCAGGGCGGGGCGGGCGACGAGGAGGGGCCTGCCACCACGCGGATCACGCCGGCGTCGCCCGCCGCGCTCCGCAGCGGCCTGGAGGACCGGATCGCACGGTTCGCCACCATCTGGGGGCGGGCCATCTTCCCCGTCACGGCGACCTCGCTGACCCGGCCCGAGTTCGAGCGCCACCTCGTACCGCTCACCCGCACGCTCGCCGAGGCCCTGCACGCCCGCCCCTCCGACGCGGCCGTGGCCCAGCGGGTGGGCGCGGAACTCGTCGCCGTGCACTGCACCGACCCGGAGGCCCTGTCCCGCACGCTCGGCGTGGTCGAGTCGTACCTGGTGCTGTACTGCGGGCCGGACGGCGCCGGCACGGAGGGCACCGAGGAGTACCGGGCCCGCTGCGCCCGCCTCCAGCACGGGATCGCGGCGGGGTTCGCCCGGGCCCTGCGCGAGCGCACCCTCAAGGAGCAGGAGGCGATCGCCCGCTCCGCGCTGACCGCCCGCGCCGACGCCCAGCAGGCCCTGCACGCGAGCGAGGAGCGCTTCCGGGCGGTCTTCGAGGGCGCGGCCATCGGGATCGGCATCGCCGACCTCGAGGGCAACGTCCTGGAGGTCAACGACACCCTGCTCCAGATGTTCGGCGGTCTGGAAGGGCACGTCCGCAGCCGCAACGTCAGCGAGTGGGGCCACCCCGACGACACCCCGCACGTCTGGAAGATGTACGCGGAACTCGTGCGCGGCGAGCGCGAGCACTACCGCGTGGAGAAGCCGTACTACCGCCACGACGGCACCGTGCTCTGGACCAACCTGACGGTGTCGCTGCTGCGCGACGCCGAGGGCCGTCCGCAGTACCAGCTGGCCCTGATGGAGGACACCACCGAACGCCGGCTGCTGAACCTCCGGCTCCGCTACGAGGCCACGCACGACGCGCTCACCGGGCTGCCCAACCGGACGCTGTTCTTCGAACGGCTGGAGAAGGCCCTGAACGGGGCGGGCGGCAGCCGCTTCGGCCTCTGCTATCTGGACCTCGACGGCTTCAAGGCCGTCAACGACAGCCTCGGCCACTCGGCGGGCGACCGGCTGCTCGTGGAGGTCGCGGACCGGCTGCAGAGCTGCGCGACCGGACCCGGCGAGGTCGTCGCCCGGCTCGGCGGCGACGAGTTCGTGGCACTGACCACCGGCCCCGAAACCGAGGAGACGGCGACCGAACTCGCGGTCCGCATCCTCACCGCGCTGTCCACCCCCATCCGGCTGGACGGCCGGGAGCTGACGGTCCGGGGCAGCATCGGCATCGTCGAGGGACCGGCGGGCGAACGCACCCCGGCGGAGGTGCTGCGCAGCGCCGACATCACCATGTACCGGGCGAAGGCGGCCGGCGGCAACCGCTTCGAGTTCGCCGACGCGGAGGCCGACGCCCGGGCCATCACCCGCCACGGCCTGACCAACGCCCTGCCCGCGGCCCTGGAACGCGGCGAGTTCTTCATCGAGTACCAGCCCCTGGTGCACATGCACGACGGCAGCGTGCACGGCGCCGAGGCGCTGGTCAGGTGGTCGCACCCGCAGTACGGGGTGCTCGGCCCGGACCGCTTCATCCCGCTCGCCGAACGGACCGGGCTGATCGTGCCGCTCGGCCGCTGGGTCCTGGAGGAGTCCGTCCGCCAGGCCCGCAACTGGCAGAACCAGCTCGGTGGTTCGGCCCTGCGGATCAACGTCAACCTCTCGCCGACCCAGCTGCACCACCCCGGCCTGGTCGCCGACACCGTGGCCGTGCTGGAGAACTCCGGCCTGGCCCCCGGCGCGCTGTGCCTGGAGGTCACCGAGTCGGCCCTGATCGGCGCCGACGACGAATTCCTGGAACCGCTGCGCCGGCTCGCAGCCCTCGGCGTGGACATCGCGCTCGACGACTTCGGCACGGGCTACTCGAACCTGGCCAACCTGCGCCGCCTCCCGGTCAGCGTCCTGAAGCTGGACCGCTCCTTCACCCAGGGGATGCAGCAGCAGCCGGCGGACCCCGTCGACGTCAAGATCGTGGAGGGCATAGTCGCCCTGGCGCACAGCCTCGAACTCGCCGTCACTGTGGAGGGTGTGGAGACCGGCGCCCAGGCGGCCCAGCTCCGCGACCTCGGCTGTGACACCGCGCAGGGCTGGTACTACGCCCGGCCCGGCGCCCCGGACCGCATCCACACCCTCTCCCTCTCGGACGCCGTGTCCACTCTCTGACCGACGGGATCGGGCCCGGTGCTGCCGGTCAGCCCAGGCCCGCCTCCGTCCCGACGCCGGGCGTGCGCACGGCCGCGATGACGCGCTCGTACCGCCGAGCCGTATCGGCCAGGACCTCGGCGGCCACGGGCAGCCGCTCCGCCTCGTACCCGTCGAGCACGTCCTCACCGCCCTGCCCGGTGAGGACGGCCGCCAGCGTCCGGCCGAGGGCGACGGCGTCCTGAATGCCGGTGTTCATCCCGAGCCCGCCGGCTATCGGATGGACATGCGCCGCGTCGCCTGCGAGGAAGGCCCGGCCCTCGCGCATCCGGGCGGCCATCCGGACGTTGACCCGCCAGGCCGAGAGCCAGGTGGCCTGCGACAGCCGGATCCCGGGCAGCCGGGCGTGCCGGTCGAAGAGCCGCTGGAAACTCTCCAGCGAGGGCGGCAGCGGCTCGCCCCGCTCGTCCAGCTCCGGCGATGACTGAAGCTGGAAGATGTCCGTACCGGGTATCGGGCAGAGCAGCATCCCGCCGCCGTCCGAGCTGAACCACTGGTGCCATACGTCCCGCCCGAGCCCCGGCGCCGTGACATCCCCGAGCATCATCGCCTGCCCGTCCTCGGTGTGCCCCTCGAAGGGAATCCCGAGGACCGTGCGCGTCGTGCTGTGCCCGCCGTCGCATCCGGCGAGATATGCGGCCCGGATCGCGGTGCCGTCCGCCAGTTTCGCCTCAACCCCGGTCGGATCCTGGGCGATTTCGGTGAGCCGTGCCCCGTACTCCACCCGCACGCCGAACTCGGCGAGCCGGTCGCGCAGTACCTCCTCGACCTGCCACTGCCCTATGAGCAGGCCGCCGTCGACCTCGGTGTCTTTGACGTGCGATCCGTCGAAGTACTTGCGCAAGACGACCCCCGTCCTGCCGATGGCCCTCAGGGTTTCGGCCACGCCGAGTTCCTCGAAGGCCTCCAGGCTGCTCGGCTGGAGGCCCTTGCCGCGTGACTCACCGTGGGGTGTGGGCCGCTGGTCCACGATCCGCACGCCGATACCGCGGCTGGCCAGGTCGCAGGCGAGGGTGAGGCCGGTGGGGCCGGAGCCCGCGATCAGTACGTCGGTCATCGGATGTCCTCTCGTCGTGTCGATGACTCAAGGAAAGCGGCTCCCGATCAAAAAAGCAACCCGGTTAAGAAATTAACTCGGTCATTGTTCTGTGCTACGCTGTGCGCATGGAGAACACGACGGGTCTGCGCGAGAACAAGAAGCTCCGTACGCGTCGCCAGCTGGCGGCCACGGCGCTGGAACTCTTCCTGGAACGGGGCTTCGACGCCGTGTCGGTGGCGGATGTCGCCGCCGCGGCGGAGGTCTCCAAGCCCACGCTGTTCCGGTACTTCCCCAGCAAGGAGGACCTCGTCCTCGACCGGTTCGCCGACCATCAGGACGAGGCCGCGCGCATCGTGCGCGACCGGGACGCCGGGCAGAGCCCGGTCGGGGCGGTGCACGCCCACTTCCTCGCGGCCCTCGCCGAACGGGATCCGATCACCGGCCTCTGCGACCACCCCAACGTCGTCGCCTTCCAGCGCCTGCTCTACTCCACCACCAGCCTGGAGACCCGGCTGGGCCACTACACCGACCGCGAGGTGGAGCTGCTCGCCGCCGTGCTCGAGGCGGAATGGGTCCCGGCGCTCACCGCCAGGCTGGCGGCGCTGCACCTGGTGGCGGTCCGCCATGAGCTGGGCCGGGAGAACTGGCGCCGCATCGAGTCCGGCCTGAGCGCCGAGGAAGCGCACCCGGCTGCTGTCACCGACGCCGACCGGGCCTTCACGATGCTGGCCTCCGGGCTCGACGACGCCCTGCCGATACGCAAGGCCTGACGGCCGCCCGGCGTCCCCGCGCGCAGCGCGTCACAGGGCGGCGTCGGCGAGGGCGCCGATCAGCCCAACAGCAAACGCCGGAGCTCCCGTGCCGCGCGGGGCGGAGCGACGTCCGTGCGGTGGGCCAGTGCGATGGTGCGGCGCAGCGGGGAGCCCGCGAGCGGGGTGCTGCGGAGGCCCGGGCCGGCATGGTCGACGACCATGGCCGGAACCACCGCGATGCCCAGGCCCGCGCGGACGAAGCCCAGGACCGCGTCCATCTCGCCGCCCTCCACCGTGAACACCGGCTCGAAACCCTCCGCCCGGCACGCGGCCACCGTCAGGTCCCGCAGGTCGTAGCCGTGGCGGAACATCACCATCGGCTCTTCGCGCAGGGCCGACACGGTGAGCGGGCCGCCTCCCGCCGGGGGCGGGAGCGCCGCCGAGGAGACCACCACCAGGTCCTCCGTAAGCAGCTCCACCGTGGTCAGCGCGGGCGCCGAGGGGGGCAGCGGCAGGGCGATCAGCGCGAGGTCCAGGGCCCCGCGCGCCAGCTCCCGTACCAGGTCCAGCGAGCCGCTCTCCTCGATCAGCAGCTCGATCCCCGGGTGCGCGGTGTGGAAGGCGCGCAGTACATCCGGCAGCATGCCCGTGCACACGCTCGGCGTGGCCCCCAGCCGGACCCGCCCGCGCCGCAGCTGAGCCAGTTCCTGCACCTCCAGCCGCGCGGTGTCCGCGTCCGCCAGGATCCGCCGGGCCAGCGGCAACAGCGCCTCGCCGGCGTCGGTGAGCGCGATGTTCCCCCGCGCCCGGCTGAACAGCTCGGCCCCCAGCTCCCGTTCGAGCGCCTTGATCTGCTGCGAGAGCGAGGGCTGGGCGACATGCACCCGCTCAGCGGCGCGCGTGAAGTGCCGGGTCTCGGCGACGGCCACGAAGTACAGGAGCTGCTGGAACTGCATCGGCCCAGGATAAACCCTTGCATAGGCAAGGGCTATCGAGATGAGCGTTATCATGTCTTGGACCTCTCGGGGCGTTGGTCCCTACCGTCTCTGGCATGGCTCTGGCAACGCGGACGGATCGACGGCCGTCCATCACGCGCACGCTCTGGGACTCCACCGTCGGCAAGAAGTCCGTGATGGCGGTGTCCGGGTTGATCATGCTCGGATACCTGGTCGTCCACATGATGGGCAACCTCAAGATCTTCTTCGGGGCGGAGGAGTTCAACGCCTACGGGCACTGGCTGCGCCACATGGGCGAGCCCTTCCTGCACAGCCACTGGGGCCTGTGGGCGACACGCGTCGTCCTGCTCGCTTCCGTGCTTGCGCACGCGGTGTCCGCGTACCAGCTCAGCCGCCGGGACATCAAGGCGCGCCCCGTCAAGTACGCCCACAAGCGCCGCCGCGCGAGCTACGCGACGCGCACCATGCGCTGGGGCGGCGTCATCCTCGCCCTGTTCATCGTCTGGCACCTGCTCGACCTCACCACGCTCACCGTCAACGAGCGCGCGTGGGCCGGCCACCCGTACCAGAACGTCCTCGCCACCTTCTCCACCTGGTACGGCAACACCATCTACATCGTCGCGATGGCCGCCCTCGGACTCCACGTCCGGCACGGTTTCTGGAGCGCCGCCCAGACCCTCGGCGCGGGCAACGCCCGGCGCGACCGGACCCTGAAGTTCCTGGCCAATGCCCTGGCCCTCGTCCTCTTCGCGGGCTTCGTGTCCGTCCCCGTCGCCGTCATGACCGGAGTGGTGAGCTGACCATGAGCACGAGCGAAACCATGAGTATGAGCGAGTACGCCAGCTACACCACCGGCGAACCCATCGCCGACACCAAGGCCCCCGAGGGCCCGATCGCGGAGCGCTGGGACCGCCGCCGTTTCGAGGCCAAGCTGGTCAACCCGGCCAACCGCCGCAAGCACACCGTCATCGTCGTCGGCACCGGCCTGGCCGGCGGCGCGGCCGGCGCCACCCTCGCCGAACAGGGCTACCACGTCGTCCAGTTCTGCTTCTCCGACTCCCCGCGCCGCGCCCACTCCATCGCCGCCCAGGGCGGCATCAACGCCGCCAAGAACTACCGCAACGACGGCGACTCCGTACACCGCCTCTTCTACGACACCGTCAAGGGCGGCGACTTCCGCGCCCGCGAGTCCAACGTCCACCGCCTCGCCCAGATCTCCGTGGAGATCATCGACCAGTGCGTGGCCCAGGGCGTCCCCTTCGCCCGCGAGTACGGCGGCCTCCTCGACACCCGCTCCTTCGGTGGCGTCCAGGTCTCCCGTACCTTCTACGCCCGCGGCCAGACCGGCCAGCAGCTCCTCCTCGGCGCCTACCAGGCCCTGTCCCGGCAGATCGCCGCCGGCAACGTCGAGATGCACGCCCGCACCGAGATGCTCGACCTGATCACCGTCGACGGAGTGGCCCGCGGCATCGTCGCCCGCGACCTGATCACCGGCAGGATCGACACGTACTACGCCGACGCGGTCGTGCTGGCGAGCGGCGGCTACGGCAACGTCTTCTACCTCTCCACCAACGCCATGAACTCCAACGCGACCGCCGTCTGGCGGGCGCACCGGCGCGGCGCGTACTTCGCCAACCCGTGCTTCACCCAGATCCACCCCACCTGCATCCCGCGCACCGGCGACCACCAGTCCAAGCTCACCCTGATGAGCGAGTCCCTGCGCAACGACGGCCGGATCTGGGTCCCCAAGGCGCAGGGCGACACCCGGCCCGCCGCCGAGATCCCCGAGGCGGAGCGCGACTACTACCTGGAGCGGATCTACCCCTCGTTCGGCAACCTCGTGCCCCGCGACATCGCCTCACGCGCCGCCAAGAACGTCTGCGACGAGGGCCGCGGCGTCGGCCCCGGCGGCCAGGGCGTGTACCTCGACTTCGCCGACGCCATCCGCCGGATGGGCAAGGACAAGGTCGCCGAGAAGTACGGCAACCTCTTCGAGATGTACGAGCGGATCACCGCGGAGAACCCGTACGAGGTCCCCATGCGGATCTACCCCGCCGTGCACTACACGATGGGCGGCCTCTGGGTCGACTACGACCTCCAGACCTCCGTCCCCGGCCTGTTCGCGATCGGCGAGGCCAACTTCTCCGACCACGGCGCCAACCGCCTCGGCGCCTCCGCGCTGATGCAGGGCCTCGGCGACGGCTACTTCGTACTCCCCTCCACCATCAACGACTACCTGGCCCGCCACCCGCACCAGGACACCATCGACGACACCCACCCCGAGGCCGCGGCCGCCATCCGCGAGACGCGCGACTGCCTGGAGAAGCTGCTCGCCGTCGACGGGGACCGTACCCCCGACTCCTTCCACCGCGAGATCGGTGAACTCATGTGGGAGTACTGCGGAATGGCCCGCACCGACGCCGGACTGCGCAAGGCGCTCGCCCGCATCCCGGAGATCCGTGAGGAGTTCTGGCGGCGCATCAAGGTCCCCGGCAGCGGCGGGGAGTTCAACCAGTCGCTGGAGAAGGCCAACCGCATCGTCGACTACCTGGAGCTCGCCGAGCTGATGTGCCTCGACGCCCTCCACCGCGCCGAGTCCTGCGGCGGCCACTTCCGCGAGGAGTCCCAGACCCCCGAGGGCGAAGCCGCCCGCCGTGACGAGGAATTCGGCTACGCGGCCGCCTGGGAGTACCAGGGCACCGGCGCGGCCCCCGTCCTGCACAAGGAAGACCTCGTCTTCGAGTACGTCCACCCCACCCAGCGGAGCTACGCATGAAGCTCACCCTGCGCGTCTGGCGCCAGCGGAACACCGACGCCCCCGGCGCCATGGCCTCGTACGAGGTCGACGGCATCTCCAAGGACATGTCGTTCCTGGAGATGCTCGACACCCTCAACGAGGACCTCATCCTGCGCGGTGAGGACCCGGTCGCCTTCGACCACGACTGCCGCGAGGGCATCTGCGGTGCGTGCAGCCTCGTCATCAACGGCGACGCCCACGGTCCCGAGCGCACCACCACCTGCCAGCTGCACATGAGGTCCTTCTCCGACGGCGACACCATCGACGTCGAACCCTGGCGGGCCTCGGCCTTCCCGGTGGTCAAGGACCTGGTCGTCGACCGGAGCGCCTTCGACCGGATCATCCAGGCCGGCGGCTACATCACCGCCCCCACCGGAGCCGCCCCCGAGGCGCACGCCACCGCCGTGCCCAAGGCCGACGCCGACCACGCCTTCGAGCACGCCGAGTGCATCGGCTGCGGGGCGTGTGTGGCGGCCTGCCCCAACGGCTCGGCGATGCTCTTCACCTCCGCCAAGATCAACCACCTCAACGTGCTCCCGCAGGGCTCGCCCGAACGCGAGAGCCGGGTGCTGGACATGGTGGCCCAGATGGACGGCGAGGGCTTCGGCGGCTGCACCCTGACCGGCGAATGCGCGACGGCCTGCCCCAAGGGCATTCCGCTGCCGTCGATCGCCGCCATGAACAAGGAGTGGCTGCGGGCGGTCCGCAAGGGCTGACCCGTTCCGCAAGGGCTGACCCTTTCCGCAAGGGCTGACCCCGTCCGCCTTCCCAGCGCCACCGCAGGACCCCGTACGAGCACCCCGGCGCCCGCGATCACCGGCCGGGCGGGCCCCCGCCCCTCCCCGCCCGTGGGCCGATCGGCTGACCCGATCCGCCGACCGGGCGCTCGTACGGGACCCACGCCGCGCCGTGCCCGGCGGTGTCCGGGCCATGGGAGACAGTGGGCCCCATGCCACAAGCCACCACCGGGACCCGACCGACGCGCCGCACCGTACTGGCGGCGGCCGCGCTCGCCCCGCTGGCGGTGGCCGGCTGCACCGCCGAGGAAGGCCCCCGCACCCCGGCCGGAGGTCCGCGGCCCGCGCCCAAGGACACCCTGGTCATGGTGATCCGGCACGCCGAGAAGCCCTCCGCGGGGGGCACCGGCGAGGACGCCGACGGCAACGAGGACCCCGGATTCCTGGCCGGCCGCGGCTGGCGCAGGGCCGAGGAGCTGCCCCGCCTGTTCACCCCCGCCCGTAGCGCTTCGCTGCCCCGCCCCACGACGGTCTTCGCGGCCGGTGGCAAGGCGGCAGCCGCCCCCGCCCGGTGCAAGCAGACCGTGGCGGCACTGGCCACCGCCCTGCGTACCCCGCTGCGCACCGAGTTCCCGGTCGGCGCCGAAGCCGCCCTGGCCCATGCCGCCCTGGCCGCGCCCGCGCCCGTACTCGTCTGCTGGGAGCACACCGGCGTCCCCCGCCTCGTCCGCGCCATCGGCGCCCACCAGGTCCTCGGCGTCCCCGCGACCTGGCCCGACCGCTACGACCTCATCTGGGTCTTCACCCGACGCCGGGGACAGTGGAGTTTCCGGGAACTGTCCCAGCACCTCCTGCCCGGCGACGCCTGAGGCGCGGCCCCACCGGGCCGCACTCAGCGGGACAAGGCGCGGGCCAGGTAGCGCGCCGTGTAGCCCCGGTCCGCCGCGGCCACCTCCGCCGGAGTGCCGGCGGCGACCACCCGGCCGCCGTCCGCGCCGCCGCCCGGGCCCAGGTCGATGACCCAGTCCGCGCCCGCCACCACATCCATGTCGTGCTCCACGACCACCACCGAGTGCCCGGCGTCCACCAGCCCGTGCAACTGCCGCAGCAGTACCCGCACATCGGCCGGGTGCAGTCCCGTCGTCGGCTCGTCCAGCAGGTAGAGGGTGTGGTCGCGGCGCAGCCGCTGCAACTCCGTCGCCAGTTTGATGCGCTGCGCCTCGCCGCCCGAAAGCTGGGTGGCCGGCTGCCCCAGCCGCAGATAGCCCAGCCCGATGTCCTCCAGCGCCCGCAGGCTGCGCGCCGCCGCCGGGACCTCCGCGAAGAAGCCGGACGCGGCCTCCACCGTCAGCGACAGCACCTCCGCGATGGTCAGCCCCTCGTACCGCACCTCCAGAGTCTCGGCGTTGTACCGCGCGCCGCCGCACTCCGGGCACGGGGCATACGTACTGGGCAGGAACAGCAGCTCCACCGAGACGAAACCCTCGCCCTGGCAGGTTTCGCACCGCCCGCCCGGCACGTTGAAGGAGAACCGGCCCGCCTTCCAGCCGCGCGCCCGCGCCTGCGCGGACGCCGTGAAGAGCCGGCGCACCACATCGAACAGCCCTGTGTACGTGGCCAGGTTGGACCGCGGAGTCCGGCCGATCGGCTTCTGGTCGACCTCCACCAGCCGACGCACCGCGAAGCCCGGTTCCGCGAGCCGCCCGGCCACCTCCCCGGCCAGCGCCTGGCCGACCAGTGTGGACTTGCCGGACCCCGACACCCCGGTCACGGCGGTGAACACTCCGAGCGGGAACTCGGCGCTCACATCACGGAGGTTGTGCCGGTCGATGCCGCTGAGCCGAACGGATCCGCTCGCCTTCCGCACCGCGCGGGCCTCGGCCGGCGCCGGCGCCCCGAACAGATGCCGCGCCGTCGCCGACTCCGCCACGCCCGCCAGCGCTTCGGGCGGCCCGCTGTGCAGCACCTGCCCGCCGTGCTCCCCGGCCAGCGGCCCGACGTCCACCAGCCAGTCCGCGTGCCGCACCACGTCCAGGTGGTGCTCCACGACGAACACCGTGTTCCCGGCCGCCTTCAGCCGGTCCAGTACGCCGAGCAGCGCCTCGGTGTCGGCCGGGTGCAGCCCCGCCGACGGCTCGTCCAGTACGTACACCACCCCGAACAGCCCGGACCGCAGCTGCGTGGCCAGCCGCAGCCGCTGAAGCTCACCCGCCGAGAGGGTCGGGGCGGTCCGGTCCAGGCTCAGGTAGCCCAGGCCGAGCTCCGTGACGGGCGCGATCCGCGAGCGCAGGTCCTCGGCGAGCACCCGGGCCGCCTCCCCGTCCGGCGGCGCGGTGGCCAGTACGCCGTCCAGCTCGGTCAGCGCCAGAGCCGCCAGCTCCGCGATGGTGCGGCCCGCGAAGGTCACGGCCAGCGCCTCGGGGCGCAGCCGCCGCCCCTCGCACACCGGGCAAGGGGAATCCGCGAGGAACCGCTCCGCGCGGGCCCGCAGGGTGGCGCTCTTGCTGTCGGAGAAGGTCCGCATCACATAGCGGTGCGCGCTCATATACGTGCCCTGGTACGGACGCTGGATCCGCTCGGCGTCCCGCACCGGGTGCACGGTGACCACCGGCTGCTCCTCGGTGAACAGGATCCACTCGCGGTCCTCGGCGGCCAACTCCCGCCAGGGCGCATCCACGTCGTAGCCCAGCACCTCCAGGATGTCCCGCAGGTTCTTTCCCTGCCAGGCGCCGGGCCAGGCGGCGATGGCGCCTTGACGGATCGACAGCCCCGGGTCGGGGACGAGGAGTTCCTCGCTGGTGCGGTGGATCCGGCCGAGCCCGTGACAGGAAGGGCAGGCGCCCGCCGCCGTGTTGGGCGAGAAGGCGTCGGAATCCAGGCGCGGGGCTCCGGCGGGATACGTGCCGGCCCGGGAGTACAGCATGCGCAGCGAGTTCGACAGCAGGGTCACCGTCCCGACCGAGGACCGCGAGCCGGGCGAGGACCGCCGCTGCTCCAGCGAGACGGCGGGCGGCAGCCCGGTGATGGAGTCCACCTTCGGGGCGCCGATCTGGTGGATCAGGCGGCGGGCGTACGGGGCCACGGACTCGAAGTACCGGCGCTGGGCCTCGGCGTAGAGGGTGCCGAAGGCGAGCGAGCTCTTGCCGGAGCCGGAGACGCCGGTGAACACCGTCAGCGCGTCGCGGGGGATGTCCACGTCAACGCCGCGCAGGTTGTGCTCCCGGGCGCCACGGACGCGGACGTACGGATCGCGGGAGCCGGATGCGGAGGTGGGCTGGTGCATTCGCCCCAGTTTAGGGGGCGACCCCAACGGGAGGACCGGCGACCCCGACGGGAGGACCGGCGACCCCGACGGGAGGATCGGCGCCCCGGATCGCACGGCCCGCAGTGCGGGGTCAGAGCCCCGCGAGCCGGGCCAGGCGGCCGAAGGAGTCCAGCAGGGCCGCCCGGTCGTACGTGGACGTGGTGACCAGCAGCTCGTCCGCGCCGGTGGCCTGCGCGACCCGCCCCAGCTCGGCCGCGACCTGCTCCTCCGTGCCGTGGATGTGCCCGGCGAGGGCGCCCTCGTACAGCTCCCGCTCCTTGGGCGTCATCTCCAGCGCCTCGACCTCCTCGGCCGGGCGGAGCGGGGGGAAGCTGCCCCGGGTGCGGGAGTGGGCGAGGGACCAGGCCTCCGGTACCAGGATCCGCCGGGCCTCCTCCGCGGTGGCCGCCACCGCCACCGTCCCGGAGGCCACGACGTACGGCTCCGCACCCCAGGCGGACGGCCGGAATTCCGCGCGGTACTTCTGGATGATCTCGGTGATCCTGCCGCGGGCCCGCAGATCGCCCACCACCAGCGGCAGCCCGGCACGGGCCGCGATACCGGCACCCTCACCGGTGGCCAGCACGTACGGCGGAATGCGCAGCCCCTCCGCGGGGCGGGCGTGCACCTCGGGGTGCGCTTCCTGGCTGCCGTCGAGCCAGCCCAGCAGCTCGGCCAGCTGCTCCTCGAACCGGTCGGCGTCGCCGGTGTCCCGGCCCAGCGCCCGCCGGATGCCGCCGGTGAAGCCGACCGAGCGGCCCAGCCCCATGTCGATCCGGCCGGGGAACAGCGACTCCAGGACCCCGAACTGCTCGGCGACCACCAGGGGCTGGTGGTTGGGCAGCATCACCCCGCCGGTGCCGACCCGGATCCGCCGGGTCGCACCGGCGACGGCGGCGGCCAGCACGGCCGGCGCGGAGCCCGCGACCCCGGGGACGCTGTGGTGCTCGGACACCCAGAAGCGGTGGTAGCCGAGCCGGTCGGCCTCGCGGGCCAGCTCCACGGTGTCGCGCAGCGCCTGCGGCGCCGGGTGCCCTTCGCGGGTGCGGGACCGGTCGAGTATCGAGAGTTTCCGGATCACACAGTGCTCAACGTCCCGGGGCCGTGAGGATTCCCCGCGTGCCCGGGGTGCGACGGGGACCGGCCACGGACCCGGCGCCGCGAAATCCCTGCGGGGCCGGGCGGGACACGCCCTACGCTGGCCGCATGAGTGAGACCGACGACCGCCCGCCCCTGGCCGTGTTCGACATCGACAACACCTTGGCCGACACGGACCACCGCCAGCACTTCCTGGAGAGCCGGCCCCGCGACTGGGACGGCTTCTTCGGCGCGGCCCCGGCCGATCCGCCGCTCGCGCGCGGGGTGGCGCTCGCGGTGGAGAGCACGGCCGACTGCGAGGTGGTGTATCTGACCGGCCGGCCGGAGCGGTGCCGGGCGGACACGACGGACTGGCTCACCCGGCACGGGCTCCCGGAGGGGCGGTTGTGGATGCGCGGCAACCAGGACCGCCGCCCGGCGCGTACGACCAAGCTGGAGGTGCTCAAGCGGATCTCCCGGGGGCGGGACGTGCGGATGCTCGTGGACGACGACGAGCTCGTGTGCCAGGCCGCCCGCGCCCTGGGCTTCCGCGTCGTCCTGGCCAACTGGGCGGCGGACGCGCCGGAGCTCAAGTCCGCCCAGGAGGGCGAGGGCCGCACCTGACGGCACGGCCGCCGCGCGTCGGCTCGGGCCTGGCCTGGCCTGGCCTGGCCTGGCCTGGCCTGGCCAGGGCAGGGCAGGCAGGCAGGCCGTGCCAGGTCAGTCCTCACCGTCGAGCCGGAAGCCGACCTTCAGCCCCACCTGGTAGTGCGCGATCTCGCCGTTCTCGAGGTGCCCGCGCACCTGAGTGACCTCGAACCAGTCCAGGTTGCGCAGCGTCGAGCCGGCCCGCGCGATCCCGTTGCGGATGGCTTGATCGATGCCCTCGTGGGAGGTGCCGACGATCTCGGTCACCCGGTACGTGTGGTTGGACATGGGGGTCTCCCGACAGTGGTCGCTGTTGCCTTGTTCCAAGGTGCCCCAGTAAGTCCGTGTCCGCGAACTTTGCGTGAACAATCCCGAGCGAAAGGCCCTTGCCCTCACCCATTGGTCTATGCCAATTTCAAGCCATCTGAGACCGGACCTCCAGAAGGTGACCTTCGTGAAGATGCGCTTCCTTGCCGTGTGCACCGCCCTCGCGGCCGCGACCGCCCTCACTGGGTGCAGCCAGTTGGCCGGATCGGCCGCAGGGTCCGAAAAGGTGACGCTCTGGCTGATGAAGGGCAGCGCCTCGGAGGAGTTCATCACCAACTTCACGTCGGACTTCGAGAAGGAACACTTCGGCGTCGACCTCGAAGTCAAGATCCAGGAGTGGACGGGCATCGGCGACAAGGTCAATGCCGTGCTCGACGGCACCAGCCGGGAGAGCGCCGACGTCATCGAGGTCGGCAACACCCAGGTGGCCCAGTACGTCGAGACCGGCGGCCTGTCCGAACTCACCCTTGAGGGCCTGCGCGAGTGGGGCAGCAAGGACTGGCTCAAGGGCCTCTCCGACCCGGGAAGCGTCAACGGCGCCCAGTACGGCATCCCGTGGTACGCCGCCAACCGTGTGGTGATCTACAACAAGGACCTCTTCGCGAACGCCGGGATCAAGAACCCGCCCAAGAACCGCCAGGAGTGGATCCAGACCACCCAGAAGCTCCACAAGGGCGACCACCAGGGCATCTACCTGGCCGGCCAGAACTGGTACGTCCTCGCCGGGTTCATCTGGGACGAGGGCGGCGAACTCGCCGTCGAGACCAGCGGCCAGTGGGTCGGCACCCTCGACGACGAGAAGGCCCTGGCCGCCATGGCGTTCTACAAGCAGCTCCAGGCCCTCGGCGACGGCCCCAAGGACGCCGACGAGGAGACGCCCCCGCAGTCCGACGTCTTCGCCCGCGGCCAGGTCGCCCAGATCATCGCTCCGCCCGGCCAGGCCGCCGCGATCGAGGCGGCCAACCCCGCGCTCAAGGGCAAGCTCGGCTTCTTCCCGATCCCCGGCAAGACCTCCGACACGGCCGGGGCCGTGTTCACCGGCGGCTCCGACCTGATCATCCCCGAGAAGACGAGGCAGCGGCGCGAGGCGGTCGACGTGATCACGGCACTCGTCAGCGAGGAATGGCAGACCGAGCTCGCCCGCACGATGAGCTACGTGCCGAACAAGACCACCCTCGCGCACCTGGTCGAGGGCAACGAGGGCGCCGCCAACATGGCCCCCGGCGCCGCCCAGGGCCGGGCCACCCCGAAGTCCGCCCGCTGGGCCGAGGTCGAGGCCAAGAACCCGATCAAGCCGTACATGACGGCCGTGCTGACCGGCCAGGACCCCAAGCAGGCGGCCAGGACGGCCTCGGACACGATCAGCAAGGTTCTCAGCTCCGACCGTTGAGCACTGGGCACTGAGCTCCGACCGTTGGGCACTGGGCACTGGGCACTGGGCGCTGGGCGCTGGGCGCTGAGCGCTGAGCGCTGAGCACTGAGCGCTGAGTTCAGCGTCCGCACATCCAAGTGCCGCTGAGCGGTCATGTCGAATCCAGCCCGTCACGGAAGAAGTAAAGAGCCAGGCCGCACACCTGCCGGCCTGGCTCTCCGTGCCCGGATCAGGAGCCGCCATGACAATCGCCCCCCTGTCCCCGTCCACCACCCTGCCCC
>NZ_JAGGOY010000122.1 GCF_018614095.1 Streptomyces sp. ISL-87 | reverse complement strand
GGACTTAACGCCCTCTCAGAGGCGCGTTTTCACCGGTCGGAGCTCTGCGCTGAACGTTCCGCTTCAATGTGTAGCCGAACCGTTACTGTTTGCTGGCTAATTTGTCAAGCATGCAGGTCAGAAGGGGTCGGGCTCTGTCGAGCCCGGCCCCTTCTGCATTCCCCTGCCGGCTTGGTGCTGACCTGTGGGTCATCTCGCGGCAGGGGTCCGTGTTGATCCAGTGAGCAGTCTGATGCGGATTGTTACTTTCGTTGGGCGCTTGATATTCTGCGCTCAATGAAAGTATCGCCGAGCCTGCTCCCTATCCTCCGATCCCGTATGCAAGGCGAGCTTCTCGCTCTGGTGCTCCTGCATCCGGAACGCGAGTACAGCATCACCGAGCTCGCCACTGACGTCGGAGTGACGCCCACAGCCGTCCTGCGCGAGGTTGACCGGTTGACCGGCGGTGGTATCCTGACCGATCGGCGAGTGGGACGCAGTCGCCTCGTCAAGGCTCGTACGGATACCCCGCTGTACCGTCCGTTGAGCGATCTCATGTCTGTCTCCTTTGGTCCCATGCCCTTGCTCACCGACGCACTGGCGGGACTCGAAGGTGTGCAGCGTGCTTATATCTACGGCTCTTGGGCCGCTCGGTACAACGGTGAGCCTGGGCCGCCGCCCGCTGATGTCGATGTCCTCGTTGTGGGTGATCCCGATGCCGACGCGCTCTTTGACCTTGCCGAGGAGGCCTCCCGACGGCTGCGTCGTGAGGTCAACGTCCATCGGGTCTCCGTCGAGGCGTGGGAGACCCGCACGGATGATCCGTTCCTCACCAGCGTTCGTGAACGTCCACTGGTTCAGTTGAACCTTGATTTGGAGGCGGAATGACGGCTTGGAATCAAGGGCGGCCGACAGTCGACGCGCTCATCGGCCGTGGTGAGCTTGAACGCGTACCTGCTTCCCAGCAGGCCGCGGAGGCGGAACTGGTCCGGGCGCGTACGCATGTCGCATCCGCGCGGCAGTTGGCGGCGACGGACCCGGAGGGCGCGTACACACTGGCCTATGACGCCGCGCGCAGAGCGTTGGCCGCGGTATTGCAGAACCAGGGGCTGCGCGCGACCAGCCGTGGTGGCCACAGCGTCATCTACGAGGCCGTGCGAGCGCAGCTCGACCCGCCGCTCGGGTCCATACTGCGCCCCTTCAACCGCATGCGAGCCCGGCGCAACGAAGTCGAGTACCGGTCGTCGGAGGCCCCCACGGTTACGCCGGGGGAGGTTGCGGCCGACTTGGTGAAGGTGGAGGCGCTAATCGAGCTCGCGGAGAAGGCGATCCCGAACATGCCGCGCTACTGAGCTTCGATCGCCTGCCCGCTCTTCGCGGGATGTGAGTGCTGACCTTGTCTTCCCGTGTCGGCTCGCGGCTGACGGGCAGGGGCGTCGGGGGTGACCTCGAAGGCGCCGGAAGTTGGAGTGAGCCTCGGAAGACGCCGAGGGCGCGTAAGAGCAGGTCGGAGCGTTGTGGTCGGCGTTCGGGTGCGTCGACTCCCTCACCCTCGTCGAACTGGCTTGAATTTGCGTGCCGTTGCCACTTGTGTCCTGCCGACCAGCTGCTATCGGATGGGAGTGTCATCTACGAATGGTGAGATCGGGGGGGAGGGGACAGTGGCGCAGCGGAAGCCGTGCGTTGACTGCGGAAGGATCGAGGGGGTAGCGGCGGTGCCTGCGGTGCACCAGGCCAACAGTGGCGCCTACAGCGGGCGCGTGGGCACGGTTAGAATTACCGTGCAGGGCGCAACCACGCTGGGTAAGCACCTAGCTCCGCCTGGGCGGGTGCGCCTCGGTGACGTTCCCCCGCCGGTGCTTATTCTCGCCATGGGGATAGTCGCTCTGCTTCTCTTCTGGAACCTCGTCGATCATCCTGTCGGCGACCCGGTGAACCTCGCACTCCTTGCGGCTGCTGTCCTGCTCGCCGCAGTCCGGATATCCAAGGTCATCAAGGACAAGGAGCCCGCACGCCGCCGGTTCGAGATATGGCGAGAGTTCTTGATCTGTCAGCCTTGCAATGTCATCTTCCTGACCGGCGATTCGTGCGCCGAGCTGAAGCTCGCGGTTGGCGGTTGGCGGGCTCAGGTACCGGAGCTGAGGACGGCCGTTCGACGCCTCGCGACAAAGGGGCGCTAGCAGGAGAAGTACACCCCGTACGCCGTCGCCAGCACGCGGGCCGCATCGGAGGTGGACTCGCCGTGGTTCTTGATGAAGTCGAGCGCGAGCTGCTCGACGGCGCTCTCGGCCGTCTCGTCCACGTCGAGGAGCTGAGCCTTGACCAGCTCCCAGTCGGCGACGAGCCAGGTGTTGGACTCGAAGCGGAAGAAATACTCGGCCGGGTCGATGGTGATGCGCCGGCCGTCCACCTGGATGCCGGGCAGGCGGCTCCAGCGCGGGTCGAAGGCGTCGGGCAGCTCGACCGTGATGGTCGCGGTGTCGATGGTGGTCACCGTTTCTCCGTCTCTGATCGTCCGGGCTTGGGCACAGGAATGCCCGAGCCCGTTGGGGCGTACGGAACTTGGGGGCCGCCGGGCCCGTGAGTGGGGCGGCTGTCGATAAGTGAACCGCCCGCTACGCACAGTGGGTACGGTGTGACCGAGGCCAAGCGGTATACGCGGTTTACAGCTTCGGGACGGAGGATCGTGCCAACGCCGACCGACCCCAACTCCCGCCTACGCGAGATGATCCAGGCCGCTGGATGCACGTACGAATCACTCGCCAAGGACGTACGCCGCATCGCCGCCGAGGACGGCGAGCTGCTGCAGACCAACAAGTCGGCGATCTCCCACTGGGCGAACGGCACCCGAGCACCCTCGGGCCAGGCCGGCCAGTACATCGCCCAGGCGCTCTCCCGCCGACTGGGCCGCGTCGTCACACAAACGGAGATCGGCTTCCAGCACTCCGATACCGACCCCCCGGCCGACGCCGACCCTGTCACTGCGGTCACCGACCTCGGCCGTCGCCGACGCCGAACGACGCCGCTTCCTCGCCATCGCCGCCTTCACCACAGCCGGCGTTGCCATGCCACTCCTGCACGACCACGAGGCCACTGCCCGCCTGCTCCGTGCTCGGACGGGCCGCTCCACCGTCGGAAGCGACGACATCGACGTCGTACGACAGATCACGGCGGCCTTCAGCGCCGCCGACGAACGCCTCGGCGGCGGCCACGGCCTGACCACCGTCGCCGCCTACCTCGCCGACACCGCAGCACCCATGCTCCGCGGACGCTTCCCGTCCCAAGGCTTACGCCGGGCCGCCTTCGGCGCCGTCGCAGAACTCGCCTACCTCGCGGGCTGGAAGCACCACGACCTCGGCCACGAAGGCGCCGCCCAGCGCTACTACCAGGTCGGCTACCAGCTGGCCTGCGAAGCCGACCCCCACGGCCACGCCGCCTGGATGATGCGCGCCCTCGCCCACCAGGCCCTCAGCCTCAAGCAGCCGCACCACTGCGTCGACCTGGTCGAAGGCGCCCTCACCCGCGGCCTCGGCCACGTCGACGGGCAGACCGAGGCCCTCCTCCACATCACTCACGCCCGCGCCTACGCCGCTGTCGGCGAGAACCCCTCGGCCGCGCGTGCCCTCCTCGCGGCCGAAGGCGCCCTCCTACGCGACGATGGCCCCCAGCCCAGCTTCTCCCGCGTCAGTGGCCCAGCAGCCGGCACCGTGGCCAGCCATACCGCCCGCACCCTGACCGACCTCGCCGACCACATCGGCACTGAACAACAGCACCGCGACGCCCTCACCCGCTGGGACCCGGAGAAATACAAGCGGGTCCACGCCCTCACCCACGCCGACCTCGGCGACAGCCTCGCCGCCCAGGCCCGCGCCGATGAAGCCGTCGCCGCCTGGACCCAGGCACTGGTCCTCATGGAGGGCATGACCTCTGACCGGACCCGCAAGGCCATCACCTCGATCCGCTCCACCCTTGCGGTCTACCAGCGCCGCCGCGTGCCCGGCGCTGCCGATCTCGCCCGTCGTGCCCGCGAGGCACTCACCTAACATGCCCAACAACCCGCCCGACGAAGGGAACCCCGTGGCTCAGCAGACCGACGACTGCTCCCAAGCCCTTAAGCCGGCACTCGATTCGATGACCCTGCTGGTCGCGGCCGTCATCGTCCACGACAAGGCCACCAACCGCGTCGTCCTACTCCAGCGCAGCGAGAACGCCAAGTTCGCCCAGGGCAAGTGGGACCTCCCCGTCGGCAAGAGCGAACCGGGTGAGCCCATCACCGAAACCGCGGTTCGCGAGCTTTACGAGGAGACGGGCCTCAC
Source organism: Streptomyces sp. ISL-87 (assembly GCF_018614095.1). Taxonomy (GTDB): domain Bacteria; phylum Actinomycetota; class Actinomycetes; order Streptomycetales; family Streptomycetaceae; genus Streptomyces. The sequence goes on along the minus strand of NZ_JAGGOY010000122.1, from coordinate 25,198 downwards.
AGTGAAGCCCGAGTCCCTCAAGGTCGCCCACATCATCCACGGCGCCTGGGGCGTCGAGGCCCCCAACGGCTTCCTCACGGTCGTCTTCGCCGCCCACGAATGGACCGGCGAACCCGAAAACTGCGAACCCCGCAAGCACTCCCAGGTCCGCTGGGTCGACGCCAACGCCATCCCCGACGCCTTTGTGGACACCACGGCCAGTGCCCTTCACCGCTACCTGAACAATGGCTCGGAGGTCTCCCTGGACGGCTGGTCGACAGCGTGAACCGCGGGCCTGCTCCTGTCCATGGGCAGGTGTGTGAATCTCTCGCCTAGCTGTCCTTGAGTGAGGGCCCAGTGATGCTTCCTCGGGACACGCTCCCGGGTACTGGGTTTCATGAGGTTTGCCCCCGTTTGTGGACATCTCTTGAAGATCGGATCGTGGGATCCGAGATGGAGGTGTTCTGGTGGGTGTTGCCCAGTATTCGGAAGAGTCCAAGCGGGACGCGGTCGAGCTGGTGCGGTCAAGCGGTCGGACGGTCGGATCCGTGGCCAAGGAGCTCGGCGTCAACTGGGCTTCGCCCACATTGAAAAGCCTCCGCAGCCTCCGCAGCCGCCCGGTCGCGCTCCCGGCCAGTGATCAAAGTAGGCTGCCCGCCGAAGGCGCGATCAAGCAAGAGGGAAGCCGGGTAGGGAAGTTGAATCGAATGCGTATGACGGCAGTGGTCGGCATGGCACTGTCGCTGGGGCTTGTCTCCGGATGCTCCGGGGGGACGGGGCCAGACGCCAAGGCCGGCGGGGAGACGCGGAAGGGCGGGGAGTCCGCGCCTCCTGCCCCGAAGGGCCCGGTCTACAAGGGCGCGCCGGTGCCTGGGCTGGCCACGCAGCAGGCATGGAGCCTGCCGGCTGACGACGCGACGACCTGCGCGGGCGACGCGTCCAAGGGAGACAAGTCGGAGCGCAGCATCTGCGCCTTGGGGGACGCCGTCGTCGTCACCGGCGCCCGCAGCGGGGATTCGGGCACGAGCAGCTTCACCGCCCAGCTCCTCGATGCCAAGAGCGGCGAGCTGCGCAAGAAGTTCGACTTCGAGATCCCCGCGCAGAACGGGTCCACGCAGTACCGGGCGGAGCAACTCGTGCAGGTGAGCGAGTGGCGGGACGGCTCACCGGCACTGCTGATACGTACACGTATCGACACGCCGGCGAAGGACCTGAAGAAGGCCTCCACTCAGACCGTACTGACCATGTACGCGCCCTCCGGCGACGAGCTGGGGAGCTCGACCTTCGACGGGGAGACCCGTCTGGCCACCCCGGTCCGGGGCGGCTACGTCGTGGACACCGGCGCGGCGGGTGGCAACGCCAAGTTCATCCCGATCGGCGACGGGGAGACGCTGACCCCCACCTTCTCGTACCTCGAAAGCCAGGGGGAGGTCGGCCCCGGCCTCGGCTACTCCTGGATTACGGACGTCTCCTACCAGCCCTCTGCCAGGTGGCTGATCGCGACGGACATCCGATCGGGCAAGAGGGCGTGGAGCACGAAGGACCTCGCGCCACCGGCCGCCATCGCCAAGCTGGTCACCGAGAAGTCGGCTACCACCGCTCGGATGACGTCGCTGCACGGCGACAAGGCTGTCCTCGAGTGGTCCGCGTTCGGCAAGTCCGAAGCGGTCCTGACCTCGATCGACCTCAAGACCGGTCGCCGGATCGCCGAGGGCCCGGGCATCGACGCCACCGTCACCAGCGATGACGACGGCCACGCCGTCTCCCCCGACGGCAAGACCGCCGTCGTGCAGTACGGCAAGGGCGCCGTCGCCTGGAACACGGAGACCGGTCAGGAGCTCTGGAGCCAGGCGAAGGACGAGCAGAACATCAAGCCGCGGGCCCTCCCGGGCAATGGCGTCCTCTACGCGGAACTGGAGGGCGGAAACGCCGTCGCCCTCGACGTCCGGAACAAGAAGCTGCTGGCTGCCGAGATCGAGGAATTGCCGCAGTTCACGGCGAACGGGTACGCCATCGTCCGCAGTGCCGACGGTTTCTTCGTCTTCGCCACCCAGACCGTCTGACGGCCACCTCACGCTTCTGCTCGCGCCCCTGTGTGCCACCGTCCTGGAAAACGTGCAGGTCCGTCGTCCGTGGGCTCTGTCGCAGGTCAGGATCGGCTGGCAGACATTCCGCTTCAACGTGTGGTTGATTCGTTACTATACGTTATGCGATTCGTCAAGTGCGCAGGTCAGAAGGGGGCGGACTCTACTGAGTCCGGCCCCTTCTGCGGTCCCGTGCTGACTTGGTGCTGACTTGAATCCGTGCTCTCAGCCGACGTGCCCCGGTCCGAGCTTGTCCAGGTCAATGTTGATCTCGAACGGCAGGGGCCGCTGGAGTGCGTGGCGGAAGATTCCTGCCGGCGCGTACACGCCCGTCGGCTCGTCGAGCTCGTATACGTGCACGGCGGGGACAGTATCCTCGTCCTCGATGCACCAGTAGTGAGGGATGCCGGCCTCTGCGTACTTGCGGAGCTTTACGGTGCGGTCGCGATGGGCGGACTCCGGTGAGACGACCTCGACGACGAGCTGGACGTCCTCCGGGGCGAACCACGTGCAGTCAGGGTCGTACGGGGCCGTTGTCACCACGAGGTCCGGTTCCGGCCGGTTACGGGCATCGAGGCGGATGGTCATTTCCCGACCGACCTTGAATCCCGCGGGGGCCTGTGACCGGAGGGCGAACGTGAGGTCGGTGACGATCTCTCCGTGCCACCAGCGCTGGGGCGACATCACGAATACAAGGGCTCCGTCGATCAGCTCGGTGTGGCGCGGCGCTTCCGGGAGGCGGTCCAGATCCTCCGCGAACCAGCCTTCCGCGCGCGGCGGGCGCATCCAGTCGGGCAGTGCGGTCATGTCATCACGGTAGCGGCTACGGCCGCGTCGCGTGGGGTGCTATCTGGGGCCTCGTATTCATGGGTCACCATGTGTGGCGAAGGCGCTGACGCGATGCTGGGAGATCGCTGAATAGCGGCCCTGCGGCACTACCGGTTCTGGCGCGGGAAGTGTGCCGTGGCGAGGAGGGAGCCGTCGGGGGCGAGCAGTCGGGCTCCGGAGACCGTCGCGGGGTCCACGTCGGCCGGGGCGCCCCAGTAGCCGTAGCCGTCCTTGAGGGAGAACCAGCCGACGGAAACCGGGGTGCCGTCGGTACGGTCGAGCAGGCACTGGACCCGGCCGCCGACGCCCTCCCCCTCCAGGTCTACGGACATGTACACCCAGCCCGCCGAACCGGGGTGGGCGAATATCCGGCCCACCTCGTGGCCATCCGCGACAAGGGCCGCCTGAAGGAGATCGGCGTTCGCCCGGGCCGTTGGCGAGGAGGGTGCGGGGGTGTGGTCGACGGCCGTGCCGACGGCCCAGCCGCCGAAGCCGCACGCGAGCGCCAGGGCTGCTGCTACGGCCGCCGTCCGAGGGTGCAGGAGCAGGCGCCGTACCGGTCCGGGCGGTTTCAGCCTGCTGGTGACGCGGGTTTCGAAGCCGACCGGCGGCTCGGTGCCCGGAAGCAGGCCGAGCAGGCCGTCGCCGACCAGGGTCAGCTGCTCGATGTGCCGCCGGCAGCCGGGACAGCGGTCCAGGTGGGCGACCGCCCGGGCCCGCTCCTGAGCCGGGAGAATGCCGAGGGCCAGCTCGGCGTCGAGCTCCCTCAGCCGGTCGCAGGTCATGTCGTTCATCGCCTGCTCTCCTCCGCTCCCAGGGTGGTCCGCAGCTTGCGCATGGCCGTCCTGATCCGCGTCTTGGCCGTGCCCAGCGGAATCTGCTCGAACTCGGCGACCTGCTGCGCGGTCATCCCGTAGATCCCCGCCATCACCAGCGCGCGGGCCTGTTCCCGTGGCAGGGCCGCCACGGCGTTCCGTATCCCGGCCGACGCCTCGGCCGCGAGGGCCTGCTGCTCAGGGGTGTCGGTCACGAAATCGAGGAGCACGTCCAGGTCTTCGGGCGCGACGGGGCTGGCTCTGCGCGCTCGGATCGCATCGATCGCCAGATTGTGCGCGATGGTCGTCAGCCAGGTCTTCACCGACCCGCGGCGGGAATCGTAGATCTGGGCGTGCCGCCAGGCCCGCTCGAACGTCTGCTGTGCGATGTCCTCGGCCAGCTGGGGATCGCCGACGACGGCGATGGCCACGCCGAATACCGTGCGCTGGAAACGGCGCACGAACGCGACGGCGATCTCGGGATCGCCCGTCGTCAGGCCTGACAGCAGTGCCTCGTCCGGCGCGCGTCCGAGAGGGAGGCCCATCCTCTGCATGTCAGTGGATACGGTCGGCCTCCCCGAATGGATTGCTCGGGCCGCACGGGAGGACACCCCATGATTCTCCTCTCCCCGCGCAGAACACGCCGTCCGTGGCCCGCCCGGGCCAATCCCTGGGTGCCGTTCATCCGTACACCCTTCGACAGAACTCGTACGGAGGGCTGAGTCATGACAAGGACACTCATCCGCGGTCGCGTGGGCCGCGTGGGGCTGGGTTTGGCGGCGGCGGCGCTGGCGGGCGGGCTCGCGGCCTGCGGGGGTGGCAGCGGAGGCGGCTCGGCGACCACCGCACCCCCGGCCCGTAGCGCCGAACCGGGAGTGACACAGGTGAACGCGGACCTGACCGACTTCCACATTGCACTGTCACAGAAGACCTTCAAGGCGGGCGCCTATACGTTCCTCGTCAAGAACGACGGCCATCACGACCACGCCCTGGAGATCGAAGGTCCCGGCGGAGAGCACCGCTCCCAGACCCTCGCACCCGGAGCGAGCGCCAAGCTCAACGTGACCCTGAAGTCCGGCAGTTACGAGGTCTACTGCCCCGTCGACGGGCACAAGGACCTGGGGATGAAGACGGAGATCACCGTGGGCGGCGCCACCGCACCGGTGAACGAGACCCCGTCGACGAGCAATGGCTACTGAGCGTGCGCGGGTCACGATCGCTCTGCGACTGGTGGGCGCTGGTCTGACTGCGGCGATGGCCGCAATTCACCTCCACCTCTGGGATGTCGGCTATCGGAGCCTGGCCACCATTGGTGTGCTCTTCCTGCTCAACGGCATCGGCGGGGGCCTGCTGGCGCTTGCGCTGCTGGCCGCCCCCACCCGGTACGTCGGCGTTCCGGCGGCCCTCGGAGCAGTCCTCACGGCCGGCACCCTGGCCGGGCTGGTCATCAGCCTCACGTCTGGACTCTTCGGCTTCGAGGAGTCCCTCGGCGCGGAACTGGTGTGGCCCACCATCGCGATCGAGTCGGCGGGCGTCGTCGCCCTGTCGGCACTGGCCCTGGTCGCCCGCCGAAGACGTCCGCCGAAGCAGAGGTAGCCGGTCAGGCCCTCTCTCCCTGGTCGGCGCGGGGGACGCGCGATGGCAGTATGCGGGGACACAGCGAGAGGGGCCGGGGCGGGATGGGGCGCAGTGAGCGGGAGGCGGTTGCCGCAGGAGGGCGGCTGTACGAGGCGGCGCAGGCGGTGGCCGGTGACCACGGGCGGGCTGTCGAGGCGGTTCGGGCGGCGCTGAAGCCGATCTGCGATACGGCGGCGGAACAGGCGCTGGACGCCATCCCAGTGGCCCGGTTGAAAGAGGTCACCGAGGGCCGGCTGAGGCTCGGGGAAGTCGAGAGAAGCGGGCTGTACGCACGTCGCAGCGCAGTCGCCGAGTCGACGCCAGACGCGGTCGACGTCTCGGACACGGCGATGGCCCGCCAGATCGTCGAGGAGGAGCAGGCGCGGCTGGGAGCGGTCCGCGAACAGTCGGCAGGACACTCGTAAGTGTCCGTCGGAAGTCAACGCACGCCAACGGGCAAATGGCTAGTCAGGGCCGCGTGCGGGGCTCCGCCTCAGGTCAGGGTCGGCTGGCGGACATTCCGCTTCAGCGCCTGGCGATCCATCAAGGGCGTTGCTGGGCCCGCCTGTTGGCCAGTTGGGCGCCGTGTCTGTCCGCGGGGAGTCCTCGTCCCGTGACGTGCTGTGGCCGACGGTCTGCCTGGTGGCGTGGCTGTGGCCGGCGTTTCAGACCTTGACGACCTCTACGGAAGGGCCGCACAGGAGCGTCAGGTCCTCGGGGTCGGAAGTGAGGACAGTGACCGGCTGGGGCGCGTTGCGAGCGATGACGGCGAAGGCGGCGTCGATGGCGTACTTATGGCCGTGGAGATGATGGGTACGAAGGAGGGCGGCGGCTTCGTCGGTGACCTCCTTGGTGACGTCGTGAACGTCGACGCGGGAGAGGACCCACCTGATGCGGGCCGGGTGGATCCGCTCGTAATCGGCCTCAAGGGTGGTCATGGCGCTGGTGGCAACGCGGATGCTCTCCTCGGATGCCGCCTGGACCAGAGCTACGACGGTGCGGTCCTTGCGGCAGAGCTTGGAGAGTCCTTCGCTGTCGAGCAGCAGGGTGCCGGGCATCAGGCGGCGGCACCGCCGACCTGTCGGTGGTCATGGCGTAGCAGCGCGCGGGCGGCCTCGACCTCCTCGCGGGTGAGCTCGTCATTGTCGGTCTCGAAGTCGGCGACGATCTCCCGGAGCTTGTCCATGGCGACCCGCTGTTCGAGAGCTTCGGCGACGTAGGCGGAGAAGCCGCCGGGTCCGACATGGGCGCGTACGGCCTCGGCAAGGCCCTCGGGCAGGCTGATCGAATACTTTCTGCTACCGCTCATGGTGCCGATCCTACCCGCGGTCGTAACTCTGTGGGTGCGGATGAGGCTGCCCGGTCCGCAGACGGTGTGGGGCTAGGCCGAATCTGGTATCGGCGGGTGCTTGTTCCATGAGGGCGACGGTCAGCATGGTGATGAGGTGGCCGTGCCACCACCGCTGTGGGGCCATCATGAAGACGAGTGCTCCGTCGATGAGCTCGGTGTGGCGTGGTGCCTCGGGGAGGCGGTCCAAGTCCTCCGCGAACCAGCCTTCCGCGCGCGGCGGGCGCATCCAGTCGGGCAGTGCGGTCATGGCTTCACGGTAGCGGCCCACGGCTCAAGCTGAGGAGCGAACGATCTCGGCCGGAGGATTTTTCGGCGACTTGTCGCGCCGCAGGTCAGAGCGTTGTGGTGATCAAGCGTCGTAAACACCCTGCTTCGTTACAAGTCGCGGACGGCGGCGACCGTGAAGGTGGTCGGGGCGCCGGTGGACGGGGTGAAGGGGCCGTCCTTGTCGAACTGGGAGCGGACCACCAGGGTGCGGCCCGGGGTGTGGGTGAGGGTCGTCGGGATCTGGAGGGACGGGTCCGTGATGGTGCGGGTCAGGCGGGCGCGGGTGCCGTCCTGGGTGAGCTGCCAGCGGGTCAGGGTGTTGGTGGTGTTGTGGGCCGTGCGCAGGGTGCCGTCGGGGGAGAGGTCGAGGCCGTCGGCGTGCTTGAGGTCGCCTCCGGTGAGGCGGACGCGGGTGATGGCACCCGTACCGAGGTCGATGCGGTGGAGGTCGCCTGCCGTCATGTCCACGGTGAGGAGGTAGCGGCCGGCCCGGTCCGAGGTGATGCCGTTCAGGGTGACGCTGCCCTCGGGCTTCGGGGTCAGGCGGTCGCGCAGGTCGAAGGCCGGCAGCAGGGGGCCGGCGCCGGTGGCCAGCTGGGCCGGGGTGACGCGGTAGACCACGCCGCGGAGGCTGTCGGTCAGGTAGGCGGTGCCGTCCGGGGTGATCGTGAGGTCGTTGACGAAGGGCGGAGCGCTGCCGGTGACCTCGAAGTGGGCCAGGCGGGTGCCGGTCCGGGTGTCGTAGACCGCGACCCCGGTGGTGGAGTCGGTGACCCAGAGGCGGCCCCGGGGGTCGACGCGCAGGCCGTTCGCCGTGTCGCGGCCGTCGGTGCCGGAGGGCAGGAACACCTCGGCCGTACGGCTGCCCGGGCGTGCCCGGTAGACGGTGCCGTCGGCGTACGAGCCGACGTAGACCGTGCCGGTGCGGGTGTCCTTGGCTATGCCCTCGGGGTAGACCTCTGCGCCGGGGATCGTGAATGCCGTTGATATGCGCAGGTCGGAGGCATGGGCTGAGCTCGTACTCAGGGTGAGGGGTGCGGTCAGGGCCAAGGCCGCGGAGAGGGTCGTGGCAAGGGTCGTGGAGATGGACGTGGGGGAGAGCTTCATGGGTGTCCTCTTCTGAATGGGTGAGTACGAATATATGTAAGAGCTCTAATGCTTGGCAAGGGTCGTAGGATGCCGGAATGACCTCCATGCCCGCCGAGGAGCGCATCGGCTCCCACCTCAAACGCGCAGAGCAGGCGCTTCTCGCGGCTAAGAACGCTGTGCTGAAGCCGGTAGGAGTAACGGTTCCTCAGTACGCCGCCCTGCTCTGGCTCGCCGAGAAGCCGGGCATCTCAGCCGCCGCACTCGCGAGGTTGTGCGGGGTCACGCCGCCGACCATGAACACGGTGCTGAAGAACCTTCAGGAGCGCGGGCTCATCGAGCGGACCCCGCACGAGTGGCACCGCAATGTGCTGGAGACCCGGCTGACGGAGGCGGGGCGGGCGGCGATGGAGCAGGCGGACACCGGTGCCGTACGGGTGGAGCGGGCGCTGGCCGCCGAGTTCTCCGGGGAGGAACGGGAGTTGCTGCTGGAGCTGCTCGGGCGGTGCGTGCAGGTGCTCGACGCGCAGAGGTGAGGGCCGCTGCGAGTTAGCCGCGCCCGCGAGGTGTCCGTGAGACGCCGGTCATGTTTTTGCCGGGTTCGGGAACTCCGCGCGGTGTTCGCTCATCAGGACTAAGAGGATGCCCAGCAGTTCTGCCCCACCCCATGGGGCGGCCATGACCGTTCGGAGCGAAGTTCGTGCACCAGTCCCCGCAGCACCCGCAGTCCGATGGCCGGACGACGTACCGGGCCGAGCCGCAGCCTGAGCTGCACGGCGGATCCGGGCGGCCCGCGCCCAGGGGGTCCCGACGCGCGATATGGATCAGCGCGGGCGTCGCCTGCGCGCTGCTAGCCGGCGGCGGCTTCGCGGCCTGGAAGTACGAGTGGTTCTCCGGCAACGGCCAGGCCGTGAGCTTCGGCAAGAACCCGGAGCCCGCTGCCAAGGAGGCCACGGGGAAGGCGTCCCCGACCCCGGAAGCCTCCCCCACCCCGACCGGTGACCCCGACGTGCTCATGCCGTCCGGCCCGAAGGCCGACTTCAAGCAGACCGCCAAGCTCGACGACGGCACGATCATCGCCAAGACCCGCCTCGCGGGCGCGAAGTCCGGCTTCGAGGGCGACGTCTGGGTCTGGGCGCCCAAGGAGTACGACGACCCGAAGTACGCCAAGAGCGCCTTCCCGGTGCTCATCGCGCTCCCCGGCGGCAACGGCTACCCGAGCAACTACTGGTCCGACCGCAGTCTGGGGCTCCAGAAGGCCATCAGCGAGGGCGTCAAGGCCGGTACCAGCCTGCCGTTCGTCGTGGTGATGCCGGTGCTCAACCCGGACAGCAAGTACTACTACGACGGCTCCGACATACCCGGCCAGGCCAAGATGGGCACCTGGCTCGCCGAGGACATCCCGGACTTCACCCGCGCCAACTTCCGTACGTACAAGTCCCGCGACGGCTGGGCCTTCATGGGCTCCTCCTCCGGCGCCTTCGTCGGCATGAAGCAGCTCCTCCAGCACCCCGACAAGTTCAAGGCCGTGATCGCCAGCGGCGGCGAGCTCGTTCCGGACTCCCCGCTCTGGAAGGGGCACCAGGCGGAGATGGACGCGAACAACCCCGAGAAGCTCGCCCAGCAGCTGATCGACAGCAACGGCCCCGAGGTCTACATCAACTTCCAGATCGGGACCAAGGAGACCGGCAAGCGCGGAATGACGCAGTTCCAGGAGAAGTACGGCAAGGGACCCGTCAAGATCACCATCCGCGACATCCAGAACGGCGAGCACAACGGCTGGCACTACGTCCGGGGCATGAAGGAAGGCTCGCTGGAGTGGATCAGCAAGGTGCTCAAGGCGCCCAAGCCCGAGGCCGGCTGACGCGTCGCGGCTGCTCGCGGGGCCGGGTGGCACAGGCCACGTCACCCCGATCCCAGGCAACCCGTCCGGTCGTTTAAACCTCTGTAATGGGTGTAAGGGGGACCGATCGGTCCGACCCGAGCTCCCGGGGGAGCGCCGGAGAGGGAACGGGACATTTCCGTGCAGCATGACCAGCAGCAGCAGCAGCAAGGTGAAGGTAAAGGCAGTGACGTCAGCCCTGCGGCAGAGGGCGCAGAGGGCGCAGAGGGCGCAGAGGGTGCAGAGGGTGCAGGCGGCACAGAGGGAGTGGAGGGGCGCCGCCGTCCCCGGCGCACGCGTCTGCTCCTGATCAGCGGTGGGCTCGCGTTCACCCTCGCCGCCGGGGGCGGCGTGGCGGCGTACAAGTACAACCTCTTCACGGACGTGGGGGATCCCACGTCCTTCGGGAAGACCCACGAGAAGACGGTGGCGACGGCCGACATCCGGCCGGGTGTCAGGATGCCCACCGGCCCGGCCGCCGAATTCGTCCGCACCGCCCGGCTGCCGGACGGTACGCAGATCGCCCGGACCACGCTGACCGGCAAGAAGTCCGGCTTCACCGGTGACGTCTGGGTGTGGGTGCCGAAGGAGTACAACGATCCGCAGTACGCCAAGAGCGCCTTCCCGGTCCTGATCTCCCTGCCCGGCGGCCGCGGGTACCCCACGAACTACTGGATGGGCACCGGCCTCGGCCTCCAGCAGGCCGTGATCGACGGGGCGAAGGCCGGCACCAGCCTGCCCTTCATCCTCGTCATGCCGGTGATCAACGCCGACACCAAGCACCACTTCGACGGCTCGGACATTCCCGGGGAGCCGAAGATGGGCACCTGGATGGCCGATGACATCCCGGATTTCACGAAGGCCAATTTCCGCACCTTCACCTCCCGCGACGGGTGGGCCTTCATGGGCTCCTCCTCGGGCGGCTTCGGCGCCTTCAAACACGTCCTGAAGTACCCCGACCGCTTCAAGGCGGCCATCGCGAGCGGCGTCGACTTCGTCCCCGACTCCCCGCTGTGGAAGGGGAACACGCAGGCCATGGACGAGAACAACCCCGAGAAGCTCGCCGAGAAGCTGATCGAGGCGGGCGGCCCGGACGTCTACATCAACTTTCAGATCGGGACCAAGGAGAGCGGCCGCGACAAGGCCGAGAGATTCATGCAGGTGTACGGAAAGGGCCCCGTGCACACCCGGCTCCAGGTGATCCAGGATGGTCAGCACAACGGAAGGTCGTACGTACGTGGCATGAGGGAGGGCTCCCTGGAGTGGATCAGCAAAGTGATGCTGGCGCCGACCCCCGACCCCGTCGTGCGATGAGCCCGGTGGTGAAGGGGGCCTCCGCGGCGGCCGCCGCCGGGGTCGCGGCGGTGCTCGCCGTCGGGTTCGTCAAGGCGTCGGGCGACCAGCCGGTGCACCCCTTCCCCACCGTCGGCGTGCTCATGGCCAACGGGGAGCACTGGTGCACGGCGAGCGTGGTCGACAGCCCCCAGGGCAATGTCGTCGCCACCGCCGCGCACTGCGTGGCCCCGGCGGGCGAGGACGGTGTGCCGGGCGAGGTCGCGCACGACGGCCTCGCCATCGGTGAGCTCGCCTTCGCCCCGGCCTTCTCAGGGGAGGGCGCGGGGACCCAGCCGCTCGGGGTGTGGAAGGTCCGCTCGATCCATGTGGACGAGCGCTGGACGAAGTGGGGCGACGACACCGCCGACTTCGCCTTCCTCACCGTCGAGCCCGACGAGGACGGGCGCAGCGTCCAGCAGGCGGTGGGCCGCGGGGAGGCCCCGAAGCCCGACTGGACCTCCGGCTACGAGCGGGAGGTGACGGTGGTCGGCTATCCGGAGTCCGACCACAACCCGCAGAACAAGCCCGTCGCCTGCACCACCCAGTCGCGCCACGACGAGAACGACCCGGACATGCTGTACATCAAGTGCGCGGGCTTCTGGACGGGGACCAGCGGAAGCCCCTGGATCGCCGACCGGGGCGGGCCGGACCAGCCGGGGCGGCTGATCGGGGTGCTGAGCGGCGGGGACACGGACGTGGACTCCACGGCCGCCGTCTTCGACGAGCGGGCGAGGGCGCTGTACGAGCGGGCCGCGCGGCCTTGACCGTAGGCGTGGGTTGACCGTGGGCCGGGGGTCGACCGTACGCCCGGGGCCCGCGTCGCCACCGGGGGACCGGCGTCGCTACGTCTTGCGCTCGGTGCTGACGATCACGCACACCGCCGCCACGACGATCGCGCCGCCCAGCACGATCGGCCAGGTCAGGGCTTCGTCGAGGATCAGCGCGCCCAGCGCGACGGCGACCACCGGATTGACGTAGGCGTACGTGGCGACCAGCGACAGCGGCGCCGCCTGGAGCAGCCAGGCGTACGCGGTGAAGCCGACCAGCGAGCCGAAGACGACGAGGTAGCCGAGCGCCAGCCAGGAGGCGGTGGAGTAGCCGGTCACGTCCAGGCCGTGGTGCTCGCCCCGGACGAGGCCGACGAGGATCCCGCCGGTCCCGCCCGCGAGCATCTGGTACGCGCTCCCGGTGAACGGGTTCCCGGGCAGCTTCAGCCTCCTCGCGGAGAACGAGCCCAGCGACCAGAGGACCGAAGCCGCCAGCACCAGCAGGACGCCGGACAGCCGTACCGTGCCACTGAGCCCGGGGCTGGTCAGCACCGCCAGGCCGGCGAGGCCCAGCACGACGCCGCCCAGGGTGCGCAGCGGCGGCCGGTCCCCGGTGGCCGTCCGCAGCACCACCAGCCACATCGGCACCGCGGCCACCAGGAGGGCGGCGAGGCCGGAGGGCACCGAGGTCTCCGCGAGCACGACGAGGCCGTTGCCGCCGAGGATCAGCAGCAGGCCGACCAGGACGGCCGAGCCGAGCTCGGCGCGGGTGGCCTTGAGCGCGGCCGGGCCGTGGCGCCAGGCGACGATGCCGGCCAGCAGGAGGCCCGCGGTGATGAAGCGGGCCCCGGCGGAGAGGAAGGGCGGCATGGTCTCGACGACGATCCGGATGCCGAGGTAGGTCGAGCCCCAGACGACGTAGACGATGGCCAGGGCCGCCCAGACGGCACCGGTGACCTTCGCGGCCTTGGGGTGTGCCGCCGTGGCGGTTGTGGTGGGCATGTCCGGATCCTATGGTCGTTGGCGCCTACACGCTTCCGGATATCTCAGCCCTTGAGCAGACCGTTCAGTTCGCCGTACGCGAGGGAGTCCGCGAGCGTGCCGTACGTGCCGCGGGAGAGCAGCTCCTCGGTGGCGCGACGGACCACGGCGTACGCGGCTTCGGCGACCCAGGAGCCGAGGCTCACGCGGGCCGCGCCGAGGGCGCCGAGCTCGGTGACGCCGGGCGCCCCGGGGCCGACGAGGATGTTGAGCGGGGCGTCGATGCCCTTGGCGAGCGCGGCGACGGTGGCGGGGTCGGTGACGCCGGGGACGAAGATGCCGGAGGCGCCGGCCCGGAGGTAGGCGGCGGCGCGGCTCAGCGTTTCGTCGAGGCGGGTGTGCTCGTCGCCGAGCCCCCTGAGGTAGGTGTCGACGCGGGCGTTGATGTAGAGCGGGATCCCGGCGGCGTCGGCGGCCGCCCGGGCCGCGGCGAGGCGCTCCGCGTGGTCGGCGGGGTCGCGGGAGCCGTCCTCGATGTTGACTCCGACCGCACCGGCGGCGAGTACCCCGGTGACGGTCTGGGCGACGCCGGCGGGATCGGCGCCGAAGCCGCCCTCGATGTCGGCGGTGACGGGCACCGAGACGGCGGCGGCCACCCGGGCGACCAGGTCCAGCGCCCGGTCACGGGCCAGCGCGTCCCCGTCGGGCGCGCCGAGGGACCAGGCCACACCGGCGCTGGTGGTGGCGACGGCGGGCGCCCCGGCGGCCTCGACGAGGCGGGCACTGGCGACGTCCCAGGCGTTGGCGAGGGCGAGGGGGGCGGCGGGGGTGTGCAGGTCCGCGAAGCGGCGGGCGAGATCAAGGGAGTTGGTCATACGGGCAGTCCATCAGACCGGGGCTGGTCGTGGCTGGCGATTTTCCGACGGGTGGGGTCGGCTGCCCGAATCCGGCCTCGTCGGCGTTTGAGGCGTGAGGCGTGAGGCGTGAGGCGTGAGGCGTGAGGCGTGAGGCGTGAGGCGTGAGGCGTGGGGTGTGGGGTGTGGGGTGTGGGGTGTGGGGTCCGGGGTCCGGGGCGGAGCCCAGCAGCGGTGGGGCCGGGTCAGGGCTTCAGGCCCGATTTGGCTCCGGCGCCGCAGAGGGGGAGGACCGTCGTGCGGCCCTGGAGGGGGTCTGACGGGGACAGCGGGCCCACCGCCGCCCAGCAGGCCGCGGCCGTGGGTTCCACGTACAGGCCGCGGCGGGCCAAGTCACGCTGGGCCTCGCGGAGACGGTCGTCGGGGACGGTCAGGAACGCGCCGCCGGACTTGCGGACCGCCGCCAGGATCTGGCGGGCCCGCGGCGGGGCCGGGATCGCGATTCCCTCGGCCAGGGTGGGCCGCTGTTCCACCGGGTCGGCGTCCTCGGCCCCCGCCGCGAACGCCGTGGCCAGCGGGGCCACCGCCTCCGACTGGACCGCGATCAGCGCCGGCGGCCGCACCCCGCGCCGGGCCAGCTCCTCCACGGCCAGCGCGGCCCCCAGCAGGAGGGTGCCGTTGCCCACCGGGAGGACCAGGGTCTCCGGCAGCCGGCCGCCGAGCTCCTCCCACACCTCGTACACGTACGTCTTCGTGCCGTGCAGGAAGTACGGGTTGAAGACGTGGCTGGCGTAGAAGACCCCCGGCTCGTCCGCCGCCGCACGCGCCGCCTCCGCGGCGGCCTCCCGCCCGCCCGGCACGACGCGGACCGACGCCCCGTGCGCCCGCATCTGCTCCGTCTTCTTCTCCGACGTGCCCTGGGGCACGAAAACTTCACAACTCAGCCCCGCCCGCGCGCAATACGCGGCAAATGCCGTCCCCGCGTTGCCGCTGCTGTCCGCCACCACCCGTTGCGGACCCAGCCGCCGGGCCAGCTCGGCCAGCATCACCGCGCCCCGGTCCTTGAACGACAGGGTCGGCATCAGGAAGTCGAGCTTGGCGTGAATCCGCTCTGTCAGCGGCACCAGCGGAGTGTGCCCCTCCGACAGGGTCACGGAGAACGCCCCCGGCAGCGGCAGCGCGGAGCCGTACCGCCACAACGAATGGGGCCCGGCCGCCGGTTCCAGCGGGACGGCGGGGTCCGGCGTGAAATCGAGGTCCCACGGTCCGCCGCACACCGGGCAGCACCAGGGCGCCGTCCGCACGCCCGCCTCGGTGCCGTCCTCGGGGCAGACGTAGCCGGGGAGTGCGTGCGTCATATGCGTCCGCCTTTGCTCATTCATGGCCGTTGTATGGCACGGATGTTACGCGTCGGCTTTCCTCTTGTGGGATGCCGCGAGGGTGGGTCAACCTTTCGGAGGCGACGGTCCGTCAGGCAGAAATTGTTGTCATGGGCATGCAGAAATCCCCATGTCCGCATACCCGCACGGTCTGCGTGCCGCCGTCCCACCCCCCGCAGCGCACCACCGATGAGAAGGACCCCCACATGTCCGTGATGCGTCACACCCGCCGGAAGATCGCCGGCATCAGTGCGACCGCCGTCGTGGCCCTCGCGCTCGGCACCGCCGCGGCCCTGCCCGCCGCCGCCGCGTCGGGCAGCAGCCCGCAGGGCGTCATCGAGAACGCCGGTGCCCCCGACACGGTCTCCGGCAGCTACATCGTGACCCTGAAAGACTCCGCCGCCCGCTCCACCGCCGACAGCGGCAAGGCCGTCGCGAAGCGGTACGGCGCGAAGATCGACCGGACCTACAGCGCCGCCCTCAACGGCTACTCCGTCGAGGTCTCCGAGGCGCAGGCCAGGAAGCTCGCCGCCGACCCGGCCGTCAAGTCGGTCGTGCAGAACCGTGTCTTCACCGTCGACGACGCCCAGGGCACCCAGCCCAGCCCGCCGTCCTGGGGCCTGGACCGCATCGACCAGCGCGCCCTCCCGCTCGACAGCAGCTACACGTACCCGGACCAGGCGGGAGAGGGCGTCACCGCGTACATCATCGACACGGGCGTCCGCATCACCCACACGGAGTTCGGCGGCCGCGCCTCCTACGGCTACGACGCCATCGACAACGACAACACCGCCCAGGACGGCCACGGCCACGGCACCCACGTCGCCGGCACCGTCGCGGGCAACTCGTACGGCGTGGCCAAGAAGGCCAAGATCGTCGGCGTCCGCGTCCTCGACAACAACGGTTCCGGTACGACGGCCCAGGTCGTCGCGGGCATCGACTGGGTGACGCAGCACGCCGTCAAGCCGGCCGTGGCCAACATGTCGCTGGGCGGCGGCGCGGACTCCGCGCTCGACACCGCCGTACGCAACTCCATAGCCGCCGGCATCACGTACGGCGTCGCGGCGGGCAACGAGTCCACGGACGCCAGCACCAAGTCCCCGGCGCGCGTCGCCGAGGCCATCACGGTCGGCGCCACCACCAGCTCGGACGCCAAGGCCAGCTACTCCAACTACGGCTCCATCCTGGACATCTTCGCCCCGGGCTCCTCCATCACCTCGTCCTGGGGCACCGGCGACACCGCCACGAACACCATCTCCGGTACGTCGATGGCCACCCCGCACGTCGTAGGCGCGGCCGCGCTCTACCTGTCGCAGAACCCGACGAGCACCCCGTCCCAGGTCTCGGCCGGTCTGGTCGCCGCCGCGACCCCGAACGTGGTCGGCAGCCCCGGCTCCGGATCCCCGAACCGCCTGCTCTACGTCGGCGGCGGCACCACCCCGCCGAACCCCGGCACCCGCTTCGAGAACCTCAACGACTACGCGATCAACGACAACTCCACGGTCGAGTCGCCGATCACCGTCAGCGGGATCTCCGGCAACGCCCCGGCCACGTTGAGCGTTCCCGTCGACATCAAGCACACCTACATCGGTGACCTGAAGGTCGACCTGATCGCCCCCGACGGCACCGTCTACAACCTGCACAACCGGAGCGGCGGCAGCGCCGACAACATCATCAAGACCTACACCGTCAATGCCTCCTCGGAGGTCGCGAACGGTGTCTGGAAGCTCCGGGTGAACGACAACGCGAACATCGACACCGGGAAGATCGACTCCTGGGCGCTCCAGTTCTGAGTGCTGAGTACCTGAGTTGAACTGCGGGGGCGACCGACTACCGGTCGCCCCCGCTGCGTACTATTCGCGCATTCGTTCGCGCCCCCTGTGATGGAGCACCTCACCCTGTGAGTACGCCGCCCCCGCCGCCCCCGGACAACCCCTGGTCGCCGCCGCCCTCGTCGCGCCAGCCGTGGTCCCCGCCGTCTCCCGCGCCCGTCTGGGGTCAGCCCGCCGGCTACCGGCCGCAGCCCGCGCTGAACGGCTTCGCGCTGGCCTCGCTGCTGTCCGGACTGCTCTGCTTCCCGCCGCTCGGCATTGCCTTCGGCATCGCGGCGCTCGTACAGATCGCGAAGAGGGGCGACCGGGGCAAGGCGCTCGCGATCGTGGGCCTGGTGGTGTCCCTGGTGCTGACCGTGAGCGTGACGCTCGCCGTGAGCCAGTACGGGCAGCGGTTCTTCGACCGGCTCGACACGATGCGGCAGTTCGAGCACACCGAGGGCGAGTTCACCGATATCGACGAGATGCGGGCCGGCGACTGCTTCAACGTCCCCGGCGGGGACCTCCTGGACGAGTCCCGGTTCGTCTACAAGGTCGGGTGCGCGGAGGTCCACGACGGCGAGGTGACCTCCTCGGCCCTTCTGGACGACGGGGCCTTCCCGGGTGGGGAGGAGATGGAGGAGAACGCCACCCGGACGTGCTGGAAGGCGATGGACGAGTACGCGATGGACACGTGGGCGCTGCCCTCGTACGCGGACATGTTCCACTTCTCGCCCTCGCGCGACTCGTGGCGAGAGGGCGACCGCAGGCTGCTGTGCGTGATCGGCACGGCGGAGAAGGAGCACCGGGGCAGTCTGCGCAACGATGCGGGGATGCTGACGCCGGAGCAGGTGACCTTCCTGCGCGCGATGAACGCCGCCGACCACGCCATGCTGAACTCGCCCGACGAGGAGGTCGACGAGACGCTGCCGGAGTACCGGGCGTGGGCGCGGAAGGTCGACGAGGCACTGGGCGCTGAGGCGAAGGTGCTGGAGGGCGTGAAGGACCGCCCGGATGTGGGCGTGGCGGCACGGGCGCAGCTCAAGGAGGTCGAGGCGGCGCGCAAGGCGTGGCGCGAGGCCTCCCGGGCGACGAACCCGGAGCAGTTCGACGCGGCGTGGGAGCGGGCGGCGGACGCGCTCAGCGTCGACACGGAGAAGGCGCTGCGCGGGGCGTACAAGCTGTCGACCACGGTTCCGGAGTGGCTGGAGGACTCGTCGGGGGGCTCGGGGGACTCCGGCGGCTCCGGGAACTCCGGCGGCTCAGGCGGCTCGGACGGCGGGAGCGACGGGTCGTCGTCGGAGCAGGCGTGAGTCGTCGTCGGCGTAACGCGCGGTAACGGGTTTGAGTGACCTGGCTTCATCACTTCGGGTGAAACTTTGGCCTTTGCTTGCGGTGTACAACCGTGGGTTGCCAGGGTGTAGCTGTCTGTCAACCTGATGGGAGTGGCCAGTGACTTTCGGTGAGCAGCCGGCCTATCTGCGCGTCGCCGGGGATTTGCGACGGAAGATCGTCGATGGGTCCCTGCCCCCGCATGCCCGGCTTCCCTCGCAGGCCCGGATCCGCGAGGAGTACGGGGTCTCGGACACGGTGGCGCTGGAGGCGCGCAAGGTCCTCATGGCGGAAGGGCTGGTCGAGGGCCGGTCCGGGTCGGGTACGTACGTACGGGAGCAGCCCGTACCGAGACGGGTCGCCCGCTCCGGATACCGCACGGGCGGCGCGTCGACGCCGTTCCGGCAGGAGCAGGCGGAGGCGGGCGCGCGGGGCACGTGGGAGTCGAGCAGCGAGCAGACGGGGGCGCCGGCGGAGATCGCGCGGCGGCTCGGCATCGAGGCGGGCGACCGGGTGATGCGGACGCGGTACGTCTTCCGGGACGCGGGGGAGGTGATGATGCTGTCGACCTCCTGGGAGCCGCTCGCCGTGACCGGGCGGACCCCGGTGATGCTGCCGGAGGAGGGGCCGCTGCGGGGTTCCGGGGTGGTGGACCGGATGGCCGCGATCGATGTCGTGGTGGACAACGTGGTGGAGGAGGTCGGCGCGCGGCCGGGTCTGGCGGAGGAGATCCTGTCGCTCGGCGGTGTCCCGGGGCATGTGGTGTTGGTGATCGGCCGTACGTATTTCGCGTCCGGGCGGGCTGTGGAGACGGCCGATGTGGTGGTCCCGGCGGACCGGTACCGCCTGACGTATCACCTGCCGGTGAGGTGAGGGAGCCCGGCCGGTTGGTTTGCCGGGTGCCGCTGCGCGGCGGCCTTCTCCCCGCCCCGCCCTTTCTCCGTTTCCCGGGGTGCCCCGGGCCCCAGTCGGGTGCGGCGCCGTTGCCGGGGGCCGGCCCCCGGAACCCACGCGCCTCAAACGCCGGCGGGGCTGGAAGGGCCGGGCAATTCCGGTGGGTTAACCAGGTGGTGGTGCGAAGGGTGGGGGTGTAACCGGCGGGCAGTGGCCGTGGGTGACGGGGTGTCATATCGGGTTCAAGCGCGCGTACCCTGCCCCGTCAACCCGGCGGGTTTCGGTGCGATGGTGATCGCCTCGACCGTCTCGATCCTCGCCTTCTCCGGGCTCTTCGGCGCATACCCGGAGGCCTTCTCCACCTTCATCGCGGCCGGGCCGGCGCTCGTCACGGCGGGGCCGGTCCGCTCACTCTGCTGCTCCCTCGGCGCCACCTGCGGGGACGTCTGTCGCAAGGGTCCGGGAGGCGGTGCGGTGGTGCTGCCGATGCCGTCCGTGCGCCGGGTCTGAACCGGCGCGCACGGCCCTCTCGTACGCATGGCCGGATGCGTACGCCTGCTGTGTACCTCTTCGTGAAAAACCGTATCCGCTCAGTAAAGGTCGGGCGTAAGGTCGGGCATATGCGCGATGCGGTTTCCTGGGCAGGTACATCGGCGGAGGGTGAAGCGCGATGAACGACAGCGGTGCCCTGCTCCCATGGCTGGTCATACGTCAGGACGACAACGGCAACCGCTACCGGGTGGGCCGGTACCCCACCCGGGCCGAGGCCCAGAAGGTCGTCGACAGCCTCGACGACCGCGGACACAAGCAGCTCTACTGGGTCGAGCGGATCGGTCAGACCGCCACGACGAACTGAGCGCGTCGGGGCTTCCGACGCACTGACATAGGCTCCGCCCATGACTGTACGAGTAGTCGTGGGCGGAGCCCTTTGTCATGACGGGCGCCTGCTGGCCGCCCGCCGCAGCGCGCCGCCGGAGCTGGCCGGCCGCTGGGAGCTGCCGGGCGGGAAGGCCGAGCCCGGTGAGTCCGTGCCGGATGCGCTGGTGCGCGAACTGCGCGAGGAGCTCGGCGTGGAAGCCGAGCCGCTGGAGCGGATCCCGGGGGAGTGGCCGCTCAAGCCGGGTCTCGTCCTGCACGTGTGGACGGCCCGACTGGTGTCGGGGGACCCCGCTCCGCTGGAGGATCACGACGAGCTGCGCTGGCTCGGTCCGGAGGAACTGGACTCCGTGGACTGGCTCGACCAGGACCGCCCGGCGGTCGCCGAGGCCGGGCGCAGGCTGCGCGTCTGACCGCACGGTCCGGAGCGCGGCGGCACACCGGGGGTGCATCGGGGCGCGTGCCGCTCGCGCTGTGGGCCGTCTGCGCCACAGTGCGCCGGTGCGTGAAGGATCGAGTGGTACGACGCCGCGAATATCGGGTATGTCGCAATTAGTCCCAATTTTGTACTCGTTCCTCGTGGCTCTGTCCCTGCTGAACCCGACTGGGGTCGCTGCCGGCCCGGGAAGTGATCGGCGTGATCGACACAGACGGTGAATGCGCCGAATGGGCCTTCCCCGCCGAGCCCGGTGCCGTACGCACCGCCCGCCACGCCGTGCGCGGCAAGCTCCGCGCCTGGGGCCTCGACTCCGTCGGCGATGTGACCGTACTGCTGGTCAGCGAGCTGGTCACCAATTCCCTGCGGTACACCTCCGGCCCCATCGGGGTCCGCCTGGTACGGCCGAATCCAGCCGTCGGAAGCTCGTCGGGGAGCGCGGCACTGCTCGTGGAGGTTTCCGATCCGCTTCCGGATCCGCCCCGCGAGCGGGTCGCGAAACCGGACGACGAGGGCGGCCGGGGACTGCAGCTCGTGGCCGGCTCGGCGCAGCGCTGGGGGACCCGGCACGGGAAGTCGGGCAAAACTGTGTGGTTCGAGTTGGCCGTTCCTGGTGAGTAACAAGGTGAAGGGTGGCCGACGATCACTGGACGTGGCTCGAAATGAACGAGACCTTGCTGTGATCGTGAACGCCGTGTCGTCCGGGGCCGTGGTGCTGAATACTTCGGTCATGGCCGGTCCGGTTGCGGTGAGCTGGAGGGGACGGTCGCGTGAGCGAGATACCTGCGCAGGCACATCAGGCCCGAGTGTCCGGGGAGACGTGGCATGACTCCTTGTGGCACACCAGTCCGCCTGGCTCGATATATGACTACATAAAGGTCGCTTCTTTCTCGATCGGTCCGGACGGGCTCATCGACCAGTGGAGCCTGCGCGCCGAGGAACTGTTCGGGCTGACCGCCGCACAGACCGTCGGCCGCGACCCGGTCGACGCCTTCATGCCGCCGGAACTGCGCGCGGGCGGGCACCGCAAGGTCGCGGAGATCCTCGACGGCAAGGAGTGGACGGGTCTCGTCCCCTTCCGGATCCCGGGCGGCGACGGCGCGCACGGTGTGGCCGAGATCTATGTGATGCCGACGCAGACCGAGGCCGCCGAGCGGGCCGCGCTGTGTGTCGTGGTCGACGTACGCGCGCTGCGCCGGATCGAATCCGATCTCGCGGCCTCGCAGGCCATATTCGGCCAATCTCCCTTCGGCTTCCTGCTCTTTGGTACGGACCTCACCGTGCAGCGCGCCAACCGCCGCTTCGCGACCGTCTTCGGGGGCGCGGTGGAGGAGCACCGCGGCCGGACCGTGCACGACTACCTGCCTCCGCACGAGGCCGACCGGATGACCGAGGCACTGCGGCGGGTGCTGGAGACCGGGGAGTCCGTCACCGACCTGCGGATCACCGGCGCGGCCCCGGGCAGCCGCGACGACCGCCACTGGTCGATCAACCTCTACCGGGTACACGGCGGCACCGGCCGCCCCATCGGCGTGGCGGGCCTGGGCACCGATATCACCCGCCGCCACCTCGCAGCCCGCGAAGCCGCCGGAGTCCGGCGCAATCTCGCCCTCCTCAACGAGGCCGGGCACCGCATCGGGAACTCCCTCGACCTGGAGACCACCGCCCGGGAACTCCTCGACGTCACCGTTCCCGGCTTCTGCGATCTCGCCTCCGTCGACCTGTACCAGGGGCTGCTGCTCGGCGACGACGACCGGCCCGCCCGGCCGCAGGGCCGTCGCAGGCCGGGGCCGCCGCCGCTGCCCGGGCAGGACGCCGGCCGGGCCCCGTCCGCGCCGCTGCGGCGGGTCGCCTTCGCCTCGGCGGTGTCGGACGCCCCGCTGTCGGGGCCGGGCGCGATGGTCTCCGTAGGGCAGATCCACCGGTACCCGGCCGCGTCGACCGGTGCGCTGGCGCTGCGGACGGCGCGGCCCCGGCTGATCGTGGCCCCGCCGTCCGCGGACGACCTGGTGCAGTCGACGCTGGTGGTGCCGCTGGTGGCGCACGACACGGTGGTCGGGCTCGCGCAGTTCTCCCGTACCAAGGGCAGCGAACCCTTCGGCGAGCGCGACCGGGCGGTGGCCGTGGAGCTGGCCGCGCGGGCCGCCGT
This sequence comes from Streptomyces sp. ISL-87, assembly GCF_018614095.1. GTDB lineage: Bacteria > Actinomycetota > Actinomycetes > Streptomycetales > Streptomycetaceae > Streptomyces. The sequence continues at coordinate 2,475 of NZ_JAGGOY010000122.1, read as the reverse complement.
ATGCATCGACAACGCGCGGCTGTACCGCAGGGAGCACGAACGGGCGCTGATACTGCAGCGCAGCCTGCTGCCGCCCGGTGATCCGGAGGCGGCGGGACTGGACATCGCCTGCCGGTACCTGCCGGGGAACGCGGCGACCGAGGTCGGCGGGGACTGGTTCGACGTCATCGAGCTGCCGGGGCACCGCACGGCGCTGGTGGTCGGGGACGTGATGGGCCGCGGGCTGCGGGCCGCGGTCGCGATGGGCGAACTGCGGACCGCCGTACGGACACTGGCGCTGCTGGACCTGGAGCCGGCGGAGGTGCTGAGCGCGCTGGACGAGATCGCGCGGGGGCTGGGCGCGCCGGGCGGCTCCCAGCAGGCCTCGCGGGCGGCGCTGCACTCGCGGGACGCGGACCGCTCGGAGGTGTACCTCGCCACGTGCGTGTACGCCGTCTACGACCCGGTGACCCGGCGCTGCACGATCGCCAACGCGGGCCACATGCCGCCGGTGCTGGTGGAACCGCCGGACGAGGACGGGGTGCACAGGCCCGCGCTGCTGCTGGAAGTGCCGCCGGGGATGCCGCTGGGGGTGGGCGGCGAGCCGTTCGAGGAGGTCGAGGTGGATCTGCCGGAGGGCGCGCTGCTGGCGCTGTACACCGACGGGCTGGTGGAGTCGCGGGACCATCCGCTGGAGGAGGGCCTGCGGGGTCTGCGGGACGCGCTGGCGGATCCGGTGCGGCCGCTGGAGGACGTGTGCGACCACGTGCTGAACACGTTGGACACACGGCACGGGGAGGACGACATCGCGCTGCTGATGGCGCGGGTGCAGGGGTTGCCGGTGGATGCGGTGGGGGACTGGCAGCTGCCGCGCGAGGCGCGGTCGGTGGGCCGGGCGCGGGAGCTGGCGCGGGCGAAGCTGCCGGCGTGGGGGCTGGAGGGGCTGCTGGACACCACTGAGCTGCTGGTCAGCGAACTGGTGACGAATGCGCTGCGGTACGGGGAGGGGGAGATCCGGCTGCGGTTGCTGCTGGACCGGACGCTGGTGTGCGAGGTGTGGGACGGGAACCTGGTGCAGCCGCGGCGGCGGCGGGCGCGGGACACGGACGAGGGGGGCCGGGGTTTGCAGCTGGTCGGCCTGCTGTCGGCCGGCTGGGGCACCCGGCGGACCCACCGGGGCAAGACGGTCTGGTTTGAGCTGCCGCTGCCGGGCGCCGCGGCCGGGGCGGTGTCGGAACTCTCGGCGGAGCAACTGCTGGGCCTGTACGGGTAGCCCGTGTGGTGTGCGGTGTGCGGTGTGCGGGCTGCCGCTGCGAGGGGGCGTCTCCCCGCCCCGCCCTTTCACCGTTTCCCGGGGCGGAGCCCCGGACCCCGCACAGGTGCGGCGCCGTTGCCGGGGGCCGGCCCCCGGAACCCCCGCGCCTCAAACGCCGGCGGGGCTGAAGGTGATGCGGCGCCGCTGCCGGGGGCCAGCCCCCGCAAACGCCGGCGGGGCTGAAGGTGCGGCGCCGCTGCCGGGGGCCGGTCCCCGGGACCCCGCGCCTCAAACGCCGGCGGGGCTGAAACGGGGGGCCGCGCAGCGGACGCCCCCTATGCGGACCTGCCGGATTTCAGGGCGGCCAGGCGGGCCTCGATCTCCGCGGACTTGCCGAGGTCGTCCAGGGCCTCGAACTGGGCGTCCAGGGAGGAGGCCGCGAGTTCCTCCCTGCCCAGGGCCCTGGCCTCCTCGCGGCGGACCTTGTCCTCGAACCGCGCCAGGTCGCTCGTCGGGTCCATGACGTCGATGTTCTTCACCGCGTCCAGCATCGTGTTCTGCGCCTGCGCGGTCTTCGCCCGGGCCACCAGCTCGTCGCGCTTCGCCGTCAGCTCGGTCAGCTTGTTCTTCATCGATTCCAGACCAGACTTCAGCTTGTCCACGACCTCCGTCTGGGCGGCGATCGTCGGCTCCGCCGTCTTCGCCTCCTTCTCCGACTGGAGCTGGCGGCCCAGGGCGACCTTGGCGAGGTTGTCGAACTTGTCCGCGTCCGCCGTGGAGCCGCCGGTGCGGAGCTCGTCCGCCTTCCTGCTCGCCGCCAGAGCCTTGTCGCCCCACTCCGCGGCCGCTTCCACGTCCTCCTTGTGGTCCGCCTCCAGCATCCGCAGATTGCCGATCGTGGTGGCCACCGCCTGCTCCGCCTCCGAGATGTTGTTCGTGTAGTCGCGGATCAGCTGGTCCAGCATCTTCTGCGGGTCCTCCGCCTGGTCCAGCAGCGCGTTGATGTTGGCCTTCGCGAGCTGGGTGACGCGGCCGAGGATGGTCTGCTTGCTCATCTCCGGGTCTCCTTGGGTGAGGCGAGGTGGGGTGCGGGGTGGGGTCGGCGAGGCGGGTGCGTGCGTGCGTCAGAAGCGGCCGCCGCCGCCCATGCGGCCCCGCGTTCCGCCGCCGCCGAACGAGCCCGGACCCCGGCCCCCGCCGCCGCCCCCGCCCAAGCCCCCCCCCCCCCCCCCCCCCCCCCC
>NZ_JAGGOY010000121.1 GCF_018614095.1 Streptomyces sp. ISL-87 | reverse complement strand
AAGGGACTTAGCGTCCTCTCACACAGACTGAACAGAGTCCGCAGCTGCTCCCGCATCACCGCCCGGCTGCCCACCGTCCGGTGCAGCACCGCCTCATCGATGATCGCGGTGAACTCCGGCGCATCAGCAGACTCCAGCAGCCGCTGACGCTCCTTGCGCAGCCGCTGGCGGCGGTCAGCCTGCTCCCGCTCCTGCTCGCTCAGACACGGATGCGTCATTACCGCGTCCATGTATGCGGGGGTCTGCAGCATCCCGGTCACGAACATGGTCTCGAACACCGTGATCCGGTCGGCGGCCGCCTCCATGTGCAAGAGATCCGCGAAGTCGCCGGCGACGAGACCGTCGTGGGCGGCCCACCGGGGCTTGGCGTCCGACAGCAGCTGTTCCACCCGCAGCCGTACCGACCGGAGCGCGTCCTGGTCGGTGACCTCGTAGCACTTGAGCAGGCGGTTGATGAGCGCGTGGTTGACGTTCACCTTTGGGTTGCCGGTCTCGATACGGCTGAGTACCGCATCCGAGCTCACGGCGCCCTTGGCTACCACCTGGGCAATCGTCAGCTTGGCGGCCTTCCGGAGAGCCTTCATCCGCACGCCCAGCAGCTGCCGGACCGTACGAGAGGGCGGGGCCACCCCGGGACGATCCGGAAGGTCGGCCCCGCCAACTACACCAAACGGCCGTGCGGCCACGCTCGACTCCTCGTTCACGATGGCGATCATGCGCCGAGCACATCGTGAAGTCTCACCGCGGCCGCAGCAACCCTAGGCCATGCGTTTTCAGACAGTCATTCCGTCGAATTCACCCTTCTTAGCGCCGTCGATGAACGCGATCATCTCTGGCTGGGTGAACACCAGAGCTGGACCTTTCGGGAACCGTGAGTTCCTCACGGCCACCTCCCCGTCCATCAGCCGTGCAACTTCCACACAGTTCTCGAAAGTGTCGCTCGCCGAGGCCTTCCGCCAGGCCACTCCCAAAATCGAATCCGCCGCTACCCCGTTCTGGAACTCCCCGGCCATCGAACCTGCCCTTCCCTAGCCCACCAGCATCGTTGACAGCCGCGCGGGACGGGGCACCCCTCAGCCCGGTCGAACACGAACGGGACGCCGTAAGCCCGTGAAACTTTCACCGCCCAGCGAAGCGACGCCGAGCCTAGCCCGCACCGCACCATCCCGCCGTCCCTCGAAAGGGCCCTTCTTTCAGTAGGAAAATCATTCGAAGTCGCGACGGATAGGGCACGTGAGGATCATCCCCTTGGTGGCCCCAAAAGTTGGCCGGTCTGCAACCCACCTTCCGGTCAACATCCCGCATAAATCCGCCGCCAGAGCCACCAAGCCGCCGAATGCCGAATATTTGCATCCTGCTGACGGCGGTCGTGGCAAAGTGGCTCAGGCGCGAATTCCGTGAAGCCCGCACGTAGTGATCTTCAGCGTGCGAGGAGCACCCGCTTGCGGAGCAGGTCGGGCTTCGCCCTGCCGAACATCTGGCGCTTCAGACACCTGAGTTGGCCCAGGCACTGGCGGAGGAAGCACGAGACTTCCTTGCTGGTCACCGCATCCATGACGAACCGGTGACCTGGCAGCCGCCCCTGGCCCTGCTGACGGGACTCGACCTTCCCGGCCCTGATCCGGATCAGATCGATGTTCCCCGCCTTCACTGGCTTGTCCGCCAGCGCAAGAACCGATTCAGCACGCGGCCGAGCTCTTCAGCACGAGTGTCGAGGCCATCCGACTCGTCCTGGATGAACAGCCGGCTCCCGCACTTCCGCCGACGAAGACCGTGGCCAGGGCAACGGGCCGCACCCGCTTCAAGGCCCGCCAGGAGGTGCCGAAAGAGATCTTCACTCGGCTCTACCTGGACGAATACCACTCGCTTCAAAGGATCGCCGACCTCACCGGCTTCTCCCGCAACGTGCTGACCGAGCTGGCACGGGAGTACGGCATCGCGCTTCGCGAAGGACCTCAGGACTACACGCCCCGCGGAACCATCGAACGGGAGTGGCTCGTCGAGCAGTACGTCGTCCGCCGCCGGACCCTGCCAGACCTCGCCCAAGAAACGGGCATGAGTACCGCGAACATGGCCCGCTGGGCCCACACTCACAAGATCCCCCTCCGGCCCCGCGGTGGCGGAAGCCACGACATCGCACTCCGCGTCACCGAGCAGGCGGCCCGCACCCCAGCGATTCTGCGCAAGGCCCTCACCAGTACCTATGCCTGGCAGCGACTCGAACGCTTCGCGGCCGCAGCGTCCTACCGCACAATCGGCGAGGCGGCCCAAGCCCTCGGCATCAACCAGCCGACCCTGGTGATCCAGATCAACCGCCTGGAACGGGACCTCGGGAAGGCACTGCTTGAACGCGCGGAACGTGGCCGGGCCATGAAGCTGTCCCCCTTCGGCAAGAAGGTCGTAGCAGTCGTCAGCACCAGGCCATGTCAGCTCTGATGCTGAGCGTCATCCGCCTCGAACTGCGAGCCGATGTTGTTCCACATGAAGTCGACCCTCCAGTCGGCCTTGCCAGCCGCCCAGCCGAGCATCGCGGTCAAGACCTTCTCCTGGGAGACGGTCCGCGTCTGATAGTGCTCGGCTGCCGCGCCGTCCCGGAATTCGAGTTGGTACGTGTTGTCGTCGCGCAGCAACACCTGGACATACCAGCTGCCTTCCATGCCCTCCTTCACGCGCTCCAGCACCAGATGCGCGTTGCCGCGCTGGAGGTTGGCCAGCATCCTGCCTATCGCTGGCTTCGAGGGCCTCTTCACCGCGCGCCCAGCCTCATCAGTTGCAATCAGCATGGAGTGATCCTCCGACATGACTCTGACATTGCCCCGGCGAGCAGACGGAGCACGCAGTCATCATGGGCTGGTGACGACATGGATGCGCTGCTACTGGGACGAGGAAGACGTCTGGTTCTACTTCGAGGTCGACGCCGAAGGCTGGGTGACCCGGCAGATCGAGCTCGAAGGGCCGGAGCTGACCCCGATCGCAGCCGCCTCCCTCGCCGAATGGCAGCAGGCCTCCGACACAGGCCGCCTCGATGAGTACGACAGCAGGTTTGGGATCACAGCGGAATTGCCCGTCTCTGAGTGGGAGGGCCACGATCCGGAGCAGCTGACTTCTGACGAGTTCGAGGAGGTCTGGGTCTCCGCTCGTCGGCAGATCACAGCCCGGCTGTCGTGATTGCTCGCTGGGGCGGATAGTCACTTGCCGCACTCGCCCTGCCAGCTCGATCATGAAGTCTTGATCGAGGAGGCTTCGTGGGATTGTGTCTGTTCCCTGGGGACGGTGACCTCACCAGCCCGGACATCAGCTGGTCCTACTCGGGTTTCAATGCCTTTCGCCAGCGCCTGGCGCAGGCTGAGGGGTTCACACTGCCGGACATGTGGGGCTTCGGCGGGGACCGGGAATGGAGCGAGATCTCATCGACGCTCAAGCCCCTGCTCGACCATCCCGACGATGCCGGCGATCTATCCGCCGCCGACTGCGCCAGGATCCTGCCCCGGCTGGCCGAGATCATCACGGAGTGGGAGACCGCGGAAAGCAACCCCGCTCTCACACGGCACATCGAGGACGCCCGACAGCTCGTGGCCGTATTGAAGATCTGCGTCGACTCCAACGTCGAACTGCTCTTTGGATGACCCTGAAGAGGACCCGGCTGCAGGCCAGGGATCCGGGAGGGCCACGAGGAAATGACACGGCCGTGAGACAGAACCCAGGCCAACCCGCGTGAGACAACGCCAAGACCCGCAGGTCACAGCGTCGCGATATGACACCGAAAGCGAGAACCTACACCAGAAGACCACTCGATTTGGCTCATCCTGTGCGGTGCTCCTCACGACACCGTAAGGATGGTCCTCCACGATGACGGAGAGGCCCAATGACCAGCAGCCAGAACCCTTCCGCTTCCGTACGCGCTGCGGCCGAGCAGATCCTCAAGGCTGGCGGGGAGGTGTCCTCGTACAACGAACTCATGCGCCACCTTGAAGAGCTGCGCGGTGCCGCCAGTGCCATCGAGCATGGTCTGCGCAACGCAGCCTGGCGCGGCCTCCTCGCACCCGGAGCTCCGCTGGACGAACGGCCGGCGATCAGCGAGATCGACCAGAAACTGGAGCGCCTCGTCGGAACCGACGACGGACGTACGCCCGGGGAACTCGCCTTCGGCAAGGCGGTCCGGAACATGATCACCCTTGCTCAAGCCCTGGGCGATCTTGCAACGACGGCCTGGACCGCAGGTCTCGCGGAGAACACCCGGGTTCGAGTCGAGGAAGCCCGCGCCAGGTACGACTCCGACGAGGCAGAGATCCACAAAGAGCTGATGGAATGCATCACCAAGGTCGTGCGAGAGGCAGTGCCTGCTGATGTTCTGCCCGAGGTGGCAGGAGCCCTGAGCGAAGAACTCAAGATCATTTCCCAGCGCAGAAGGGACGCAGCCACGCAGCGTCTCGCCGATGCTGGCCTCTCGGACCAGGGCTGACCCACCTCCCGGCATCTTGCCGGACCCACCCTTGCTCGACCACGTCGGCCGGAAAAGGCAGACTCGTGGAAGCAGACGATCCAGGGAGCCTTCGCATGAGCGCGCAGCCGATCCACCCGCACGAGCCCGAGCGGCTGCCCCGCACGCAGAACGCCGTCGCCGAGGCGCTGCCGCCGGCGGACCGGATGGAGTTCTACCGCGAGATGGGCGAGGCGGACGAGACCGCGCTCCTGGGCGTCCTGCGCCGCTGGTGGATGCGGGCGAACCTGTACGCGAACCCGCTGCCGGAGGAGACCCGCACCGCCGTCGAGACGGGCCGTGCGCCCGGTCGGTCCGCCACGGCAGTACTCCGCGAGGCCACCGCGGCCCGGGAGACGAGGGGCCGGTGAGCGACGACCACCTCGAGCCGGACGGCGACGAAGACGGTGGCGACCGGATCCGGCTCTCCCCAGCCATCTACCCGCTGCTCGCCCCGGACGTCTCGGCGTCGGTGTTCTCCGCCGTCGTCAGCCTGCTCGTCGAACTCCGCGAAAACCCCGTGCCGCCGCTTGCCCACCCGGTCCCGGGCCAGCCGGGCTGGTACTCGACACCGCTGTCCCGGGACATCGGGCTCGCCGAGTACCACGTAGGCGACACCGACCCCGGCGAGGACGGCCCGAACATCTACGTGGCCCGCATCGTCATCTCCGACGACTGGCCCGACTTCTGACCCGGGCAGGCCGCGACGGTAGCTGTCCGGCCGTGCCACGGTGACGGCGGTGAAGAACACGAAGGAGCTCCGGCGAGAACGCCGGGGCTCCTTCGCGTCACGGTCGCGCGGTGTGACGGTCAGTCCTCGTATGGGTCGTACGGGCGCGGGTCCCGGTGTCAGCCCTGTTCCGTATAGCTACGGCGACGGGATTTGTAGCGCTGCGTGACTACTCTGGGGTGAGGTCCGGTGGGGATCAATCGAGCGCAGGATGAGCGAAGCGGTTACTGAACGGGAGAGTCGGGATCCGGCAGCTGGTAGCCGCGCTCCCGCTCCACGTCCTCAACGCCGTAAGCCGCGCTCAGGGCGGCCAGCGCGTCCTCGGACACGGTTCCCACGGCGGTACCGATTCCCCGCTGCTCGGACTCGATGATCATTCCAGCGCGCCGGGCGGCCTCGACCGCCTGGTCAAAATGGTCCGGGTCGAGCCCGACGATGACCCTGACGCGGCGCGTCTCATTACTCACCATGCGCGAATCGCCGGTCGCGTAGCTCATGTCGCCCTCCAAGGTGGTTCATCATTCTGGTACCCCTAGGGTGCCTGCACCAGTCCTCGGCCGGCGTCCGACGCCGGAAGACCAAGATCACGTGTGCCTGCGCGCAGCAGCGTCACGATCTGTGCGGCGGTCGCGTTCGGGTTCTGCTCCCAGAGCAGCGCGGCGACACCGGCGACGTGGGGCGTGGCCATGCTGGTGCCATTCAGTCTGCGGTATCCGCCGTTCCGCCAGGTGGACAGCACGTCGACGCCCGGTCCCGCCAGGTCGACCCCGCCACCGTTCGGGTTGAGACCGGCACATGAGAACGGAGCGATGGTGAAGTCCGGCGCGATGGCGCCCACCGCGAGCACCGACGGGCAATTCGCTGGCATTCCTACCGGTTGGAGATCCATCGGGCGCTGGCTCTCGTTCCCTGCGGCCGCAATGATCATCTTGCCGCGCGTTAGGCATCGACGCGCGGCGCGCTCGTAGATGCGCGAGTAGCCGGCGCCGAGGGCGACCGCCCCGCCCAGTGACATCGAGATGACCCGGACCCCGTCCTGGTTCATGGCCCAGCCGATGCCGTTGAGGATCTGTCCGTCGCTTCCGCGGCCCTGATTGTTCAGTACCTTGGCGACGTAGATGTCGGCCTCGCATGCGACGCCGTAGCGCGGCCCGGTGGCCGGGTTCCTGGGGCCGCAGGCGGTCCCGGCGCAGTGGGTGCCGTGGCCGTGGCCGTCGTCGACCGCCTGTCCCGGCACGAAGGACACCGACTGCCTCACCCGGCCTGCCAGATCCGGGTGGGCCTCGTTGATGCCAGTGTCGAGGATCGCGACTCCGACGCCCCTGCCGGTGAGGGCTGTCTCGGTCGCCAGGATGGCCTGCAGTCCCCAGGTTGCCTGCGCCTCGCTCCACTGGGGACCGGCCACGGCCCGCGCCAGTGGCGCATTGACCCGACCGTTTCCCCGAACCCGCTCGACTAGGTCGGCCACACCGTGCAGGTACCCCTCGAAGTACTCGACCGGGCGGGCAGGCGTGTCCTTCTTGCAGGCGTGGAGCACACGCTCCGGTTCCGCACCGACCAGAGTCGGAGTCGAGGCGACGGTGGCTTCCAGAGCCAACCGCTGATCGCCCTCGACAGCCTCGACGACGGCGATGCCCAGATCGTCGAGGACCACAGTTCCGCCCTGTTCCAGGGCCTGAACGGCGAAGGCGAAGTCGCCGGCCTGGACGTGATCGGTCACCGACACTCCGGCACCAGAAGACAGCGCCTCGAGCCCGGCCTTGGGGTCGTCCTCATTGAGCAGAACCAGGTATCTGCCTGTGTACTCGACGTTCTTGGCCACCCCTTCGTCGGCCATCGCGGTCGCGCTGTAGTCCTCGCTCATGGTCATCGTCCTCTGCTGGGGGCGGCGTGCTCTGCCCGGCGGATGGATGGAAAACAGAAAGCCGACCGCTCACAGAACGGGTCCTTGCCATTCGATTTCGACCATAGGAAGAAGAGAGTCCATGGCGCGCGGGCTGTCAGGCCATTCGGATCAGTACGCCAACGGGCCCGGCGTCCCTCCGCACACCGGGCCCGTCGTTCAGCTAAATGCGGCGTCCAGCAAGGAGAAACGAGGCCAGGACACTACGTAGCGCCACATGTCACCTTCGCTGTACATACGAGAACAGGGCCGTGTCGGCGGGCCCGGGCCGCCATCGAGCTGGCCGGGCAACCTCCGCGGCATAGCGGGGCCACTTGCCCTGGGCTTTCGGGCCGGGCCGCAGGGTGCGCTGCCCGGTCCGTCCGCCGGGCGGGGCGATCACGTCATGCGGCCGGCGTGGGCCGGGTCGCAGTCGTAGACGCAGGCCAGGGTCGCCATCCGCTTGCGTGCCGTCTTCTCGCCGGCGGGTGGGATACCGGATGTCCGGGCTCGGCTCAGGGCGATTGCAAAGTCGTGGTGATCTCTCGGATGTGCAGGTCACGGCGGTATGACGATGCTGGTCGGGGTGCGCGACCGGACGCAACGAAGCTCCGTTGTGGAGGTGACCTTGCCAAGTCGCCGTCCCGCAACGGAGCTTCGATGTGCCGT
>NZ_JAGGOY010000120.1 GCF_018614095.1 Streptomyces sp. ISL-87 | reverse complement strand
GGTGGCGGTGGCGGTGGCGGCCCGGCCGGGCTGCGGGCTGAGGAGCGCCGTTGAGGTTGGCGGCTGCCGGGAGGGTCGCGGTGCGGGCGTGGGCGTGCTGGGGGCCGCTGCGCGGGGCCGCNNAAACGCCGGCGGGGCTGGATGGGGCGCCCCTAACGACGGGGCTGGAAGGGGCGCTCCCGCGGTCCGAGCGCGGCCGGGGGCGGGAGAAGGGTGGGGCTCTGCCCGGTGGCCTGGTGGCCCGGAGCTCCGGCGTCGCGGCGTCCAGCTGCTCCGCTGCCCGCCGCCCCAGCGTTCCGGTGGTCCGGCCTCCTGGCTGCCTGGCGCTCCGGCTGCCCGGGCCCGTTAGGGGAGGAGGCGTTGTTCCTTGGCTATCGCGACGGCGCCCGCGCGGGTGTCTACGCCGAGTTTGTCGTAGATGCGGCCCAGGTGGGTTTTTACCGTGGCCTCGCTGATGAAGAGCGCGCGGGCGATGTCACGGTTGCCGAGGCCGCGGGCCAGTTGGCTCAGGATGTCCAGCTCGCGGTCCGTCAGGGTGGGGCGGGTGCCGCGCATGCGGGCCATGACGCGGCTGGCCACCGGTGGGGAGAGGGTGGTGCGGCCCGCCGCCGCCGCGTGGATCGCGGCGAAGAGTTCCTCCGGGCGTTCCGCCTTGAGGAGGTAGCCGGTGGCGCCCGCGCCGATGGCCCGGGTGATGTCGGCGTCCGTGTCGTAGGTGGTGAGGACCAGGACGTGGGGCGGGTTTTCGCCGGCGGCGGTGATGCGGCGGATGGCCTCGACGCCGTCGATGCCCTCGCCCAGCTGGAGGTCCATCAGGACGACATCGGGGTGGAGTCTGGCCGCGAGGGCGACCGCCTCCTCGCCGCTTCCGGCTTCGCCGAGGACCTCGATGTCCGGCTCGCTGCCCAGCAGGGCCAGCAGGCCGGCGCGGACCACCGCGTGGTCGTCGCAGAGGAGGATGGTCGTCATGGTTGGTGCTCCAGGGGGATGGCCGCCGAGAGGACCGCGCCTTCGCCTGCGGTGGATTCGACAGTGAGGGTGCCGCCGAGCTGGCGGATGCGGGCGCGCATCGCGGGCAGGCCGTGGCCGCGGTCCGCGGGGGTGGCGCGGGGCTCGGTGAAGCCGTGGCCGTCGTCGGCGATGTCCAGGACCACCTGGTCGCCCAGGAAGCTCAGCGTGAGAGCGGCGGTGTGGGCGCCCGAGTGTTCGCGGATGTTGGCCAGGGCGCCCTGCGCTATGCGCAGGAGCGCGGACTGGACGCGGTCCGGGAGCGGGGTGGGCGTGCCTTCGAGGTGGAAGCGGACCGCGATGTGCGGGTCGGCGTCCAGGGTGCGCAGGGCGTCTGCGAGGCCGGCGCCGCCTTCCAGTTCGGGCGGGGCCAGGTCGTGGACGAGCCGGCGGGCCTCGGCGAGGCCGCGCGCGGTGATGTCGGTGGCGGTACGGACATGCGCGCGGGCGGTGGCTGGGTCGCTGTCCCAGGTGCGGTCGGCGGCCTGGAGCAGCATCTGCTGGCTGGAGAGGTGCTGGGCCAGGGTGTCGTGGATCTCCATGGACAGCCGCTGCCGTTCGGCGAGGGTGCCTTCGCGGCGTTCGGTGGCGGCGAGCTCCCGGCGGGTCCGGATCAGGTCGTCGATCAGATCGCGCTGTGCCTGCGCCTGGCGCTCCATGTGGACGAAAACCGCGGTGGCGAGGGCCGCGACGGCCGGCGGGGCCAGCAGCAGGTTCGGGTCGAAGGCGGTGGCGAGCTGGAGCTGGGCGATCACCACGAAGACGGTGAGGAGGGCGACGAGGACGATGGCCGCGCGCGGGGGGAGGGTGCGCAGGGTCGTGTAGAAGAGCGGTACCGCGCACCAGGCAAAGCTCGGGGCGAGGACGACCAGCACCACCCAGGTGGCGACGACCAGGCCGAGCCACAGCAGCCGCCGCAGGGTCGGCGCGGGCGCGGCGCCGAGGGCGCCGAGGGCGCCGAGGGCGCCGAGGGTGGGGCCGAGTACGTACAGCAGGGCCAGGGTGATGCTGAGGGTGATGATCCACGGGGTGCGGGGTTCGCCGGGGTGGCGGAGGAGGAAGCGGGCCAGTGAGGCGCCGAGGAGCAGGAAGAACGCCGTGTGCATGACGGCGGCCAGGGCGCGGGTCTCGGCCTTCCGTAGCGGGGGGTGGCTCACGGGGTGCTCCTGGGGTGGGTGGTGCGTACGTTCATCCTGCCGGGTGCGGGTGCCTGCGGCGCTTGGAAGTGTGGCGTGCCGGTGCGGCGCCGTTGCTGGGGCTCCGCCCCAGACCCCGCGCCTCAAACGCCGGCGGGGCTGGAGTGTCCGGCGGAGCTGGAGTGGCCGGGCCGGTGGTGTGCTGACCAGCCAAGCGGGGCGGGTGCCCGGTGCGCATCAGCCGATCGGTTGACCCTCGGGTCAACCGGTGCGGTGGCCGTCGCGAGCCGGTACGGGGACGGGTGGGCGGGGGATTCGGGCCGAGGCTTGGATCAGCAAAAGACGCCGACGCACTCAGGAGCAGACATGAACACCCGCACCCGCGTTCTCACCGGTACCGCCCTTGCCGTCGTGCTCGGCGCCGGGACCTTCGGTGCCGTCAGCGCCAGCGCCGCCCCCGGTGGGCAGGCCGAGTCCGGCGCGCAGGCCGAATCCGCCCCGGCGAACCAGGCCGACGGCAAGAACTTCACCACCACGACCCACCTGACCGTCGACGCAGCCGCCCGCGCCGCCCAGGCCGCGCTGGAGGCCGCCGAGAAGGAGGGCCAGAAGGTGACGGTCGCGGTCGTGGACCGCAACGGCAACACCATCGTCACCCTGCGCGGCGACGGCGCGGGCCCGCAGTCCTACGAGTCGGCGCAGCGCAAGGCCTTCACCGCCGTGTCCTGGAACGCCCCGACCTCCGTGCTCGTGGGCCGCCTGGCGCAGACCCCGAACCTGAAGGACATCCCCGGCACCCTCTTCCTCGGCGGCGGCGCTCCGGTGCAGGCCAAGGGCGCCCCGGTCGCCGGCATCGGCGTGGCCGGCGCCCCGAGCGGTGACCTGGACGAGAAGTTCGCGAAGGCCGGGGTCGAGGCCCTGGCCGAGTAGCGGACAGGTAGCAGTGGACAGGCAGTGGGCAGGTAGTGGGCGGGTAGTGGGCAGGTAGTCAGCGTGGGGCGTTCGTCGGCCAACCTAGGCTCAGGGACCGGTCGGCGGCGCCCGCCCCGCATAGGATCGGGCGCGTGGATCACCGCGCGCTCTCCCGCCTCGCCGCCCCTGTCCCCGCCCTCGCCGCTCTGCTCGCCCTCGCCCTCGCCACAGGGTGTACGGGCGGCACGGTGCAGGGGCGGCCGGGTGCGTCGGGGCTGCGGGATCCGTACTTCCCCAAGGCCGGCAACGGCGGCTACCAGGTCGAGCACTACGAGCTGGACCTCGACTACGACCCCGCCGACGGGGAGTTGAACGCCACGGCCGTCATCACCGCCCGCGCCGGCCAGGGGCTCAGCTCCTTCAACCTCGACCTCAGCGGGCTCCGCGTCGAGGGCGTGACCGTGCAGGGCGAGGGGGCCAGGTACAACCGCACCGGCAATGAGCTGACGGTGCGTCCGGCCGAGGACCTGAAGAAGGGCGAGGTCTTCCGTACGGAGGTCGACTACAGCGGCAAGCCGAAGGCGGTCGCGGATGCGGACGGCGCCAAGGAGGGCTGGATCGCGATGAAGGACGGCGCGGTCGGGGTCGGCGAGCCGGTCGGGTCGATGGCCTGGTTCCCCGGTAACCACCACCCCAGCGACAAGGCCACCTACGACATCACGCTGACCGTCCCCAAGGGCTACGAGGCGGTGTCGAACGGGGAGTTGCGCTCCCGCACCGAGACCGCCGACGGGCAGACCGAGTTCGTGTGGCACAGCCCCGAGCCGATGGCGAGCTACCTGGCCACAGCCGCGATCGGCAAGTTCAAGGTGACGACCGGGCGGACCGCGTCCGGGGTCCCGCTCTACAACGCCGTGTCGCCCGGCGAGGCGGCGAAGAGCGCGGCCCCGCTGGCGCGGCTGCCGGAGATGGTCGACTGGGGGAGCGCGAAGTTCGGGCCGTACCCCTTCTCCACGGCCGGTGCGATCGTGCTGCCCGGCGAGACCCTCACCTACGCGCTGGAGACGCAGACCAAACCCGTTTTCCCCGGCGCGCCCGCCGAGGAGGAGCTCGTCCTGCACGAGCTCGCCCACCAGTGGTTCGGCAACTCGGTGTCGCCGAAGTCCTGGAAGGACATGTGGCTCAACGAGGGCTTCGCGACGTACGCCGAGTGGCTGTGGGAAGAGGATCACGGCGGGGTCAGCGCACAGAAGCACTTCGAGGCGTTCCTCGCCGGTGACACCGAGGTGGACAGGGACGCCGCCTCCGACTGGGACGCCTTCCCGCCCGCCGCCCCGCCCGGGCCCGAGCACCTCTCCGGGAACCCGGTGTACTACCGCGGGGCGATGGTCCTGCACCGGATCCGCCAGGAGGTGGGCGACGAGAAGTTCCTCGCCCTGGTGCGCGGCTGGGCCGCCGACCACCGGCACGGGAGCGCGAGTACGGCCGACTTCACCGCCTACGCGGAGGCGAAGACCGGGCACGACCTGAAGAAGGTCTGGGACGTGTGGTTGTACGGGGAAGGCCGCCCCAAGGGCTAGCCGGCCGCCCCAAGGGGCAGCCGGGCCGCCCAAGGGGTATCCGGCCGCCCAAGGGGTAGCCGCCGGCCTGCGGTCAGCCGGCCGGCCTGCGGGCTCAGAGGGGCTTACGGAGGACCGTACAGGGGCGTCGCAGCTCGAGGTCCTCGGCGTGGCGCAGGGTTTCGTAGCCCTGGGCCTGCCAGAACGCGAGGCCCTTGGGGTTGTTGTCGAGTACGGCGAGCCGTACGCCCGTGCGTCCCGCGGCGCGGAAGCGGTCCTCGACGAGGGCGGCCACGGTGCGGCCGTAGCCCTCGCGGTGCGCCGTGGCGTCGATGAGCAGCAGCCCGATCCACGGGTCCGGGTCGCCGGAGGCGGGGTCCGGGTGCCGGTCGAGGGTGGCGGCCAGGCCGACCAGGCGGCCGGCGGAACGCGCCATCAGTACCTGGGCGCCCTCGTGTGCGAGTTCGTCGGCGAGGGCTGCCGCGACCTGTTCGACCGTGATGCGGGCCGGGTCGGGGAAATCGCCGGTGAGCTCGAAGAACGCGTGGTTGGTCGCGTAGAGCGTGGCGATTTCGGTGAGGACGGGGCCCGGTAGGGCGCCGTCCACGGGGACGAGCGGTTGGAGAATCACCAGCCGAACGGTAGCGAAGCCCCCTCCCCGGACGGCTGGGAGGGGGCTTCGCCTGCGGTGGTGTCCGCCGGGCTCGGACTCAGACGTTGACGCCGAAGTCCTGCGCGATACCGGTGAGGCCGGAGGCGTAGCCCTGGCCGACCGCGCGGAACTTCCACTCGGCGCCGTTGCGGTAGAGCTCGCCGAAGACCATGGCGGTCTCGGTCGCGGCGTCCTCGGAGAGGTCGTAGCGGGCGATCTCGGCGCCGCCAGCCTGGTTCACGACGCGGATGTACGCGTTGCGGACCTGGCCGAAGTTCTGGCTGCGGGCCTCGGCGTCGTAGATGGAGACCGGGAAGACGATCTTGTCGACATCGGCCGGGAGGCCGGCGAGGTTGACGTTGATGGCCTCGTCGTCGCCCGCGCCCTCGCCGGTGCGGTTGTCACCGGTGTGGACGATGGTCTGGTCCGGCGTCGACTTGTTGTTGAAGAAGACGAAGTGGCCGTCGGAGACGACCTTGCCGGTGGGGTTGACCGCGATGGCGGACGCGTCCAGGTCGAAGTCGACACCGGTCGTCGTACGGACGTCCCAGCCGAGGCCGACCGTGACGGCCGCGAGGCCGGGGGCCTCCTTCGAAAGCGAGACGTTGCCGCCCTTGGACAGGCTTACTGCCATTTTGACTGGTGTCCCTTCCTCGTCATGACCGCGAGATGTGGCCAAGTTACCGCTGACTGTCATAACGCGGGGAGGGGGGCGATGGGTTCCAGGGCGTTTCCACTTGAAATGAGGGTGACGGCGGCCGGATGGGGGCCGATCATAGGGGGCATGCCTGGTCCCTATGTCATCCGCGGTTCGGTCGTGCTGCCCGAGGGCGAGCTCACGTGGCGGTTCTCGCGGTCCTCCGGGCCGGGTGGGCAGCATGTGAACACCTCGGACTCGAGGGTGGAGCTGCTGTTCGACGTGGCGGCGACCAAGGCGTTGCCGGAGGTGTGGAAGGAGCGGGCGCTGGAGCGGCTCGCGTCCCGGCTGGTGGACGGGGTGGTGACGGTGAAGGCGTCCGAGCACCGCTCGCAGTTCCGTAACCGGGAGATGGCGTTGGTCCGGCTCGCCTCGCTGCTGGCGGAGGCGACTGCTCCGCCGCCGAAGGCCCGGAGGGCCACGAAGATTCCCCGGGGCATCAACGAGCGGCGGCTGCGGGAGAAGAAGGCCCGGGGCGAGACCAAGCGGGGGCGGACCGGGCGGGACTGGTAGCCGGGGGCGTCGCCGCCCTCGGGGCCCCGCGCCTCAAACGCCGACGGGGCTGGACGAACCTGGGGCCTGCGGGCCGCCGTGGCGGGCTCCGCCCCGGACCCCGCGCCCCAAACCCCGCGCCCCAAACCCCGCGCCCCAAACCCCGCGCCCCAAACCCCGCGCCCCAAACCCCGCGCCTCGAACGCCGGCGGGGCGGGAATCAGCGGCTGGAGTTGGACGGCTGGATTCGGCTCACGGGGCCAGGTGGCGGTAGCGGCCGCGGAAGTACGTCAGGGGTGGGGTGTCCGGGGTGGGGAGGGCCGCCGTCAGGACGCGGCCGATGACCAGGGTGTGGTCGCCCGCCTCCACGCGGGATTCCGTGCGGCATTCCAGCGTGGCCAGGGAGTCCGTCAGGAGCGGGGCTCCTGAGAGCTCGCCGCGGACGTAGGGGATGCCCTCGAACAACAGGCGGTCGCTGATCCGGCCCTTCATCGCGAAGCGGCCCGCCACCTGGAGCTGGCTGTCCGCGAGGACCGACACCGCCCACAGCGGCTGTTCCTCCAGCAGGTCGTCCATCCGGGAGCCCTCGCGCAGGCTCACCAGGACCAGCGGCGGGTCCAGGGACACGGACATGAACGCGGTCGCCGTCATACCGACGTCCTCGCCGCGCCGGCCGTCGTCCGTCAAAGGGGGCTCCTGCGCGGTGATCAGGCACACACCGGCCGCCAGCCGGGACATCGCCGCCCGGAACTCGTCGTTGCTCACCCCATCAGAATGAGGGGTCGCGGAGGCGAGCGTGGGTACGGGGCTGGGTACTAGGGTCGTATTCGGCACCCTCGGAACGCTAGTCTCGCCCCCTTTGCCGCACATCGGGCCCTGGTCCGAGTCGTGTCCCCGCCCCTTGGCCTAGGCCCGGGCGTAGCGTTTGCTCCCGGGAATGAGAGGGAGCGCTCCCAGTCCGCGCAAGGCATATCGCGCACCGTTATTCATCTCATGTGACTTAAGTCACAGAGAGCAAGATTTGTTGACCCTGTGTACCTGCCGTGCAGCTCACTGTGATTCAGTGGACGGGACACCGCAACGAAACGCCGATGACAAACCTGGAGTTGCTGTCGAGGTCTCGGGGAGAGCGAGCAATGGAGACCGAGTCGGAGCCGTACGTCCGTCTTGCGACCCTGCGGCAGCTGCACCAGGTGGTGGCCGAACTCAACACGGCCAGGAGCCTGGCGGACACTCTGCAGACCGTCGTGGACGGCATCGTCGTGGGGCTCGGCTACGAACTCGCCTGTGTCAACCTCGTACGTCCCGACGGTGATCTCGTCGTCGCCGCCTTCGCCGGCGACCCCGCGGCCGAAGCGCTCATCACCGGCCGCGTCGGCTCCCGTAACTCCTGGGAACGCCGCCTGACGATGGGCGAGTGCTGGGACGGGCTCCGCTTCATCCCGCACACCGAGGGATGGGTCCTGCTGGAGGACGACGTACCGCAGTGGCACACCGAGGGCCCCGATCCGCGGTTCGAGGACGAGTGGCATCCCGAGGACCGGCTCTACGCGCCCATGTACGCGTCCGGCGGGGAACTTCTGGGTGTCATTTCGGTGGACAGGCCGCGGAACGGACGCCGCCCCGGGGCGTGGGGCCGCGAGGCGCTCCAGATGTACGCCTTCCAGGCGGCGATTGCGATCAGCAACGCACGGCTGCGCGCGAACATGCAGCGCGCCCTGGTCCGGCTGGAGCGTGAGCAGCAGGCGCTGCGGGCCAGCGAGGAGTCCTTCCGGCAGGCCTTCGAGTACGCGCCCAGCGGTATGGCCATCGCCGAGATGGGCGGGGACCAGCACGGCCGGCTGCTGCGGACCAACGACGCGCTGTGCCGGCTGCTGGGGCGGCCCGCGTCGGTCCTGCGCCGTTATTCGTTCTCCGACCTCGTCCACCCCGAGGACATCGGGACCCTGCTGCGGACCTCCGCCGAGGGCGGCCGGGCCGAGCTTCGGCTGGGGCGGCGCGACGGTACGTACGTATGGGTCTCGCTGCGCAATTCCGTGGTCGCGGACGCCGCCGACGGGCCGCGTTTCCTGCTCACGCACGTCGAGGACATCGAGGAGCGCAAGCGGCACGAGCTCCAGCTCGCGCACCGGGCCAGCCACGACTCGCTGACCGGCCTGCCCAACAGCGCCGAGCTACGGGCCCGCCTCGGCGCCCGGCTGTGCAGGCGGCCGCAGTCCGTGCGCGCCACGGCCGTGGAGGCCCTGGACGCGGCCTTCGAGGGACGGGGCGAGGGGGGTGGTGCCGGAGAGCACGGCTTTCAGCCCGACGGATTCCCCGACCCCTTCGAGTTCCCCGGCGGGCCCGGGGCGCCGGCCGTCGCCGGACCGCCCGGGGACGGCGCGGCGGGCGGCGCCTATGACCACCACGTGCACACCGTGGCGCCTTCGACGGACATCGACGACGGTACGAAGGGGCTCGCGGTGCTCTTCTGCGACCTCGACGGGTTCAAGTCGATCAACGACCGGTTCGGGCACCACACGGGCGACGCGGTCCTGATCGAGGTGGCCCGGCGGCTGACGACCTGCGTCAGGGACGGTGACACGGTCGCCCGGCTGGGCGGTGACGAGTTCGTCGTCCTCGCCGACGGGCTGGGCGCCGCGGACGCCGCCGATCTCGCCGTACGGCTGCGCAACGCGATCATCCCGCCGATCCGGGTGGACGGCCGCGCGGTGCGCGTGGGGGCGAGTTTCGGAATCAGCTGGGCCAGCTGCGGGATGTCGGCGGACGAGGTGCTGCGCTCCGCCGACCAGCGGATGTACATCGAGAAGCGGTCCCGGTCGAAGGCGCACCGCAGGGCGGGCTGAGGTGATCGGACGCTCCTTTGTGCACATGTTCGGGGTAGGCTCCCGGGGGTCGAAAGGAGTGACCTGCGATGACGACGCCCGCGAACAACGGCCCGCACGGTGGGGCGAACAAGCCCGAGGACGATGACCCGTTCGGCTACCTCTACGCGGACGGCCAGGCCGCCGGAGCCACCCCGCCCGCGCAGGGCGGCGGATACGGCTACCCAGGCCCGACGGTCGGCGGTCAGCCCGGTGCGCAGCCAGGCGTCCCCCGTACCTCGTACAACCAGGTGCGTACGGTCGGTGAGCGGACGTACGGCGGCCAGCGCGGCCCCCTGCCCCACCAGCAGAGCCCCGCGCAGCAGCCCGCGTCCTACCAGGCCCAGTACCAGGCCCCCGAGGCGCTCCAGGCGGGCGGCTACGGCGTCCCGCCGCAGTCGCAGCACCAGACCCAGCAGGTCCCGGCGCCGGGCGGGCACGGCGGCGGCGGTGGCTCCAGCCGCCGAGGCATGCTCATCGCGGCCGTCGCGGTGGTCGCCGCGGTCGCGATCGGCATCGGCGCGGCCCTGGCCTTCGGCGACAAGGACAAGGGCAAGGACGGCAAGAACCAGGCGGGCAACCAGGGCCAGACGTCCACCGCCCCGAAGAACTCCGGCTCCCCGAAGCCGAGCGCTTCCGCGGAGCCCTCGCAGGAGCCGCTGCCGAAGGCGGACTTCGCCGGTTCGGGCATGTCGCTGACGGGCGGCGCGGCCCTGCAGAACACGGTGGCCGGCGCGAAGAGCGCGGGCGGCCAGTACGTCGGCGGCCTGAACGCGCTCGGCGCGGCGGCGACATGGACCCTGGACGTCCCCAAGGCGGGTTCGTACAAGCTGAAGATGACCTACGGGGTGCCGGGCAAGGACGCCAGCACCACGCTGACCATCAACGGCGAGGTGCAGACCCGGCCGATCAACATGAAGAACTTCTCGAACGCCAAGCCGGGCGAGTGGGACAAGGGCTGGACCAACACCTGGTCGAGCGTGCAGCTCAAGCAGGGCTCGAACACGATCAAGATCTCGTGCGAGGCCGGCAACCAGTGCGAGGTCAACCTCGACCAGCTCTGGCTCGAAGCGGGCTGAGGCGCTAACCGGCCTGAGTGGCCGTCACCTTCACCGACCCCCGTACCTCCTCGTAGGTGCGGGGGTCGAATTCTCCCGCCGCCGGGGCGTGCACCGTGGCCGCCGAGAGGGCTACGGCGCGGATCAGGCGGGCCGGCCAGTCCAGGCCCTCCGTGAGCGCCGACAGCAGCCCCGCGACCGCGGAGTCACCGGCTCCGGTCGGGTTGCCCGACAGGGTGCGGGGCGGGGCCGCCTGCCAGGTGCCCTGGGGGGTGGCGGCGAGCAGGCCGTCCGGGCCGAGGGAGGTGACCACCGCGTGGGCGCCCCGGCGGCGGGCGTCGCGGGTGGCGGGCAGCGGGTCGCGGGATCCGGTCAGCTCGGCGAGCTCGGCGGCGTTCGGCTTGATCATTTCGGGGCGGGCGGCGACCCCGCGGCGCAGCGCCTCGCCGCTGGCGTCCAGCAGGGCCGGGACGCCGGCCGCGCGGGCCAGCCGTACGAGTACCGCGTAGGCGCCCACCGGCACGCCGGGCGGGAGACTGCCGCACAGGGCTACCGCGCAGGCCCCGGCCAGCAGGCCCTCGTAGCGGGTGAGGAACGCGGACCACTCGGCCGCCGTGATCAGCGGGCCGGGTTCGTTGAACTGCGTGGTGTCGCCGGAGGCCGCGTCGACGACGGCCACGGTGCGGCGGGTGCCGCCCGCGCAGGGGACCAGGGCGTCCACCACGCCGGGGGAGTCGGCGAGGAGCTCCCGTACGACGGAGCCCGCCGGGCCGCCCGCGAAGCCCGTCGCGGTGACCTCGTGGCCGAGGGCGGCCAGCACCCGGGCCACGTTGACGCCCTTGCCGCCGGGCCGTTCGGTGGCCTCGGTGACCCGGTGGGAGGAGTGCGGGCGCAGCCGCGGTACGCGGTAGGTGACGTCGAGTGCGGTGTTGAGCGTCACGGTAAGGATCATGGAAGCCCCGGGTCTCGGTGTGTGCCGGGATCATGCCAAACCGAAGGCGGCCGGCCCAGTCCTCCGGGCCGACCGCCTTCCCATTTACGGTGGATCAGCCGATCAGCCGATCAGCCGATCGGCTCAGCTCAGCGCCGCTCAGCGCCGCTCAGCGCCGCTCAGCGCCGCTCAGCTCAGCGCCGCTCGGCTCAGCGCCGCGCCTCGAAGGGGCTGACGATCCATTCGCCGCGCCGCATCACGCCCTTGAGCTCGAAGTCGGCGTCGAGGACGACCAGGTCGGCGTACTTGCCGGGTTCCAGCGAGCCGACCTCGCCGTACAGGCCGAGCAGCTTGGCGGGATTGGCGGAGATCGCCTGGACCACGGATTCGACGGGCAGCCGGTCCACCGTCACCGACCGCTTGAACGCGGTGTCCAGGGTCAGCGTCGAGCCGGCGATCGAGCCGCCCTCGACGAGCCGCGCCACGCCCTGCTTGACCTCGACCTCCAGCGGGCCGAGGTGGTAGATGCCGTCGCCGAAGCCGGCCGCGTCCATCGCGTCGGTGATCAGCGCCACGCGGTGCGCGCCCGCGTGGTGGAAGGCCAGCTCCAGCATCGCCGGGTGCAGATGGGTGCCGTCGTTGATCAGCTCGACGGTAACCCGCTCGTCCTCCAGCAGCGCGGCGATCGGGCCCGGAGCGCGGTGTTCCAGGCCCGGCATCGCGTTGTAGAGGTGGGTGGCCACGGTCGCGCCCGCGTCGATGGCCTGGCGCGTCTGGTCGTACGTGGAGTCCGTGTGGCCGATCGCGGCGATGACCCCGTGTTCGGCCAGCAGCCGTACGGAGTCCAGGCCGCCCGGCAGCTCGGTGGCGAGGGTGACCATGCGGGCGCAGCCGTGCGCGGCGTCGACCAGCTTGCGGACCTCGGCCGGGTCGGGGTCGCGGAGCAGGTCCTCCTTGTGGGCGCCCTTGCGGCAGGGGTTGATGAAGGGGCCCTCGAAGTGGATGCCCGCGATCTCGCCCTGCTGGGTGAGCTCGGCGAGGAGGCCGGCGCGGCGGGCCAGCTCGTCCAGTTCGCCGGTGACGGTGGAGGCGACGAGCGTGGTGGTGCCGTGCTCGCGGTGGGTGCGTACGCCCTTGAGGACCTCCTCGGCGGTGCCGGAGGTGAAGGAGGCGCCACCGCCGCCGTGGTTGTGCATGTCCACGAACCCGGGGACGATCCAG
Source organism: Streptomyces sp. ISL-87 (assembly GCF_018614095.1). Classification (GTDB taxonomy): domain Bacteria; phylum Actinomycetota; class Actinomycetes; order Streptomycetales; family Streptomycetaceae; genus Streptomyces. The sequence continues at coordinate 18,094 of NZ_JAGGOY010000120.1, read as the reverse complement.
TACCCGCCTCCCGCGCCGGCCCCGCTGCCCGACCCCGCCCCGGACCCGGACACGTCGAGGACGGTCGCGCCCTCGTGGGCGCTGCCGGCGATGCGGTCGCCTTCGACGATGACCCGGCCGCCCGCGACGATCCCGGTGGGCAACACCACCTTGGCGCCGGAGAGAACAGTGCTGTGCGCGCTTCCGGACATCAGGCAGGTACCTCCGTGGCGAGTAGGTCCCAGGCGAGCAGCCCTGCGCCCAGGCATCCGGCGGTGTCCCCGAGGGCCGCCGGAACGATCTCGGGCAGCCGCTGGAACGTCACGCGCTCCTCCACGGCCGTCCGAAGTGGTGTGAACAAGGCTTCCCCCGCCTCGGCCAGCCCGCCACCGATGATCAGCGTGCGGGGGTCCAGCAGGGTGATGGCGGTGACCAGGCCGTCGGCGAGCGCGTCGATGGCGGCGTGCCACACCTGGCGGGCGCGTGGGTCGCCGTTCTCGACGGCCTTGGCGCAGTCCGCGGCGTCCGCCCCGGGGTCGCCCGAGGCGGCCGCCCAGGCGCGGCTGACGGCGGACGCGGACGCCAGGGTCTCCAGGCAGCCGTGCTGGCCGCAGCCGCAGGCGGGGCCGCCGGGGCGTACCACGATGTGCCCGATCTCGCCCGCGTAGCCGTGCGCTCCGGCCTCGATGCGGCCCGCGATCCCGATGGCGCCCGCGATGCCGGTGCCGAGCGGGACGAACAGGAACCGGTCGGCTCCGCGGCCGGCGCCGATGCGGCCTTCGGCGAGCCCGCCCGTGCGGACGTCGTGCCCGAGGGCCACCGGGATGCCGCCGAGGCGTTCGCCGAGCAGCTCGCGCAGGGGGACGTCGCGCCAGCCCAGGTTCGCCGCGTAGACGGCGATCCCGTTCTCGGCGTCGACGATGCCCGGGACGGCGACTCCGGCGGCGGAGGCGGGCGCCGCGAAGCGCTCCCGGCCGAGGGCCAGGAGTTCGGCGGCGAAGGCCTGGATCGTCTCGACGACGGCCTCGGGGCCCCGCTCGCGGCCGGTGGCGCGGCGCGCCTGGTGCAGCAGGGTGCCGTCCTCGGCGATGAGGGCGGCCTTCATCCCGGTGCCGCCCACATCGAGGGCGATGACGTGTTTCACGGGTTTCACAGGGGACAGTCTCGCGTGCTCGACGGGGAAAGGTCTAGTCCATTGGAGGGGATTGTTGAGCCGCCATACAAAATCGGGACCCGGGTCCGGGCGCGGTGCCGGGCCGGATGTGGACGAGCCGCCAAAGTGGTGTAGACCTTACGTGGATCGTACGTACAACAAGGGGTGGATCGAGAACTGTGAAGGGCCGTTACCTGAGCCTGGCCGCGTCGGGCGCCGCACTGTGCCTGACTGCCGTGACGCTGACCGGCTGCGGAAGCCTGTCGGACCTCACCGGGGACAACGAGGTGACCCTCCGGGTCGTGGCGGCCGACTACGGGGACAATCCCCAGAACTCCTCCGCGACCTACTGGAAGAACCTCGCCAAGGACTTCGAGAAGGACCACCCCGGGGTCAACGTCGAGGTGAGCGTCTACTCCTGGTCGGAGGTCGACGCCAAGGTCGCCCAGCTGGTGAAGGCCGGCAAGGCCCCTGACATCGCACAGATCGGCGCCTACGCCGATTACGCGGAGGCGGGCAAGCTGTACACGGCGGACGAGCTGCTCTCCGTACAGACCGAGGCCGACTTCCTCGCTCCGCTCGCGGACGCGGGCAAGGTCAAGCGGGTCCAGTACGGGATGCCGTTCGTGGCGAGCACCCGGCTGCTCTTCTACAACGAGAAGCTGCTGGCGGACGCGGGCGTCATCGCGAAGGACGGCAAGGGCGGCGGCTGGCGGCCGAAGAGCTGGACGGAGCTGGAGGCCGCGGCCAAGAAGCTCAAGGGCGCCGGCGTCCCCACCCCCTTCGCGCTGCCGCTGGGCCGCGAGGAGGCGCAGGCCGAGACGATGATGTGGATGCTGTCGGGTGGCGGCGGCTACACCGACAACGAGGAGTCGTACGCCATCGACTCCGCCGAGAACGTCAAGACCTTCGAGTTCCTGCGGGACAAGATGGTCGGACAGGGGCTGACCGGGCCGGTGGAGCCGGCCAAGCTGGACCGGCAGGCCGCCTTCGACGCGTTCACGCGGGGCGAGGTCGGCATGCTCAACGGCCACCCGACGCTGCTGAAGCAGGCGGCGGACAAGGGCGTGAAGTTCGGCATGGTGCCGATGCCGACGGCGGACGGGACCGACCACTCGGCGATGGGCGTCGCCGACTGGGTGATGGCCTTCAAGAACGGGCACCGCAAGGAGTCCGGGAAGTTCCTGGACTACCTGTACGAGTCGAAGAACGTGACCGCCTTCACGAACATGTACGACCTGCTGCCGGTGACGACGAGCGGCTACCGCGCGATGGACGCCAGCACCGGGGGCGCGGCGACGCAGCTGAAGACCTTCCTGGCGGCGCTGCCGAACGCGCGGCTGTACCCGGTGGGCAAGAAGTCCTGGGCGGGCGTGAGCGAGGACGTGAAGACGAACATCGGCAAGGCCGTGCAGCCGGGGGGCCAGCCGGCGAAGGTCCTGAACGACATCGCGACGTCGGCGCGGGGGGCGGACGGAGACCACTGAGGCCCGCTGAGGCCCGCCGGATGGGTGTCAGTGGGCGGCGTTAATCTGGCGGTATGACGGACGAGGGGCAGCTGACGGCCACCGAGGCCGCGGTGCTCGCGTACGAGGGGCGCACCTGGCCCGGGCCCGGGGCCAAGGAGCGCGCGATACGGGAGGGGCTGGGGCTGACCCCGGTCCGGTACTACCAGCTGCTCAACGCACTCATGGACGATCCCCGGGCCCTGGCGCACGCGCCGGGCACGGTGAACCGCCTCCGCAGAATCCGCGAGGCGCAGCGGGCCCGGCGGTAGCGCGGCACGGGCCTGGCGGTGGCCCGGCGGTTGCCCGGCGGTGGCCCGGCACGGGTCTGGCGGTGGCACGGATTCGCGGGGCTTCTGTGGCCGTGGCACGCGCCGTAGCCGTCGGGGGGCGGGGCCGTTAGGGTCGTCCGTATGGGGAGCCATCCGCACCGCCTGCCGATGCCCGTTACCACCGCCGGACGCGAGGGACTCGAAGCCCTGCTCCGGATACCCCGCCGCTCCGTGGTCGCCCTCGACTTCGACGGCACCCTCGCCGAGATCGTGCCCGACCCCGACCAGGCGCGGGCCCACCCGGGGGCGGTCCCGGCCCTCTCCGCGCTCGCGCCCGGCGTCGCGTCGGTGGCGGTGATCACCGGTCGGCCCGCCGGGGTCGCGGTCCGCTACGGGGGCTTCGCGGGGGTCCCCGGTCTCGAACACCTGGTGGTCCTGGGCCACTACGGGGCCGAGCGGTGGGACGCGGTCAGCGGGCTCGTCCACGCGCCGGCCGAGCACCCCGGGGTGGCGGCGGTACGCGCGGAGCTGCCGGGGTTCCTGGACGGGATCGGCGCGTGGCGCGGGACGTGGATCGAGGAGAAGGGCCGGGCGCTGGCCGTCCACACCCGGCGGGCGGAGGACCCCGCGGCGGCCTTCGCGGCCCTGCGTGGACCGCTGGCCGAACTGGCGGCGCGGCACGGCCTGATGGTGGAGCCGGGCCGGGCGGTGCTGGAACTCCGGCCCCCCGGCATGGACAAGGGCGTCGCCCTGACGGAATACCTGGCGGAGACGGGCGCGGAGGCGGTGTTGTACGCGGGGGACGACCTGGGTGACCTCGCGGCGTACGCGGCGGTGGAGAAGCTCCGGACGGACGGCCTTCCGGGCCTGCTGGTGTGCAGCGGCTCGGCGGAGGTCCCGGAACTCGCCTCCCGCGCCGACATCGTCCTGTCCGGCCCGTCCGAGGTGGTCACCTTCCTGTCGTCCTTGGCCGAAGCCCTCCCCGCCTGACCGCCTGACCGCCTGACCGCCTCCCCGCCTGACAGCCGCCCTCCGCGCCGCGCGGCAGAGGGCGGCCGGCGGGGGTTATCCGGCCTGCAGGGCGGCCAGTTGGGCCGTGAACCACTGGGACGGGGGGAGGGACGTCGCGGAGGCGGCCAGGCGTTTGGTGCGTTCCGCGCGCTCGGTGGCGGGGAGGGACAGCGCCGCGTGGAGCGCTTCGGCCGTCTCCGTCACGTCGTACGGGTTCACCGTGATCGCGTCCGCGCCGAGCTCCTCGTACGCCCCCGCCCCCGTCGACAGGACCAGGGCGCACCCCGCGTCCGAGACCACCGGGATCTCCTTCGCCACCAGGTTCATCCCGTCCCGCACCGGGTTCACCAGCGCCACGTCCGCCAGCCGGTACGCCGCCAGGGAGCGCGTGAAGTTGTCCTCCACCGAGACCAGGACCGGCTGCCAGTCCTCCGTGCCGAACTCCTCGTTGATCTTCGCCGCCAGCTCCCGGACCGACTCCGTGTAGCGGCGGTACACCGCCAGATCCTGGCGGGAGGGGTAGGCCGAGGCCAGGTGGACCACCCGGCCGCGCCACTCGGGATGCGCCGTCAGGAGCTCCCGGTACGCCCGTAGGCCCCGCAGGATGTTCTTCGACAGCTCCGTCCGGTCCACCCGGACGATCGTCTTGAGGTCCCCGACCTCCGCCCGCAGCGCCGCCAGCCTGTCGTTCACCTCCGGCCGGTGCGCCAGCGCGCGCAGTTCGTCCCCGTCCACGCCCAGCGGGTACACGGCCACGTCCGTCCGACTGTGCCGCACCGGGCCGAGCGGGGTCTTGCGGATGTACTGCTCCCCCGGGGCGGTCACCGAGCCGGACACCGGCGTGGCGGTGCCCCGCTCGTCGTCCAGGTGCGCCCCGGCCATGAAGCTGTGCGCCCACGCCCAGGTGTGGAAGCCCACCACGTCCGCCCCGAGCATCCCCCACATCAGCTGCCGCCGGATGTCGCCAGGCAGCATGCCCAGGAACTCCGGCGACGCCCACGGCGTGTGCGTGAAGTGGCTGATCCGCAGGTCGGGGCGCAGTTCGCGGAGCGCACCCGGCACCAGCGCCAGGTGGTAGTCCTGCACCAGCACCGCCGCGCCCTCGCCCGCCTCCTGCGCCAGGGCCAGCGCGAAGGCCTGGTTGTACGCGACGTACGACTCCCACCGCCGCCGGAACTCCGCGTCGAAGACCGGCTCGCGCGGGATGTCGTACAGGTGGTGGTGCGTGAACCACAGCACCGAGTTCGCGATGCCGTTGTACGCGTCGTCGTACACCGTGGGATCGATGTCCAGCATCCGGACACCAGGTTCGGAGACGCCACGCCGGACCGCCTCCCGGTCCGCCTCGGACAGCGCCGCGCAGATCCACACCGCCTCCGGCTGCCGCGCCAGGGCCGCGGAGAGGCCGGAGACGAGGCCGCCCCCGCCGCGCCGGGCGCTGAGCGTGCCGTCGGGGGCGAGGGCGTACGAGAGCGGGCCGCGGTTCGCCGCGACGAGCACCTGAGCAGCAGGAGCAGAGGCAGAAGCAGAATCGGCGGAAGCGGGAGCAGAGGCCATGCGGCGAACCTAGCCCGGGCCGGACCCCCTCAAACGTGAGTTCCCGCTCACGCCACGCGGCGCACCGCGTACTCCTCGATGTCCAGCATGGGCGGCCGCTCCTCCGTGTCCACCGCGTACGTGCGCGGTACGAACCCGTCCGGGCCCCGCTCGAACTGCGTCAGCTCCGGGCGTACGAGGTGCCCGCGCGACAGCCGCAGCTGCGCGGTGCGGTAGATCGCCGCGGCCATCCGGCCCAGCGCCTGGCCGCCCTGATGGCGGTGCAGCCGTACGCCCACATCCACCTGGGACAGCGCGTCCAGCCCGACCGTGTGCAGCGCGTCCACCAGCAGGCCCAGCTCCACCCCGTACCCGACGGGGAACGGCAGCCGCTCCAGCAGGGAACGGCGTACGGCGTACTCGCCGCCCAGCGGCTGGACGAAACCGGCCAGCTGCGGCCAGTGGAGGTTGAGGAGGGGGCGGGCGACCAGTTCCGTCACCCGGCCGCCCTGGCCCGGGGCGTCCCCGAGCGGGCGGTCGTACATCGCCTTGACGAACTGCACCTCCGGGTCCGTCAGCAGCGGCCCGACGATCCCGGAGACGAAGGCCGCCGAGAAGTCCCGCAGGTCGGCGTCCACGAAGCAGACAATCTCGCCACTGGTGGCCAGCAGGGAGCGCCACAGCACCTCGCCCTTCCCGGGCAGGGCCGGTATCCGCGGCAGGATCTCGTCGCGGTGCACCACCCGGGCGCCGGCCTTGGCCGCCACCTCCGCCGTACGGTCGGTCGAGCCCGAGTCGATCACCACTAGTTCGTCCACCAGGGGGACCGGCAGCCCGTCCATCAGATCGCGCCGGATCACCTCGACGATCTCGCCGACCGTGGCCTCCTCGTCGAGCGCGGGCAGCACCACGCTGACCGTGGTGCCGGCCACCCGTTTGCGTTCGAGCAGCTGGTCGAGCGGTCGGTCGGCTGCGGACCAGGAGCGGTCGGCCAGCCAGCGCTCCACCTCTTCCAGCACTGTCAGCACTCCCTGATTCATCCGTTGTTTCGACCGTTATCTGATCCATCTCGCGGTTCGGACGGCTGTCTCAACCCTCCGCACCTTCGGTTACAGTCTTGAACAACGCGATGGACCACCGCATGCCGGGGTCCCCGCGTACAAACGCCCGGGCGCGCCATAGAGCGCGCGGCCCGGTGCCATACCGCTCATCCAGAGGGGCAGAGGGACACGGCCCGTTGAAGCCCCGGCAACCCTCCAGTCGGTTCTCGCGATGCGAATGCGCATCCCGCGAGGTCCCCGGCTAGGGAAGGTGCCAATTCCGTCTCATGGCGAAGTGCGCCATGGGGAAGATGAGGAGAAAGGGCCTCGCCGTCATGGCTGCACAGCACGTCGTTACCGCCACCTCTGCCGGAACCCCCGTCGATCTCGGTCCCGCCACCGGCCTCTCGTGCCGCGAGTGCGGCACCCGCTTCGAGCTCGGCCCCATCTTCGCCTGCGTCGAGTGTTTCGGGCCGCTGGAAGTGGCCTACGAACTGCCGACCGGCGACCCGGAGGCGCTGCGCGCCGCGATCGAGGCCGGCCCCAACAACATCTGGCGGTACGCGCCGCTGCTGCCCGTCCCGGCGGACGTGGCCTCCAAGCCGAGCCTGAACCCGGGCTTCACCAAGCTCGTGGACGCGGCCAACCTGGCCAAGGAACTCGGCGTCACCGGCAAGCTCTACGTCAAGGACGACTCCGGCAATCCGACGCACTCCTTCAAGGACCGCGTCGTCGCGATCGCCGTCGAGGCCGCCCGCGCCTTCGGCTTCACCACCCTGTCCTGCTCCTCCACCGGCAACCTGGCCGGCGCCGTCGGCGCCGCGGCCGCCCGGGCCGGCTTCCGCTCCTGCGTGTTCATCCCGCACGACCTGGAGCAGGGCAAGGTCGTCATGGCCGGTGTCTACGGTGGCGACCTGGTCGGCATCGAGGGCAACTACGACGACGTCAACCGCTTCTGCTCCGAGCTCATCGGCGACCCGCTGAGCGAGGGCTGGGGCTTCGTCAACGTCAACCTGCGCCCCTACTACGGCGAGGGCTCCAAGACGCTGGCCTACGAGATCTGCGAGCAGCTCGGCTGGCAGCTGCCCGACCAGATCGTGATCCCGATCGCGTCCGGCTCCCAGCTGACGAAGATCGACAAGGGTCTCCAGGAGCTGATCAAGCTCGGCCTCGTCGAGGACAAGCCGTACAAGATCTTCGGTGCCCAGGCCGAGGGCTGCTCCCCGGTCTCCACCGCCTTCAAGGCCGGCCACGACGTGGTCCGCCCGCAGAAGCCGGACACCATCGCCAAGTCGCTGGCCATCGGCAACCCGGCGGACGGCCCGTACGTCCTGGACATCGCCCGGCGCACCGGCGGCTACGTCGAGGACGTCAACGACGAGCAGGTCGTCGAGGCCATCAAGATCCTCGCGCAGACCGAGGGTATCTTCGCCGAGACCGCGGGCGGCGTGACCGTCGGCGTGACGAAGAAGCTCATCGAGAACGGGCAGCTCGACCCGGCGCTGACCACCGTGATTCTGAACACCGGTGACGGCCTCAAGACCCTGGAGGCGGTGGCCGCGGACAGCGGGCAGACCGCCGTCATCCGCCCCAGCCTGGACGCGTTCCGCGCCGCCAACCTGGCCTGACCCTCCCCCTGCACACCGGAAAGGCAGTAGCGCCATGAGCGTCAACGTCCGCATCCCCACCATCCTGCGCACCTACACCGGCGGCAAGGCCGAGGTCCCCGCCGACGGGGCGACCCTCGCCGAGGTCATCGAGTCCCTGGAGAAGAGCCACCCGGGCATCGCCGCGCGCGTCCTGGACGACCAGGGCAAGCTGCGCCGCTTCGTGAACATCTACGTCAACGACGACGACGTGCGCTTCGACGGCGGGCTCGATGCGGCGACCCCGGACGGCGCGGGCGTCTCGATCATCCCGGCCGTCGCCGGCGGCTGCTGAGCTTGGCTACTGAGCTCGGCTGCTGACACGTACAAACCAGAATTGCCCCTTCCGCCAATAAGCGGAGGGGGTAATTCTGCTTGATTAGGCGCGGTAGAGTTGGGGAAGTCCCCTCCGCTGTTCTTGCCCGCCGCATATGTGCGGGCCGCGTCAGGGTTGACATTGAGTCAATGTGCAAGTGCGGTATGGGGCTTTGGCGAGATATGCCGGGTCCGAGTTGCCCGGGAATATGCCAACTTTTCACTCTATTTCAATCTTTCCGACTGTCCAGAATTCTCGTCGGATTGACCTGTTGCAGACAGCACCGGTGCGGATACATTCAGCCGCGGTCGAGGCGTTCCGGCGCAAGTTCTGACCCGGGACCGCGAAGTGCGGTCCCGCGCAAGGGCCAGTAATAGGGGAGTTAGGCATGGCTCAGGGCACCGTCAAGTGGTTCAACGCGGAGAAGGGCTACGGCTTCATCGCGGTCGACGGTGGTGCGGATGTGTTCGTCCACTACAGCGCCATCCAGATGGACGGGTACCGCACCCTTGAAGAGGGTCAGCGGGTCGAGTTCGAGATCTCGCAGGGCCAGAAGGGTCCGCAGGCGGACATGGTCAAGCTCGCACTCGGCTAGTCCCGGCGCGATCGACCACCGACGATTACACGCAAGGGCCCGCATCCGTGACTGGGATGCGGGCCCTCGTGCGTGCTGGGCCGGTCCGGTTTGCCCGGCCCGCGTTGCCCGAAGCCGCTTGCACTCGGAGGGGCCGAGTGCTAATCATTGGCGTTAGCACTCTCCTGGTGAGAGTGCTACTAAACGAGGACCGGGTCGGTGAGGCCCGCAGGGTCCGGCGGGAAGGAACCGCCGGGCACGCAGGCCGTCCGTCGCGGGCGCGGGCGCGGTCCAGGAGCAATCCACCGCTGTCCGGGAGGACCACTTCAGATGGCCAAGATCATTGCGTTCAACGAGGAGGCCCGGCGCGGTCTCGAGCGTGGGATGAACCAGCTCGCCGACGCCGTCAAGGTCACCCTTGGCCCCAAGGGTCGCAACGTCGTCCTTGAGAAGAAGTGGGGCGCCCCCACGATCACCAACGATGGTGTCTCCATCGCCAAGGAGATCGAGCTCGAGGACCCGTACGAGAAGATCGGCGCCGAGCTGGTCAAGGAAGTCGCCAAGAAGACGGACGACGTCGCCGGCGACGGTACGACCACCGCGACCGTGCTCGCCCAGGCGCTCGTCCGCGAGGGCCTGCGCAACGTGGCCGCCGGCGCCAACCCGATGGCCCTCAAGCGCGGCATCGAGAAGGCCGTCGAGGCCGTCTCCGCCGCCCTGCTCGACCAGGCCAAGGACGTGGAGACCAAGGAGCAGATCGCTTCGACGGCCTCCATCTCCGCCGCCGACACCCAGATCGGCGAGCTCATCGCCGAGGCCATGGACAAGGTCGGCAAGGAAGGCGTCATCACCGTCGAGGAGTCCCAGACCTTCGGTCTGGAGCTGGAGCTCACCGAGGGTATGCGCTTCGACAAGGGCTACATCTCGGCGTACTTCGCCACCGACATGGAGCGTATGGAGGCGTCGCTCGACGACCCGTACCTCCTGATCGTCAACTCCAAGATCGGCAACGTGAAGGACCTCCTTCCGCTGCTCGAGAAGGTCATGCAGTCCGGCAAGCCGCTGCTGATCATCGCCGAGGACGTCGAGGGCGAGGCCCTGTCGACCCTGGTCGTCAACAAGATCCGCGGCACCTTCAAGTCCGTCGCCGTCAAGGCCCCGGGCTTCGGCGACCGCCGCAAGGCCATGCTCGGCGACATCGCCATCCTCACGGGCGGCACGGTCATCTCCGAGGAGGTCGGCCTCAAGCTCGAGAACGCGGGCCTGGACCTGCTCGGCCGCGCCCGCAAGGTCGTCATCTCCAAGGACGAGACCACGATCGTCGACGGTGCCGGTGACAGCGACCAGGTTCAGGGTCGCGTCAACCAGATCCGCGCCGAGATCGAGAACTCCGACTCGGACTACGACCGCGAGAAGCTCCAGGAGCGCCTCGCGAAGCTGGCCGGCGGCGTGGCCGTCATCAAGGCCGGCGCCGCGACCGAGGTCGAGCTCAAGGAGCGCAAGCACCGCATCGAGGACGCCGTTCGCAACGCGAAGGCGGCCGTCGAGGAGGGCATCGTCGCCGGTGGTGGCGTGGCCCTGCTCCAGGCCTCCGCGGTCTTCGAGAAGCTCGAGCTCACGGGTGACGAGGCGACCGGCGCCAACGCCGTCCGCCTGGCCCTGGAGGCCCCGCTCAAGCAGATCGCCGTCAACGGTGGCCTTGAGGGCGGCGTCGTCGTCGAGAAGGTGCGCAACCTGCCGATCGGTCACGGCCTGAACGCCGCGACCGGCGAGTACGTCGACATGATCGCCGAGGGCATCATCGACCCGGCGAAGGTCACGCGCTCCGCCCTGCAGAACGCGGCGTCCATCGCGGCCCTCTTCCTCACCACCGAGGCCGTCATCGCCGACAAGCCCGAGAAGGCCGGCGCCGGCGCCCCGGGCGGCATGCCGGGCGGTGACATGGACTTCTGATCGACCTCTGGTTGATCGGCTGTTCTCGTACCGAGGGCGGCACCCCTTCCCGGATCCCCGGCGAAGAGGTGCCGCCCTCGGGCGTTTCCGGCCTGGGCTTCACCCGTACTGAGCGCACCTCTGGAGATGTAAGACGTTCCGTCTTACGATGGTGCCATGGCTGACACCGTGACGATCCGCACCGATGCAGAGACCGAGCACGCCCTGGATGTCCTCACCCGGGACGGCAGTACGCGGTCCGTGGCCATAAGAGCAGCCGTGCTGGAGGCCGCCCTGCGCAAAGAGCGCGCCGCCGAGCTCCGGCGCGCGGTCCTGCGGATGCCGCTGGGTGACCCGGACGGCATCGACGTCGCGGCGGAACTCGCCCGAAGTCGTGAGGACGAGCGCTGATGATCTACCTGGACTCCGCGGCGATCGTGAAGCTGGTGCACGCCGAATCCGAGTCGGACGCCCTGCGGGACTGGCTCGACGAACGAGCCGAGACCGGCTGGGTCAGCTCGGCCCTGGCGGAGGTGGAGTCGTTCCGGGCACTGGCCCGGTACGCTCCGCAGGCCGCGGTGCGACTGCATCTCGTGCTGGATCTGATCGACCTGATCGACCTCGACGCGGGCATCCGGATCCTGGCCCAGACCGTCCGTCCGGCCACGGGCCGCAGCCTGGATGCGATCCACCTGGCGACGGCGATGAGCCTCGGCGCACGGCTCACCTCGTTCGTCACCTACGACAAGCGCCTGGCCGATGCGGTCCGGTCGACCGGACTGGTGGTCGACGCGCCCGCCTGACCTGATTGACTGGGTGGCATGACTGACCTCTTCGTCAAGATCTGCGGTCTGAAGACCGCCCAGGACGTCGACGTGGCCGTGGCCGCCGGGGCCGATGCCGTCGGGTTCGTCTTCGCCGAGGGGAGTCCGCGTACGGTCGAAGCCGCCACCGCGCGGGAACTGGCCGGGCGGGTGCCGGCCGGGGTGCTCACCGTCGGGGTGTTCCGGGGGCAGTCCGTGGAGGACGTACGGCGGTTCACCGAGGACAGCGGCGTACTCGGAGTACAGCTGCACGGCGACGAGGGCCCCGAGTGCTACGAGGCCCTGCGCGCCGACGGCCGGACGCTGCTCCGCGCCACCGCCCGGCGCGTCGAGCGCTGCGGGGAGTACGGGGAGGACCTGCTGCTGATCGACGCCCCCGACCCGGGCTCCGGCAAGCCGTGGAACTGGGGGTCGGCGGAGTTCACCGCGCCCGCCGGCCGGTGGCTGCTGGCGGGCGGGCTGACGCCCGGGAACGTACGGGAGGCGGTCGAGACGACGGGCGCCTGGGGCGTGGACGTGTCCAGTGGGGTGGAGAGCGAGCGCGGGGTGAAGTCCCCGGAGCTGATCCGGGCCTTCATCGCGGCGGCGCGGGGCGCGCGGTAGGGCGTGCGCCCCAGTGGTGATGACGTAGCAGATTCATCTGATTACTCTCGGCGAGAATTTGCGTGTGGTTCCGGCCCGTGCGGGCAGCCCGCACGTTGGACATGGACATGGACATGGACGTGATCGGGCGGCTGCGCGGACTGGCGGGCCGCCTCGCCCCGACGGTGTTCGCGCCGCGCCGCCGTCTTCACCGTCGGCTTCGCCCCCCCTGCGCAGTGGGTCGGGCCCGTCCGGGATGCGGGTGAAGTCGTGCCAGAGGCCCACCTTCGGTCGGCCATGGCGCTTGCCCGTCGCGTCCGCGAACAGGTGCCGCTGCACGCCGTTCCACACCTCGTCAGCCATGTGCATCGCCAGGGCCTTCGACGCGTGGTGCCCCAGATGCCCGGAGTCTTCGAGATGCTTGTAGGCGCACCGCTCCAGGGCTTCACGGGACAGGCCGAGACGCTGCCGTACGACCTTCGCGCCCTGCTCCTCGCGCTCTCGGTGTGCGGCCCAGTACGTATCGACCTTGGCGCGGGCATCGCGCTGGATCGCCCGCTTCATCGAGCCCATCGCGCCGAACAGCTTCTCCAGCCGGACCAGATCGCCGGGATCGGTGACGGCCAGCGGCAGCACCATCACCGACACCATCCCATCGTCGGGCTTCGTCCACTTCCGGGCCTTGTTCTTGCCCCGGAACTTCCGCTGCGGCTGGGCATCCTGCATGACCGTCACCTCCCTTCTGGAGCAGGGTCAGAGGGCGGCGACGAAGGCCGTCCAGGCCGGGGCGTGGAACGTCAGGTGGGGGCCCTCGGGGCGCTTGGAGTCACGGACCGGGACCAGGCAGGCGTGCCCGTCGGCGACCTCGACGCAGTCGCCGCCGGTTCCATCGCTGTACGTGGACTTCCGCCAGGCGGCGGCTCCGGGGAAGTCGCGGGCGACTTCTACGCAGTTGCCGCCGTCTCCGCCGCTGTAGCTGGACTTGTGCCAGGTGGCCGTCGACAGGTCGTACTCAGACGTGCTCGTCATGTGCGTAATCCTCCGCCACGGACTCGATCAAGGCCAGTGATTCGCGTGGTGACAGCGCGCTGGCCGTGAGGAGATCGTAGGTCAAGTAGTGGCGCGCGACCGTGGCCGGATCGTCCAACAGCAGCCCTGTTGTGTGCCCTTCGAGGTAGGCGAGTGATGGTGCGTCTTCGAACGACATCAGCTTGAGGGGGCCGTCCAGGGCCGCGTGGGCACCCGCGTTGAATGGGATTACTTGGACGATGACCCGGTGGGACCGGATCAGGGTCGCGATATGACGCAGAGACTCGGCCATGACGGCCCGGCTGCCGACGACGCGCCGTAGCGCCGCCTCGTCCAGGACGCACCACAACAACGGCGTTGTTGGATCGGCGAGGAGGGCGGCGCGAGCCAAACGGGCTTCGACCAGTTGGTCGATGGCCGCCTCCGTCGCCGTCGGCTGGTACGCGCGGAAGACGGCTCGCGCGTACGCCTCCTTCTGGAGTAGCCCCGGGATCAGCAGCGGCGCGTACTCGCGGATGGCCTTCGCCAGCGCCTCCGCCTCGGCCGCCGCCGCGAAGTGGTCGGGGTACTTGGACTTGGCCAGCGCGCCGCAGTTGCGGGTGAAGAAGCCGTTGGTGCGCAGGATCTCGTCTATCTGGCGGGCGAGTTCCGGCGTCATCCGGCGGGTGCCGGCTTCGAGCTGGCCGATGAAGGAGCCGCTGACGAAGAGGGGTTCGCCGAGCTCTTCCTGGCTCAGGCAGGCTTTCTTGCGGGCGACGCGGAGCTCGGCGCCGAGCAGGGCGCGGGGCGAGGAGAGCGGGTCGAAGTCCTTTGGTCCGGGCATGGCAACTCCCTGGACAACACTTGTGGTTGTTGGCGTTCGGCCCTTGTAAGGCTAGCCAGTGCGTCGCCACTCTGAGTGCCGAACCCGGTTACTCAGAGCGAAAGGTGACATGTCATGGTGCTCACGTCCAAGGAGCGGATGCAGGCGGCCGAGGAGGCGGTGGGGCAGCTGAAGGCGGCCCTCACGGACGTCGGGGTGGTGTTCCCCTCGCTCGGGGTGGACGTGGTCTCGGCGGCGGGCTCGTACGGGCTCCCGCTGGTCGACCTGGGCCGCTGCAACCTCGACACCGCGCTGCGGCTGGCCGCCGTCCTCCATGAACGGGCTCATCCGTGACGGAGTGCTCGACCGGGACCTTCCGTGGTCGCCCCGCGCATCCTCTACTGGGAGTAGAGTCGGGTCATGGCAGACGAAACGAGCATCAAAGTGAGTGAGGCGACCCGCAATCGCCTGGCCGTCCTCGCTGCCGAGCAGGGCACCACGATCCGCGGCCTGGTCGAAGGTCTCGCGGCGGGTCAGGCCACCCACGCCGAGTACGAGGAGCGCGCTGCCCAGGCCCGCGCCGAGCTCGCCTCGGTCCTGGGCGCGGCGCCCAGCTCGGAGGCGGAGTCGAAGGCCCGTGCCCTGTTGGAGCGCTTGGGCGCCTCGAAGGACTCGGCGGCCGCGTAGTGGGTGCGATCGCGGTCGTTCTGGACCACACGGCCGCCACCGCTCTCCACGACCCCAAGGACGCCTTCAATGAGGCTGTCGCCGCGTTCTACGTCCAGGCCTCTGGCGGCCTCGGTGCCCTCTGCGCCCCCGTGCTGTCGCTGACCGCGGCAAACAGCGAGCGCCCCGGACTGCTTGCCTACATCAACGGCCTGCGATTCATCGAGATCGAGCCCTTCGACGTCCCAGCAGCGCTCACCGCGACCGAGCTGCTGTACGCCGGGCACTCATGGGCCGCCGTTCACGCCATCCACGCCGCCCGCCCCTCTGCGGCATTCCCGACTGGCCGCTACCTGCTCACCCTGGCCCCCGAGGCGTACGAGGGCACAGGAGTCCAGGCAGTTCATCCTGGCCGGTAGTGCGATTGCGGCACTTCACGGGAGCAGGGCGGCTGAGGCGGGTCAGTTGCGCCCGTAGCCCGAGCCGTTGCGGAGGTGGTCGACGATCGTGAGGAACAGGAAGAAGTTGGGGATCTTCGCGACCGGGGTGTTCGACCACGACAGCAGCTTGCCGGCCTTCGCCAGGAAGACGGTGCCGTTCTTGACCTCGATCTTCTGGATCTCGTTCCACTGCACGGCGCCGCGCTTGGCGGTGGCGATCCCGCCCTTGGTCATCGCGATGTCGCCGAACCGGACGGTGGCGCCCTGTTCCAGCGAGGCGATCACGCCGGGCAGCTGAGCCTGGGTGATCTCGTGCTGGATGGCCGTGCCCCAGCGGTCCGGATCGGCGTAGAAGTTCGTCAGTTTGAGCGTGGAACCGTCCGGCCTGAACAGCGTGTACAGGTAGGAGGTCCCGACGTAGACGCCGTTGGCGTACCGCTCGGTGATCTGCTGGAGCGCCGTCATCGAGTCCCAGCGGAAGGCGGCGGCCGGACCGGTGTGGTCGGCGACGATCAGGCCGTGCTCGAACAGGTGGATGCGCTTTGCCGCCTGCTTGCCGGAAAGGTTGGGGGTCTGCATGAGGATCCGGACGAACACCAGGCCGGGCAGGATGAAGCAGGCCAGGCCCAGCACCGTGAAGAGGATCAGCCCGGCCATCCGCCCGGTGCCCATGCGCTGGGGAAGGAAGGTCTCGCGATGCTGCCCGAGTTCATGGGCGGCGGCGAGGGACGCGACCGCGTCCGGTATCTGCTCCTGGGCCACGGGGGCTGCGGCTCTCGCCATGGTGCCTCTTTCATCGCGCCCGGGGCGTAACCCCCGGACGTACCAATTCCGGTTTGCGGAGCGGAGCCTACTGGCCGCCGGGCGGGCCTCCGCACCGGGCCTCCCCATCGGGCCGGCCCCCGGCTCGCGCTAGTCCGTGCGCAGGCGGGCGTGGAGGTGTTCGTCGTGCCAGCCGTCGGCGTGGAGGAGGGCTCCGCGCATGGTGCCCTCCAGGGGGAAGCCGGCCTTCTCGGCGGTGCGGCAGGATGCCGTGTTGGCCACGGAGTGGATGATGCGCAGCCGGTGCAGGCCGAGATCCTCGAAGGCCCAGCGGCTGATCCGGTCCACGGCCGGGGTCATCACCCCGCTGCCCCGGCCGGCGGGCAGCAGCCAGTAGAGAAACTCGCCGCTGCCGCCCGGGAGATCCAGTTCGCGGACGCCGATCAGGCCGACCGGCAGGCCGCCGTCGGCGGGGGCGATGGCCCACATCGCCGCTTCCTCGTCCTGCCGACGGGTGCGCCAACCGGCGATCCTGGCCTCCGCTTCGGCTGTGGACAGCAGGCCGGGGTAAGTCCAGTGCTGGACGTCCGGGTCGAGGCAGGCGGCGACGAGCGCGGGGGCGTCGGACGCCTCCCAGGGCCGCAGCAGCAGGCCGCCGGGCAGGTCGTACACCGGGTGCGCCAGCTCGCGCAGCCGGCCGGGCGGAACCACGGGGGGTATCTGATCGATCATCGGCTCATCATCTCGGGTCAGGAGGTCCCGGCCGCGGCGGCCGCTTCGGCGGGGCAAGGCATGGGCGCAGCGTCGCGTGAACCGCGCCCCGCCGCAAGCGGGATACCGAGACTCTTGCAGAGAGCCCCGGCCTTCGGTCCGGGGATGAATGCGTCTTGTGACTGCTCTGACTCGCAGGTCACAACGGACGTCTTTGCTGCTCGATGTACTGGCGAATGATCGTCAACGGTGCTCCGCCGCATGAGGCCGCGAAGTACGAGGGTGACCACAGGTGTCCGTGCATGAGCGTGCGGTTCCGGCCGGTGAACTCCTGGCGTATGCGACGGGCGGATACGCCCTTGAGGCTGTTGACCAAGCTGGAGACCGAGACTTTGGGCGGGTAGTGCACCAGTAGGTGCACGTGGTCGCGCTCGCCGTTGAACTCTTTGAGTTCGGCCCCGAAGTCCTCGCAGACCTTCCGCATGATCTCTTCGCAGCGCGTCAGCATCTCGTCGTTGAAGACGCCGCGCCGGTACTTCGTCACGAAGACCAAGTGGACATGCACCGCCGAAACCACATGCCTGCCGCGGCGAAAGTCGTTCTGTGTGCCCATGAGACCAATCGTAGTAGGATCAAGGCGTGCAGCTTCGGTACCAGTACCGGGTCTACCCGGACGCCCTCCAGCGCCGTGCGCTGGCCCAGGCGTTCGGGTGTGCCCGCGTGGTGTGGAACGACTGCCTGCGCGACCGGAAGGAAGCGCACGCAGCAGGGCTGGCGTATGTGAAGTCGGCAGATCTGTCCCGGCTCCGCATCACGCAGGCCAAGCGGAGCGAGGAGCGGGCGTGGCTGGCCGACGTGTCGGCCGTGGTGCTGCAACAAGCCCTGAGGGACCTGGACACTGCCTACAAGAACTTCTTCGACTCCATCAAGGGCAAGCGCAAAGGGCCGAAGGCCGCTCCGCCCCGGTACAAGTCGAAGAAGGACACCCGGCAGTCCATCCGGCTCAACACCAACGCGTTCTCCCTCCAGGGCAACGGCACGGTGTACGTGGCCAAGGTCGGCAACCTCAAGGTGAAATGGTCCCGGCCGCTCCCGGCCGCACCGACGTCCCTGACAGTGGTCAAGGACTCCTCCGGCCGGTACTTTCTCTCGTTCGTGGTCGATGCCGACCCCGAGATCTTGCCCGGGACGGACACCGAGACCGGCATCGACCTCGGGTTGTCCGCGTTCGCGGTCCTCTCCGACGGCCGCAAGATTGCCGCCCCCCGCTTCCTGCGGCGGGCGGAGAAGAAACTCAAGCGGTCCTACGTTGTT
>NZ_JAGGOY010000119.1 GCF_018614095.1 Streptomyces sp. ISL-87 | reverse complement strand
CTGAGCCCCCCGCCGCCTGAGTCCCCCACCCCACCGAGCCCCCACCCTGAAGGAATGACCCTCATCGTGACCGCATCGCGCGTACTCGTCCTCAACTCCGGCTCCTCGTCCGTGAAGTACCAGCTGCTCGACATGGCGGACTCCTCCCGTCTCGCCGTCGGCCTGGTGGAGCGCATCGGCGAGGAGACCTCGCGGCTGGTCCACGAGCCGTTGACCGGGCCGGGCGCCGAGGGCGGAAAGCGGGAGCGGCTCGGCCCGATCGCCGACCACGAGGCCGCGCTCCAGGCCGTCGCGGCGGAGCTCGCCGCCGACGGGCTGGGGCTGGACTCTCCCGAACTGGCCGCCGTGGGACACCGGGTGGTGCACGGCGGGACCAGGTTCACGCAGCCGACGGTGATCGACGACGAGGTGCTCGCGGAGATCCGGAACCTGATCCCGCTGGCCCCGCTGCACAACCCGGCGAACGTGACCGGCATCGAGGTGGCGCGCTCGCTGCGTGCGGACCTCCCGCAGGTCGCGGTCTTCGACACGGCCTTCCACTCGACGATGCCGGAGTACGTGGCGCGGTACGCGATAGACGCCGCGACGGCGGACAAGTACGCCATCCGGCGGTACGGCTTCCACGGCACCTCCCACGCGTACGTCTCGCGGGCCACGGCCCGGCTGCTCGGCAAGCCGGTGGAGGACGTGAACGTGATCGTGCTGCACCTGGGCAACGGCGCCTCGGCCTCGGCGGTGCGGGGCGGGGTGTGCGTGGAGACGTCGATGGGTCTGACCCCGCTGGAGGGCCTGGTCATGGGGACCCGCTCGGGCGATCTGGATCCGGCGGTCGTGTTCCACCTGGCGCGGGTGGGCGGTTTCTCGGTGGATGAGATCGATTCGCTCCTGAACAAGAAGAGCGGTCTGCTGGGCATGTGCGGCGACAACGACATGCGCGAGGTACTGCGGCGCGCGGGCGAGGGCGACGAGGCGGCGACGGTCGCCTTCGACGCGTACATCCACCGCCTGAAGAAGTACATCGGCGCCTACTCGGCGGTCCTCGGCCGGGTGGACGCGGTGGCGTTCACGGCCGGGGTGGGCGAGAACGCCCACCAGGTCCGGGAAGCTGCCGTGGAGGGTCTGGCGGAGCTGGGCCTGGTGCTGGACCTGGAGGCGAACGCGGTGCGCTCCCGGGAGCCGCGGCTGATCTCCGCGGAGTACGCCCGGGTGGCGGTGGCCGTGGTCCCGACGGATGAGGAGCTGGAGATCGCCGCGCAGGCCTACGCGCTGGTTACCGGGTAGTCACTTTGGACTTTCCACCAGACGGAATATTCCGCTACGAAACAAACCGATAGGATCCGCTCCATGCGCCGTTCCAAAATCGTCTGCACGCTGGGCCCCGCCGTCGACTCGTATGAGCAGCTGAAAGCGCTCATCGAGGCAGGTATGAACGTGGCCCGATTCAACTTCAGCCACGGATCCCAGGCAGAACACCAGGAGCGGTACGACCGCGTCCGGAAGGTCTCCGAGGACACCGGGCGCGCGGTCGGCGTCCTCGCCGACCTCCAGGGCCCGAAGATCCGTCTGGAGACCTTCGCCGAGGGTCCCGTCGAGCTGGTGCGCGGTGACGAGTTCACCATCACCACCGAGGACGTCCCGGGCGACAAGTCCATCTGTGGAACCACCTACAAGGGCCTCCCGGGCGATGTGTCCAAGGGCGACCAGATCCTGATCAACGACGGCAACGTCGAGCTCCGGGTGACGGAGGTCGACGGCCCGCGGGTCAAGACCATCGTCATCGAGGGCGGTGTCATCTCGGACCACAAGGGCATCAACCTGCCGGGTGCCGCCGTGAACGTCCCCGCCCTGTCGGAGAAGGACGTCGACGACCTCCGCTTCGCCCTGCGGATGGGCTGCGACATGGTCGCCCTGTCCTTCGTCCGCGACGCCAGCGACGTCAAGGACGTCCACAAGGTGATGGACGAGGAGGGCCGCCGGGTCCCCGTCATCGCCAAGGTGGAGAAGCCGCAGGCCGTCGAGAACATGGCCGCCGTGGTCGACGCCTTCGACGCGGTCATGGTGGCCCGTGGCGACCTGGCCGTCGAGTACCCGCTCGAAAAGGTCCCGATGGTCCAGAAGCGGCTCATCGAGATGTGCCGCCGCAACGCCAAGCCGGTGATCGTCGCGACCCAGATGATGGAGTCGATGATCACCAACTCCCGCCCGACCCGCGCCGAGGCGTCCGACGTCGCCAACGCGATCCTGGACGGGGCGGACGCGGTCATGCTGTCGGCCGAGTCCTCGGTGGGCGCCTACCCGATCGAGACCGTCAAGACGATGTCGAAGATCGTCGCGGCGGCCGAGGAGGAGCTCCTCTCCAAGGGCCTCCAGCCGCTGGTCCCGGGTAAGAAGCCCCGTACCCAGGGCGGCTCCGTGGCCCGCGCGGCCTGCGAGATCGCGGACTTCCTGGACGCGAAGTCGCTGGTCGCCTTCACCCAGTCCGGTGACACCGCCCGCCGGCTGTCGCGCTACCGCGCCTCGCAGCCGATCCTGGCCTTCACCACCGACGTGAACACCCGCAACCAGCTCACGCTGAGCTGGGGCGTCGAGTCGGCCATCGTCCCGCACGTGGACAACACCGACGCGATGGTCGACCTGGTGGACGCCGAGGTGCGCAAGCTGGGGCGCCACAACCAGGGCGACATCATGATCATCACGGCCGGCTCTCCCCCCGGCGTCCCGGGCACGACCAACATGGTCCGCGTCCACCACCTGGGCGCGGCTGCCGCCCAGGCCTGATCGACTCTGCCGCACAGAGACCGAGGGCGGCACCCGGGATCCCTTCCAGGATCCGGGGTGCCGCCCTCGGTGTGTTCTCACCCGGCGTCGGTCTCGGCGATCTGCCGCCGGGAGACGTCCGGGAACGGTAGACGTTGAACCCGTTGCCCTCGTCATACGAGAACGGCCCGCGCTTCGGGCGAAGCGCGGGCCGTCAACAGCTCATATAGGGCTACTACTCCGGCGGGCCGACGTAGTTCTTGAGGCCCGGGACGGTGAGGGTGCCGCCGAACTGGCCGGCCTGGACGACCTTGACGTTCGTGAAGAACGCGAACGGGACGTTCAGGGGCGGCGGGCTGTTCGGGGTGAACTCGATCGGGATGAGCCCGAAGAGGTTGCCCTTGAGACTCTCGGTGTACATCGTCACCGTGGCGCCGCGGATCTTGGAGGTGGAGCCAGGGCGGGACTTCAGGTGCGCGACGTTCCCGGTCTTGCCGACCGTCTGGTAGAGGTCCTTGATGTCCAGCGAGTCCGCGGTGAACTTCAGGACCTTCTTGGTCTTGCCGCCCGCCGTCTTCACCTCGACGATGCCGTGGTAGTCCAGGCCGTAGAGGGTCAGCAGCGAGCTGTCGAGGTACCACGGCTCGTCCGGCAGGAGCGGGATCCCCGTCTCCAGTTCGGCGTCCGCGAGCGCCTTGGCGTCGTACGTCGGACAGGGGAAGGGTTCCTTCCCGTCCGCGTCCTTCGTCGCCGAGGCCGAGGGGGAGGGCGAGGCGGTCGCCTTGCCGTCGGTGGCCTTGCCCGTCTCGTCCTTCGGGGTCTTGGCCGTGTCCTTGACGTCCTGGGTCAGCTCCTCGACCGAGACGCCCGCCTTCTTCGCCGCCTCGCGGATCGCGTCCGCGGACGGGTCGGGGGTGGGTGTCTTGGTCGTGGTCGACGGGGTCGGCGTCGGGGTGGCCGTCTTCGTCGCGTCCGCGAGGGGCTTGCCGAGCTCGTTCACGAGGCCCGTGAGGGCGTCGCCGACTCCCAGCGGGTCCAGCGGGTTCGTCGTCTTGGTCGCCGTCGGGGACGGGGACGCGGTCGGGGACGCCTGCTTCGCAGCCGGCGCCGTCGTCGTGGTGGCGGCCGGCTTCTCCGCCGTCTTGCTCGCGGACGGCTTCGGAGCCGACGGGGTCACCCCGGGCTTCGGGGCCGTCGCGGACGCGCTCGGCGAGGGGGTCGCGGTGGGCGACGTACTCGGCGAGGGCGTCTTGGACGGCGTGGGCGACGCCGACTCCGTGGGTTCGTCGGACCGCGTGACGCACGGTCCGGGCGCGAAGGGGATCTCCTTGTCGTCGGCCATGGCCAGCTTCGGCGCCATGCCCATCCCGACGAAGACCGCCGTCGGCATCGCCGCGAGCGCCATCGTCTTGCCGACAGGTATCTGGATCTTGTTCAGCAGCGACTTCCGGGGCGCCGCGTGCCGCGGGCCCCTTCCTTCGCGGGACTCTGCGCCTGGGGCCACGCCCCGCTGCGTCTCGTCACCCCGCACTGTTCCTCCCGCCATCGGCGTGGGCAGTCGTCTCGCTCGCGTATGCCGTTTCCGTATCGCGCGGGGCCGGGACGCCGTGGGGGCCGCCCGCCATCGCCTCGGCCTTGCCCAGGTCCACGGCCGGAGCGTCGGCCTCCTCCGCCGGACTGCCCGGGACCCACGCCAGGGCGAGGCCGCCGCCGACCATCGCCAGGGTGAAGCCGATGAAGAAGCCGCCGAGATTGGACACCGGCAGCGACACCAGGGCCAGCAGGATCGAGGCGACTCCCGCGAAGACCCGGATGCCCTGCTGGAACCAGAGGGCCAGACCCAACGTGATCAGCAGGACGCCGATGATCAGCGAGCCGGAGCCGGCCGTTGTCGCCATCGCGAGGGTGATGTTGCCCAGCCGGAGATCCGCGTACGGGAAGTACGCGATCGGGACGCCG
Organism: Streptomyces sp. ISL-87; assembly: GCF_018614095.1. Taxonomy (GTDB): domain Bacteria; phylum Actinomycetota; class Actinomycetes; order Streptomycetales; family Streptomycetaceae; genus Streptomyces. The sequence continues at coordinate 94,662 of NZ_JAGGOY010000119.1, read as the reverse complement.
CTGAGGAGCGTGAACAGCCCTGCCCAGAAGGGACGGCGACCGCGCCAGGCATAGAAGTGGTAGTACACGACGGTGAGCCAAGCGTCGTCGTCGCCGCGAACGTAAACCGGGGCCTGGGGGTTCATGGACAACAGCTCCCTGGAAACGGGTGGTACGGAGAACTCTGTGGAGCCCGGGCGGGCGGTCGGCGACGACAGCTGCCGACGCCGACCGCCCTTCCGGTCACGCACCGGGACTGATTACTTCTCGTCCTGGTAGCACGGCTGGTCGCCGCTCAGCAGACGCAGCTTGAGGTCGGGCAGTGTGAAAGTACCCGCCGTCGTCGCCCACGCCTTCTGGCGCACGTCCGTCAGCACGGCCTTCTTGGCGCGCTGGGCGAACAGGGCGCCGTTCGCCACCGTGCCGGCCTGCGGCGTGGTGGGGTGTTCCTTAGTGCCGCCCGCGGCGCCCACCGCGACACCGATGTCGAGGTCGGTGAACGTGGCGTCGGTGTCGAGCTCGGCGACATCCAGGTAGATGTTCTCCGCAATCGCCGGCTTGCCCTTGTCGCCGGTCTGCAGCCTCATCGTGATGTTGCCGAGGCCCGGAATCGGCGTGACCAGCGACTGGCACATGTTGGTGATTTCCGCGTGGCGGAACCCGGAGATGGTGACCGGGTGCGCAGCATCCTTGCCGTCGAGGCCCTTGCCCTTGGCGATGCTGCCGTACTGGATGAGGTCGTCACCGTCGAGCTTGTCGGCCGAGACCTTGAAGTCCTGGCCGGAGACGCTGAAGGACGCCGCGAGGGCACCCTGCGCCAGACCCACACCGACCGCGGCCGTGGCCGCGATGCTCGGGACCATGACGAGCGCGAAGCGCTTCCATCTGGTCCCACCACGAACCTGAGAACTCATTTTCGTTCCTCCTTCTCGGACGTACATCTCCGGTCCGGGCCGTGCCCGTCCTGGGATGGGAGAAGTGCTACGTCCTCGGGAAGGAGCGCAGGCGGCCGGGCCGCGGCGCCAAGCCGCGTCCGATACACCGGCGATCACCCCCGAGCGACAACCACTGGGTCACGCGTTCGCGCAACCAGGAGGACAGGCTCCGCCGGTGTGGCGAAGACCCCCCTGTCCTACGGCCGGTGCCACTGCCACCGGCCGACTCGGTGGGGACCCTTCGCCGCGGCTCCGGATGAGCGGCTCTGCGGGAAGGACCGAGCGTCGCCGATCGTGGTCCATTCCAGGCCGGGGCACAAGGGGGGTCGTTACTGGCGGGTAACGGCCAGATAACCGGGGTTCGACCCAGCGCCGTCGGGCAGCGACACAGGGTGTCACCAAGGGCCACGACAGACCGGTGGATTCAGGAATACTCCGGACAGTTCACGGGGTTCCACTTACTGCGAGTAACAGCGGCCGCAATTGCCAAGCTTTGGCAAAGTGCGGCCGTTGTTCCTCTACGTGTCAATAAATCGTCGGTGCTCCGCGCGGACCCGGGACACGCCCGGGCGGCGTCCTAGAACAGCACCCGCGCGAGCGCCGTGCGCGCCGCCGTCACCCGGGGGTCGTCCGCCCCGATGACCTCGAACAGCTCCAGCAGCCGCACCCGTACCACGTCGCGGTCCTCACCGAACGTCACTCGAACGGTGTCCACCAGGCGCCCGAAGGCGTCCTCCACATGACCGCCGACCAGGTCCAGGTCGGCCGCGGCGATCTGCGCCTGCGGGTCGCCCGGGTTCGCGGCGGCCGCCTCGCGCACCGCCTGCGGGTTCATGTGCTGCACCCGGGAGAGCAGCTCGGCCTGGGCCAGGCCCAGCTTGGCCTCGATGTTCGCCGGGTCGTCCGCCAGTACGTTCTTGTACGCCTGAACCGCGCCGCCGAGGTCACCGGCGTCCAGCGCCTCGACCGCCGCCGCCAGCAGCGCGTCGTACGGGCCGACCGGCTCGGCGGCCGTGCCCGCCGCCGGGGCGGGGGCGACTTCGGCGTCCGGGTCGACCTGGATGCCGAGGAGGCCGAAGCGCTCCTCGCCGAGCTGGACCAGCTGGGCGAGGGTCTCGCGGATCTGCTGTTCGGGCGCCACGCCCTGGAACAGCGGCACCACCTGGCCGGCGACCACGGCGAAGACGGCGGGAATGCCCTGGATCCCGAACTGCTGCATCAGCATCTGGTTGGCGTCGACGTCGATCTTCGCCAGGACGAGGCGGCCGTTCGCCTCGAAGGTGAGCCGCTCCAGCAGCGGGCTGAGCTGCTTGCACGGCTCGCACCACTCGGCCCAGAAGTCGAGGACGACCGGGACCTCGTTGGAGAGCTGGATGACATCGCGCTCGAAGCCGGCCTCGTCTACGTCGATGACGAGCGCGGACGGCGGCACGGCGCCGGGGTGCGCGGCGCCCGCGTCGGCGCCACCCCGCCGGGCCGATTCGGCTCGCACCTGCTCGGCCTTCGCCTTGGCTTCGCCGGCCGCCTTCACCGCGGCGAGGTCGACGACGCCGCTCATGGACATGTTTCTGGGCTGCATGCGTACATCCTCCCCCGTGTGCGCGCGCCTGCGAAAAAGATCGCGTGAATTCGCCGATGTGGTGCTGCGGTTATGCGGTCTGCGGTGATGCGGTGCGGCGCCGGGTCCCCACCTGGCGCCTGTAGCTTCGCGTGGTTGTCGCTCTTACGCTACGACCCGTAGCGTAACTCCCTGCGGCCATCCGCGCCCAGTGATCTCAACCACAGCGATTCGGGGTCCGGTGGTTCCGCTACCGGCGGGTATGGTCACCGCCATGCGCAACCCCAGCCCAGGCATCGGCCCCCCGACCGGCCGCACAGGCCGCCCCCGCAGCGCCGCTGCGGACGCGGCGATCCTCGCCGCGACGCGGGACGCGCTGGTCGAGCTGGGCTGGTCGAAGCTGACGATGAGCGACGTCTCGGCCCGGGCGGGGGTCGCGAAGACCACCCTCTACCGGCGCTGGGCGGGCAAGAACGAGCTGGTCGTGGACGCGGTCGCGGAGCTCTTCGACGCCCTCGAACTCCCCGACCGGGGTTCTCTCGAATCGGACATCGAGTACGTGGTCCTGCAGTTCGCGGATCTGCTGCGGCGCCCGGAGGCCCGGACGGCCCTGATGGCGGTGGTGGCCGAGTCCACGCGGGACGAGGCGCTGCGCGACCGGATCCGGTCGGCGATCGTGGACCGGCAGAAACGTCTCGTCGTACTGGGTCGCGAGCGGGCGCAGGCGCGGGGTGAACTCCCGTACGAGGAGGACGAGTCCCTGGCCGGCCACACCACGGACCTGATCTTCGACGTCATCGCGGGCACGGTGGTCCATCGCGCGCTGGTCAGCTCGGAACCCGTGGACGAGCTGTGGGTGGCCACCTTCACCACCCTCCTGATACACGGCCTCAAGGGCCCGGCCGGCGTTTGAGGCGGCAACGGTGAAGGGCGGGGAGAGGCTCCGCGCAACGGCAGCCTCTCTCCCCGCCCCCCCGGGTGGCTAGAATCCCGGCGGCTCCGTGTACGTGCCCCACTCGTCCCGCAGGGCGTTGCAGATCTCGCCCAGCGTGGCCTCGGCGCGTACGGCGTCCAGCATCGCCGGGATCATGTTCGACCCGTCCCGGGCGGCATCCAGCATGGCGGCCAGGGCCCCGGCGACCTTCGCGTCGTCCCGCCGCCCCTTCCGCGCCGCCAGCTCCTGCACCTGTACGCGCTCCACCTCGTGGCTGACCCGGAGGATCTCCAGGTCCCCGGTGACCGAGCCGTGGTGGACGTTGACGCCGACGACCCGCTTGTCGCCCTTCTCCAGCGACCGCTGGTACGTGAAGGCCGACTCGGCGATCTCCCCGGTGAACCAGCCGTCCTCGATGCCGCGCAGGATGCCCGAGGTGATCGGCCCGATCGGGTGCTGCCCGTCCGGGTGGGCGCGCAGCCCACGCTCCTTGATCTGGTCGAAGATCTTCTCGGCTTCGGCCTCGATGCGGTCGGTGAGCTGCTCGACGAACCACGAACCGCCCAGCGGGTCGGCCACATTGGCCACCCCGGTCTCCTCCATCAGCACCTGCTGCGTACGCAGGGCGATCTCCGCCGCCTGCTCGCTCGGCAGCGCGAGGGTCTCGTCGAGGGCGTTGGTGTGCAGCGAGTTCGTGCCGCCGAGGACGGCCGCGAGGGCCTCCACGGCGGTGCGTACGACGTTGTTGTACGGCTGCTGGGCGGTCAGCGAGACGCCGGCGGTCTGGGTGTGGAAGCGCAGCCACATCGACTTGTCGCTCTTCGCCCCGTACACCTCCTTCATCCAGCGCGCCCAGATCCGGCGGGCGGCGCGGAACTTGGCGATCTCCTCGAAGAAGTCGAGGTGCGCGTCGAAGAAGAAGGAGAGCCCGGGCGCGAAGACGTCGACGTCCATGCCGCGCGAGAGGCCCAGCTCCACGTAGCCGAAGCCGTCCGCCAGGGTGTACGCGAGCTCCTGCGCGGCCGTCGCCCCGGCCTCGCGGATGTGGTAGCCGGAGACCGACAGCGGCTTGTACGCCGGGATGCCGGTGGCGCAGTACTCCATGAGGTCGCCGATGAGGCGCAGGTGCGGCTCGGGTTCGAAGAGCCACTCCTTCTGGGCGATGTACTCCTTGAAGATGTCGGTCTGGAGCGTGCCGTTGAGGACGGCCGGGTCCACGCCCTGCCGCTCGGCGGCGACCAGGTACATGCAGAAGGCGGGCACGGCGGGGCCCGAGATCGTCATCGAGGTGGTCACGTCACCGAGCGGGATGTCCTTGAACAGGATCTCCATGTCGGCGGCGGAGTCTATGGCGACCCCGCAGTGCCCGACCTCGCCGAGGGCGCGCGGGTCGTCGGAGTCGCGCCCCATGAGGGTCGGCATGTCGAAGGCCACGGAGAGCCCGCCGCCGCCGGCGGCCAGGATCATCTTGTAGCGCTCGTTGGTCTGCTCGGCGTTCCCGAACCCGGCGAACTGCCGGATGGTCCAGGTCCGCCCGCGGTAGCCGGTGGCGTGCAGGCCTCGGGTGTACGGGTACTCCCCCGGCCAGCCGATGCGCTCGAACCCCTCGTACGAGTCCCCGGGCCGGGGCCCGTAGACCGGATCGACGGCATCGCCGGAGAGTGTGGTGAAGTCGGCCTCGCGCTTGCGGGCCTTGTCATAGCGGGCCTGCCAGCGAAGGCGGCCTTCCTCGATGGCGTCTGCGTCCATGACTCGAATTTACTAGGACGTCCTAGTAAATGTCGATGGGCAACCCCCGGGGAGTCACCCCGGGGGTGGTAACGGTTACGCCTTGGCGGTGGCCAGAGCGCCGCTGAACAGCGGCTCGACCTCGGCGCGGACCTTGCGCTCGACGAAGAACGCGGCCAGCGGGATCGTCCCCGACACGAGCACCCAGAGCAGCTTGCCGAAGGGCCACTTGGCCTTGGAGCCCAGGTCGAAGGCGAACACCAGGTAGATCATGAACATCACACCGTGGGCCTGCGAGACCGCGAAGGTCAGGTCGGCGCCGGTGTCGAAGCCGTACTTCGCCACCATGCAGGCACAGAGGATCAACAGCATGACCGCCGTCACGTAGGCCATGACGCGGTAGCGGGTCAGCACGCTTCGTTTCATGCCGACGAGCCTAACCGCCCGTTTTGCGCGATCTGGACCGGGGCGGGGTACGGGCAGCGTGACGGTGGCTACTTCTCCTCGAAGTCGGCGGCGGCCACCCGCAGGGGGCGCAGGAGCGCGAAGATCTCGCCGCACTCCTCGGCGTCGTACACGCCGAGCCCGAAGTCGATCTCCATCAGGTCCTTCGTGGCGGCCTCGACGACCTCTCGGCCCTTGTCCGTGATGGAGGCGAGGGTTCCGCGACCGTCGTTCGGGTTGGGCCGCTTGTCGACCAGGCCCGACCTCACCAGCCGGTCCACGGTGTTCGTCACCGAGGTCGGGTGCACCATCAGCCGCTCGCCGATCTTCGACATCGGCAGCTCGCCGGCCTTCGAGAAGGTGAGCAGCACCAGCGCCTCGTACCGCGCGAAGGTCAGTCCGTACGGCTTGACCACCGCGTCGACCTCGCCGAGCAGGATCTGGTGCGCCCTCATGATCGAGGTGATGGCGGCCATCGAGGGCACCGGTCCCCAGCGCTGCTGCCACAGTTCGTCGGCGCGGGCGATGGGATCGAAGGGAAGACTGAGCGGCTTGGGCACGCATCAGACCCTACCGGCAGGTCATTTGATGGCCAGCCCCGTCTCATTCCTCGGCCCGCGCAGCGGCCGGGCGGTGGCGCGGAGTTCGGCAAGGAGCAGCAGCACGACCCCGGTGCCGAGGACCGCGGCGGCGGTGACGACCACGTGGACCGCGAGGAATTCGGCGGCCAGACCGGCCAGCGCCATCCCGGCCCCCTGGAGGGTCATCATGCCGGTGCTGAGCAGGGTCATCGCCCGGCCGCGGAGCTCCTCGGGGACGGCGTCCACGTACATCCGGTCGAGTCCGAGGGTGTACGCGTGCGCCAGCCCGGCGAGCAGCAACGCAGCCAGTACGGCGACCGGGCCCGGCCGGACCGCGTAGACGAGCAGCGGCAGCAGGCCGACGGCGGCGAGCGGGGCCACTATTCGGGAACGCGTACGGGCGGTGAGGACGGAGCCGGCCCACAGTTCACCCGCGATGGTGCCGACGGGCAACGCGCACATCAGCAGCCCGAGGGCGGCGGTCCCGGCCCCGAGGCCGTCGGCGTACGGGGCGAGCAGCGCCTCCGGTACGACGAGGAACACGGGCGGCAGCCAGAACAGCAGGGTGAGCACCCGCAGCCGGCGCTCGCCGAAGACGGCCCGCAGGCCCGCGAGCGGGGAGGTGCGGCCGGCGGCCGCCGCACGGGCGGGGCGGGCCCGGGTGCCGAAGCGCAGCAGGAGCGCCGACCCGAGGAACCCGGCGGCGGTGAGCGCGATCGCCCCGCGCGGTGCGAGGACGGTGAGCAGCAGCCCGCCGAGCCCGAAGCCGATGAGCTGGGCGCTCTGGGCCACCATGCGCAGCAGCGAGCGGCCGAGGACGAAGGTCTCGCCGGAGCCGAGGATATCGGCGAGGGAGGCGCTGCGGGCTCCCTGGAACAGCGGCGCGACGAAGGCCATCGCGCAGCGGAGTACGAGGAGCCCCGCGACCGGGGTGCCCGGCAGCACCATGGCCGCGGCGCACACGGCGCAGACGAGGTCGCACCCGACGAGCACGCGCCGGGCGGGGCGGCGGTCGGCGGTGCCGGCGAGCAGGGTGCCGCCGAGGGCGTACGGGAGGAAGCCGAGGGCGAAGGTGAGGGCGCTCATCAGGGGCGAGCCGGTGAGTCGGTAGACGAGGACGGTGAGGGCGATCTCGGCGACGACGACGCCGAGGACGGACATCAGGTGCGCGGCGAAGACGGCACGGAACTCCCGGACCCGGAAGACGGAGCGGTAGCCGCCGGAAGGATTCGAGGGGGTGCCGGCCGTGGCCTGGTTGACGGTTGCCATACGCGACACCCTGGGCGGGCTACGGTGACGACGGTAGAGATTCGTCTCAGCCCGAATCATGGCCCGGATCATCGCGCCGGATCATCGAGGTCCTTCTCATCGAGTTGTAGGTGTCTGTCTCATGGGGTTCCACTTCCGCTTCGGACCCGGGGACCTGCTCCGCTGCCGGTTCTCCATCTCCCCGCAGTGGGAGACACAGGCGGCCGTACGGACGCTGCTGCGGCCGGGACGGCAGGCGTACCACCTCCCCTGGCTCCGGCAGATCCGCGCCGCGGCCGACAGGCTGGACCTGCGGCCGCTGTGGCTGCTGATGCCGCAAGCCGGTCACAACCCGGACTTCCTCAGCCCGCCGCCGATCGGACCCTCCGTCACCTTCGAGGAGGAGCTGGCGCGGGTGCGGGCCGCCGATCCCGAGGAGGCCCGGGAGGATCTCCGGCGCTCGCTGGTCTGCACCCCGGGTGCGGCGGAGAGCGACCCCGGGCGGCGGATGCTCGCGGATCCCGCGCGGGCGGTACGGGAGCTGGCCGACCTGTACGAACAGGCCTGGGCGGCGCTGATCGCCCCGCACTGGCCGCGGCTGCGGGGGCTGCTGGAGGCGGACATCCTGTTCCACTCGCGGCGGCTGGCGGCGGGCGGGCTGGAGGCGCTGTTCGACGGGCTCCACCCGGACCTGACCTGGCAGGGGAGCACGCTGACGATCCGGCGCCGCACGCACCACGACCGTTCGCTGGACGGGCAGGGCCTGCTGCTGATGCCGAGCGCGTTCGTCTGGCCGGAGGTGGTCGGCGGCTACGACCCGCCCTGGCAGCCGACCCTGGTGTACCCGGCCCGGGGCATCGGCGCGCTGTGGACGGCCTCGGCGGGACCGACCCCGCAGGCGCTGGCCCGGCTGCTCGGCCGCGTCCGCGCCGATGTGCTGTGCGCCCTCCACGAACCCGCCTCGACCACGGCCCTCGCCCACCGGCTGGGCCTGGCCCCGTCCACGGTGTCGGCCCACCTCAAGACCCTGCACGCGGCGGGCCTGGTCATCTCGGCCCGCCACGGGCACCAGATCCACTACGAGCGCACCCCGCTGGCGATCGCCCTGACCACGGGCACGTCACCGTAGGCGTCGGGAGTCAGCCGGTGTCGCGAGCCGTCGCCGCCGCCCCGCCGCCGCCCCGCCGCCGGCGGTAGTGCTGCGACTGGATCGGCTCGTCACGCTTCTCGTAGTAGTCGAGTCTCCGGGTCTTGTGATCCGCTGGAATGGGCGCCGCATACGGGTCGCGAGCCGCTATCGGCGGGGGTGCCTGGGCTTGCGCCCGCCGGCCTGAGGCACGTCAGGGCAGCTGGATCACCACACATGTGGGCCCGCGCTCCGCGAGCGTCTCGCAAACGTCCGACCCGTTGGCGGCCACGGCGTTGATAGCGATGCCCCACGCCCCGGCCGGAATGGCGACCGGTGTGTCGACCCGGTGCTCGATCACGCCCCGGTCATTGGGCCGGAGATTGCTGCGGAAGAAGTCCACCGGCGCCAGAGCTTCCCCGTCCGCATCCACGGCATACGCGTACACCTCGACGGTGGCCCATGTATCAACGCCGTCGGCGTGCACGCCGAACCTCAGCCTCGCATCGGACCGGGGCCCCGTGAGGCTGACATCGATAATGGACGGCCGCCCGTTCCCGCCCGCCGCCTTCGCGGCACCGACCACCGCCACGCTCAGCGCGACCATGTAGAAGATCACTCCGAGGATGAGCACGGCGGTCTCCCACATGTTGCCCCGCCGCGTGGGACGAATCAGCAATGCCACGATGCTGCAGACAATCGCCAGGATGGCGCAGAGCGACGCCACGTAGATGGGCCACGACTCGTTGTTGAGCGCGACGAAGACGACGTCGCTGGTGAGCCCGAGAGCGGTCATGACGCCCGCTACGGTGACCAGGGTCCCGGCGAGGATCTTGGCGACATCGTCCAGGCGCTTCCCGAGTTTGGCCTGGATTTCGTCGGGCAGCGAGGCGTGTTCCTGCCCATCGCCCGGCCTTCTCAGCCCGCTCATGGAACAGACGCTAGTCGTGGACGCGATCTCAGGCGCCAGGGTGTGGGCCGAACGGAGCAACGGCGCCGCCAACTGTGGCCAGTTTCGCGCATGACCGGCCGGTCCCGCTGGCCGGAGTGAAGGAAGCCGGAAGGCCGCGATGGACGCGGGAGGGTTCCAGTGGATCGCCCGTACGGCGTGCTGCGTGCCTCTGAGACGGCGCGCGCCACGGGAGAAGCCCCCGGTCCGCATCCCGCCGGGTACGGCCCCCGTGGATTGTCAGCCGCATGAACTCAAGGTCGGTGATCACGTCTTAGCGGGCGGTCATCTGATCCCGATCGCGGATCTCCGCTACGGGCCGGAGCCACCCGAACGATGATCCTCCGCAACGGGGCCGTGTGCGTCGCGGAGAGAACCATCCGCGTCTACCGCAGGTTCTAGGCTCCCGGCCCGCCGAGCGACGGCTCTTCACCGACCCCCAGCGGGGTCACCGAGAACGCGGTGATCATGCGTCGGCCACCTCACGGGCACGGGCCGCGATGACGCTGTCGGCCTCTTCGCGCTTGAGCAGCTTGTCGCCGTAGAGGCCGCCGAACGGCACCAGCGCGAGCAGGAAGAACAGCGCGGCCTTCTTGAAGGGCCACTTGGCCTTGTTCCAGACATCCAGCAGGAAGACCGAGTAGATGAGGAAGAGGATGCCGTGCAGCATGCCCAGCGGCATCTTCAGGTAGTCGATGTCGGTGAGCCAGCTGAGCAGCGAGCCGAAGATCAGCAGGGCCGGGAACGACAGCGCCTCCGGGACGGAGACGAGGCGGAGGCGGTGCAGGGCGGAGGCGGTCTTGATGTCCACGTGTGAACCTTCGGGATGGAGGCCTGGGGGCTGTCCCAGTGTCTCAGCCGCTTTGCGGGACCTTGACCCGGGTGCCCGTCAGCTGTCCGTACCGCCCGAGTGTGGCGGATATCGGCCGCGCAGCCCTGTTCGGGTTCGCCCGCTGCCGATAACGTCTCCCCGTGGCTCAGTTCCGACTCCAAGGCAGCAAGGTGCTCGCCGTCGACCTGACCGGGGATGCCGTCAAAGCGAAAAACGGCTCCATGGTCGCGTACGACGGTCAGATGGCCTTCAAGAAGATGACCGGCGGCGGCGAAGGCCTCCGCGGGATGGTGACCCGCCGGCTGACCGGCGAGCAGATGACCGTGATGGAGGTACAGGGGCACGGCACCTGCTTCTTCGCCGACCGCGCCAGTGAGATCAATCTGGTCAATCTGCGCGGCGAGAAGCTCTACGTCGAGTCCAGCAACCTGCTGTGCACCGACGCCGGGCTGCGCACCGGCACGACCTTCACGGGTCTGCGCGGCGCGACGACGGGCAACGGCCTGTTCACCACGACCGTCGAGGGCAGCGGCCAGGCGGCGATCATGTCCGACGGCCCGGCGGTGGTGCTGCGCGTCAGCGCCCAGTACCCGCTCTCCGTCGACCCGGGGGCGTACATCGCGCACACCGGCAACCTCCAGCAGTCCTTCCAGTCCGGCGTGAACTTCCGCACGCTGATCGGCGAGGGCTCCGGCGAGGCGTTCCAGATCCGCTTCGAGGGCGAGGGCCTGGTCTACGTGCAGCCCAGCGAGCGCAACACCGTCGGGGGCGACATCTGATGCCGTTCCGCGAGATCAACTCGAAGATGGTCGAGGCCCAGGTCATCCCGGGCCAGAAGATGTACAGCCAGCGGGGCGCGATGCTCGCGTACCGCGGCGAGGTCTCCTTCACCCCGAGCCTGACCGGCGGTCAGGGCGGGGTGATGGGCATGATCGGGCGCCGGGTGGCGAACGAGCAGACCCCGCTGATGACGGTCGAGGGCAGCGGCACCGTGATGTTCGGCAACGGCGGCCACCACATCCAGGTGATCAACCTGACCGGCGAGACGCTGTACGTCGAGGCCGACCGGCTGCTGGCCTTCGACGGCACCCTCCAGCAGGGCACGATGTTCATGGGCTCGCAGGGCGGTGTCATGGGCATGGTGCGCGGCCAGGTGACCGGCCAGGGCCTGTTCACGACCACGCTCAAGGGTCACGGCGCGGTCGCCGTGATGGCCCACGGCGGGGTCATCGAGCTCCCCATCACCCCCCAGCGGCCGGTCCACGTGGACCCGCAGGCGTACGTCGCCCACCACGGCGAGGTCCGCAACAAGCTGTCGGCGGCCCTCGGGTGGCGCGACATGGTGGGACGCGGTTCGGGTGAGGCGTTCCAGCTGGAGCTGTCCGGCCAGGGCGCCGTATATGTGCAGGCCTCGGAGGAAAAGCTGTGAATTTTGGACCCGTGACCGGCGGACCCGGCGGCCCGACGGTGTTCGACCCGTACACCCTGCCCTCCGACGACAACGTGAACGCCTACACCTTCTGCGTGGAGCTCAAGGGGAGCCAGTGGTTCCTGCAGAAGGGCAAGATGATCTCGTACTACGGGCGCATCGAGTTCAACGGCATCGGCAACGGCCGCTTCGACCGGCTGCTGCGCACCAGCTTCCACTCGCCGCTGCACGCCAGCGACTGGGTGGTGGCCGAGGGGCAGGGCAAGATGCTGCTGGCCGACCGGGCCTTCGACGTGAACTCGTACGACCTGGACAACGGGAACCTGACGATTCGGTCAGGCAACCTGCTCGCCTACCAGCCGACGCTGGCGCTGAAGCAGTCGATCGTCCCGGGTTTCCTGACGCTGATCGGAACCGGGAAGTTCGTGGCGGCGTCCAACGGACCGGTGGTGTTCATGGAGCCGCCACTGCGTGTGGACCCGCAGGCGCTGGTGGGCTGGGCCGACTGTCCCTCGCCGTGCCACCACTACGACCACGGCTACATGTCGGGCGTGATGGGCGGCCTGCGCTCGCTGACCGGCCTCGGTGGCGCCTCGGGAGAGGAGCACCAGTTCGAGTTCGTGGGGGCGGGGACGGTACTGCTCCAGTCGTCGGAGATGCTGATGGCGGAGCAGGCGGTCGGCGCGGTGGGCGCCGGGGCGGAGTCGGCCGGCGTTCCGGGGGCCGGTCACGGCGGTGGCCAGGGACCGCTGGGGCAGCTGGGTGTGCCGCGGATGCCGGGGCAGCTGGGTGACCTCCAGCGCCGCTTCGGGCTGTGAGCGCCCGCGGCGGCAGCCGTAGATCTTCATATTTTTGTACGTAATTCAACTTCTTAGGTAGAGTTCATTCATGGAGACCATCGAGACCGAGACGGCCACGCGCTGGCTGACCGACGCCGAGCAGTGCGCCTGGCGCACCCACCTGGACGTCAGCAGACTGCTGATGCACCAGCTGGAAAAGGATCTCCAGCCCTTCGGACTCACCAACAACGACTACGAGATCCTCGTGAACCTCTCGGAGTCGGAGGGTCTGCGGATGCGGATGAGCGACCTCGCGACGTCGACGCTCCAGTCGAAGAGCCGGCTGTCCCACCAGATCACGCGGATGGAGACGGCGGGCCTGGTCCGTCGCGTGAACTGCGAGTCCGACCGCCGGGGGCTGTACGCGGTGCTCACCGACGAGGGCATGGAGCTCATGCGCAAGGTCGCCCCGCACCACGTGGCATCCGTCCGCCGGCATTTCATCGACCTGCTCTCCCCGGCGGCCCTGGCGGCGCTGCGGGAGTCGCTGAACCCGGTGGCGGACCACCTGCGGGACAACCGCGGCAAGGTCTGACCGCGGCCCGCGCGCTGATCACACGCTGACCACGCACTGACCGCGCGCCGTCCTCGCGGGTCCCGGAGAATGGGCGGTAACGCTCACTCGCCGGCCCCGCCGAGCAACCGTAAGCGCATGGCCGGCCCGAGGAGGTCAGCCATGAAGCGCACTGTGTACATCTCGACGGCCGCGGCCGTGGTCCTGATGGTCGGGGGCCCGGTGGCGGCCGCCGCCGCGTCCACCGCGGACGCGGCGAGAACCACCGTGGGCGCCGCCACCGCGGCGCGCGCCGACACGGACGCCTGGGGGGCGGCGCAGGCGGCCGTGAAGCACTATCCGGGCACCGTCCAGTCCCTCGACAAGGACGGCTCGACCTGGCACGTCGACGTGATCGGCAAGAACGGCAAACACGCCGAGGTGGACGTGAGCGCCCGCACCGGCGCGGCCACCACGCGGAACACGGACGACGACGGGGACAGCGCCAAGAACAAGAAGCTGCTCGCCGCGAAGTACAACGCCCAGAAGGCGATCAAGGCGGCCGTCGCCGTCCACGCCGGCCAGGTCTGGTCGGTGGAGTGGGACGACGATGACAACGGCGGCGCCCCCCACTGGAACGTGGCGATCAAGTCCGGCAACAAGACCCAGAACGTCCACGTCGACCCCACGACGGGCAAGGCCACGCTGTCCGGCTCGGACGGCGACGGCGACAACGGCTACTGACACCGCCCGCCGCTGACACCGCCGGCCACTGACACGGGAGCCGCGCCCCTCTCGCAGGGGCGCGGCTCTCGTGCGTCGGTCAGGCGGGCCGGTCAGGCGTTGGGACGCTTGCCGTGGTTCGCCTTCTTCTTCTTGCGGGCCCGCTTCTTGTTGCCGCGCTTCGCCATGACGCCACTCCCTGTATCGGGGCATTCCGGGCGTTCGCCAGTCTATGTTCGCCCCTGGGAGTGCGCATCAGCCGGCATCGGCCCGCGGACGCCTCAGGCCTCCGTCAGCGTCGCCAGCAGGTTGTCCGCCGCCGCGTACGGATCCAGCTCGCCCTGGGCCACACGGGTGGCCAGCGCGTCGAGCCGGGCGTCCCCGTGCAGATCGGCCATCCGGGCCCGCAGGGCCGTCACCGCGATGGTCTCCACCTCGTGCGCGGCACGGGCCCTGCGCCGCTCGGCGAGGACACCCCGCTCGTCCATCCACGCCCGGTGCTTCTCCAGCGCCTCGACCAGCTCGTCGATGCCCTGCCCGCGCGCCGCGACCGTCTTGACGATCGGCGGCCGCCAGTCGTCCTTGCCCCGGGACTCCCCGAGGCCCAGCATGTGGTTCAGCTCCCGGGCGGTGGCGTCCGCGCCGTCCCGGTCCGCCTTGTTCACCACGTACACATCGCCGATCTCCAGGATTCCCGCCTTCGCGGCCTGGATCCCGTCGCCCATCCCCGGCGCCAGCAGCACCACCGAGGTGTCGGCCTGCGAGGCGATCTCCACCTCCGACTGCCCGACCCCGACCGTCTCGACCAGGATCACCTCGCAGCCGGCGGCGTCCAGCACCCGGATCGCCTGCGGGGCGGCCCACGCGAGGCCGCCCAGGTGGCCCCGGGTGGCCATGGAGCGGATGTAGACCCCCGGGTCGGAGGCGTGGTCCGACATCCGCACCCGGTCGCCGAGCAGCGCGCCGCCGGAGAACGGCGAGGACGGGTCGACGGCGAGCACGCCGACCCGCTTGCCGGCCTTCCGGTACGCCGACACCAGCGCCGAGGTGGACGTGGACTTGCCCACGCCCGGGGAGCCGGTGAGGCCGACGACGTACGCGCCGCCGGTCAGCGGGGCCAGGGTCGCCATCACCTCGCGCAGGTGCGGGGACGCCCCCTCGACCAGTGAGATCAGCCGGGCCACCGCCCGCGGCCGGCCTTCTCGGGCCTGCGCCACCAGCGTGGGGACGTCCACCGTCGTCATCCGAGCAGCACCTACGCCTTCGCGCCGGTGCCCGGGACGCGCACGATGAGCGCGTCGCCCTGACCGCCGCCACCGCACAGTGCGGCCGCGCCGACGCCGCCACCGCGGCGCTTCAGCTCCAGCGCCAGGTGCAGCACCACACGCGCGCCGGACATGCCGATCGGGTGCCCCAGGGCAATGGCGCCGCCGTTGACGTTCACCTTTTCCGGGGTCACGCCGAGGTCCTTCATTGACTGCACGGCGACCGCCGCGAAGGCCTCGTTGATCTCGATGAGGTCCAGGTCGCCGACCTCCAGGCCCTCCTTCTTCAGGGCGTGCAGGATGGCGTTGGACGGCTGCGACTGGAGGGAGTTGTCGGGACCGGCCACGTTGCCGTGGGCGCCGATCTCGGCGATCCACTCCAGGCCCAGCTCCTCGGCCTTCGCCTTGCTCATCACGACGACGGCGGCCGCGCCATCGCTGATCTGCGAAGACGTACCCGCGGTGATGGTGCCGTCCTTCGCGAAGGCCGGGCGCAGCTTGCCCAGCGACTCCGCCGTGGTCTCCGGGCGGATGCCCTCGTCCTGGGAGAAGACGACCGGGTCGCCCTTGCGCTGCGGGATCTCCACCGGGGTGATCTCGGCCTCGAAGACGCCGTTCTTCTGCGCGGCCGCGGCCCGCTGGTGCGAGGCGGCGGCGAACTCGTCCTGCGGGGCGCGCTCGATGCCCAGGCGGGTGTTGTGCTTCTCGGTGGACTCGCCCATCGCGATGTTCTCGAAGGCGTCGGTGAGGCCGTCGTAGGCCATCGCGTCGAGCATCTCGATGGCGCCGTACTTGAAGCCCTCGCGGGACTTCGGCAGCAGGTGCGGGGCGTTGGTCATGGACTCCTGGCCGCCCGCGACCACGATGTCGAACTCCCCGGCACGGATCAGCTGGTCGGCGAGCGCGATGGCGTCGAGACCCGAGAGGCACACCTTGTTGATGGTGAGCGCGGGCACGTTCATGGGGATGCCCGCCTTGACGGCGGCCTGGCGGGCGGGGATCTGGCCCGCGCCGGCCTGGAGCACCTGGCCCATGATCACGTACTGGACCTGGTCGCCGGCGATCCCGGCCCGGTCCAGCGCGGACTTGATGGCGAAGCCGCCGAGGTCGGCGCCCGAGAAGGACTTCAGCGAGCCGAGCAGCCGCCCCATGGGCGTGCGGGCCCCGGCGACGATCACTGAAGTGGTGTTGTTCGTTCCGGACATGAGGCACAGCCCCTTGGATGAGGAGTGAACGAGGGTTTACCCGAATGTACTGAGCAGTACCCGCGCAGTCACCGGCCTGCCGGTGTGATCGCTGGCACGTTGCGTGACCACCCTCCTCGGCGGTGCACTGTTCCCATGCTGACAAGAATCGACCACATCGGGATCGCCTGCTTCGACCTGGACAAGACTGTCGAGTTCTACCGTGCCACCTACGGCTTCGAAGTGTTCCACTCCGAGGTCAACGAGGAGCAGGGCGTGCGCGAGGCCATGCTCAAGATCAACGAGACCTCCGACGGCGGCGCCTCCTACCTCCAGCTCCTGGAGCCCACCCGCGAGGACTCCGCGGTGGGCAAGTGGCTGGCCAAGAACGGCGAGGGCGTCCACCACATCGCCTTCGGCACGGAGGACGTCCTGGGCGACTCCGAGGCCATCCGCGGCAAGGGCGTCCGCGTCCTCTACGACCAGCCCCGCACCGGCTCGATGGGCTCCTCCATCACCTTCCTCCACCCCAAGGACTGCCACGGCGTTCTCACCGAACTGGTCACGAGCAACCCAGAGCACTGATGGCCCGATTCCCCGGCCGGTAGAGTGGCCATGGCTCGGCCGGGGTTCGGTGCGGAGACGAGGTCGGGGCCTGTGATCCCCGCCTCGGTATCTGACACCATTCCCCGGGGGCGTCGTTCAGCGGGCGGACGATGCTCATTTGGGAATGAGCTTGCGACCAGGGGACGGATGGGACCGCGCTGTGCGGGGCTACGAAAGCCAGGAGAGCCATCAGGCTGAGGCCGACCATCTCTCGCGCTTCGAGGCCGAGATGGAGCGGCTGAAGAAGGAACGCGGGAAGGCCGTCCAGCACGCCGAGGACCTGGGGTACCAGGTCGAGGTGCTGCGCGCCAAGCTCCACGAGGTACGCCGCAATCTGGCGTCCCGTCCTGCCTACGACAGCGCGGACATGGGGTATCAGGCGGAGCAGCTGCTCCGTAATGCCCAGATCCAGGCCGACCAGATGCGCTCGGACGCCGAGCGCGAGCTGCGCGACGCCCGGGCACAGACCCAGCGCATCCTCCAGGAGCACGCCGAGCACCAGGCGCGCCTCCAGGCCGAGCTGCACGCCGAGGCCGTCAACCGCCGCCAGCGGCTGGACCAGGAGCTCAACGAGCGCCGCCAGACCGTCGAGGCGCACGTCAACGAGAACGTGGCGTGGGCCGAGCAGCTGCGTGCCCGTACGGAGTCCCAGGCCCGCCGGCTCATGGACGAGTCCCGTGCCGAGGCCGAGCAGGCGCTGAACGCCGCCCGCGCCGAGGCCGCCCGGCTCGCCGAGGAGGCCCGCCGCAGGCTGACCGCCGACGCGGAGGCCGCCCGTACCGAGGCCGAGGCCACCCTGCTGCGCGCCCGCAAGGAGGCCGAGCGGCTGCTGACCGCCGCCTCCGCACAGGCCCAGGAGGCCACCGAGCACGCGGAGCGGCTGCGTTCCACCACGTCCGCCGAGGCCGAGCAGACCCGGCAGCAGACCCTGGACCTCGGCCGGGTGGCCGAAGCCCGGGCCCAGGAGGCCGAGGGGGCGCTGCGCAGTGCCCGCGCCGAGGCCGAGAAGCTGCTCGCGGAGGCCAAGGAGAGCTCCGCCCGGCAGCTCGCCTCGGCCGAGTCCGTCAACGAGCAGCGCACCCGTACCGCCAAGGAGCAGGTCGCCCGGCTGGTCGGCGAGGCCACCAAGGAGGCCGAAGTCCTCAAGGCGGAGGCCGAGCAGACCCTGGCCGACGCCCGCGCCGATGTGGAGCGGATGCGCGCCGAGGCCGGCGAGCAGGCCCGTGCGGCCGCCGCCGAGGACGCGGCGGCGCAGCTGTCGAAGGCGGCCCGGACGGCAGAGGACGTACTGACCAAGGCCTCGGAGGACGCCCGGGCCACCACCCGTGCCGCGTCCGAGGAGGCCGAGCGGATCCGCCGTGAGGCGGAGGCCGAGGCGGACCGGCTGCGCCTCCAGGCGGCGGCCACGGCCGATGAGCTCAAGGGCGCCGCGAAGGACGACACCGAGGAGTACCGGGCCCGTACGGTCGAACTCCAGGAGGAGGCCCGGCGGCTGCGCGGCGAGGCCGAGCAGCTGCGCGCGGAGGCCGTCGCCGAGGGCGAGCGGATCCGCGGCGAGGCCCGCCGTGAGGCGGTCCAGCAGATCGAGGAGGCGGCGAAGACCGCCGAGGAGCTGCTGGGCAAGGCCAAGTCGGACGCGGACGAGCTGCGCGGCGGGGCGAGCGCCGAGAGCGAGCGGGTCCGTGCCGAGGCCGTGGAGCGGGCTACCGCGCTGCGCAAGCAGGCCGAGGAGACGCTGGAGCGGACCCGTGCCGAGGCGGAGCGGCTGCGCGCCGAGGCCGAGGAGCAGGCGGAAGCCGTCCGGGCCGAGGCGGACGCGGCGGCGCGCGAGCGGCGCGAGCAGACCGAGCAGGCGCTGGCCGCGAAGCGGGCGGAGGCCGACGAGGAGCTCGTACGGCTGCACACGGACGCGGAGAGCCGGCTGACGACGGCCGAGCAGACGCTGCGTGACGCCCGTGCGGCGGCGGAGAACATCCGCCGGGAGACCGGCGAGGAGACCGACCGGCTGCGCGCCGAGTCGGCGGAGCGGATCCGGACCCTCCAGGCGCAGTCGGAGACGGAGGCCGACCAGCTGCGGATCGACGCGGCGGAGGACGCCGGCCGGGTCCGCGCGGAGGCCGAGCAGGTCGCCGTACGGCTGCGCGGCGAGGCCGCGGCCGAGGCGGAGCGGGTGCGCTCCGAAGCGCAGGAGACCGCGGACCGGCTGCGCGCGGAGGCGAAGGCAGCCGCGGAGCGGGTCGCCGCGGAGGCCGCGGAGGCGCTGGCCGCCGCCCAGGAGGAGGCCGCCCGGCGTCGCCGGGAGGCCGAGGAGACCCTGGCGTCGGCGCGGACGGACGCTTCGGCCGAGCGGGAGCAGGCCCGCGAGCAGAGCGAGGAGCTGCTGGCGCAGGCCCGCAAGCGCTCGCAGGAGGCGCAGGCCGAGGCGGAGCGGCTGACCGACGAGGCGGAGCGGCGCGCGTCGGAACTGGTGTCGGCGGCGGAGGCCACCGCCCAGCAGGTACGGGACTCCGTGGCCGGGCTGCACGAGCAGGCCGAGGAAGAGATCACCGGGCTGCGCAGCGCGGCCGAGCACGCGGCGGAGCGGACGAAGACGGAGGCGGAGGAAGAGGCCTCCCGAGTCCGCAAGGACGCTCACGAGGAGCGGGAGCGGGCCACCGAGGACGCCAACCGGATCCGGACCGAGGCCCGGGCCGAGACGGACGCGGCGAAGGCGCTGGCGGAGCGTACGGTCGGCGACGCGATCGCCGAGGCCGAGCAGCTGCGCAGCGACACCGCGGAGTACGCGCAGCGGGTGCGCACCGAGGCCACGGACGCGCTGGCCGCGTCCGAGCGGGATGCGGCCCGTACCAGGGCGGACGCCCGCGACGACGCCAACCGCATCCGCGGCGAGGCGGCCGAGTCCCTTGAGGCCTCCCGCGCCGAAGGCGGCCGGATCGTCGCCGAGGCGACGGCGGAGGCCGAGCGCCTGGCCGCCGAGGCGACGGCGGAGGCCGAGCGCCTGGCCGCCGAGGCGACGGCGGAGGCCGAGCGGCTCACCGCGGAGGCCGCGGGCACGCTGGACACCGCCCGCGTCGAGGCGGGCCGGCTGCGTACGCAAGCGGCCGAGCAGGCCGACCAGCTCATCGCGGAGGCCACGGCGGAAGCCGACCGGCACACCGAGGAGACCCGCGCGGCCAACGCGGCGACCGTCACCGAGGCCGAGACCGCCGCGGACGCCATCCGCGCCGAGGCGGCCGGCACCCTGGACGAGGCCCGGTCGGAGGCCAACCGCCTGCGGAGCGAGGCCGCCGAGCAGGCCGACAGCCTGGTCGCCGAGGCCACCGCGGCGGCGGACCGGCTCACCGCGCAGGCGGCGGACACGCTGGCCGCGGCCGAGCGGGACGCGGCGCGGATCCTGGTCGACGCCCGGACCGAGGGCGACCGGCTGGTCGACGAGACCCGGGCGGCGAACGAACTCACGGTCGGCGAGGCGGCGGCGGAGGCCGAGCGGCTGCGCACCGAGGCGGCCAAGACCCTGGACGACGCCCGCGCGGAGGGCGGCCGGATCATCGGCGAGGCCACCGCGGAGGCGGAGCGGGTCACGGTCGCGGCGAACGAGACCCTGGCGAGCGCCGAGCGGGAGTCCGAGCAGACGCTGGACGAGGCGCGCGTCGAGGCGGGCCGGCAGCGTACGGAGGCGGCCGAGCAGGCGGACCGGCTCATCGGCGAGGCCGCGTCCGAGGCGGAGAAGCTCACCGAGCAGACCCGCAAGGACAATGAGCGCACGGTCGGCGAGGCCCAGACCGAGGCCGAGCGGCTGCGCGCGGAGGCGGCGGACACGGTCGCCTCGGCGCAGGAGCACGCGGCCCGGACCCGGTCGGAGGCCGAGCGGGTCAAGGCGGAGGCGGCGACCGAGGCGGAGCGCACCCGCACGGAGGCCCGTACCGAGTCCGAGCGGGTGCTGGACGAGGCCCGCGAGGAGGCCAACAAGCGCCGCAGCGAGGCCGCGGAGCAGGTGGACCGGCTCATCACCGAAGCGTCGGCGGAGGCCGAGAAGCTGACCGCGGACGCTCAGAAGCAGGCCCTGGCCGCCACCACGGCGGCCGAGGAGCAGGCCGACGCGATGGTCGACGCGGCCCGCAAGGAGGCCGCGCGGATCACCTCCGAGGCGACCGTCGAGGGCAACACCACGGTGGAGAAGGCCCGTACCGACGCCGACGAGCTGCTGGTCGGAGCGCGCACGGACGCCGCCGCCATAAGGGAGCGGGCGGAGGAGCTGCGCGCCCGGGTCGAGGGCGAGGTCGAGGAGCTGCACGAGCGGGCCCGCCGGGAGTCGGCCGAGCAGATGAAGTCGGCCGGCGAGCGCGTGGACAAGCTGGTGCGGGCGGCGACCGAACAGAGCGTCGAGGCCGAGGCGAAGGCCAAGGCGCTGGTGTCGGACGCGAGCAGTGAGGCGAGCAAGGTCCGGATCGCGGCGGTCCGCAAGGCGGAGGCGCTCCTGAAGGAGGCCGAGCAGAAGAAGGCCGATGTGGTCCGGGAGGCCGATGCGACCCTGGCGCAGGCCAAGGCGGAGGCCGAACGGCTCGTCGAGGAGGGCCGGCGTGAGCTGGAGGTCCTGGTGCGCAGGCGCGAGGACATTCAGGCGGAGATCTCCCGTGTCCAGGACGTTCTTGAGGCGTTGGAATCATTCGAGGCGCCTTCGGGCGGCGGAAAGCCTGTGGTCGGCGGCCAGGGCGCGGGGGGCGTGAAGGCCGGCGCGACAGCGGGTTCCACTCGTTCGGGTGGGAAGACGTCGGAGGGGTAGTCACAGCGGTTGGATGTGTGCACCTGATGGAGGTTCAGGCGAACGAGTGACAAGCATTCTGTCGCCTTGCCACTCAAAAGGGGTGTCATTGTCCAGATCAAACGCGGATTGACTCGATGACACGCCGCTTGGGCGCCTAGGATTCCCCTAACACCTCACGTAGCACCTCATCGGTCTCATTCGACAGGAACCCCATGAGCGACACTTCCTCCCCCTTCGGCTTCGAGCTCGTGCGGCGTGGTTACGACCGCGGTCAGGTGGACGACCGCATTACCAAGCTGGTCTCCGACCGCGACAGCGCCCTTGGACGAATCAACTCTCTGGAAAAGCGGATCGAGGAGTTGCACCTCGAGACGCAGAACGCCCAGGCCCAGGTGAGCGACGCCGAGCCGTCGTACGCCGGTCTCGGCGCCCGGGTCGAGAAGATCCTGCGCCTCGCCGAGGAGGAGGCGAAGGACCTGCGCGAGGAGGCCCGTCGCGCGGCCGAGCAGCACCGTGAGCTCGCCGAGTCGGCCGCCCAGCAGGTGCGCAACGACGCCGAGTCGTTCGCAGCCGACCGCAAGTCGAAGGCGGAGGACGAGGGCGTCCGCATCGTCGAGAAGGCCAAGGGCGATTCCGCCACCCTGCGTGCCGAGGCCCAGAAGGACGCGGCCTCCAAGCGCGAGGAGGCCGACGCGCTCTTCGAGGAGACCCGCGCCAAGGCCGCCCAGGCCGCCGCGGACTTCGAGACCAACCTGGCCAAGCGCCGCGAGCAGTCCGAGCGCGACCTGGCCTCGCGTCAGGCCAAGGCCGAGAAGCGCCTCGCGGAGATCGAGCACCGCGCGGAGCAGCTGCGCCTGGAGGCCGAGAAGCTCCGTACGGACGCCGAGCGCCGCGCCCGTCAGACGGTGGAGACCGCGCAGCGCCAGGCCGAGGACATCGTGGCCGACGCCAACGCCAAGGCGGACCGCATCCGCAGCGAGTCCGAGCGCGAGCTGGCGGCGCTCACCAACCGCCGCGACTCCATCAACGCGCAGCTGACCAACGTCCGCGAGATGCTGGCCACGCTGACCGGTGCGGCCGTCGCCGCCGCTGGCTCCCCGATCGACGACGAGCCGGTCACCCGGGGCGTCCCGGCGCAGCAGAGCCGCTAGTTCGCCCGGCGTTCACGCGCCGGTCGCTGTGTGATCTTCGATGATCGCCTGCCCGAGGGCCTTATGTCACCGTTTTGAGGTGGCGTAGGGCCCTCGGGCGTTCTAGCGTGAGCGGCATGATCGAGCTTGAGGGCCTTACCAAACGATTCGGCGACAAGGTCGCCGTGGACCACCTCAGCTTCCAGGTCAGACCGGGGGTGGTGACCGGCTTCCTCGGCCCCAACGGGGCGGGGAAGTCCACGACCATGCGCATGATGCTCGACCTCGACAACCCGACCAGCGGCACGGTCCGGATCGACGGGAAGCACTACCGGGACCTGCCGGAGCCGCTGAAGTACATCGGGGCGCTGCTGGACGCGAAAGCCATGAACGGCGGCCGCAGCGCGTACAACAACCTTCTCTGCCTTGCCCAGTCGAACCGGATCCCGGAGCGCCGGGTGAACGAGGTGCTGGACCTGGTCGGTCTGACGGCCGTGGCGAAGAAGAAGTCGAAAGGATTTTCGCTCGGTATGGGGCAGCGGCTGGGAATCGCCTCCGCGCTGCTCGGTGACCCGGAGATCTTGATGTTCGACGAACCCGTCAATGGTCTGGACCCGGAGGGAATTCTCTGGATCCGCAATCTGATGAAGGGTCTGGCCGCAGAGGGAAGAACGATCTTCGTTTCCTCCCATCTGATGAGCGAAATGGCGCTGACCGCAGACCATTTGATCGTCATCGGTCAGGGAAGGCTGCTCGCCGACTTGTCCATGGCCGATTTCATTCACCAGAACTCCCGCAGTTACGTGCGGCTTCGTTCGCCGCAGCAGGAGCGCCTCAAGGACGTGCTGCACGAGGCCGGGATCGACGCCATCAGCGTCCCGGCCACCGGCGCGCTGGAGATCGACGGGGTCGCCGCGGAGCAGCTCGGCGAGCTGGCCGCCCGGCACCAGATCGTGCTGCACGAACTCAGCCCGCAACGGGCTTCACTGGAGGAAGCGTTCATGCGCATGACGGCGGACTCCGTCGAGTACCACGCCCACGCACCGGGAGCACCGGGAGCACCGGGAGCACCGGGAGTTCCCCTTCCCGGCATGGCGGCGGACAACCCGGCCCGGCCGGCCGACGTCCCCGCGTGGGGCGCCGGGTACGAGGCGACGCGCAAGGGCGGAAAGTGACCATGTCCTCCTTCTCCGCCGTTCTCAAGTCCGAGTGGACCAAGATCCGCACGGTCGCCTCCACCACCTGGACCCTGGTGGCCGCCCTGGTGGTCACGGTCGGCATCAGCGCCGGCCTGTGCGCGGTCTTGAACGCCTCCTTCGACAACATGAGGCCCGAGGAGCGGGCGACCTTCGACCCGACCCTGGCCAGCTTCGCCGGCATGACCCTCGGTCAGCTCGCCATGATCGTCTTCGGCGTCCTGGTCGTCGGCACCGAGTACAGCTCGGGCATGATCCGCACCTCGCTGGCCGCCGTACCGCGCCGCGCGAGCTTCCTCTTCGGCAAGCTCATCGTGGCCACCTCGCTCGCCCTGGTGGTGGGTCTGGTCACCAGCTTCCTGTCCTTCTTCCTCGGACAGGCCATCCTGGGCGACCGCAGCATCGGCATCGACGCGCCGGGCGTCCTGCGCGCGGTGATCGGCGCCGGGCTCTACATGGCCATGATCGCCCTGTTCTCCATGGGTGTGGCCGCGATCCTGCGCAGCTCGATGCTCTCGCTCGGCATCCTGATGCCGTTCTTCTTCCTGGTGTCGAACATCCTCGGAGCCGTCTCGGCGACCCGGAAGGTGGCCCAGTACTTCCCGGACCAGGCCGGGTCCAAGATCATGCAGGTGGTTCCCGGCGCGATGGACACCGGTGACACCCCCTACGGCCCCTGGGGCGGCTTCGGGATCATGGCCCTGTGGACACTGGCCGCCGTACTCGGCGGCTACCTCATCCTCAAGAAGAGGGATGCCTGACGTACTACGGGGGAACCCCGGGTCGGTCTCAGGGGTAGCTCAGGGATCCGGCCCGGGACGGAACCGGCGGAGGCTCGATATCCTCTTAACCCTTACGCGGGCGAGAGTCGTCCCGGCCTGGTAAGGGGCAGATCCATGATCGAGGCAGTCGGCCTGACCAAGCGCTTCGGCGCCAAGACCGCCGTCGACCAGCTGTCCTTCCAGGTCAGGCCTGGTCACGTCACCGGATTCCTGGGGCCCAACGGCTCCGGGAAGTCCACCACCATGCGCATGATCGTCGGCCTCGACCGTCCCACGGCGGGCCATGTCACGATCAACGGCCTCCCCTTCCGGGAGCTGCCGAACGCCCAGCGGCACGTCGGCGCACTGCTCGACGCCAAGGCACTGCACGGCGGCCGCCGGGCCCGCACCCACCTCCTCGCCGTCGCCCAGCTCTCCGGGATCCCGGAGAAGCGGGTGGACGAGGTACTGGGCGTGGTCGGGATCCAGGACGTCGCCCGGCAGCGTACGAAGGGCTTCTCGCTCGGCATGGGCCAGCGGCTCGGCATCGCCACCGCCCTGCTCGGCGACCCCCAGGTGCTGCTGTTCGACGAGCCGGTCAACGGCCTCGACCCCGAGGGCATCCTCTGGGTCCGGAATCTGATGAAGCAGCTCGCCGCCGAGGGCCGCACCGTCCTCGTCTCCTCGCACCTGATGAGCGAGATGGCGCTGACCGCCGACCACCTGATCGTGATCGGCCGGGGCCGGCTGCTGGCCGACATGGGAACCCAGGAGTTCATCACGCACAATTCGGCCGGATTCGCGCGGGTGCGCGCGGCCGGCTCCGGTCCGGAGGACCGGGACGCGCTGGGCACGGCCCTGACCAAGGCCGGCGGCCGGGTGCTCAAGGAGCCCGACGGGGCGCTGAGGGTGACCGGGCTGGAGCTGCCCGCCATCTCGGACCTCGCGCACGAGGCCGGCGTACGGCTGTGGGAGCTGTCCCCTCACCGGGCCTCGCTGGAGGAGGCGTACATGCGGATGACGCAGTCCTCGCTCGAATACACCTCCACCGAGGACCCGCGGGCCGAGCTGTGGGAGCCCGAGCCGCTGAGCGTCCCGGAGTGGGAGGACGGCCCGGCCGCCCCGGAGGTCCCCCGGACGGGCTTCTACGCGCCCCCGCCGCCCGGGGAGGGCGGGCAGCCCTTCCTGATGCCGAGCAGTCCCGGCGAGCTCGCCGGAGCCGCCAAGAACAACCCCGAGGACTCCCGATGACCGGCCCGACCACGACCGGCTCCGCGACCACGACCGGCTCCGCGCGCCGGCCGGAGAGCTACAGCTCTCCCCTGCCCACCCCCCGGCCCCACCTGGGGCACGCACTGGCCTCGGAGTGGACCAAGCTGACCTCCGTACGCTCCACGGTATCGACGCTCAGCTCGCTGGTGGTGCTGGTCGTCGGCGTGGGGCTGCTCTTCGTCGCGCAGACCGACGACCCGGACTACGTGAGGATCCCGTTCACCACTCCGGCGCTGTTCGGGCTGCTCGTCGGACAGCTCTCAGTGATGGTGCTCGGGGTGCTGACGATGACCTCCGAATACGGCACCGGGCTGATCCGCACCACCTTCACCGCCGCCCCCGAGCGGCACCGGGTGCTCACCGCCAAGTACATCGTCTTCAGCATCGCCGCGTTCCTCACCACCGCCGGGTCGGTGGCCGTGGTCGGGCTGTCGGCCGCGATCCTGCACAACGGGCCGGGCGCCGGGGGGCACAGCGGCAGCGAGTGGACGAACGGGCTGCTCGGCAGCCTCTACGTGACGCTGCTCGGGGTGCTCGCGCTCGCCATCGGGGCGCTGGTGCGGCATTCGGCCGGGGCGATCGCCGTCATGCTCGGCGTGGTCACGCTGCCGCCGGTGATAGGAGCGATGCTCAGCGCGTGGGAGTTCGGCGCCCCGGTCGGCGCCGCGGTGCTGCGGCACAACGCGCCCGTGGCCCTGATGGAGCTGTTCGGCTTGCCGAGCGGCATCGGGGCGGACGTGCCCGGCAAGGCCAGCCACATGGTGCTGATCCTGCTGGTGACGGGCGCCGCGGTGGCGGCCTCGTACGTGGTGGTCGGCCGCCGGGACGTTTAGCCGCCGGGACGTGCGGGGCCCGCCCCGGCCGCACTCCGGCCCGGCAGCACTGCGCACTCCGCACCGGCGCTGTTCTCAGTACTTGGGGGCGTTCCTGGACCGCTGCACCCGCGAGGTGCGGCGGTCCTTGGCGTTCCAGCAGGCCTTGTGCCAGTGCCGCCGGTCGTCCACCCCGCCGTAGTCCGGCCAGGCCACCAGGTGCGGGGTGCCGGAAGGGATCTCCTGGTCGCAGCCGGGGCAGCGGTAGCGCTTGCCCGCCGCGCTGGCGCCCGCGACGTGCCGGACCTTCCAGTCCTCGCCCTGGTACTCCTCGGTGCGCTCCAGCCCGTACCGGTCCAGGCCCCCCGCGCCCGATCCCGAACCCGATCCCGAACCGGCGTCCGAACGGTCGGCTGGATTCCCGCCGCCCTTGGGGCGGTTGTGGCGCGGAGACACGTATACCTCACGGATGGGCGGACGGCAGTGACTTTCTCCCAGACTACGCGCAGCGAACCCGGGTACCCGCAGGGTGTCTGACGAAGGCCCTGTGAACTCGGGGACTGGCCCGACAATCTCAATAACTTTCCTGTCAGGCCGTGCCTTTGGCACGTGTCAGACGTTGTTGCCAACAGATAAGCCAGCAGGAAAACCGGTCCACCTGGGGGAGGCCGCGTCAGCCGCGAGGAGGCTAAGGCGATGCGCGTAGGAGCGTTTGTACTGGCGGCCCAGTTCCCGGGCCAGGGACAAGGGGAGCCGCTGCACCGGGCGGTACGGACCGCGGAGGCGGCCGAGGAGGCCGGGCTGGACTCGGTCTGGCTGGCCGAGCACCACTTCGTCCCGTACGGGGTATGCCCGTCGGCGGTGACCCTGGCGGCCCTGCTGCTCGGGCGGACCCGGCGGCTGCGGGTGGGGACGGCGGTGAGCGTGCTGCCGAACACGCACCCGGTGGCCCTCGGCGAGCAGGCCGCGCTGCTGCACCTGACTTCGGGCGGCCGGTTCACCCTCGGGGTGGGCCGCGGGGGGCCGTGGGTCGACCTGGAGGTGTTCGGGGGCGGCCTGGAGGCCTACGAGAACGGGTTCCCGGAGGATCTGGACCTGCTGCGGCGCTGGCTGGCCGAGCCGAGCGTGGGGGCCTCGGGCCAGCGGCACGGCTTCCGCGAGGTGGCCGTCGTACCGCGGCCGTCGGAGGCGCTGGACGCGGACGGGACTGGGCCGGAAGTGATCGTCGCCTGCACCTCGCCGGCCTCGGTACGGCTGGCCGCCGAGCGCGGGCTGCCGATGCTGCTGGGCATGCACTGCGGGGACGAGGACAAGGCCGGCATGGTCGCGCTGTGGCGGCAGACCGCCCTGGCCGCGGGCCACACGAGGGAGGCCGTACAGGAGGCCGGGCACGTGTCGGCAGGCGTCTGCCAGCTGGCGGACCGCACCGTGGACGCCCGCGAGACCCTGCTGAAGGCGATGCCGGGGTGGTTCAAGCTGGGCCTGGACGCGCATGTGACGGTGGACGACCGGCACCGCGCGATGCGCGACCCGGTCGCGTACACGGAGCTGCTGTGCGACCTGCACCCGGTCGGCACCCCCGAGCTGGCCGCGGACCGGCTGGCGGCCACGTCCCGGCGTACGGGGATCACGCGGTTCGCCCTGCTGACGGAAGGTTCCGGCGATCTCGCCGCGACGGAGGAGAACGTACGACGCCTGGGCGCCGAGGTCCTCCCCCGCCTCAGCTGAGGCCTGGGGCGTGCTGTGAAAGGCCTGGCTCTGGAACGCCTGGCCTTGAAAGGCCCGGGGGCTGCCGCTCCGCAATCAGTCGCCCCTCCCGCGCTACGGAGCGGCAGCGACGTACGGCCGTACTAGCAGTCCCGCAGTCCGGGCGACTGGTTGAGCAGCTGGCCCCGGATCGACGTGAACTTGGCCAGTCGGTCGTCGACCGAAGGGTCCAGCGGGAAGACGGCCACACGGTGACAGTTCTGGAATGCCAGGCGCACTCCGAAGTGCCGCTGCAGCGCACCACGTATCGCGTCACTCGCGAGGGCGCGCAGCAACTGCCCACGCGCCTGCTCGTCGGGCGGCGGCGTCTGGTTGTCGGCGAACTGTCCGCCGTCCACCTTCAGCTGGGCCACCAGCGAGCTGATCATCTCCCATGCGTAAGGCAGGGAGGTCCGGACGCAGTCGACGAAAGCGGCTTCGTCGACCTCGCCTCGCTCGGCCTGTTCGAGTAGGGCCGGTGAGACGTCGAGCGACATGGGTTCTCCTCTCGTGACCCCGGCGATTGGGTTGCCGGAGTCTTACGGGCAGGGAAGAAGGCCGCGACGCAGTGTGCACGCTCGACAACCTCCCGCTAACCACGGTAGGCGCCCCCGGGGTACCGCACCAGGAGAATGCGCATACAACGCGCCATCGGCGAAGGGGGCTTTCAGGGGCGAATCGCGTGGAGGCCCGTCGGTCGAGTAGCGTTGCCGACCATGCGTCTCGTGATTGCCCGCTGCTCCGTCGACTACGCGGGTCGGCTCACCGCCCATCTGCCCTCGGCACCCCGTCTGATCCTCGTGAAGGCCGACGGCAGTGTCTCGATCCACGCGGACGACCGGGCGTACAAACCGCTCAACTGGATGTCTCCGCCGTGCACCCTCAAGGAGGGGAGCGGTGACGAGGCCGGCGTCTGGACCGTCGTCAACAAGGCGGGCGAGAAGCTCATCATCACGATGGAAGAAGTCCTCCACGACTCCTCCCACGAGCTGGGCATCGACCCGGGCCTGATCAAGGACGGCGTCGAGGCACACCTCCAGGAACTCCTCGCGGACCGCATCGAAACACTGGGCGAGGGCTACAGCCTGATCCGGCGCGAGTACATGACGGCGATCGGCCCGGTGGACATCCTGTGCCGGGACGCCTCCGGCGCGACGGTCGCGGTCGAGATCAAGCGGCGCGGCGAGATCGACGGCGTCGAGCAGCTGACCCGCTACCTGGAGCTGCTGAACCGGGATCCGCACCTGGCGCCCGTGCGGGGCGTGTTCGCGGCGCAGGAGATCAAGCCGCAGGCGCGCGTGCTGGCGACGGACCGCGGCATGGACTGCGTGGTCCTGGACTACAACGCGATGCGCGGCATCGAGGACGACAAGCTCCGCCTCTTCTAGGCCGAACTTTCCGGGCCGAAGCCACGCCCTTGGCCTCCGGGGGTGGCCGGGGGCCTTACGCGTGCGCCGGACGCGGGCGCTCG
Organism: Streptomyces sp. ISL-87; assembly: GCF_018614095.1. Lineage (GTDB taxonomy): Bacteria > Actinomycetota > Actinomycetes > Streptomycetales > Streptomycetaceae > Streptomyces. The sequence continues at coordinate 64,656 of NZ_JAGGOY010000119.1, read as the reverse complement.
CCCTGACCGGGCACGCCCTCCGGGCTGCGGCGGATCGACGCCGAGCAGGTACGGCCCGGGTGCGGCCGTGCGCGCCGCCCGGGCGGTCGCCGCCACGGCCGCACGAGTGCGGCGGAGACAGCCGGCAGTGCGCGGGTCCGTCCGCCCGTCCGCTACCGCTGCCCCCTCTCGGTCGACCGCCTTACGTCGACGGCGGCTCCGCCGGGGACGGGGCCGTCGGGCTCTGCGTCGGCGGGACGGACTGCGAGGTGCTCGTCGACGGGGTCGGCGCCGGGGACGTCGAGGTCGGCGGGGGCGTGGTCGCCGGGGTCGTGGGCAGGGTCGAGGACGGCTTCCGCGTGGGCGTGCGCGGCGTCGAGGACGGTTTCACGCTCACACCCGGAGCGGGCCGAGAGCCCGGGCTGAGGTTCGGCTCGGGGCTCGTCGGGTCCTCCGTCGGCGCCGTGCCGCCCGGGGCCGAGCTGCCCGGCTCGGGCGCGGGCGGCATGTCGTTCGTGCCCGTCTCCGTGCCCGTCTCCGTGCCCGGCACCACCGGAGCCGCAGGCGCCGGGGTCGACGACACCGCCGGACCCTGCGGCGGCTCGGCGTCCCCCGACTGCACCGCCAGGGCCACCACCGTGCCCAGCGCCACCACTGCCAACGCCCCGGCAGCCGCGAGCAGCGCGGGCCGCTTCCGGGACGGCGTGTCCTTCACCGGCGCCGGAACGGGCTCCGCCGCCGGCGCCGCCTTCGGCGTCAGCGGGAACGCGTCCTCGAACACCGCCGAGAGCGTGGCGGGTGCCACCGTACGCTGAATCACCGGGGCCACTGGGGTTACAGGGGTCACGGCGGTCACCGGGGTTGCGGGCGTCACCTGCGTCACGGCCTCCGAAGCCGCCGGCAGGGCCACCGTCGCGGCTGCCGGGGCCGAGGCCGGCGCCTCCAGCCGCAGCGGCGGCGACACCTCCACCCCCGCCGCTTCCCGGTCCGTGACGAGCGCCAGCGCGCGCCGCCCCGCCACCGTGCCCCGCTTGTCCGCGAGCGCGCCCCGCAGCCCGATCGACGCCTCCAGCTCGGCCCGCGCCCGCTCCAGCCGCCCCTCGCACAGCGCGAGCACACCGAGCTCGTGGTGGAAGTACGCCTGTTCCGCGACCTCGCCCGCCTTCCGCGCGGCCTCCGCCCCGGAGCGCAGCACCCGCTCCCACGCCTCCCAGTGCAGCGATGCCGCGAACGCCGGAGCCGCCGTCCGCGCCAGCAGTATGGCGGCCACCACATCCGCGCCGGCCAGCGCGGCCAGTACCGCGTCCGCTTCCGCCGCGACCCGCTGCGGGGTCACCGACGTGTGCCCGGTCCACCAGGCGTAGTGCCGGGCGGCCGTCCGGGCCTCCTCGGCCGCGGAATCCCCGTACCCGGCCTCCTCCAGCTGCCGCGCGACCCCCGCGGCCAGCCGGTACCGCGTCCCGACCGGCGTCAGCAGCCCGCAGTCCAGCAGCTCCGCCACCGCCGTGTCGGCGTGGGTGTCCCCCACCAGCGCCGGCAGGTGCGCGTGGTGCGGCAGCTCCCCGCCCAGCGCGCAGGCTATCCGCAGGGCCGCCCGCGCCGATTCGCTCACCCGCGAGGCCAGCAGCTCGGCCGGAGCCGCCCCCTCGGCCAGCGTCGGCAGCGGCACGAACGCCGCGTCGCGCGGCCGCTCCTCGAAGACGCCGGGCTCCTCGTCGTCGTCCTCGGTGGCGGTCCCGTTGAGCTCGTCCCGCTGCCGCAACAGTGCGGCCGCCTGGACGAAGCGCAGCGGCAGTCCCTCCGAGGCGAATCGCAGATCCCCCGCCCAGGCCGTTTCCTGCTCCGTCAGCTCCCGGCCGAGGCGCGCCTCCAGCAGCGCGACGCAGTCGGCCCGGCCGAGGCCCCCGAGGAAGATCTCTTCCAGGTGCGAGTCGTCGGAGGGCGCTTTGGTGTCCGGGGTGGCGGCCAGCAGGTAGGCGCATTCGGGTGTGGCGCGCAGCAGTTCGTCGAGGGCGCTCCCGCCCATGTCCAGGTCGTCGAGGAGGACGACGGCGCCGATCTCCCGTACCCGTGCGAGCAGTTCATCCCGGTCGGGCCGCTCCTGGGGGGCTTCGTACACGGCCGCGTACAGCGCGTGGAGCAGCTCGGCCGGCTGCTGGTGCCCGTACCCGGAGAGCCGTACGACGCCGTCCGGCGCGACGCCCGCGCACTTGGCGGCGACCACGTCGAGCAGCGCGGAACGGCCGGATCCGGCGGGCCCGGTCAGCCGTACGGACCGTCCGCGCGCGAGCAGTCGTACCAGCCGCTCACGCTCCTCCTCGCGCTCCAGCAGCGGCCGGGCGGGGGCGGGAGTCCCGGGGATCCGGGGGAGTACGGGCGGCCGTGCGGCGGCCTCATGGGCGGTGCGGGCGGCCGCGTCGCGCTTGGCGGGGCGGTTCGGCCGGCCGCCGGGCCGGAGCGGCTCGATCTCGCTTCCGTCGACGGGGTTCACGGTGAGGGTGAAGTCCCCGGCGGTCAGGCTGACCACCCTGGCGGGCGCCCACGGCGCGCCCGCCGGCTGCTCCGCCGGATCGGCGTGCCCTTGAGTACGGTCCATGACCAAGTCCCCCGATCGCGTCGCTCGCGCCGCCGTCGTACCGCCCGGCCTTTCGCACGCACACGCCGCTGTCGCTACTGGTCCGGTTTCCGCCCGAACCCTAGACGGTGACCTGGCGCTCGGGAACCCCGGGGCCCCTTCAGCACGGGACCGTTACGTTTCCGCAGGAAAGAAAACACCTGGTGATCACACCCGCGGGAGGGATTCCGCTTCCAGTCCGCCCTCGATCGCGAGGATCCTGTGCAGCCGGGTGGCGACCAGCAGCCGCTGCATCCGCGGCGGCACCCCGCGCAGCACCAGGCGCCGCCCGGTGCGCCCGGCGCGCCGGTGGGCGCCCATGATCACGCCGAGGCCGGTCGCGTCCCAGGAGTCGAGCCCGGTCAGGTCCAGCACGAGGTCGCCGCGACCGTCGTCGAGGGCGGTGTGCAGGGCCGTACGGGCGTCCGCCGCGCTGCGCACGTCGAGGCGGCCCCCGACAGCGAGTTCGGCGTGGTCGCCCCTGATGTGCATGTGTGCTCCCGGCAGTCCTGCGTACGGATGGTCCGATGGGCCGTGGTCGGCAACTCTCACTGCAACTGACTGCCGTGCGGGCAGGGAAGTTGCCGACCGTGAGCGAACCGATACCTAATTCACTCCGTGGGGTGAGGGAATTCGAACGGTCGAGCTCAGTGCTTGTAGAAGCCCTGCCCGCTCTTGCGGCCGATGTCGCCCGCGTCCACCATGCGGCGCATCAGCTCCGGCGGCGCGAACTTCTCGTCCTGCGACTCGGTGTAGATGTTGCTGGTGGCGTGCAGCAGGATGTCGACGCCGGTGAGGTCGGCGGTGGCCAGCGGGCCCATCGCGTGCCCGAAGCCCAGCTTGCAGGCGATGTCGATGTCCTCGGCGGACGCGACGCCCGATTCGTACAGCTTGGCCGCCTCCACGACGAGCGCGGAGATCAGACGGGTCGTCACGAAGCCGGCGACGTCGCGGTTGACGACGATGCAGGTCTTGCCGACGGACTCGGCGAACGCCCGGGTGGTGGCGAGGGTTTCGTCGCTCGTCTTGTAGCCGCGCACCAGCTCGCAGAGCTGCATCATCGGGACGGGCGAGAAGAAGTGCGCGCCGACGACCCGCTCCGGGCGCTCCGTCACGGCCGCGATCTTGGTGATCGGGATGGCCGAGGTGTTGGACGCCAGGATCGCGTCGTCCCGTACGAGCTTGTCGAGCGTACGGAAGATCTCGTGCTTGACCTCGAGCTTCTCGAAGACGGCCTCGACGACGACGTCCACGTCGGCGACCGCGTCGAGGTCGGTGGTCGTGGTGATGCGGGCGAGCGCGGCCTCGGCGTCCTCGGCCGTCATCTTGCCCTTGGAGACGAACTTGTCGTACGAGGCCTTGATCCCGTCGGTTCCCCGGGTCAGCGCGGCATCGGTGACATCACGCAGCACGACCTCCCAGCCCGCCTGAGCGGAGACCTGAGCGATCCCGGAACCCATCAGTCCGGCACCGATGACGGCAAGCTTCCCAGCCACTGCACACCCCACGTTCTTCAATACGGCCCAGTCTCTTAGCCTCTCGGCCGGAGACTAGCGCCAGTGAGCGGCGGTGTGACCCTGAAGTAACACGCGTCACGTCTCAGATGACGGACATCACACTGGTACGGCTCAGCCGTCGCCGTCCGTCAACCGCGCCTCGATCGCCCGCAGTCGCTCGACCTCGCGCGCCGCCGCGTCGGCGTGGCCCAGGTCCAGGGCCATCCGCCCGCGGGCATGGACGTAGTGGATGTCCTCGCGGGTCTGCGGGTCGAGCTCCGGGTGCCCGCACAGCCTCCGGTGGAGGACGGACAGGGAGACGTGCGGGAAGTCCAGCCGGTCGAGCTCGACGGGGGACAGTACGCCGCGCAGCCGGTCCTTCACGTAGTCGCGCACCTGCCCGTCCGCGTCGGCCGGGCGCGGCACGGCCGGGAAGTGGGGGTGGCCGCGCCAGTCCGCCGCCCGGCGCTCCAGTGCGTCGAGGCAGTCCTGCGCCCGCCACGGGTCGGCGGCGGCGAGGGCCGTGCGGGCCGCTGCGGCGTCCGATGCCACCTCCCGGGACAAGGCGGGGTCGCCGGCGTACCGAGAGCCGAGGAAGCTCTCCAAGACATCGACCCGCTTGGCCAGTTCGGCCCGCTGCCAGATTTCGAACATGTCGGTCAAACCGTCACCTCTCCGCCCTCGTGCTCCCCGGTGGACCCTGGTGGACCCCGGCAGCGGACGGTACCGGTCACGGGAGCGCCGCCGCGTGCGAATTTCGGGCGGGCCTCACTACGCTGGCGGACATGGTGAACCTCACGCGTATCTACACCCGCACCGGCGACAAGGGCACGACCGCCCTCGGCGACATGAGCCGCACGGCCAAGACAGATCTGCGGATCTCCGCCTACGCCGACGCCAACGAGGCCAACGCGGCGATCGGGACGGCGATCGCCCTCGGCACCCTGCCGGCGGATGTCGTCAAGGTCCTGGTCCGGGTGCAGAACGACCTGTTCGACGTCGGCGCGGACCTGTGCACCCCGGTGGTCGAGAACCCCGAGTACCCGCCCCTGCGGGTCGAGCAGTTCTACGTCGACAAGCTGGAGGCGGACTGCGACCGCTTCAACGCGGAGCTGGAGAAACTGCGCAGCTTCATCCTCCCCGGCGGCACCCCGGGCGCGGCGCTGCTGCACCAGGCCTGCACGGTGGTCCGGCGCGCCGAGCGCTCCACGTGGGCGGCGCTGGAGGCGCACGGCGAGGTGATGAACCCGCTGACCGCCACTTACCTGAACCGGCTCTCCGACCTCCTGTTCATCCTGGCCCGTACGGCCAACAAGGAGGTCGGGGACGTGCTCTGGGTGCCGGGCGGCGAGCGCTAGGCCCGTCGCCGCGCCACCGGAGGCCGGTCCTGCGAGGCACCGGCCTCCGGGGCGCCGGCCTTCATCCGGGGCCCCGGCCTTCAGGGCACCGGCGGCCTGGAGCAGCCCGATCGCGACGGCCGCGACGGCCAGGGTGACGAATCCCCGCCCCGGCCACTGCATCCTTCGATGTAGTCGGCTTCCGCCCCGGCGGCGAGGCCCGGGGCCCGAGTCACCGTGTTGGATGGGACTGTGACCGAGAAGATCCTCCGCCCGCACCGCGACGACGTGCTCCTCGCCGTGATCAGCGTGCTCGCGGGCCTGCTGATGTGGTCACTCGGGGTCCACAGCAACAGCGGCCGGCACTTCCTCCCCGGCTGGGCCGCCCTGGTCCCGCTCGTGGTGCTCGCGGCGATGGAGCTGCTGCGCCGCACCGCGCCGCGCGCGGGCCTGGTCGTCGGCACCCTCGGGGTGGTCGCGGACCAGTTCACGGTGGGAAGTCTGGCCACCGTCCTGATCTTCACCGACCTGATGTACGCGGCCGTCGTCTACGGCAAGCCCTCCATGGCCCGGCGCCTCCCGGTCACCACCGGCCTGATCACCGTCGCCGTCACCGTCGCCTCGCTCGCCTGGCTGCGCACCCCGCAGGCCCTGCTCATCGGCGTGATCACCGGCCTCGTGAGCTTCGGCCCCGCCCTGACCGGCGCCACCCTGCGCAATCACCGTGAGGCCGCCGTGGCCGCCCGGCTGCGCGCCGAGCAGACCGCGCTGCTGGCCGAAATGGACCGCGCCCAGGCGGTCGTCGCCGAGCGCGCCCGGATGGCCCGCGAGCTGCACGACATGGTGGCCAACCATCTCTCCGCCATCGCGATCCACTCCACCGCCGCGCTGTCCATCGACTCCCCCGCCACGAGCCGCGAGGCGCTCGGGGTGATCCGCGAGAACAGCGTGCAGGGACTGGCCGAAATGCGCCGGCTGATCGGGCTGCTGCGGGACGCCGGCGTCGATCAGGAGGCGGCGGCCGTTCCCTCGCTGGACGGCCTGGACGCCCTGCTGGAGCAGGCCCGTACCAACGGCACCGCGAGCGGGCTGGAATTCGTACTCCACGACGACCGGCCGCCCGGGCGGCCGCTGCCGGCCCCCGTCGAACTGGCGGCGTACCGGATCGTGCAGGAGTCGCTGACCAATGCCCTCAAGCACGCCGCGCGGGGCACGGTCGCGGTCCGCGTGGCCCGCGACGACGGGCTGCTGACGGTGCGGGTGGACTCCCCGTACGGGGACCGGCCGGGCCCCCGCGCGCCGGGCTCCGGGGCCGGGCTGATCGGCATGCGGGAGCGGACCGAGCTGCTGGGCGGGGCGTTCACGGCGGGTCCTGCGGGCCCGGTCTGGCAGGTGCGGGCGACGCTGCCCGCCGAGGAGAAGGCGGTACGCGAGTGACGATCAAAGTCGTGGTGGCGGAGGACCAGAGCGCGGTACGGGCCGGGCTGGTGCTGATCCTGCGCAGCGCGGGCGACATCGAGGTGGCGGGCGAGGCCGCCGACGGGCAGGAGGCGGTGCGCCTGGCCCGGGAGCTACGGCCGGATCTGGTCCTCATGGACGTGCAGATGCCGCGCCTCGACGGGGTCTCGGCGACCCGTCAGGTGGTCGCGGAGGGGCTGGCGGACGTCCTCGTACTCACCACCTTCGACCTCGACGAGTACGTCTTCGGGGCGCTGCGCGCGGGAGCGGCCGGCTTCCTGCTGAAGAACGCGGAGGCGGCGGAGCTGATCGAGGCGGTACGGACGGTCGCGCGCGGGGAGGGCCTGATCTCCCCGGCGGTGACCCGGCGGCTGATCGCCGAGTTCGCGGCGCCCCGGGCCGTTAAGGCACCCGCGCCGCCGGCACTGGCCACCCTGACCCGGCGGGAGCGGGAGGTTCTCGGCTGCCTGGGCAAGGGGTTGTCGAACGCGGAGATCGCGGCGCGCCTGGAGATGGCGGAGGCGACGGTGAAGACGCACGTCAGCAGGCTGCTGGGGAAGCTGGAGCTGCGCAGCCGGGTCCAAGCGGCGGTACTGGCCCAGGAGTTGGGCCTGTAGAGCCCGCCTTGAACCGCCCCCGCCCATAAGGTCTGGACCTCTTGACGGTTGGTCCAGACCTTTCTACTCTCACCGCAACACTGTGGTGAGCGTGCCATGACAAAGCGTGCTCACGGGCGGCGCAGGTCCCACCCCCATGTCGCCGTCGTCCCCGCGACGGCGACGGACCGGAGGAGCACCCTTGAGCACAGCACCCCCGCAACGCGTCCGACTGTTCAGAAGGGTGGCCGCGACGCTGGCCGCCTTCGCCCTGCCGGTCGCCGGCATGGTGGCCCTCGCCGGCCCCGCCGAGGCCGCCACCTCAGCGACGGCGACCTACGCCAAGGTCTCCGACTGGGGCACCGGCTTCGAGGGCAAGTGGACGGTGAAGAACACCGGCACCACCACCATCAGCAGCTGGGCCGTGGAGTGGGACTACCCGTCCGGCACCCAGGTCACCTCGGCCTGGGACGCCACCGTCACCAACTCGGGCAACCACTGGACCGGCAAGAACGTCGGCTGGAACGGCACCCTGTCCCCCGGCGCCACCATCAGCTTCGGCTTCAACGGCTCGGGCCCCGGCGCCCCCAGCGGCTGCAAGATCAACGGCGCCTCCTGCGACGGCGGAACCCAGCCCGGCGACAACCCGCCCTCCGCCCCCGGCACCCCCACCGCGAGCAACGTCACCGAGACCGCGCTGACCGTGAGCTGGTCCGCGGCCACCGATGACAAGGGCATCAAGAACTACGACGTCTACCGCGGCGGCGCCAAGATCGCCACGGTCACCGGCACCAGCTACGCGGACTCCGGCCTGACCAAGGGCACGACGTACGGCTACACCGTCACCGCCCGCGACACCGTCGACCAGACCGGCCCCTCCTCCGGCTCCCTCTCGGTGACCACCCCCGGCGGCACCACCCCGCCGGACCCGGGTGGCAAGGTCAAGCTCGGCTACTTCACCGACTGGGGCGTCTACCAGCGCAACTACCACGTGAAGAACCTGGTCACCTCCGGCTCCGCCGCGAAGATCACCCACATCAACTACGCCTTCGGCAACGTCCAGGGCGGCAAGTGCACCGTCGGTGACGCCTACGCGGACTACGACAAGGCCTACACCGCCGACCAGAGCGTCGACGGCGTCGCCGACACCTGGGACCAGCCGCTGCGCGGCAGCTTCAACCAGCTGCGCAAGCTGAAGAAGCAGTACCCGAACATCAAGGTCCTCTGGTCCTTCGGCGGCTGGACCTGGTCCGGCGGCTTCGGCCAGGCCGCCGCGAACCCGGCCGCCTTCGCCGACTCCTGCTACAGCCTGGTCGAGGACCCGCGCTGGGCGGACGTCTTCGACGGCATCGACATCGACTGGGAGTACCCGAACGCCTGCGGCCTGTCCTGCGACACCAGCGGGGCCGCCTCCCTGAAGAACGTGCTGTCCGCGCTGCGCGCCAAGTTCGGCAGCGGCAACCTGGTCACCGCCGCCATCTCCGCCGACGGCTCCAACGGCGGCAAGCTCGACGCGGCCGACTACGCGGGCGCGGCCCAGTACGTCGACTTCTACAACGTCATGACGTACGACTTCTTCGGTGCCTGGGCGGCGCAGGGCCCGACGGCCCCGCACTCCCCGCTCACCTCCTACGCCGGCATCCCGCAGGCCGGGTTCAACAGCGAGGCCGCCATCACCAAGCTCAAGGGCAAGGGCATCGCCGGTTCGAAGCTGAACCTCGGCATCGGCTTCTACGGCCGCGGCTGGACCGGCGTCACCCAGGCGGCCCCCGGCGGCACGGCCACCGGACCGGCGCCGGGTACGTACGAGCAGGGCATCGAGGACTACAAGGTGCTCAAGACCAGCTGCCCCAGCACCGGCACCATCGCCGGTACGGCCTACGCCAAGTGCGGCAGCAACTGGTGGAGCTACGACACCCCCGCCACGGTCGCCGGAAAGATGGCCTGGACGAAGCAGCAGGGCCTGCGCGGCGCCTTCTTCTGGGAGTTCAGCGGAGACACGAGCAACGGCGAGCTGGCCAACGCGATCCACACCGGCCTTCAGTAGGTCCGGCCGGTCCGGCCACGCACTGAACCCGGTGAACGACGAAGCCGGGGAGACGGGTCCGCCCCCGTCTCCCCGGCTTCTTCACGTCTGAGGGGCCGGCGCTCGCAGGCGTCAGGCCACATTCACTCTCTGCCCTGGAGGCGCCGCCTCCAGCCATGCCAGGAACCCGGTCAGCGCGTCCTCGCTCATCGCCAGCTCCAGGCGGGTCCCCCGGTGGAGACAGCCGAGCACGACGGAGTCGGACAGCAGCGCCAGCTCCTCCTCACCCTCGGGGGCGCGGCGGGCGATCACCTCGATGGAGGAGCGCTCCAGCAGCCGGCGCGGCCGGGGGGAGTACGAGAAAACGCGGAACCAGTCGATCTGGTCGCCGCTGTAGCGGGCGACCCCATACACCCAGCCCTTGCCGGAGACGTCGGGTTCCTCGGACACGCCCCAGCGCATGCTGCAGTCGAAGGTCCCGCCGGACCGCTGGATGAGCCTCCGGCGCAGGCCGAAGACAAAAAGCCCGATCACCACCAGGGCTACGACCAGGCCACTCACAAGCAGAGCGAGGAGCATCTTCACCGACCTCCTCGCTCATCGAATACGGCACACGAAAAACGACCTGCATCGCCTCAGCCGCGACCCGGTCTGGAAAATTCCAGAACGGACCGCGGCTGAGGACGCACACTATTCGGTACGGGGCTCAGTGCCCCGTTACCGCGCGCAGCCGGACATCGGCGCGACGCTCGGCGGCCGCATCGGCCTCCGACTTCGCGCGCTCCAGTGCCCGCTCCGCCCGCTGGACGTCAATCTCGTCCGCGAGCTCGGCGATCTCGGCCAGCAGGGACAGCTTGTTGTCCGCGAACGAGATGAATCCGCCGTGCACCGCTGCGACGACAGTGTTGCCCTCGCTGGTACGGATGGTCACCGGGCCCGATTCCAGCACACCGAGAAGCGGCTGGTGACCGGGCATGACGCCGATGTCGCCGGTCGTGGTGCGGGCGACAACAAGGGTGGCCTCGCCGGACCAGATATTGCGGTCCGCCGCGACCAGCTCGACGTGCAGCTCAGCAGCCAAGGTGGCTCCTCGGGTCACCACCCGGCGGGTCAGCCGGGTGTTGGGTCAAATTCTAATGGGCGTGGGGAGAGGGACGGGACGCACCCGCCCCTCTCCGTCAATCAGCTCTGCTCACGAGGAGCGGGGCTTCAGGAGACGCCCAGCTCCTTGGCGTTGGCCTTCAGGTCCTCGATGCCACCGCACAGGAAGAACGCCTGCTCGGGGAAGTGGTCGTAGTCACCGTCGCAGATCGCGTTGAACGCGGTGATCGACTCGTCGAGCGGAACGTCCGAACCGTCCACGCCGGTGAACTGCTTGGCGACGTGGGTGTTCTGCGACAGGAAGCGCTCGACGCGACGGGCACGGTGGACAACGAGCTTGTCCTCCTCGCCCAGCTCGTCGATACCGAGGATCGCGATGATGTCCTGGAGGTCCTTGTACTTCTGCAGGATCCCCTTGACGCGCATCGCGGTGGCGTAGTGGTCCGCCGCGATGTACCGCGGGTCGAGGATGCGGGACGTCGAGTCCAGCGGGTCCACGGCCGGGTAGATGCCCTTCTCGGAGATCGGACGGGAAAGAACCGTCGTCGCGTCGAGGTGGGCGAAGGTGGTGGCCGGCGCCGGGTCGGTCAGGTCGTCCGCGGGGACGTAGATCGCCTGCATCGAGGTGATCGAGTGACCGCGGGTCGACGTGATGCGCTCCTGCAGCAGACCCATCTCGTCAGCCAGGTTCGGCTGGTAACCCACTGCGGACGGCATACGGCCGAGCAGCGTGGAGACCTCGGAACCGGCCTGGGTGTAACGGAAGATGTTGTCGATGAAGAAGAGCACGTCCTGCTTCTGCACATCGCGGAAGTACTCCGCCATGGTCAGACCGGCGAGCGCGACACGAAGACGGGTGCCCGGGGGCTCGTCCATCTGGCCGAAGACAAGCGCCGTCTTGTCGATGACGCCCGAGTCGGCCATCTCCTCGATGAGGTCGTTGCCCTCACGGGTACGCTCACCGACGCCCGCGAAGACCGACACACCGTCGTGGTTGTTGGCGACGCGGTAGATCATTTCCTGGATCAGAACGGTCTTGCCGACACCGGCACCACCGAACAGACCGATCTTTCCACCCTTGACGTACGGGGTGAGAAGGTCGATGACCTTGACGCCGGTCTCGAACATCTCGGTCTTCGACTCGAGCTCGTCGAAGCGAGGCGCCTTGCGGTGGATCGGCCACCGCTCGGTGATCTCGGCGTTCGCCTCCGGGTAGTTCAGCACCTCACCGAGGGTGTTGAACACCTTGCCCTTGGTGAAGTCGCCGACGGGGACGGTGATGCCCTCGCCGGTGTTGGTCACCGCGGCCTGGCGGACCAGACCGTCGGTCGGCTGCATCGAGATGGTGCGGACGATGCCGTCACCCAGGTGCTGCGCGACCTCGAGGGTCAGGGTCTTGAGCTTGCCGTCCTCGGCCGGGTCGGCGACCTGGACCTTCAGCGCGTTGTAGATCTCGGGCATGGCGTCGACGGGGAACTCCACGTCGACGACCGGGCCGATGACCCGGGCGACGCGGCCCGTGGCGGCGGCCGTCTCAACAGTGGTCGTCATTACTTGTCACTCCCCGCGGTCGCGTCTGCCATGGCGCTGGCGCCACCGACGATCTCGCTGATTTCCTGGGTGATTTCGGCCTGGCGGGCCGCGTTGGCAAGCCGGGAGAGGCTCTTGATGAGATCCCCGGCGTTGTCGGTCGCCGACTTCATCGCGCGGCGGCGGGCGGCGTGCTCGGAAGCGGCCGACTGCAGCAGTGCGTTGTAGATACGGCTCTCGACGTAGCGCGGCAGCAGGGCGTCGAGGACGTCCTCCGCCGACGGCTCGAAGTCGAACAGCGGAAGGATCTCGCCCTTCGCGCCCGTCTCCTCCGCAGCCTGGTCGAGGCTGAGCGGCAGCATCCGGCCGTCCACCGCGTTCTGCGTCATCATCGACACGAATTCCGTGTAGACGATGTGCAACTCGTCGACACCGCCGCCGTTGCCCTCGGCCGTGTCCAGCTGGATGGCCTCGATCAGCGGCGCCGCGACGCGCTTGGCGTCGGCGTAGGCCGGGCTGTCGGTGAAGCCGGTCCACGACTCCGCGACCTTGCGCTCGCGGAAGCCGAAGTAGGCCACACCCTTACGGCCGACGATGTACGTGTCGACCTCCTTGCCCTCGCCGCGCAGCCGCTCGGTGAGCCGCTCCGCCTGCTTGATGGCGTTCGAGGAGTAGCCGCCGGCCAGACCGCGGTCGCTCGTGATGAGCAGGATCGCGGCGCGCACCGGCGCCTCGACCTCGGTGGTCAGGGCGTGCTTGGTGTTCGAGCCGGTCGCCACCGCGGTCACCGCACGGGTGAGCTCGGTCGCGTACGGCATCGATGCCGCCACCTTGCGCTGCGCCTTGACGATGCGCGAGGCGGCGATCATCTCCATCGCCTTGGTGATCTTCTTGGTCGCCGTGACGGCACGGATGCGACGCTTGTAGACCCGGAGCTGCGCTCCCATGAGTCAGGTCCCTTCCGTCGTCACTTGGAGACGTTGACGGCCGGCGCGTCCTCGCCCAGGAGCTTGCCGTCCGAGGTCTCGAACTGCCGCTTGAAGTTGGCGATGGCGTCAGCGATCGACGTCAGGGTGTCGTCCGACATCTTGCCGCCGTCGGAGATGGAGGTCAGGAGGTCCTTGCGCTCGCGGCGCAGGTGCTCCAGCAGCTCCGACTCGAAGCGACGGATGTCGTTGACCGGGACGTCGTCCATCTTGCCGGTGGTACCGGCCCAGACGGAGACGACCTGCTCCTCGACGGGCATCGGCTGGTACTGGCCCTGCTTCAGCAGCTCGACCAGGCGCTTACCGCGCTCCAGCGAGGCCTTCGACGCGGCGTCCAGGTCGGAACCGAAGGCGGCGAACGCCTCCAGCTCGCGGTACTGGGCCAGGTCCAGGCGCAGACGGCCGGAAACCTGCTTCATGGCCTTGTGCTGGGCGGAGCCACCGACGCGGGAGACCGAGATACCGACGTTCAGCGCCGGGCGCTGGCCCGCGTTGAACAGGTCGGACTCCAGGAAGCACTGGCCGTCGGTGATGGAGATGACGTTGGTCGGGATGAACGCCGACACGTCGTTCGCCTTGGTCTCGACGATCGGCAGACCGGTCATCGAACCGGCGCCCATGTCGTCGGAGAGCTTCGCGCAGCGCTCCAGCAGACGGGAGTGCAAGTAGAAGACGTCACCCGGGTAGGCCTCACGGCCCGGCGGGCGGCGCAGCAGCAGCGACACGGCGCGGTAGGCGTCGGCCTGCTTCGACAGGTCGTCGAAGATGATCAGGACGTGCTTGCCGGCGTACATCCAGTGCTGGCCGATGGCGGACCCGGTGTACGGCGCCAGGTACTTGAAGCCGGCCGGGTCGGACGCCGGGGCGGCGACGATCGTCGTGTACTCGAGCGCGCCGGCGTCTTCCAGGGCGCCGCGAACGGACGCGATGGTCGAGCCCTTCTGGCCGATGGCGACGTAGATGCAGCGAACCTGCTTGTTCACGTCGCCCGAGCGCCAGTTGTCGCGCTGGTTGATGATCGTGTCGACGGCCAGAGCGGTCTTACCCGTCTGACGGTCACCGATGATCAGCTGACGCTGGCCACGGCCGATCGGCACCATCGCGTCGATGGCCTTGTAGCCGGTCTGCATCGGCTCGTGGACCGACTTGCGGACCATGACGCCGGGGGCCTGCAGCTCAAGGGCGCGGCGGCCCTCGGTCGCAATCTCGCCGAGGCCGTCGATCGGGTTGCCGAGCGGGTCGACGACGCGGCCGAGGTAACCCTCGCCGACACCTACGGAGAGAACCTCACCGGTGCGCTGCACCGGCTGGCCCTCCTCGATACCGCTGAACTCGCCGAGGACGACCGCACCGATCTCGCGCTCCTCGAGGTTGAGGGCGAGACCGAGGGTGCCGTCCTCGAACTTCAGCAGCTCGTTCGCCATGGCGGAGGGCAGGCCCTCCACCTTCGCGATGCCGTCGCCGGCAACGCTGACCGTTCCGACCTCCTCGCGCGAGGCCGCGTCCGGCTGGTACGACTGGACAAAGTTCTCCAGTGCGTCCCGGATCTCCTCCGGCCGGATCGTGAGCTCCGCCATCTGGGTTCCCTGCTCTCCTTGTTGGGCCTGAAGCTTCTTAGGGGTCTGGGGGCGACCCCCAGGAATCTTCTGCAAGTTCTGCACGGCCCAACCGGGCCGCTAGGAATGCTTTGTTCTATTGGTGGCTGGTCAGCCGGCCATGCGGCGGGACGCCTCGGCGAGGCGGTCCGCGATGGTGCCGTCGATGACCTCGTCGCCGACCCGCACCGAGATCCCGCCGAGGACCGTGGGGTCCACGTCGAGGTTCAGGTGCATCTGGCGGCCGTACAGCTTGGCCAGCACCGCGCCGAGACGCTGTCGCTGCACGTCGCTGAGCGGAACCGCGGTGGTCACGGTGGCGACCATGCGGTTGCGGCGCTCGGCGGCGAGCGTGGAAAGGGACTGGAGTCCCGCTTCCAGGCTACGTCCACGCGGGTGCGTGACGAGACGCGTGATCAGGCGCTCGGTGACGGCGTTCACCTTGCCGCCGAGCAGGCTGCGCAGCAGCCCGCTCTTGGCGGAGGCGGTGGCCGCCCGGTCGGTCAGCGCGGCACGCAGCTCGGTGCTCGAGGAGACGATCCGGCCGAACCGGAACACCTCGTCCTCGACGCCGTCGAGCGCGCCGGCCTGCTGGGCCGCCGTGAGGTCGGCGTTGGCCGCCAGCTCCTCCAACGAGTCCACCAGGTCGCGGGACTGCGACCAGCGGGACCGGGCCATGCCGGACACCAGGTCGAGGGTTTCCCCGCCCACCTGGTTCGCCAGCAGTCGGCCGACCAGCTCGGCCTTGGCCTCGCCGGACTGCGCCGGGTCCGTGATGACCCGACGCAGCGAGACCTCACGGTCGAGCAGCGCGGTGACGGCTGCCAGCTCACCGGCGAGCTTCGCCGCGTCGACGGACGTGTTGTCCATCAGCGCGTCGAGGCGCTCACGCGCGGAGGCCAGCGCCTCGCGGCTCGATCCGTTCATCGGGCCGCCTCGGCCTTCTCCTCGAGCTCGCTGAGGAAACGGTCGATGGTGCGGCTCTGCCGGGCGTGGTCCTCAAGGGACTCGCCGACGAGCTTGCCGGCCAGGTCGGTGGCGAGCTTGCCCACGTCCTGGCGCAGCGCCTGAGAGGCGGCCTTGCGGTCGGCCTCGATCTGGGCGTGGCCGGCAGCGATGATCTCCTCACGCTGCCGCTGGCCCTCTGCGCGCAGTTCTTCCTTGAGCGCAGTGCCCTGCTCCAGCGCGTCCTGGCGCAGGCGAGCGGCCTCGTGCCGGGCTTCGGCGAGCTGGGCCTTGTACTGCTCCAGCACGCTCTGGGCCTCGATCTGAGCAGCCTGAGCCTTCTCGATACCGCCCTCGATCGCCGCGTGGCGCTCGTCCAGAACCTTGTTGATGTTCGGGAGGAGCTTCTTCGCGAGGAAACCGAAGACGATGACGAAGGCGATCAGACCGATGACGAGCTCGGGGATCGGCGGGATGAGGGGGTTTTCGGCCTCCTCAGCCGCGAGAACCAGGAGGTTCACATCAGTGCCTTTCGTCTAATCGGACTAGTGGTCGCGGCTCGTCTTAGTAGACGAACGGCATGACCAGACCGATGAGGGCGAGCGCCTCACAGAAGGCGAAGCCGAGGATCTGGTTGGCGCGGATCAGACCGGCAGCCTCGGGCTGACGGGCGAGAGCCTGCGTGCCGTTACCGAAGATGATGCCGACGCCGACGCCCGGGCCGATGGCCGCGAGACCGTAACCGACGGAGCTGAGGGAACCGGTGACGCCTTCGGCGGCAGCAAGGATCTGGGACATGCCAGTTCTTCCTTCTCTTTCACGGACCGGTGGGGGTTGGCCACCGGACGACAGGGGGTTTGGGGGTGGGCCGGGCTCAGTGGTGCTCGGCGAGCGCGCCCTGGATGAAGCTGCAGGCCAGGAGGACGAAGACGTACGCCTGGACAGCCTGGATGAAGAGCTCGAAGGCGGTCATCACGATCACCATGACGAACGAGACACCCGCGTAGGCGATGCCGATTCCGTTCAGCAGGTACCAGCTGGCGATGGTGAACAGCAGCAGCAGGGTGTGACCGGCGAACATGTTCGCGAAGAGTCGGACCGCGTGGGTGAACGGGCGCACCAGGACGTTCGAGAAGAACTCGATGACCATGACGAGCGGCAGGACCGCGCCGAGCGACTTGTCGTAGCCGGTGAGGTTCTTGAGACCGCCGACGAAGCCGTGGCGCTTGAACGTCACCGACATCCAGATGAAGTACACGATCGCCGCGAGAATCGCCGGGTACGCAATGATCGAAGTCACCGGGAACTGCGCCACGGGAACGATCGACCAGACGTTCAGGATCCAGACGAAGAAGAACAGCGAGACCATGAAGGGGACGTACTTCTCGCCCTCCTTCTTGCCCAGCGTCTCGTACACGATGCCGCGGCGCACGAAGTCATATCCGGACTCGGCGACCATCTGGAGCTTGCCCGGGACGACCTTCGGCTTGCCGAAGGCGGCCCAGAAGAAAGCAACGATGATCACGGAGCCCAGGAGGGCCAGCAGCATCGGCTTGTTGAAGTACGCACTGGTGGTGCCGGCTTCGCCCCACAGCGGCTCGAAGAGGAACGAGTGCAGGCCCGGGCCGGGGAAGCCACATCCATCAAAGATGTGACAGTCGGTCTCGAAAGCGAGGACCTGCGTCGGGTCAGCACTCACCGCGGGCTCCTTCAGCGTGGCGCATAGGTACGGCAACCTCGTTGTGTCGGCGCGGCGCGCAGCCGCGGTTCGGCACTGGACTGGTGTAACGGATGTGGGGGCGGCAGTCAGGCATCGAGCCTCGCGATGGAACAGGCGTCAGCTCAGATGCCCGCGCCCGCAGTGCCGCAGTTGGAACCGGACGATAGCAGGATCTCGAACGCGCCCTTATCCCGGCCCTACCCCTCACGACTTCGATCCCGGATTTTCGGGCTTTTCGCCCTTCGTCGAGTCGGGCTTCGTCGAGTCGGGTTCGACGTAGAGAATCTTGGCTTTCATGTGAGCACGCGTCTGCGCGCCGATCCACACCAAGGTGGTGGCGACGAGCGTGATCGCGAACGCTCGAGGGTGGAACAACGTCGTGTTCTTGAACACGGCGAGAAAAACGAAGAGCAGAAGGATCTGTGCCGCGTAGAGCATGAGCCCCATGGCCTGGAACAGGTGCGGCAGGGATTTCGCCGTGCGCTGCAGGACCACGAATCCGAGACCCATGAAGAGAATCACGACCACGGTCGCGACAACGGCTCCCACCGCCCCCTTGCCGCCGACCACGAACGCGCTGATGACGGCGGCGATTGCGCCGGCAGCAGCTGTGGGTACAGCAGCCTTCAGGAGGGATCGGACGTCATCTGACCGCATGGCGGTTTGCTCCGCGTGGTGGTGGGGGCACGGACTCGTACGGAACTCGTACGGGACGAGCGTAAGCCCGGTCCGAGTACGAACCTCGGGCCAATGGACCGTCGCACTACGGTCCTTCGGCTCTGTCGCCGGGTTTAGTGAACGGTATCACAAACTATTTGATGAGAGCTTTACCTGGCAGGTGTGCTGACTGTCACACATGAGAGGTAACCCGCCCGTGTGTGCACGACAGGCGGCCACCTTATGTGGTAAAGGGGGTTCATGTCCGACATGCGCCCAGCCCGTCAGCGGGCCGATTCGGCCTTACGTCGGTCGGGGAAGCGCGAACGGGGGCCTACGGCGGTCGCTCCGTTGACGCCGGACACACCCACCGCGACCGGACGGGCCGGCATCGGCTCGGTGCCCGTGGCATCCTGCGCGGCCGCCTCGGCGGCGGCCTCCGCGGCCCGCGCCGCGTGCCGGTAGCGCGGCGGAACGAGGCCTTCGGCCCAGCGCGGTGCGCGCGGGGTGAAGCGCGGCAGGAGCAGCAGGATCAGGCCCACCGCACTGAGCGCGGCGATCGCGAGCACGATCCACATCGAGGTGGAATGCACCGAATAGCCGACCGTCCCGAACGCGATCAGCCCCGACCAGAAGTACATGATCAGCACCGCGCGGCTGTGTGAATGACCGAGTTCCAGCAGCCGGTGGTGCAGGTGCCCGCGGTCCGCCGCGAACGGGGACTGGCCCTTCCAGGTGCGCCGGACGACGGCGAGGACCAGGTCCGCCACCGGGATCGCGGTGATCGTCAGCGGCAGCAGCAGCGGGATGAAGACCGGCAGCATCGCGTGCGTCGCGTTGCGCTCGCCACCCGCGAAGAGGGCCATCGCGTCCGGGTCCACCTGCCCGGTGATGGAGATGGTGGACGCGGCGAGCACCAGGCCGATGAGCATCGAGCCGGAGTCGCCCATGAAAATCCGGGCGGGATGCATGTTGTGCGGCAGGAAGCCGAGGCACATGCCCATCAGGATCGCGGCGAAGAGGGTCGCCGGCGCGGCCGACTCGATCCCGTAGCCGAACCAGATGCGGTACCCGTAGAGGAAGAACGCGCCGGCGGCGATGCAGACCATGCCGGCGGCCAGGCCGTCGAGGCCGTCCACGAAGTTCACCGCGTTGATGGTGATCACGACGAGGGCCACTGTGAGCAGGTTGCCCTGCCACTGGGTGAGCGCGACCGTCCCGATGAACGGGACCGGGATCCACAGGATGGTCAGGCCCTGGATGACCATCACACCGGCGGCGATCATCTGCGCGCCGAGCTTGATCAGGGCGTCGATCTCGAACTTGTCGTCGAGCACGCCGACCAGCCAGATCAGCGCCGCCCCGGAGAGCAGCGCCCGCGGTTCGTTCGACAGCTCGAAGACCCCGTTGAGGTTCTGCAGGTGGTCGGCGACCAGCAGTCCCGCGCACAGCCCGCCGAACATGGCGATGCCGCCGAGCCGCGGTGTCGGCTCGCGGTGCACGTCGCGGGCGCGGATCGCGGGCATCGCACCGGCCGCGATCGCGAACTTCCGCACGGGCCCGGTCAGCAGGTAGGTCACCGCGACCGTGACGCAAAGCGTCAGCAGGTATTCACGCACTGGCTGCCCCAGATGTATCGCCGGCCATCTCAGCCCCACACATTAGCTGCGTTGTCCCCGCTGCCGAGGACGCGAGGGGCCGTTATCCCGGTTGCACTACGTCCTGTTTGCCCCTATTACGCCCCGTACGGGGGATATTCGAGCGTCAGCTCCATCACCTCGGCACGGGTTTTCGCGGGTTCCCCGTGCAGTGCGGCCGTAAACAGCCCGGCGATGCGGACCATCTCCGCCTCCCCCATCCCCTGGGTGGTCACGGCGGCCGTACCGAGGCGGATCCCCCGCTGGTCTCCGTAGGGAAGGGCACAGGTGTCGAGGACGATCCCGGCGGCGGCGAGCCGGCCGCGGGCGGTGGGCCCGTCGAGGCCGAGGGGCGCCGGATCCGCGCTGATGAGGTGGGTGTCGGTGCCGCCGGTCGTCAGGATGAACCCGTGCGCCTCCAGCTCGTCGGCCAGCACCCGCGCATTGGCGACGACCCGGTGGGCGTACGTGGTGAACGCGGGCCGGGCGGCCTCCCCGAAGGCGACGGCCTTGGCGGCGATGGTGTGCATCTGGGCGCCGCCCTGAGTGAAGGGGAACACGGCCCGGTCGATGCGCTCGGCGAACTCGGAGCCGCACAGGATCATCCCGCCGCGGGGGCCGCGCAGCACCTTGTGCGTGGTCGCGCACACGATGTCGGCGTACGGGACGGGGCTGGGGGCCGCCCCGCCGGCGACCAGCCCGATCGGATGCGCGGCATCGGCGATCAGGTAGGCCCCGACTTCGTCCGCGATCTCCCGGAAGACCGAGTACTCGGGGTGGCGGGGGTAGCAGATCGAGCCGCAGACGATGGCCTTCGGCCGGTGCGCCCGGGCGAGGTCCTGCACCTGCTGGTAGTCGATCAGCCCCGTCTCGGCGTCGACGCCGTACCCCACGAAGTCGAACCAGCGCCCGGAGAAGTTGGCGGGCGACCCGTGGGTGAGGTGGCCGCCGTACGGAAGCCCCATCGCCAGCACGGTGTCCCCGGGCCGCAGCAGCGCGGCGTACGCGGCCAGCACGGCGGAGGACCCGGAATGCGGCTGCACATTGGCGTGCTCGACCCCGAACAGCGCGCGGGCCCGCTCGACGGCGATCTGCTCGGCCAGGTCGGCGTACTCGCAGCCGCCGTGGTGGCGGGCGCCGGGGTATCCCTCGGCGTACTTGTTGGCGAGCGCGGAGCCGAGCGCGGTGAGCACGGCGGGCGAGGTGAAGTTCTCGGCGGCGATCAGCTGCAAGGTGTCGGCCTGCCGGCGCGCCTCCCCCGCGAGCACGTCGGCCATCTGCGGATCCTGCCGCCGCAGCAGATCCGTCGGCTGGGTGATGACGCTCATGGCGCGACTCCAGGGTGTACCGGGTTATCGCCACTGTAGGCCTGCCGGCCCGCTCCCGCCCTACGAGACCCGCCGCGGGGGTCAGTGGGGGGTGACGCCCGTCAGGGCTGTGACCACGGGGTCCAGGGCCTGGTTGAGCCCCTCCTCGACGCGGCACTCGCGCCGCTCGGCCCAGGGGCCTCGGCGCCGCGCTTCGCACCGCTGCGCCGGCCTCCGGCCGGACGGACGCTCAGCGGGAGGCGGTGACGCCCGTCAGGGCCGTGACCACCGGGTCCAGGGCCTGGTTGATCTCGTCGCCGATCGAGCGGAAGAACGTGATCGGCGCCCCGTACGGGTCGTACACCTCGTCCGCGTCCGGCGAAGGGGCCAGGAGCCACCCACGAAGGGCCGCAGCGGCCCGCACCAGCGCGCGGGCCCGCTCCGCCATCCCGTCGTCCAGCGGCGGCAGCGTCGCCGGGTCTATGGCCCGCACCAGCCGCGTGAACTCCTTCAGTGTGAAGGTCCGCAGCCCCGCCGAATGCCCCATCGAGATGACCTGCGCCCGGTGGTCCCGCGTAGCGGTCAGCACCAGGTCCGCCCGTATGACGTGCTCGTCCAGCAGCTCCCGGCCGGTGAACCCGGACGCATCCGCCCCGAAGTCCGCCAGCACGGCCGCCGCGTTCGCCTCCATCGGCGCACCCTCGTGGCCCCACGTGCCGGCGCTCTCCACGATCAGGCCGCTCGCCGGGATGCCCCCCAGCCGGTGCGCCAGCGCATGCCGGGTCAGCCGCTCGGTGATGGGCGAGCGGCACACGTTGCCGGTGCTGACGTGGAGGATGCGGAAGGTCTGGCTCGCTATGCCACGCCCCTCAGGGCTCACGGGGCCACCTCGAGGTCGGGTACGACCTCCCGCAGCTGGTCCGCGGTCAGTGCGCCCTCGCGCAGCAGGACGGGAACCTTCCCGGTGACATCGACGATCGACGACGGCTGGATACCGGGCGTCGGCCCGCCGTCCAGGTACACGGACACCGAATCGCCCAGCATCTCGCGCGCCGCGTCGCAGTCCTCCGGCGCCGGGTGCCCGGTCAGGTTCGCCGAGGACACCGCCATCGGGCCGACCTCGGTCAGCAGCTCGATCGCGACGGGGTGCAGGGGCATCCGTACGGCCACGGTCCCGCGGGTCTCCCCCAGGTCCCACGCCAGCGACGGCTGGTGCTTGGCGACCAGCGTCAGCGCGCCCGGCCAGAAGGCGTCGACGAGCTCCCACGCCTGCTCGGAGAAGTCCGTGACCAGGCCGTGGAGGGTGTTCGGGGAGCCGATGAGCACAGGGGTGGGCATGTTGCGGCCGCGCCCCTTGGCGGCGAGCAGATCGCCGACCGCCTCCGCGCTGAAGGCGTCCGCGCCGATCCCGTACAGGGTGTCGGTGGGCAGCACGACGAGCTCGCCGCGGCGCACGGCGGATGCGGCTTCACGCAGACCCGTCTTGCGGTCCGTCGCGTCGTTGCAGTCGTATCGCCGGGCCATCAGCGGGACTCCTCGTGCAGCAGGGGGGTGACGGTGTGACTGGGGGAAGTCGCGCGGATCACGGCAGGGCCTTACGGGCCGTCGCGAAGCGCGGGCGGTTGTTCAGGTCGGGGTGGTCGGCGGCGTCGGCCCAGCCCCGCTCCTCGGCGAAGATCCACGGAACCTGGCCGCCCTGGGTGTCGGCGTGCTCGATGACGACGATGCCGCCGGGCCGCAGCAGCCGGTGCGCGGTGCGCTCGAGGCCGCGGATGGTGTCGAGGCCGTCCTCGCCGGAGAACAGCGCCATCTCGGGGTCGTGGTCGCGGGCCTCGGGTGCGACGTACTCCCACTCGGTGAGCGGGATGTACGGCGGGTTGGAGATCACCAGGTCGACCTGGCCGTCCAGCTCGGGCAGCGCGCTGAGCGCGTCGCCCTGGTGGACGGTGACGCGGGAGCCCTCGGCGTTCTTACGGGTCCACCGCAGGGCGTCCTCGGACAGCTCGACCGCGTGCACGCGCGAGCGCGGCACCTCCTGCGCCATGGCCAGCGCGATGGCACCGGAACCGGCGCACAGGTCCACGATCAGCGGTTCGACGACGTCCATCGCCCGGACGGCGTGTATGGCCCAGTCCACGACCGACTCGGTCTCGGGCCGGGGTACGAACACCCCGGGCCCGACCTGGAGCTCCAGGTAGCGGAAGAAGGCGCGGCCGGTGATGTGCTGGAGCGGCTCGCGCGCCTCGCGGCGGGCGACGGCCTCCCAGTAGCGGGCGTCGAAATCCGCGTCCTTGACGTGGTGCAGTTCCCCCCGCTTGACGCCGTGCACGAAGGCCGCGAGCTCCTCCGCGTCGAAGCGCGGTGAGGGCACGCCGGCGGCGGCCAGCCGCTGGGTGGCCTGGGCCACCTCGGCAAGCAGCAAGTTCACGCTGGTCCTCCGGGCTGCTGTCGTACGGGGGGGGTGAAGCGGGGGTCAGTGCGCGGCCGCGAGCTTCGCGGCGGAGTCGGTGTCGACGCAGGCCTGGATGACCGCGTCGAGGTCTCCGTCGAGCACCTGGTCCAAGTTGTACGCCTTGAACCCGGTCCGGTGGTCCGAGATCCGGTTTTCCGGGTAGTTGTACGTGCGGATCTTCTCGGACCGGTCCACGCTGCGCACCTGGCTGCGGCGCACGTCGGAGGCCTCCTGCTCGGCGGCTTCCTGGGCGGCGGCCAGCAGACGCGAGCGCAGGATGCGCATGGCCTGCTCCTTGTTCTGGAGCTGGCTCTTCTCGTTCTGGCAGGAGGCGACCACACCGGTCGGGAGGTGCGTGATGCGCACGGCCGAGTCGGTGGTGTTGACGGACTGGCCGCCGGGGCCCGACGAGCGGTACACGTCGATGCGCAGGTCGTTCATGTTGATCTCGACCTCGACCTCCTCGGCCTCCGGGGTGACGAGCACGCCGGCGGCGGAGGTGTGGATGCGGCCCTGGGACTCGGTGGCCGGAACGCGCTGGACGCGGTGCACGCCGCCCTCGTACTTCAGGCGGGCCCACACGCCCTTGCCGGGCTCGGTGGCGCCGTTGCCGCCCTTGGTGCGGACGGAGACCTGGACGTCCTTGTAGCCGCCGAGCTCGGACTCGGTGGCGTCGATGATCTCGGTCTTCCAGCCCACGCGCTCGGCGTAGCGCAGGTACATGCGCAGCAGGTCGCCCGCGAACAGGGCGGACTCGTCGCCGCCCGCGCCGGCCTTGACCTCGAGGAGCACGTCCTTGTCGTCGCTGGGGTCGCGGGGGACGAGCAGCAGGCGGAGCTTCTCGGTGAGCTCTTCGCGCTGTGCGCTCAGTTCCTTGACCTCGGCCACGAAGTCCGGGTCATCGGCCGCGAACTCCTTCGCCGTCTCGATGTCGTCGGCCGACTGCTTCCACGCACGGTACGTCGCGATGATCGGGGTCAGCTCCGCGTAGCGCTTGTTGAGCTTGCGCGCGTTGGCCTGATCGGAGTGGACCGACGGGTCGGCGAGCTTCTTCTCAAGGTCGGCGTGCTCGCCGACCAGTTCCTCGACCGCCTCGAACATCGGGGTCTCCTGTGGTGAAAGTAAGAAAGGGCTGCGGGACGACAAAGGCGCCGGTCCGGCTGCCCCCGTGTGGACAGGGTGCAGCCGGCGTCCGGCGCCGGGGGCTCGCTACTTCGAGCCGGCAGCCTTGCCGAAGCGGGCCTCGAAGCGGGCGACGCGGCCACCGGTGTCGAGGATCTTCTGCTTGCCCGTGTAGAACGGGTGGCACTCGGAGCAGACCTCGGCACGGATGGTGCCCTCGGTCAGGGTGCTACGGGTGGTGAACGACGCGCCACAGGTGCAGCTGACCTGGGTCTCGACGTACTGGGGGTGGATCTCGCTCTTCAAGGTGTCTCCTAGATTCGGGAGGGCGCCGGGTCGCAGGAGCCGAATTGCGCGCTGCGTGAACCGGGGCCGACAGACCAGTCTGCCAGGACCGGGCCGCCTGTCAAAATTCTGAGGACGCCTCCCTCAACGAGGTGGGTCCGGCATCTATTCCTAGCGCACGATCTCGCCGGCCTTGCCCTTGTCGCCCATCGAATTCGCCGTGGCCTCCGCGGGGATCGACTGCTCGGCCAGGAGGGCGTCCCAGACCATCTTGGACTCCTTGGTGAGCGGGACCACGCGGTCGGGGTCACGGACGTCCGCCCCCACCGGCAGGGTAATCATCTGCATGTTCTGGGCGTCGATGCCCTGCAGGCTCTGGGCGAACCCTGCCAGGGCCTTCACGTTGCCCAGCTGGGTGTCGGTAGTGAGCGCCTTGGTGGAGGTGTCGGCGAGATCGACGAGCCGCTTGGGGTTGTCGAAGATGCCGATGCTCTTGACCTGCTTGATCAGCGCCTTGATGAACGCCTGCTGGAGCTGTATTCGGCCGAGGTCGCTGCCGTCGCCGACGCTCTTGCGGGTCCGTACGAGGCCCAGGGCCTGCTCGCCGTTGAGGTGGTTGGTGCCCGACGCGAGGTCCAGGTGGCTGGCGCCGTCCTTGATGGGCTTGGTCGTGGTCACCTCGACGCCGCCGAGGTTGTCGATGATCTTCTTGAAGCCCGTGAAGTCGACCTCCATGTAGTGGTCCATGCGGATCCCCGACATCTTCTCGACGGTCTTCACCGCGCAGGCCGCCCCACCGATGGTGAACGACTCGTTGAACATGTGGCGCGGGCCGCCGGGGTCGGTCTTCTTCGAGCCGGTGACGGCGCAGGAGGGGCGCGTGACCAGGGCGTCGCGCGGGATCGATACGACGCTGGCCTTCTTGTGGCCGTCGTAGAGGTGGACGATCATCGCCGTGTCGGAGCGGGCGGAGCCGCCGTCGTCCTGGCCGTACTCGCCGTTGGCCCCGCCGCGGGAGTCGGAGCCGAGGACCAGGATGTCCATCGAGCCGTTGTCCGCGTTCTGCGGGCGGTCGGTGCCGAGTGCCTGGTTGATGTCGACGGTCTTCAGGTTGCCGTTGAGCTTGAAGTAGAAGTAGCCGAGACTCCCGCCGCCGAGGAGGACCACGCCCGCGGCGCTCCACGCGGCGATGGTGAGGGCCTTGCGGCGCACCGGCTGTTTCCGTCGGCGCCGGCCCGCGGCACGATGGCCTCCGCCCCTGGTGTCCTGGCTCATGCTCTCCTCAGTCCTGAGTCCGGTTCCCGGCCGCTGCCGGCCCGGATTCCTCCCCCGCTGTCCCAGACAGAGACGGCCGAAGCCCTTCCAGGGTTCCACGGGGTACGGGGTGCGCCCGGCCGGGCACAAGAGCTGCGGGTACCGGCACGAACCCCGTGTACCGCGGCGCCTACCTGCGGTTTAGCGGTGATGCGCGCGGCGGCGTACAGCGGTCCGGGCGGGGCCGGACTGTGGTGAAGGTCGCACCGGGCGCGGGAGGCTGCGCGGGGCCCGTACACGCGAGACCGCCCCCGCCGCGGGTGCGGTGGGGGCGGTCTCGGCAGTGCGGGGCGGGGCTGCGACGGCGACGTCAGTCGTCGTTCTTGCCCGCCGGGGTCGTCTTGGCGATCTGCATCAGGAACTCGGCGTTCGACTTCGTCTGCTTCATCTTGTCGAGCAGCAGCTCGATCGCCTGCTGCGAGTCGAGCGCGTGCAGCACCCGGCGGAGCTTCCAGGTGATGGAGAGCTCCTCGCTGTTGAGCAGGATCTCCTCCTTGCGGGTGCCGGACGCGTCGACGTCGACAGCCGGGAAGATGCGCTTGTCGGCGAGCTTCCGGTCGAGCTTGAGCTCCATGTTGCCGGTGCCCTTGAACTCCTCGAAGATCACCTCGTCCATGCGCGAGCCGGTGTCGACGAGCGCGGTGGCCAGGATGGTCAGCGAGCCGCCGTCCTCGATGTTGCGCGCGGCACCGAAGAAGCGCTTCGGCGGGTACAGCGCGGTCGAGTCGACACCACCGGACAGGATGCGGCCGGAGGCGGGCGCCGCGAGGTTGTACGCGCGGCCCAGACGGGTGATGGAGTCCAGCAGGACGACCACGTCGTGACCCAGCTCCACCAGGCGCTTGGCGCGCTCGATGGCCAGCTCGGCGACGGTGGTGTGATCCTCGGCCGGGCGGTCGAAGGTCGAGGAGATGACCTCGCCCTTGACCGACCGCTGCATGTCGGTGACCTCTTCCGGACGCTCGTCGACCAGGACGACCATCAGGTGGCACTCGGGGTTGTTGACGGTGATCGCGTTGGCGATCGACTGCATGATCATCGTCTTGCCGGCCTTCGGAGGCGAGACGATCAGACCACGCTGGCCCTTGCCGATCGGTGCGACCAGGTCGATGATCCGGCCGGTCAGCACGCCCGGGTCGGTCTCCAAGCGGAGCCGGTCCTGCGGGTAGAGCGGGGTCAGCTTCTGGAACTCCGGTCGGCCACGCCCGGATTCGGGCGCCATGCCGTTCACCGAGTCCAGCCGCACAAGGGCGTTGAACTTCTCGCGGCGCTCGCCGTCCTTGGGCTGGCGCACGGCACCGGTGGTGTGGTCGCCCTTGCGCAGGCCCGCCTTGCGGACCTGGGCGAGGGAGACGTACACGTCATTGGGGCCGGGCAGGTAGCCGGAGGTCCGGATGAACGCGTAGTTGTCGAGGATGTCGAGGATGCCCGCGACGGGGATCAGGACGTCGTCGTCGGCGACCGGCTGCTCGCTCGGGGCGAACTCGTCGCGTCCGCGACGGCCACGGCGGTCGCGGTAGCGTCCGCGACGGCCGCGACGGCCGTCCTCACCGTCGAAGTCGTCCTGCGGGCCGTTGTCCTGGCGGTCCTGACGACCCAGCTGGCCCTGCTGCTGACGGTCCTGACGGCCGCCCTGCTGCTGGCGGTCGCCCTGCTGCTGGCGGTCGCCGCGGTCCTGACGGCCGCCGCCCTGGCCACCCTGCGGGGCCTGGCCGCCCTGGCCCTGACCCTGGCCGCCCTGGCCCTGGTCGTCGGCCTTGGCGCCACGGTCCCGGCGGCCCTGCTGGCGGTCGCCGCGCTCGGCGCGGTCACCGCGGTCGCGGCGGTCGCGGCGGCCGCGGCCCTCGCCGGCCTCCTGGCCCTGGGGCGCGGAGACGGCGGTCGCGGCCTCGGCCTTGATCTCGGTCTGCGCGGCGGGCGCGGTCTCGGTCTTCTCCTCGACCTTGACGGCGGCGGCGACGGGGGCCGCGGTCTCCGGGCTGCCGGAGGGGGCCGTCGCACGACGGCGGCGGCGCTCGCCGACCGGGGCGTCGTCGCTGGCCGGCTGGCCGGGGATGTCGATCTGGGCCTGCGTGGCAGGCTTCTCGGCGGGCGCCTCGGCGGCGGCCTCGCCCGTGCGGGCCTTGCTGGTGGCACGGCGCTTCGGCTTGGCCTCGGCGGTGTCCACGGCGGAGGCAGCGGTCTTGGGGGCACTGCCGCCGCCCGCTTGCGCCTCCTTGATGACCTCGATCAGCTGGCTCTTGCGCATCCGCGCGGTGCCCCTGATACCGAGGCCCGACGCGACCTGCTGCAGCTCGGCCAGGACCATGCCCTCGAGGCCGGTGCCGGAGCGGCGACGCTTGGTTGCGGCGCCCGCGGCGGGGGCACTGGTGTCGACGTTGGTGTCGGCAGCGCCCATCAGATCGGTGGTGTCGCTCACGAAGGGTCCTTCCCTGGAGCGGACGTCGGCCTGTCTGGCTCGGCGACCGGTTGTGCTGTCCGACAACAGTCCTAGGTGTGTGGACTGTGCCGGGGCGGTGGTCCGCCGGTAGAGATACGGCGGAGAGAAACGTGCATGGGTGGTTCCGGCGAGAAGCCCCCGAGCTGGAAGCGTGGGAATGTCACGCCGATTCCGGAGCGTGCTCGAAACTGCTGGCAGCGATCAAAGCAGTCGGGGAGGCTCCCGGAAGAAAGGTGGTCCCGAATGGGGACACTGAGCACCGAGCCATGGCGGCTTCGGATGCACACTTGAGACTAACACTACCGGATCCATCAGGTATTCCCCCTCTCAATGCCCGGCAATCGCGCCCTTCCGCGCGGGCGGCCTGCCCTGACCGCCCGCCCCTGGCGGGTGTGCCCGGACGGCTTAGCCGCCCTGGGTGCCCAGCGGAAGTACGCTCGCGCCCGCGGCGTCGAGTGCCAGCCGGTTGGCCGCCCATCCCTCGCCCGCGAGCTGCGCGACCTTGTCGGCCGCACCGTTGTCGGCCAGTGCGAGGACTGTGGGGCCCGCACCGGAGATGACCGCGGGGATGCCGTCCGCCCGCAGCCGGTTGACGAGTGCCACGCTCTCGGGCATCGCCGGGGACCGGTACTCCTGGTGGAGCCGGTCTTCTGTGGCGGGGAGCAGCAGCTCGGGGCGCCGGGTCAGGGCTTCCACGAGCAGGGCCGCGCGACCCGCGTTGGCGGCCGCGTCCACGTGCGGGACGGTGCGCGGCAGCAGGCCGCGCGCGGTCTCGGTGAGAACCGGCTTGGAGGGTACGAAGACCACCGGAACGATGGAATCCGAAGGCTCCATCCTGATGGCCTTGGCGCTGCCCCCGTCCATCCACGCCAGGGTGAAGCCGCCGAGCAGACAGGCGGCGACGTTGTCGGGGTGGCCCTCGATCTCGGTGGCGAGCTCCAGCAGCGCCGCGTCGTCGAGCTTGGCCTCTCCGCCTATGGTCACGGCGCGGGCGGCGACGATTCCGGCGCAGATGGCGGCGGAGGAGGAGCCGAGGCCGCGGCCGTGCGGGATGCGGTTGGCGCAGACGACCTCGAGGCCGCGCGGCTGCCCGCCCAGCAGGTCGAAGGCGGTGCGCATGGAACGTACGAGGAGGTGGCTCTCGTCCCGCGGCAGGGTGTCGGCGCCCTCGCCGGCGATGTCGATGTTCAGGCCGGAGTCGGCCACCCGGACGACCACGTCGTCGTAGAGCCCCAGCGCCAGGCCGAGGGCATCGAAGCCGGGGCCGAGGTTGGCGCTGCTGGCGGGGACGCGCACTCGTACTGCGGCGGCGCGGAACGCTGGACCTGCCATCGGTAGATGACACTCCTTGTGACTGTGCGAGATCGGGTGACTGGCGGGATCTTCGCTGCGAATGTACTGGAGAACGTACGACACCCGAAGGCCCTCGGGGCAGCACCGCGGTCATATGCACGGTGGTGGATGTAAGTACAGCCTATCGAAGGAAGGTTCTCTCGCGACATAGGGCGCACAGGAGGCGCACGATGCGTGTCGCGGACTTCCGCTGGATTCAGTGGACTTTTGGTGCCGTACGCGGCGAGTTGCCGGATTCCGGGGGCTTGCGGAGGCGTGTCCGAGCCTTCCGGAATCCGGCGACCGTGTGGTGTGTCAGACCAGGCCGAGACGGATGGCCGCGGCCTCGGCGTCGACCGGGACGGTGACCGGCTGCGGAGCACCGGCGACCGCCCAGTCGGGGTCCTTCAGGCCGTTGCCGGTGACGGTGCATACGATCTTCTGGCCCGGGTCGACCAGACCGAGCTCGGCGGCCTTCAGCAGGCCGGCCACGGACGCGGCCGAGGCGGGCTCGACGAAGACGCCCTCCTGGGCGGCCAACAGCCGGTAGGCGGACAGGATCTGACGGTCCGTCACCTCGTCGATGAAGCCGCCCGACTCGTCGCGCGCGGCGAGCGCGTAGTCCCACGAGGCCGGGTTGCCGATACGGATCGCCGTGGCGATGGTGTGCGGCTCCTTGACGACCTCGCCGCGCACGATGGGCGCGGAACCGGAGGCCTGGAAACCCCACACACGGGGCGTACGGGAGGCCAGGCCATCGGCCTTGTACTCCTTGAAGCCCTTCCAGTACGCGGTGATGTTGCCGGCGTTGCCGACGGGCAGCACATGGATGTCGGGCGCGTCGCCGAGCGCGTCGACGATCTCGAACGCGGCCGTCTTCTGGCCCTCGATGCGTACCGGGTTGACGGAATTGACCAGCGCCACCGGGTAGTTGTCGGACAGCGCGCGGGCCAGGTCCAGGCAGTCGTCGAAGTTGCCGTCCACCTGAAGGATCTTGGCGCCGTGGATCAGGGCCTGACCCATCTTGCCGAGCGCGATCTTGCCCTGCGGCACGAGCACCGCGCAGACCATCCCGGCGCGCACCGCGTACGCGGCGGCGGAGGCCGACGTGTTGCCCGTGGAGGCGCAGATGACGGCCTTCGCGCCGTCCTCCTTGGCCTTGGTGATCGCCATGGTCATGCCGCGGTCCTTGAAGGACCCGGTGGGGTTCGCGCCCTCGACCTTCAGGTGGACCTCACAGCCCGTGCGCTCGGAGAGCACCTGAGCCGGGACGAGGGGAGTGCCGCCCTCACGAAGCGTGACCACCGGAGTCGCGTCCGTCACCGGCAGGCGGTCCCGGTACTCCTCGATGATGCCGCGCCACTGGTGGGTGCGATTGCTGCTCATGGGTCCTTACTCCCCTTCAACACGCATGATGCTGGCGACACCGCGGACGGTGTCCAGCTTCCGCAGTGCCTCGACGGTCCCGGAGAGGGCGGCGTCGGGCGCGCGGTGAGTGACGACGACGAGGGAGGCCTCGCCGTCCTTGCCCTGCTGGCGGACGGTGTCGATCGAGACACCGTGCTCCGCGAACGTCGTCGCCACCTGGGCGAGGACGCCCGGCTTGTCGGCCACATCGAGGCTGATGTGGTACCGGGTGACGACATCGCCCATGGGGCTGACCGGCAGCTGGGTGTACGCGGACTCGCCGGGCCCCGTTGCCTCGGCGAGCTTGTTGCGGCAGACGGCGACGAGGTCGCCGAGGACCGCGGAGGCGGTCGGCGCACCACCGGCGCCGGGCCCGTAGAACATGAGCCGCCCGGCGGCCTCCGCCTCGACGAAGACCGCGTTGTACGCCTCGCGGACGGAGGCGAGCGGGTGGCTGAGCGGGATCATCGCCGGGTGGACGCGGGCGGTGACGGACTGGCCGTCGGCGGCGCGCTCCAGGATGGCGAGGAGCTTGATGGTGCAGCCCATCCGCTTGGCGGAGGCGAAGTCGGCGGCGCTGACCTCGGTCATGCCCTCGCGGTAGACGTCGTCGAGGCGGACCCGGGTGTGGAAGGCGATGCCGGCCAGGATCGCGGCCTTGGCGGCGGCGTCGTAGCCCTCGACGTCGGCGGTGGGGTCGGCCTCGGCGTACCCGAGGGCGGTGGCCTCGTCGAGCGCCTCCTGGTAGCCGGCGCCGGTCGAGTCCATCTTGTCGAGGATGAAGTTCGTCGTGCCGTTGACGATGCCCATCACCCGGTTGATCTTGTCGCCCGCGAGGGACTCGCGCATGGGGCGGACCAGCGGAATGGCGCCCGCGACGGCGGCCTCGTAGTAGAGGTCCAGCCCGTTCGCCTCGGCGGCTGCGTGCAGCGCGGCGCCGTCCTGCGCGAGCAGCGCCTTGTTCGCCGAGACGACGGAGATGCCGTTCTCGAACGCGGTGGTGATCAGGGTGCGGGCGGGCTCGATGCCGCCGATGACCTCGATGGCGATGTCGATGTCGCCGCGTTTGAGGAGGGCGGTCGCGTCGGTGGTGACGAGGGCCGGGTCGATGCCCTCGCGGACCTTGGAGGGACGGCGCACGGCCACGCCTGCGAGCTCGACGGGCGCACCGATCCTGGCCGTCAGGTCGTCGGCGTGCGTCGTCATGATGCGAGCCACCTCTGAGCCGACCACTCCACAGCCCAGCAGCGCCACCTTCAGCGGACGCGTACGCATCATTCGACCTACGCCTTTCGATCTTCCATCACCACCCGGCGCGCGGGTTGCGCGCCAGGTCTCATCCAGTCTCACTCAATGGACAGCACTTTCCATCCTCGGTCCATTGAGTGAGACACCTATCGGCACCTATTTTGGGGGTCTGGGGGCTTCCCCCGGAAATATGCGGTTCATCCGAGGTCGAGACGCAGGAGATCTTCCTCCGTCTCGCGCCGGACGATCACTCGGGCCTCCCCGTCGCGCACGGCCACGACGGGCGGTCGCAGCGCGTGGTTGTAGTTGCTGGCCATGGAGCGGCAGTACGCCCCGGTGGCGGGTACGGCGAGGAGGTCCCCCGGGGCCAGATCGGCCGGCAGGAAGGCGTCCTTCACCACGATGTCACCGCTCTCGCAGTGCTTGCCGACGACGCGGACGAGCATCGGCTCGGCGTCCGAGACGCGGGAGACGAGGGTGACCGCGTACTCGGCGTCGTAGAGGGCGGTGCGGATGTTGTCGGACATGCCGCCGTCGACGGAGACGTACGTACGCAGCCCCTCGAGCGGCTTGATCGTGCCGACCTCGTACAGCGTGAAGGCGGTGGGCCCGACGATGGCCCGGCCGGGCTCGACGGAGATGCGGGGCGCGCGCAGCCCGGCGGACTCGCACTCGCGGGCGACGATCTCGTGCAGGGCCTTGGCGATCTCGTGGGGCTCGCGCGGGTCGTCGGAGGACGTGTACGCGATGCCGAGGCCGCCGCCGAGGTCGATCTCGGGCAGCTCGACGCCGTGCTCGTCGCGTACGGCGGCCAGCAGCCGGACCACCCGCTTGGCGGAGACCTCGAAGCCGGCCATGTCGAAGATCTGCGAGCCGATGTGGGAGTGGACGCCGAGCAGCTCGAGGCTGTCGTGCCCGAGCGCGCGCCGGACGGCCTCCGCCGCGGAACCGTCGGCGACGGCGATGCCGAACTTCTGGTCCTCGTGCGCGGTCGCGATGAACTCGTGCGTGTGCGCCTCGACGCCGACGGTCACGCGGATCTGGACGGGCTGGCGTACGCCGAGCTCACGGGCGATGTGCGCGACTCGAGCGATCTCCTGGAAGGAGTCGAGCACGATGCGACCGACTCCGGCCTCGACGGCCCGGGTGATCTCCGCGACGGACTTGTTGTTGCCGTGGAAGGCGATCCGCTCGGCGGGCATCCCGGCGGCGAGCGCGGTGGCCAGCTCCCCGCCGGAACACACGTCGAGGTTCAGCCCCTCTTCCTGAAGCCACTTCACGACGGCCTTGGAGAGGAACGCCTTCCCTGCGTAGAAGACGTCGGCGTCCGGCCCGAAGGCGTGCGCCCAGGCCCGGCACCGGGCCCGGAAGTCCTCCTCGTCGAGGAAGTAGGCCGGCGTCCCGAACTCCTGGGCGAGGGTGGTGACGGGGATGCCGCCCACCGTCACGACACCGTCGGGGTTCCGTCGTACGGTCCGGGCCCAGACCTTCTCGTCGAGCGCGTTGAGGTCGGCGGGCGGCGGGGCGTAGTGCCCCTCGGGCAGGACGTCGGCGTGGCGGGGCCCGGCGGGGTGCGCGGAACGGCTCATCGGTATCTCTCTTCGCAGATCACAGGCAGTCAGGTGCGTCTATGCCGAGCAGGGCCAGGCCACCGGCCAGCACCGTCCCGGCGGCTTCGGCAAGAGCCAGCCGGGCACGGTGGGCGGCCGAGGGTTTCTCGTCCCCCTTGGGCAGGACGCAGTGCTGGAAATCGAGCAGCTCGTCGGCCAGCTCGACGAGGTGCCGGGTGAGACGCTCGGGCGCGCGGTGGTGCGCGGCGGCCTCCAGGACGAGGTCGTGGTCGGCGAGGAGGCGCAGCAGGGCGGGCACGTCGACGTCGCCCGGCTCCGGGTGGAAGCCCAGCTGATCGGCGTTCCGTACGAGGGCCCGGCTGCGCGCGTGGGCGTACCGCACGCGGAAGAACTCGCTGGCCTCGCCCTGAACGAGCAAAGCGTCGGAGACGGCCGGGGTCTCCCGGGCGGGCACGGCGAGCATCGCCCAGTGGGCGGCGTCGCGGCCGTAACGGGCGACGACGTCGCCGTCCCGCTTGGCAAGGGGCGCGACGGGCAGGTCCTCTGGCAGGTCGCACCCGGTGCCGCCCTGGGCGCACACGAGCCGCAGGACACTGCGCCGCACGACGCACTCGCGCAGCCCGGTCCCGGTCTCGTCGGCAGGGGCGGGGGCGGCGAACATGGCCCCGCCCCGTACGTCCCGGATCACGATGTCGCGGACGATGGCGTCCCGGACGACGGAGGGGGCGGAGGGGGACGGCAGCACGAAGTTGAGGAACCCGGCTCCGGTGACCTCGACATGCTCGATGCCGGGCTCCGCGCCGAGCCGGCGGGCCAGTACGTCCGCCACGCCCCGGGGCGGGCATCCGGCGGCCTTGGCGACCTGAAAGGCCACGGGGGTCGCGTAGTCCCCCACCCCGCCGGGGCGGGTCCGCTCGACGACGACCCGCTCGGGCACACCCGCCTCGGCGGGCAGCTCCCCCTCCTCGACGGCGCAGCGCACGGCGCGTACGACGGTACGGGAGAGGTCGGCGGGGGTCACGGGACCAGCCTAGGCGAGAAGCCCACCCATCCCGCGAACGGTTTCGCCATGTGAACAGCCGTCGGCCGCTACACCTTCCCGCGCCCTGCGGGGGCTCCCTTCCGCTCCCGCCGGTCCTTGCGCTCGATGAGCCGGCGTACGACCTGCACGAGCTCGGCGGGCTCGAAGGGCTTGGCGAGGAACGCATCCACCCCGGCCTCGATCCCGGCCTCCACCTCATGCTGCGTACAGGCGCTCACGATGGCGACGGGCACGTGCCGCGTCCGCGGATCGGCGCGCAGCTGGGCGGCCGTCCCGAACCCGTCCAGCCGGGGCATGACCACATCGAGGGTGATCACGTCGGGGCACACGCGGTGCACGACGTCCAGACACTCGGCACCATCGTTCGCGGTCACTACCTCGAAGCCCTCCAGCTCGAGATTGACCTTGATCAGCTGCCGGATGACCTTGTTGTCGTCGACAACAAGCACCCGGCCCGAGGCGCCTGACACAACTCGAGAGTAGGTCCGCCTAAGCCCCCGCGTCCGGGTTTTTGCCACTTCCACCCCCTCCGGGCGACCCACCTCCCCCTCCCCCGGAACTCGTTTCTGATCACCCGGGGGAAGCTGGTAGTGTTCAACTCGTCGCCGCAACGCGAACGACGCGCCCCCGTAGCTCAGGGGATAGAGCAACGGCCTCCGGAGCCGTGTGCGCAGGTTCGAATCCTGCCGGGGGCACTTCGCAGGAAGTGCTAGAGAGACCCTCCAAACAGTGCCAGTACTGTTCGGAGGGTCTTCTTGTGTTTCGCACCGTGGATACCCGCAGACCAGATTTTTCGGGGGGACAACACCGTGGACGACAGGCTTCGCGATTTCGCGAAGGGATCACCGAACTTCGGGGTCCTCTACCAGCACCAGCCTCTGCTCTCTCTGTACGGCGCCTCGGCTGAGGCCACGGTGTTCACCCACCCCAACTCATCTCTGGTGCAGGCAGGACAGTTCGGCGAGGTCCTCGCGGAGGAGCTGATCACCCGCATCGGCATGCGGATCGAGGGCGACCGCCAGATCGACCGGCTGACGGCGCTGACGCGTGCCGGGGTCCTCGTCCCCGAGATCCGTGATGACTTCGACCGCGTGCGCCGTGACCGGAACAAGGCCGCGCACAGCCACCTCTTCGACACCGCGCGAGCTCTCGCCGCCGTACGCGTCTGCTACAAGCTGGGCCTCTGGTTCCACGACGCCATCGAGGGCCGGCGTACGGTCGCGCAGTTCGTGCCGCCCACGGACCCCGGTGATACCGCACAGGTCACGGACCCAGCAGAGTTGGCGGAGCTGCGCGAGGCGCTCGACGGCCACCGTCAGGAGCTGACCCAGGCCCGTACCCGGCTCGCCGAATCCAGCGATGCCCTCGAAGCGGAGCGCAAGGCGCGCGCCGAGGCCGAGCACCTGATCGCCAGCGCGGACGCGAACAAGAGTGAGCTGCTGTCTCGCGTCGAACAGCTCACCACGCAGATCGACGAGCTCCGCAGTACCCAGCAGGTGAAGTACGAGGCCGCCCGCCGGCAGCCGCGGCAGGTGGACGCCCAGCGCCGCGAGGCGATCATCCACCGGGCACAGCGTCCCGCCCCGCTCAACGAGGTACAGGCACGCGAGGCCATCGACGAGATGCTGCACGCGTGCGGCTGGATCGTGCAGGACCGCGACCAGGTCAACCCCGAGGCGGGTCAGGGCGTGGCGGTCCGGGAGTTCACCCTCGCCACCGGTCGGGCGGATTACGTCCTGTACGTCGACGGGCACATCGTCGGCGTCGTGGAGGCCAAGCGCGAGGGCGACCACCTCTCCAGCGCCGTCGAGCAGAACGACCGCTATGCGTCCGGGGTGCTCAAGGAGCACCGCCTCGCCGTCTGGCGCGAGGCCGAGCCCTTCGCCTTCCGGTACGCGACGACCGGCACCGAGACCTACTTCATCAACCGTCTCGACCCCGACGCCCGCTCCCGCGAGGTCTTCTCGTTCCATCGGCCCGAGACGGTCGCCGGGTGGATGCGGCGCGCGGAGGAGAACCCGGACGCCCTCACGTTCCGCGCCGCGCTGCGCCGGCTGCCCGTACTGGAGCCCAACGGCCTGCGTCTCGCCCAGATCGACGCGATCACCGGCCTGGAGAAATCGCTGGGCGAGGACCGCGCGCGGGCGCTGATCCAGATGGCGACCGGTGCGGGCAAGACGTTCACCGCCGTGTCGCAGACGTACCGTCTGCTCAAGCACGCCAAGGCGCGCCGGGTCCTGTTCCTCGTGGACCGCAACAACCTGGGCAGGCAGGCGTACGACGAGTTCCGGAAGTTCACGACGCCCGACGACGGCCGCAAACTCTCAGACATCTACAACGTCGACCGTCTGGGCGCTGCCGGACTCCAGGACACCTCCTCGGTCACCATCTGCACGATCCAGAAGATGTACTCCCTCCTGCGCGGCGAGGCCCTCGCCGAGGACGAGCAGGCGGACGAGGTCGCGGACAGCGAGGCGTACGAGGACACGTACGCGACCGACCTGCCGATCGACGTCTCCTACAACCCCGACGTGCCGATCGAGTCCTTCGACCTGATCATCGTGGACGAGTGCCACCGGTCGATCTACGGGCTGTGGCGCGGGGTCCTGGAGTACTTCGACGCGCATCTGGTTGGTCTGACCGCCACGCCCACGCTCCAGACCCTCGGCTTCTTCGGACGCAACCTGGTCTCCGAGTACACGTATCCGCAGGCGGTGGCGGACGGCGTGAACGTCGACTTCGACGTCGTACGGATGCGGACCGACCTGCGGGAGAACGGCGGCGCGAAGATCGAGTCGGGTACGACGGTACGGATCAAGGACCGCAAGACCCGGCGGCAGCGCTATCAGGAGCTGGACGACGACTTCTCGTACACGACCGGGCAGATCGGCCGGTCGGTGGTGACGGTGGACGAGATCAGGGCGGTGCTGACGGCCTACCGGGACAACTGGCAGCGCTGGTTCCCCGGCCGGAGCGAGCTGCCGAAGACCCTGATCTTCGCGGTCGGTGAGGACCACGCCGAGGATGTCCTGGCCCAGGTCAAGGAGGTCTTCGGGCGCGGGGACGACTTCGCGAAAAAGATCACGTACAAGAGCCGCCAGGCGGGCGAGGACCCGGACGAGCTGATCCGCGCCCTGCGGACCTCGCCCCGCATGCGGGTCGCCGTCACCGTCGACATGATCGCGACGGGCACGGACGTGAAGGCCCTGGAGTGCGTCATCTTCCTGCGGGAGGTGCGCAGCGCGGTCCTCTTCGAGCAGATGAAGGGACGCGGCGCCCGGACCATCGACGCGACCGAGCTCCAAGAGGTCACGCCGGATGCGGACGCGTCGGTGCGCAAGGACCGCTTCGTGCTGGTCGACGCGGTCGGCGTGACCGACTCGCCGTTGGTGGACGCCCGGCCGCTGGTGCCGGCGGGTGAGCGTCAGGTGTCGCTGGCCAAGCTGCTCGACAAGGCCGGTACGAAGTCCATCAGTGCGAGCGAGGCCGAGATCCTGGCGGGACGGCTGGCCCGGCTCAACCAGCAGCTGACGACTGAGGAGCGCGAGCAGCTGACGCGGGCTGCGGGCGGACAGACGCTGTCCGAGATCGCGGGCGCCATCGTCAAGGCGGTCGACCCGGACCGGCAGGAGCGGGCGGTGGACGAGGGCGGCCAGGCGGCGGCCCGTCGTCTGATCGAGAACGCGATCGCGCCGTTGACGGAGCGGCCCGAGCTGCGGCGGCACATCATCGAGATCCGCCGGGACAAGGACTACGTCTTCGACGAGTTCACGGCCGTCGAGGTGACGGATGTAAACGAGATCCCGCGCGAGCAGCGCGCGAAGGAGCAGGTGGACCGCTGGAGCCGGCTCCTGAAGGAGGAGCGCGACCGCATCACTGCAGTCAGCATCGCCCTGACGAGCCCGCGGTCGGTCTCCCCGGCGGAGACGTACGCGGCGCTCCAGGAACTGGCGCTGGAGATCCGCCGCCCGCACTTCGCGTGGACCCCGAAGGTTCTCTGGACGTACTACGAGGACCTGGGAGTGGCGGCCCACTCCCCCGGCCGTGAGGCGGGCGTCCCGGATCTGATCTCCCTGATCCGGTACGAGCTGGGCGTGGACGAGGAGCTGCGGCCGTACCGGGAGACGGTGGAGGAGCGCTTCGAGGCGTGGCTGCTGAAGCAGAGCCAGGCCGGGGCGGTGTTCTCGGAGGAGCAGCTGTGGTGGCTGCGGTCCATACGGGACGTGGTGGCGAGCGACGTCGGCATCGGTACGAAGGAATTCAACGCGGAGCCCTTCAAGGGGAAGGGCGGCGGCCGCGGTTTCCAGCACGCGTTCCCGGGGCGGAATGTGCGGTCTCTGTTGAGTGAGCTGAATCGAGAATTGGCTTGAGTGACGTGGAACTTCCGGCGGGATGGGCCTGGTCCAGGCTGGAGGAAGTTGCCGAAGTGCGACTTGGTCGGCAACGTTCCCCAAAGAACCATTCCGGCGACCAAATGCGCCCATACCTGAGAGCCGCCAACGTAGACTGGAACGGCCTCAAACTTGGCGACGTGAAGGAGATGAACTTCACCGACGCCGAGCTGGAGACGTATCGCCTGATTCCCGGAGACATCGTTCTAAGCGAGGCATCCGGAAGCGCAGGTGAGGTTGGCAAACCAGCCATCTGGAACGATCAGATCGCTGACTGCTGCTTCCAAAACACCCTGATTCGAGTGCGCGCCACGACCAACATTGAGCCACATTACCTCCTGCACCTATTGCGGCATGAAGCCACGCGAGGGGCTTTCGCAAAGGGGGCGCGGGGGGTCGGGATCCACCATCTCGGAGCTGCTAAACTGGCCGCTTGGCGGATCCCCGTGCCGCCTCTAGCTGAGCAGCGCCGCATCGTCGAATCCCTCGAAAGCCATCTCTCCCGCCTCGACGCAGGCAGTGCTTACTTGACCGTGGTTCAGGCGAAGTCCCGACGACTCAGGTCACTTCTCTACGGCCGTGCGATGTCTGGAGGCTTCAGCCGCCCAGTAAATGCGGACGAGACACCAACCGAAAGCGCTCTCCACCTAGCTAGCAGATCCCTGGCCACCCGCCGGTGGCAGCCCATCACTCCCGTCAGTATTCCTGGATACACCCTGCCGGATAATTGGACGAATATCAGCCTAGGTACCTTGTCGCACTCGTCTGGATACGGCACTTCGACCAAGTGTGGCTACGATGCCCTGGGTTATCCAGTCCTGCGCATTCCCAATGTTCAGGGCGGATCAATCGATCTATCAGACGTCAAGAACGCGGTTGACCCGGAACTCGACCTGACGAAATTCTCCCTCGATCCTGGAGACCTACTGTTCGTACGCACTAATGGCAGCCCGAGTCTCATCGGTCGAGTAGGCGTAGTGGAGAAACCTCTCGCCTATGCCTTCGCGTCCTACCTCATCAGGTTCCGACTCACTCCCGGTTTTGTGGAACCTCGCTGGATCCAATTGGTCACGCAGAGCCCACTTTGGCGGCGAGCGATCGAACGGTACGCAGCCTCGTCAGCTGGCCAGTACAACCTCAGCGCCGAAACGCTCTCGCGGCTTCCGATCCCTGTCCCGCCCTTGGAAGTCCAGCGTGAAACGCTCGCCGCAGTAGACACCGCAGTTGTCGGGGCTGTCCGTCTGGTCTCCGCCACCGATGCGGCCATCCGGCGGTCGAGGCACCTGCGAATTTCAGTAGCGAACCGCGCGTTCAGCGGGCAGCTGGTCCCCCAAGACCCCGCCGACGAGCCCGCCTCCCTGCTACTGGAACGGATCCGGGCCGAGCGCGAAGCGCAGGGCGGCAAGGCCATGCGGGGCACCCGTAGGCCCCGTAAGACGGACGAAGCGGCGCCGCCTCCGCCCCCCGCCTCAACCCCGTCACCCGCCACCGCCGTTCAGCAGGAGCTTCCGCTGTGACCCCCGCATCCCCCGCCCTGGCGCACGCCCAAACCAGCACCCTGGTCGCGAAGCTCTGGAACTACTGCAACGTCCTCCGGGACAACGGCCTGTCCACCATCGAGTACGTCGAGCAGCTCTCGTACCTGCTCTTCCTCAAGATGGCCGACGAGATCGCCTCCGACCCCTTCACCGAGGCTGAGGCACGGACCGTCGTACCCGCCAAGTACGACTGGCAGTCGCTCGCCTCCAAGAAGGGGATCGAGCTCGAAGTCCACTACCGGGAGATCCTGGCCGAGCTCGGCAAGAGCCCCGGCACCACTCTCGGCAGGATCTTCGCCAAGGCTCAGAACCGCATCACCGAGCCCGCCCTCCTCGAAAAGCTGGTCGTCGAGCTTATCGGCAAAGAGGACTGGACGATCCAGGGCACGGACCTCAAGGGCGACGCCTACGAGGGTCTGCTCGCCAAGGGCGCCGAGGACACAAAGACGGGTGCCGGCCAGTACTTCACGCCCCGCGCGCTCATCGACGCCATGGTCGACGTGATGCAGCCGGGGCCGAAGGACACCATCACCGACCCCGCCTGCGGAACCGCCGGCTTCCTCATCGCCGCACACGCCTACATCCGCAAGCACCACATGCAGAACCTCTCCCGCGAGGAGCGGCTCGCCCTCGGGGACGGCAAGATCTGGGGCAACGAGCTGGTCACCGGCACGGCCCGCCTCGCCGCAATGAACATGCTGCTGCACGGCATCGGGGACGCCGACGGCAAGTCACTCATCACCGAGGGGGACGCGCTCGCCGAACAGCCCAAGCAGCACGCTTCCCTGGTCCTCGCCAACCCGCCCTTCGGCAAGAAGTCCGCGATCACCATCGTCGGCACGGACGGCAAGGCCGACAAGCAGGACATCTCCTACGACCGTGCCGACTTCCGCGCCACCACCACCAACAAGCAGCTGAACTTCCTCCAGCACATCATGTCGCTGATGGAGATGAACGGCCGCGCGGCGGTGGTTCTTCCCGACAACGTGCTCTTCGAGGGCGGCGCCGGCGAGAAGATCCGACGTCGCCTGCTCGAAGACTTCGACCTGCACACGATCCTTCGGCTGCCCACGGGCATCTTCTACGCGGGCGGCGTCAAGGCGAACGTCCTGTTCTTCGAGAAGAAGCCCCCGCGCAGCGGAGGCGCGCACAACACCTCAAAGCTCTGGGTCTACGACTTCCGCACCGCCAAGCACTTCACCCTCAAGCAGCACCCGCTCACCCGCGCTGCTCTGGAGGACTTCGTCGAGGTGTACCTGCCGGGCAAGGACCGCAGCGAGCGCGTCGAAACCGAGCGCTTCAAGTGCTTCGAGTACGACGAACTCATCGCCCGCGACAAGGTGAACCTCGACATCACCTGGATGAAGGACCCGGCGCTAGACGACGCCGACAGCCTGCTGCCTCCCGAGGTGATCGCGCAGGAGATCGTGGAGGACTTGCAGGCCGCGCTCAGCGAGTTCGCCGCGATCGCGGAGGCGCTCGGTGGCGAGATCTCGGCCGACACTGACGAGATCCAGCCAGGGGAAGGCGCTTAATCCGCAAGTGAGTTGACCCGCCCCTGTCCCGCCGGAAGTCTTGATCTCGATCAATCAGCGAGACGGGGGCATTCCATGGCAGTTCCACAGCCGCAGACGCGCGAGTTCCAGGCGTTCAAGACCAATATCGAGTACGCCCGGAAGATGGTCCTCGCCGGCCAGAGCCTGGCGGCCTTCCAGTCCCCCGTCTTCGACATCGGCGACTTCTACCGCGCCGCCTGGGTGCAGGCGGTCAGCGCCATCGACCACTGGTTCCACGAGGAGCTGTACCGGCGGGTGGCCGACCTCGCAGCCGAAGACAGTCCCGGCATGCCCTACCAGCTGACCAAGTTCGAGCTGCCGCTGGAGAAGGTCGAGGAGGTCCGGCGGGGTACCACCACGCTCGCCGACGCCGTATCAGAGCACGTCAAGACGAAGTGGGCGAATGCCTCCCTCCAGAACCCGCGCAAGATCAGCGAGGCGCTGAAGCTGGTCACGGAGGAGAACATCTGGGGCAAGGCCGCGGTCCAGCTCAACGAGTGGAACCACGGCCGCACGGGGATGACCGACCAGACCCTCAAGAAGCAGTACATCTCGATCACCGACCGTCGCAACAAGATCGCCCATGACGCCGACTTGCTGGACGGCGACCTGAAGCGGCGACGGCCGATCTCTGACGCGGACGTCACCGACGCGATCGACTGGATCGAGCGGATCGCTCTCGCGATCGCCAAGGTTCTCGGTTGAATCTCCGGGCGCTGCGGGCTGTTGTCCGTAGTGCCCTGAGCTTCTCAAGAGCCCGGCGACCTGCCGTACACAGGGAGACCGGAGGTGGGCAGGTCTCCGCCGAGGTCGGCGGGGAGAGGG
This sequence comes from Streptomyces sp. ISL-87, assembly GCF_018614095.1. Lineage (GTDB taxonomy): Bacteria > Actinomycetota > Actinomycetes > Streptomycetales > Streptomycetaceae > Streptomyces. The sequence goes on along the minus strand of NZ_JAGGOY010000119.1, from coordinate 21,149 downwards.
ATGGGCTCGCCGTACTTTCCGTGGACGACGCCCTTGTACTCGCCTTCTGACGGGCGGGTGAACAGGGACCACGTGCCGGTGCGGGGATCGATCTGGAGGAGGCGGGGGACGCGTGCCGCCGCGTACCACGCGGTCTTCTCGTTGATCCCCCTCAGCCGCTCGTTCGGCGAGATGACCTCTACCGCGAGGGCGATCTCGTCCGCGTCCAGCAGCCAGTCGTCGTCCTCCTTGAAGGCGCGCGGTCCGATGGTCAGATCCGGAGTCGCGTAGTCGTCCGGATCGTCGGGCATCGGGACAGACACGTTCTCGTACGCCTCATATGCGGTGGCGAGACTGGGCCGGATCGCGTCGCGGAGGTCGATGACCGTCCCGGCGTGCTTGCCGCTCGGGCTCGGGGACATCATGAGAGTGCCCCCGATGATCTCCACACGCAGTCCGGTGGCCTGCTCGATCCGCTCAGCGGCGTCCCGCAGGTGGCCACGGCGCACGGGGATGGGGTGGTGGGCGGGGTCCGCCACGGTGTCGCCTCCTTGCCTGCGGAAAGTGAGTGCGAGGCCCAGGTGTACGGGGGCCTCGGCACGCGCACGGCGCGTTTCACCTTACGGCAGCCCCCGTACCGCCACTGGCTCCGCCGGTGGGAGGTGGAGGGGTGGGCCCTCGGTCAGGGCGAGGACGACTGACAGGCCGCCGGTGGCGTGGTGTGCCGTTCGCACACTGCGGACCGCGCGCCAAGTACCCCAGATGCGGATGTGCTGGCCGGGGCGGACCGCGATCGCCGCGATCTCCCTCGTTGAGGGGGTGGGGACGAGGTCTGCGGCCTTCAGCTCGGACCAGACGGTCTTGCCGATGCCGCCAGCGCGGTCGCTGACGCCCCAGCGGTGGCTGAGCGCGTCCACCACTGCCAGCCCACGGCCGTGCTCGTCGTCCGCTTCCGGGCGCCCGACCTCGGGTCGGCCGGACCCCGCGTCGCTGACCTCCAGGCGCAGCAGCCCTTCCGCCGACGAGTGTGCGATGCGGACGCCGACCTGGCGGTCGCTGGGCGCCGGTGCGCGCAGGGCGTTGGTCACGAGCTCGGAGAGAACGAGTTCGGCGGTGTGGAGGATGTCGTCCCCCGCACCCCAGTCCGCGAGTACGGCGTGCAGTGCCGCGCGGGCCCTCGGTGCGCTGCGCGCGTGGCGGGAGAGACGGAACGCGGCTTCGTTCAGTGCGGTCACAGCAGCCCCTTGAGGTTGATGGCTGGCGATCAAGTCACGTCGACAGGGGCCGGGTTGGCCCCGGCCCGACGAGCGTGCCGCACTCCATGGGATTCGTGCAATATTGAATGCAGCAGAATCGCCTCATTCACTCCTACGAGCAAAGCGTCGACCCGAAGGGCGCTGCTCTGATAGGGAGTTGTCCATGCCGAACGTGAAGCCATCCACTGTCCTCGGTCGTCAACTCGGCGACGAACTCCGCCGCCTGCGCGAGGCGGCGGGTCTCACCACCGCCGCAGCGGCGAAGGCCCTCGACTGCACTGGCGGCAAGATCAGTCGGATCGAGAACGGCCATGTGCCGGTTCGGACACCTGATCTCGTCGCACTCATGGACGCGTACGGCGTGAGCGCCCCAGAAACTCGCGAGCGCCTGGGCGCCCTGGCCCGAAGGGCCAACCGCCGTCGGCGAGAGGGCTGGTGGCATCAGTACGGATCGGTTCTCGCCGACGCCTACCGCGACTACATCGAGATGGAAGACATCTGCGACAGCATCAGGACCTTCCAGGCCCAGTTGGTACCGGGGCTGCTCCAGACCGCCGAGTACGGTCGGGCCGTCACCGTCGCCTCACGCGCGTGGCACAGCGCGGAGGAGGTCGACCAGTTCGTACAGGTGCGACTGGCTCGGCAGGAACGACTCGCCGGTGAGAGGAAAGTCGAACTCTGGGCCATCCTCGCCGAAGGCGTGCTCCGCCAGCAGGTGGGCGGCCCGACCGTGATGCGTGACCAGCTGGAACACTTGGCAGACATGGCGGAACAGCCCAACATCACTGTCCAGGTGCTGCCGTTCTCGCGTGGGGCACACTCCGGTATGTTCGGGCCATACCTGCTGATGAGCTTTCCGCGGATCGCGGCGCAGAGCCTCGTACTGACGGAGACTCCGACGGGCAACATTTGGATGGAACAGGAGTCCGAGGTCGCCCGGTACCGGGAGCTCTTCGACGATGCCCGTACGTCCGCGTTGCCACCCACGGAATCGCTCGGGCTGATTCGCCGCATCGCCAAGGAGCACAGACCATGAACCAGGCCCACTCTCCCGTACCCGACCTCACCGAAGCGGCGTGGCGCAGCAGCAGTTACAGCGGCGGCCAGGGCGAGTGCGTCGAGGTCGCCGACGGCGTCCGCGGCGTAGTCCCCGTCCGCGACAGCAAGCGGCCCGCCGGGCCCGTGATCGGGTTCGGGCCCGGCGCTTGGCAGGTGTTCGTCACCCAGGTGGGCTGAGGAGCCGGGCCGCCAGGGTGCGGGCGCTGGCAGGGACGCCGCGGACGGGTTCGCCGTACAACGGGTGGGCCTGGTCGAGGGTGGGGAGGAGGCTCGGCGCGCGTTCGGTCGGGGCCCGGTCGAGGACGGTGGTGCCCGTTTCGGCTTCCTGGGTGGGGGCGTAGCCGGCCGTGCGGAGGGCTGACAGCGTCTCCTCCGGCGGGGCTGTGGAAATCAGGACGGTGGGGGCGATCCGGCGCAGGCGGAGTTTGGTCAGGCCGCGGGCCTGGGCCACCTCGGCAATCAGTCCGGTGTCGTCCGAGCGGATGCAGCAGGCGGAGCGGACGACCTTGAGTTGTCCGTGGGTACGGGCGGTGTCCTTGATCGTGTAGGCGAGCGGTTGTGGCAGCGGGGTGCCGCGCTCGCTCGCGGTGGTTAGGCGGTCGAGTAGTTCGTCTGCGCTCCAGCCGGCGTCCAGCGCCCGGCGTACGGAGGTCGCAGTGATCCGCCATACCACGGCATGCCCCTCGGACTCGATGTCGCCGACGGCGGAGAGCAGGTCTGCGAGGGCGGGCGCGGGCGCGCCGGTGACGGTGGCGGTCAGGTCGCTCTGGAACCGGGCCGTGTCGCTGGGCTCGGGCAGAGCTGCGTACAGGTCCTCGCGCAGCGCGGTCACCGCCTGCGCCAGGGCAGGGCGCAGGGACAGGTCCTCGCCCAGGCCCTCGGAGCCGCGGGCGGAGGGGTCCGTGCCCGTGCCGGGCACTGCCGGGTAGTGGTGGGCGGCTCCCGCCTCCAGCAGTCGGCACAGGGCCCGCCCGACGGGGGTGAGCGCGCCGTGAGCGACCACGCCGAGCAGGGCCGCCTCTGTCAGGGTGGCCGCCAGGCGGTCGAGCACTCCGTCCAGGCCGGTCAGCTCCCCGGCGCCGTCTGCGGCCAGGTGGCCGCGCAGGGCGGGCTGGAACCACGCGGCCAGGGAGAGCAGTTCGGTGTATCCCAGCGCGTCCCCAGTCAACCCGTGTCCGTCGGGGAGGACGGCGAGCGCTCGTAGGACCCCGGTGCGCAGGGTCACGGCGTCCTCGTCCTGCGGGCTGACGAGCGCGACCGGGGTCTCGTCGGGGTCCGGCCAGTGGCTGAGCACTGCGGGGACCACAGCCCAGGCGGCCAGCAGCGGCAGCAGCTTGCCCGCTGCGGGGGCGGCCGCCCAAGCGTCATAGCGGTCGCTCGGCAGCAGCCGGGCGGAGGGCTTGGGGCCCTTGGAGTTCCGGCGGCCGCGGGGAGCGGGGGCCGGTTCGTCGTCCTGAGGCGCGGCCAGGCCGGCGTTGACCGCGAGGTCCAGCCACAGCCGGGTGTCGGCCTCATCGGCCCCGGCCGCCTTGGCCAGCCGCCGGGTGTCCCGTACGGCGATCCCGCCCGCCTTGCGGATCGAGACCGGCTCGGCGGCCAGCGCCCGCAGGACGAGTTCGGCCCGCCAGGCGGCCGCTGCGGCGGCCGTGCCACCCTCACCCTCCCAGCCGGACGGCAGCGGCGCGGTGGCGGTGAACGGTTCCGGTTCCAGCCGGGGGCTGGGTGCCGCGCCCCCGTCACGGAGCGCACGGGCGACCTCGTACGGAAGCTCCACCAGGTCGAGACCGACGGGGACCAGCAGTCCGCGCTCCGCCAGCCAGTCGGTGCCCTCGTCGCCGCTGCCGCCCTCCCGGAAGACGTACTTGGCGTCCGGGCCCGCGTACTGTGCCCCATACCGGCCGACGAAGCAGTGGGTGCGCAGCAGCGGCGGGCCGGGTACCAGGTGGTCCAGCAGCTCCAGCGCCCGGACCGGGGCGTCCGCCACCAGTGCCCGCACCCGGGCGGGATCGGCGAGCAGAGCGATGATCAGCTCCTGGGCCTGGTCGCGGGTACGGGCCGCGCCCTCGCCGAAGAGGTTTGCGGCGATCCGCTTGACCTCGGGGGCGTTGTAGGCGTAGGTCAGCAGCCGGTTGGCGGTGCGCCCGTAACCGTCGAACCCCGTGGCCCGGACATGCAACAGCGGCGGCAGCGCCAGTTTCCCCTTGGGCGCGGGGAGCAACAGCGCGCGCTCCCGCAGTCGGGCGAGCGTGTGCTCCGCCCGCCGCCGCTTCTCCCCCGGCTCGAACCAGGCCAGTACGTCCCGCTCGGGCACCAGTCGGTCCGCGGGCTCCACCGCGGCAACGGGCTTCCGCTGTTGCCAGGGATACCGGGGCCCGTCCTCGGCCTCGCCACCGGCTACGGGGCCGTGCCGCTCCAGGGCGACGGCGGCAATGGAAGCGAGCAATTCCAGTTCTCCGGCGGTGCCCGCCATCAGGCCCTGGCCCACCGACTCGTCGGTGAGCAGGTGTTCGGCGAGCTCGAGCAGGGTGGTGATCCGTCGGTACTCGGCGGCGAGCGGCAGATCCCGCTCCTCCAGCAAGGCGGTCAGCCGCTCGGGATCCAGGGTGCCCAGCCATTTCGCGAGGGCGGTACGCGCATTCACCCGGCCAGGCTAGCGTCGACCGGTCATCCCCCGGGGGTGAACCGGCCGCGTCCGTCCTCTCAGACCGCCGCGCTCAGTGCCGGCGCAGGTACCTCACCATGCCTACCTCTGGCGGTTTCCCTGACTACTGCCAAGCACGAACAAGGTCTTCCGGACCCCAGTGCGCCGCAAGAGGCAGACCGGCCTCGACACCAGAACGGGACACCGCCACGAGCGCTGTGCCCGGCTCGGCACCGGGCACGGCGAGCATGTCCCGCACCAGGGCGTCGTACTCACGCCGGCCGAACGGCTGCGACTCCAGCCACTTCACCGAGCCGATGAAGTGGACCTGCCCTGCGACGGGTTCGCGGTCGGCTCCGATCAAGTCGATCTCAGGGTTGTTCTGCCGGTTCCACCAACCCCCGACCGCCTCCGTCTGCGGCCACCTCTCATCGGGTAGCAGCCGCAGCAGCGACTCGCGGACGACCGGCTCGACGGCCCGGCCCCGCCAGGTCGTCCACGACCGCTCGATGCGCTCCAGCGCCAGGTCGCCGCGACCGCGCTCGATGAGCGGGATCCCGCGCTGCAGGAAAGCCAGCCAGAACCGGAGATACGGATCGGCGATGCGATAGCGCTTGTTCTTGCTGTCCGCCTTGACCGACAGCGGCAGGTCAGCGGTCAGGACCCGCTTGGCCAGCAGCGTGTTCAACAGCGGCGACAGCGTGCCCGAGGGCAGCGCGCCCGCACCACCGGCCTGTGCGGCAATGGTGGAGAAGGTCCGCTCGCCACTGCCGACCGCTTCCAGGATTGCCCGCGAGTGGGACGCCTCGGGAAACTCCCCCAGCAGCGACAGCTCGCCCGCCACCAACAGCGGCGCAAGCGGGTTGGCCACAGCCTCGCGCAGGAAGTCTCTGCGGCCCATCCCCGGCCGCCAGGACTGAACGATCTCCGGGAACCCTCCGGTGATCAGCAGCGCGTCCACCGCTTCCGCCGCGTCAAGACCGGTCATCGCCTGCACATCGGCCAGATGGAGCGGCTGTACGGTCATCTTGGCCGCCCGGCCGAAGAACGGGCGGCCATAGGACTGCAGCGCCTCCATCACCGACATGTCACTGCCGACCAGGATCAACAGGACCGGCTTGGCGGACAGGTGCCGGTCCCAGACCGTCTGCAGCGCCCCCTCGAACTCCCCGTCCTGTTCCACCAGCCACGGCACCTCGTCGACCACCGCAATGCTCGGGGTATCGTCCGGAACCGCGACCGCCAGGGAACGCAGTGCCTGGTTCCAGTCGGCGGCCTGCAGCCCGGCCACCAGCTCGGCGCCGGGCAGAGCGGAATGCGCCAGCGTCGCGGCGAAGTCCGCCCGCTCGGCCACGGCGTTGCGTCCCCGGGTCGCCTGGAAGACCACGTACGGAAGCCCGGAACGGTCGCAGAACTCCTGGACCAGACGAGACTTGCCCACCCGGCGCCGCCCCGTCACGATCACAGCCTGACCACGGGTGGCGCCCGTACCATCGGCTACCAGGCCCAGCTGTCGACCCAGCTGATCCAAGTCAGCAAACCTGCCCTTGAACTCCATCAGCGTCACATCCCCAGCACTCATGAAACATAGATTCGATATTACGTAGATTGAATCTTACTTAGATGCTAGCTGGCTTCTGACGTCCACGTCGGCGGCGCCGAGACGACAGGGAAGGCATCGCGCGCCGATGCCTCAGCCCCACGAAGATCCGACACTTCGCATTGCAGGGCATCTGAGACATTTCCAAGTCATGGGACATGTGTGGGACGGCAAGCCTGACAACTCATCAGCTACGCGTCTGACCTGGGAAAATACCTGAGTACTGTCCGGCCTCCGGAGCCGTGTGCGCAGGTTCGAATCCTGCCGGGGGCACTTCGCAGGAAGTGCCCAAAGACCCCGCCATCAGCGAGTTCGCTGAGACGGGGTCTTCGCGTATGTGCAGCCAAGTGCCGTGCTGTGCAGTCGCATGTCGGCGCCTGTGGACTATTCGTGGACGGATCTTGGGCTCATCGGCCCAGGTCAGCCGCAGAAACGCCGAAGGCCCCCGGACAGCTCCAGGGGCCTCGCAGCGTATCGCCACTCACTCGCGATCACTCGTACTCGCGCAGCAGATCTTCGATCCGACGGTTGGCCACCTCCTGCCGACCGTCGAGGCACTTCGCATACCGAATGAGCAGCACCTCCACGCTGTTGCCCGCACGCTCGGCGACCTCGGTGGGGTCGACGCCGGCGTTGAGCCACGTGGACAGCGCCGAGTGCCTCAAGTCGTACGGCCGGTGGGCGAGCGGCGAGGCAGCCGCGGCCGGCGGCAGAGCCAGGACCCGGGCTTCCTGCCACGCCCGGTAGTAGGTGGAGGAGGAGACCACTCCCCCACCCTCACTGAAGAACAGCCGTCCGTCCTCGGCGGTGCCGAACGTGTCGAGGTGCTCACGCAAGATCGCCACAAGCTGCGGAGGGATCGGCACCCGCCGCACGTCCTCAGTGGCCGGTTCTTCAGCCCGCGGTCGTCGTGGCTCTCCCCGGAGTCGGTCCACTGCTTGCCGACGCTCGGCCGGGTCCGGTGGAGCAACGCAGTCCCCCACCCAGAGTCCGGAAGCGTCAGATCACTCTCACTGAGCCCGACCGCTTCGGCCGGCCGGAAACCCCCGAAGTACATCCCGGCGAAGAGCGCCACCAGCCGCCGCCCACGGGCCCGGCGATAGCCGCCCACGTACGAGACCGCATGCAGAAGCGAGCGGGCCTGTTCGGGGTTCGCTGCCACCCGGGGATCGACCTCATTCGACACCTTGGGCTTCTGCCAGCGCACGGCCGCCAGCGGATTCTCTCGGAATTCCCCGAGATCCACCGCGTAGTGCGGGGCATTGACCAGCGTGCGCCGCTTGCACCGTACCGTCTCGGCAGCAGCAGCCGTCCCATCCAGTTTGATCTTCAGTGAGTCGAGAACCGCCCGCCCAAGCGCAGGGTCAGTGAGATCGGATAACGGCCGAGAGGCTTTGGCGACCCAATGCAGGGCATTGCCGATCTCCGGGGGAAGCTTCAGCGCGAAGGCGTACCAGCTCAGGGTGGCCTTCTGCTCGACCATGGACCCGGGAAGGCCGGACCCCGTGTCGAACTCCTCACCGTCACGTGTCGCCCGCATCAGCTTGGAGCGGAAGTTGTCCGCGAGCCCTTTCGTCCTGAAGGACTCAGAAAAGACCTGTCCGGCCACCGACCAGCGAACATCATAGGAAGGCCGCTTCGTGTCCCGCTTTCGGACACTCCAGATCTTGACGTCGAGCGACTTCACGCGGCAGCACCTTCCCGACTCCGCAGCCAGGCAAGAAAGTCACTCCGCCACACACGCAGTTCACCGTTCGGCAGCTTGAAAGCCTCAGACGCATGACCGAGCTCGCGCCAGCGATAGAAGGTGCGCCGCGAGATCCCTTTCAGCTCGGAAAGGACCTCCGGGGCGTCTGCCGTCGACCCAGGCAAGCCATAGCAGACCAGGCTTCTGGGGCCCCCTACTTGCCGTCATGTGGCGGTGTGAGATCTCGGGAGTAACCACATCACCATCTCGGGCTGCCGTAGCATCCCCGCATGTGCGCTTTGAGGCGTGATGTGCCCGCCAGCAGCCAGTCCAGAACTGCACGAGTACCGCCAGCGACTCCCTAAAATGCGGCTATTCCTCAGCGATATCGAAGACGTCAAGAGATTGCTGGAACGAAATTCTGAAGGCGTGGCAATTCAAGCTGGCGACGCAACGGCAGAAACAGTCGACGATCTCAGGGATGCCAATAGAAGAGAGCTCCGGACGCTTCGGCTCATCACAAGCAGGCCCGAAGTGGTAGTAGCGTTTGGAGACTCGCCGGTGGTCCGCACCACTGAACGAGATCAAGCAGCTATTGATCTCGTTGACGCTGTCAGCGAGATGCTCAAGCCGCGGATGTCCTTTGGGGCTCGGAATCGCAAACTGGTACAGATTACTTCGGGGGCGATAACCATCGGCGGACTGGTCGGGACCATCGCACTTGTTGACGCCTCCAATAACTTGGCCTTTGTCATTCTCCCATACGTGATCCTCTTGACCACAGTCGCCCTCATGGGCAGGCTGGTCGACGGGCGCGCAACGGTGGTCCCCTATTCCCTAGAGAACAGAGAGAAGAGGGCGTGAAGCGGGGACACCTTGCCATCGCGGGAGCACTTAGCTTTATGGGAGGCCTCGTGGTCGCGGCCTTGACTTTCTACCTTGGCTGGAACGCTGAATAGGCGCCACTAATGTGCCCATGTCGCCACATCAGCAGCGTTGGTCTCGGATCCCATTTAAACACAGCCATCGCCAGTTACCGGATAAGGCGATACGTCTAGCGGCCCTCCCATATACCCGCAGTGCGGTCAGGCGATGAAGACCCGCAGTCTCGCCCCTTACAGCGGGAGCAAGACGGTCGGCGGGTCTGCCGGGCACTGTGGCAGTGCCCTGAGAAGCAAATCTGGTGGCACTGGGCCAATCGGCCGAACGAGCCCATGGAATTGGGTCCGATCCCGCAGCTCTTCAGCGGGTGACCGTGCTGCCACCTGGCGGTGGCGTGTCCCTCACGCGCCCGGTTGGGCGGCTGTGGGCGAGTCGCGGGGAGCAGCGGTGCTGCGGCTGGAGACGCCCAGGTCAGCGGCATGGCTGGTCAGAAGAGACGGCGGTACGCGATCTTCCAAACTGGTGATGTACAGCAGCGAGGTGCAGCAACCACCGCGCCCGCAGCGGATCGCTACCAGCCTCGACAGGCCGACGATGCCCCCGCAGACCACAACGGTTTCGGCCTATATCGCCCAGGTTTCAAAAAGGCCTGACTCCCTCCCGATGAAGAGCGCTGCCGAAGTAGGAACCAGCAAGCAAATGCCGATGCCGCCAAGCACATATGGTATCGCTAACGTCGCCTTCGGGAAGTGGCCATCGGCTCGACGCTTGCGCGCAATAGCGAAGCGCCGGATAAACAGAGCGGCACTCAACATAAGCAGGAACGCGCCGACAATCTGCAACGCCATCAAGACGCATTCAATAAGGAAAAGGAACAGGTACGAGAGCAGCACCCCCACGACTACCCTCACTTACTCAGATTTCGGCATTAATCAGAATCCGCTCGGCTTTCATCGCCGTCGGCTGCAACCACGCGCAAGCGGACAATAGGATCATGGCCTGGACCGCGTCAACCCGTGCAGCTGAACGCGTGCCCGATGCGTGCCCGACCGGTTGGTAAGGCACGGCCATCTACGGGCTCCCCCGCCCTGGACCAGCAACCGCGACAAGCACCACCACAGCAGATCAAGGGCACTTACCCCACTGGTGGCTCTGGTGATGATGAGGCGCACGCCCCTCCGTACAGCAGTGAAGTACAGCAGCGACAGCAACCGACAGCACCCGTTGCCGACAGCGATCAGTGGCCAGCGCATCCCAAGGTATTCGAGCGCGAAGGCGTACCAGCTCAGGGTCGTTGCGCGTCTGCGGGGCGAGCCATGCGTTCCACTCAAAGGGGCCTGTTCCTCGCCGCCGAGTTCCCGGAGTGCTGCGATCAGAGCGGAGCCCACATAGTCAGCCAGTGACGGGGCGTCCACCGCTCCAGGTGCATGCAGGGTCATGCCAAGCGGCCGCGCGGTCACAGCCGTCCCGTTGCGGTACCTCTTCGGAACGCCATGCATCTGACGTGGCGCATTTCTCATGACGTCCACCACCCTTCTGAGCAGGTGAACGCGTCGAGCTCTCGCGACTATGTCACAGCGCCTCGGGAACCCAGATAGCACTGTGTGCGGTCTCCTATTCACCCAGGCGAGCGGGGAGGATGAGGAGTAGGATGGGTAGCATGAGCGAGCCTACCGGCAAGTACTCGATCACCATGCCGCGCGACATCGCAGAGGCGGCCCGTGCCCGCAGCGGCCCCTCCGGCCTGTCTGCTTATGTCGCCGCCGCCGTCGCCCGCCAGATCGAACGCGACAACCTCACCGAGATCATCCACGTCGCCGAAGCCGAACACGGGCCCATCACCGACGAAGAACTCCAGGCCCTGCGTGACCAGCTCCACCAGGCCCGGCATCAGCAGACTCACAGCGGGGCGGATGCGGCGTGACACGCTCCCCCACCATCCCCGGCGGCACCCTCGTCCTCGACAGCGAGGGGCTGGCCAAGGCCGTCCTGCGCGACCGCACCGTCACCGCCTGGCTAGCACTCGCCCGGGCCGATGACCTACGAGTCATCACATCCGCGGCCACCCTTGTGGAAGTGGTGCACCCCAGAATCAACCGTCCGGCCCTGGAGTGGACCCTCTCCCGCCTCGTCGTCGAACCGGTCACCGAGCCGATCGCCCGCCACGCCGCGGCCCTCCTCGCCGACGCCGGCCTTCACGGCCACAAGTACGCCATCGACGCCATGCTCAGCGCTACCGCCCTCGACTCACCCGGCCCCGTCACCGTGCTCACCTCCGACCCGGAAGACCTCACCGCGCTGTGCGGCGGTCGGGTCACCGTCATCAAGATCTGACACTTCGTATTCCAGGACATCCAGCACATTTCCAAGTTGGTGGGACATGCGCGGGACGGCCAGCCTGACAACTCATCAGCTATGCGTCTGACCTGCGCTGCGCAAATACCTGGGTACTGTCCGGCCTCCGGAGCCGTGTGCGCAGGTTCGAATCCTGCCGGGGGCACTTACTGTGTAAGTGTCACAAGACCCCGCCACCAGCGGTAACGCTGGGAAGGGGGTCTTCGCGTATGTGCAGCCAACTGCCGTGCTGCGCAGGCGTATGCCAGGCCCTACGGCCTATTCGCGGCCTGGACCGCACAGGAACTGTGCAGGTCAGCCCGGACAAGTACGGGGAACGGCAGCGAGGGCCCCCGGGAGGCGCAGGTCAGCGTGTTGGCTGGTCAAGGGGTCTGTGGGTACGCGATCTTCCAAGCTGGGGTCTTCTCCCGAGCGACCTCAACGGCATCACGTGGCCGACGGCCGGGGCTGTTCCGGCGGGACCGAACCCTCGGCGACCGCCATCCAATGGTCGAGGTCGGCCTGCGTGAACTCTGACCACGCAGGAATCTCAGGAAGCTGGCGGAGAAGGTCGAACGCCTCCGCGATCCGTGGCCCACGAAGCACCGGCGAGTGGCAGCCTGCGATGACCTCGGCGCCAAGCCCCTGGATGTCGTCCACCACCGCCCGGAACTTTTGGCCGTCCAGCAAGGTGACCCAGGGCGAGACCAGGCGCCCGCCGAAGAATTGGCCGTCCCGAAATTCGTCGGCGGACAGGTCTGCGATTTCGGGGATGGGATTAGTAGCAGCCGAAATGACGCTCATTGACCGGCCTGGCTAGAGCTGTACGGATCAGGTGCTGTCACTGGCACTCAGCTCAGCCGTCCGTCGGCGTGCGTACCCTTCGAGGTCTTGCTTGATGGCCATGACTTCCTCGACTGGGATGCGGATGGGCCCACAGTGCTGGGCGTCGCACGAGCGAGGGAAACTGCCGTCGATGAGCGAGACCCCGCTGAGCACCACCCAACCGTCATCGTCGATCTCCGTGCAGAGGACTGGGTGGAAGAAGCAGTCCTCGTAGATGTCCCCCACGCGGATGCCCGCCGGGTTGCGTGGATCTTTGGCCGAGTTCATAGCGCCAACCTGCCATGCAGAACCCCTGAGTGCTGCCTAGATTCCACTCCGTGATGGACGTAGAACGAACGGCGGGCATCGCCGGCATGGCGGTGGCTGCGCGGCCCGTGTGCGCAGGTTCGGATCCTGTCGGGGGGAGTTCGTAGGGAGTGTCGACAAGGCGCCGTGGTCGGCGAGTTCGCTGAGTGCGGGGTTTGTGGTTTGCCTGGGTGAGGGGGCTAGGCGGGGCGGGGTAGGTGGGTGGTGAACCAGGTGGCGGCGAGGGTCGAGACCTCGTCCAGGGCGCCCGGTTCCTCGAAGAGGTGGGTGGCTCCCTCGATGATCTCCAGGCGGTTTTCGCAGCGAAGTGAGGACTGGGCCTGGTGGTTGAGGTCGAGGACCAGGGTGTCGTCGCCGCCGACGATGAGGAGGGTGGGGGCGCGTACGGCGGTGAGGTGGGGGCCGGCCAGGTCGGGGCGGCCGCCGCGGGAGACCACCGCGAAGGTGTCCGCCTCGGGGGACGCGGCCGCGGTGAGTGCCGCCGCGGCGCCGGTGCTCGCGCCGAAGTAGCCGACCGGCACGGAGGTGCGGGTGCGGAGCCAGGTCGTGGCCCGGCTCAGCCGGTCGGCCAGGGTCTCGATGTCGAACACCCTCGCCCGGTCGGCCTCCTCGGCCGGGGTGAGGAGGTCGAACAGGAGGGTGCCCAGGCCCGCCCGGTTCAGGGCCGATGCCACCGAGCGGTTGCGGGGGCTGTGGCGGCTGCTGCCCGAGCCGTGGGCGAACATCACCACCGCCCGGGCGCCCGGGGGGAGGATGAGGTCGCCGGCGAGGGGGAGTCCTGCCGCGTCGACCACGACCTCCTCGGTCACGGCGGCCGGCTGCCGGGCCGCTTGGCCCAGCAGGGCGACGACCTCCTCGTCCGAGGTCTGGGAGAAGTCCTCGTACCACCGGCCGACGGAGGAGAACCCGCGCGGCGTGGAGAGGCACACCACCTCGTCCGCCGTCGCGGAGAGCAACTCGACCGCTTCCGGCGGGGCGACCGGGACGGCCATCACCACCCGGGCCGCGCCCTGAGCCCGTACGACCTCGCACGCGGCCTCCGCCGTGGCGCCGGTCGCGATCCCGTCGTCCACCACGATCGCCGTCCGGCCCGAGAGGTCCAGGCGCGGGCGGTCCGCGCGGAACCGGCGCGCCAGTCGTTCGAGATCCGCCTCCGCCGCGCGCTCGACGGATCTGACGTCCTCCGGCCTGACCCGGCCGCGCTGGACGATGTCCTCGCTGATCACCCGTATCCCTCCTTCGCCGATGGCACCGAACGCCAGCTCGGGCTGGTACGGGACGCCGAGCTTGCGGACGATGATCACGTCGAGGGGGGCGCCGAGCGCCTGTGCCACATGGAAGGCCACCGGGACTCCGCCGCGGGGCAGGCCCAGGACGACGGGATGCTCGTCCCCGTACCTTTCGAGGGCCACGGCGAGCCGTCGGCCCGCGTCATCACGATCGGTGAACAGCACGTTGGCTCACCCAGCTCGAAGTCGGTTACCCCGGATTACCCCGGGCCACTCCCTCTCACTTATGACGCAACCCGATGGGCGGGTGTCGCGCAACTCGGGGACGTCCGGTCCTTCCGGTGGGTCCGTACGAAGGAGGTGGGGCCGGGTCTGTGGGATTTGGGGGGTTGGGAGGGGTAGGGGGCGTGCATAGGTTGGGGGGAGCCCACGGCGTGCCGTTGACCAGGTGCTTTGTGGGGGCTGTGACGACGAGGATGGGGCAGCGCGATGCGTGAGCTGGTGGAGACGGCGCGGCAGTGGGTGGCCGAGGGGCGGGCCGGGTATCTGGCGCGACCCGTGACCGAGCAGGGGTTCGGGCCGCGGGATCCGGCCGGGGCCGTGCTGGTGGATGCGCGCGGGGAGTGCGTCGGGGCCCTGTACCGGGGGGTTTTCGACGCCGAGCTCGCGGCGGAGGCGGCGGCGATGGGGGCCGGGGAGACCGCGCGGGTGTGCGAGGTGTCCGTCGGGGCGGGCGAGGCCGTCGAGGCGCGGCTGACGTGTGGCGGGCAGGCCGAGGTGTTGGTGCAGCCGCTCTCGGCGATTCCCGGTGAGTGGTGGGAGCTGCTGGGCCAGGGGGTCGGGGTCGCGCTCGTGACTCAGCTGAACGAGGGCGCCGACCAGGCCGTCAGCGTGGTCGTACGGGCTGCCGTGGCGCCCGCCTCCGATGCCGAGCGGCGGGCCGGCGAGCTGCTGGCCACGCGACGGCCCGGGCGGGACGCGCTGTACGGGGAGAGCGGGCTCGTGCCGGTGGAGGCGTACCCGTCCGCGCCGTACGTGGTGATCGGCGGGAGCGGGGAGCTCGCCGACGTCATCGAGGCTCAGGCCCAGCTGCTCGGGTGGGGCGTGAGCAAGGTGTCCGACGTCGCGGAGGCCGGGAAGGTACTGGAGGCGCGGCAGGACGCCGCTTGCCTGGCGATGCTCAGCCATGACCCGGAGTTCGACGTTCCGACGCTGCGGAACGCGCTCGCGCTCGGGATTCCGTACATCGGGGCGCTCGGGTCCCGCAAGACGACCGCGCGGCGGCGGGACGGGCTGATCGCGGCCGGGGTGAGCGAGGCCGACCTGGCCAGGGTGCACGGTCCGATCGGGCTGGACCTCGGGGCCCAGACGCCCGCGGAGACGGCGCTGGCCATCTGCGCCGAGGTGCTGGCGGTGCTCGGGGGGCGGGACGCCCGGGGGGTACGGGACGCCGACGGGCCGCTGCGGGGATGAGGCTGCGGCAATGAGGCCGCTGCGGCGATGAATCCCTATGCCGCGTAGCGCCGGGCGGTAACGCGAGCTGCAGGGGGCGGCGCCGGGAGCGCGGGCCGCCCCCGGTCTTCCCTTCAGTCGCCGAGCGCTCGTTTGAGCCGCGCCTTGTTCGTGTCCGAACGGCCTTGGATGTTGCGCCGCTTGGCCTCGGCGTAGAGCTGGTCCTACGTCGGGCCCTGCGTGCCGGAGTGGGAGCGCGGGCCGCCGCGCCGGGGCTGCGGTCGCCCTCGCGCGTACCCCGATTGGGTCAAGGTATCCGCTCTGGAGATGCGTAAATACGACCTAAACAGGGGAAAATGGACTGTATGGACATGATCCTCAGCGTGGACGAGACCCTCGGCCACATCGCGTGGTTCTTCGTCATCGGGCTGGTCATCGTCGGCTTCCTGCTCGCCGGCTTCAAGCTGGGCCAGCGCGTCCGGGCCAAGGAGCCCCCGCCGCCCGACCCCGAGAGCCAGCCCCATCTGCCGAACGGCGGCGCGGTCCACGAGGTCCGCGAGGAGCGGGATCCGGTGGAGATCCCAGACGGCGGCCTGCGTCCGCACGAGATGCAGGGCTACGGAAACTTCGGCTCCACCACTTCCAGCCATCCCGACGAGGTCCGCGCTGAACGTGAGGCGGCCCACCAGCACGTGAAGGGCCCCTACCCGCACCCGCAGCCCGGCGCTCCCCCCGACGCGGGGCACGGCGCGCACGCATGAGTTGAGCCGCCGACTCCGCGCTCCCCTGACATGTCTCTGGCCCGCGCGAAGGCGCGGGCCAGAGACATGTCAGGGGCAGGGGCAGGACCTCAGAGGCAGGGGCAGGGGCCAGGGGCCAGGGGCAGCTGTCACACGTCCGTCCGCAGCCGCAGTACCTCAGGCGGCGGGTGCCGCGCCGAGGTGTGCCGGACCTCCGCCGTCAGGGGCGGGTCGAGCGGACGGTACGGGACCTCGCCGAGCCCGACCGCGGTGGCCGTCGCCCCCGCGGCCGTTCCCGCCGTCGCCCCCGCGGCCGAGCCCTCAGCCGAGCCCCGGGCCGCCACGACCGCCGCCAGCTCCGCCCGTAGCCCCGCTGACAGCGGGCTCGACACCAGCGGTGTCTCGTCGCCCACCGGCAGCACGAGGACCAGTGCCAGCGGCCGGCTCGGCGGCCCGGTGTACCCGACCACCGCCGCGTCCCGCACGTTCGTGTGGCGGAGTTTCTGCCAGCCGCGCCGCCCGGCCGGGTAGGCCTGGTCCAGCCGTTTGACGACCAGGCCCTCGATGCCGCTGTCCGGCAGCGTCTCGTACCAGGTGGCGGCCAGCTCGGGGTCCGTGGTCATCGGCACCGGCTGGAGCGGGGGGCCCAGGGGCAGCAGCAGGTCCACCAGCAGCGCCCTCCGCCGCTCGTACGGGCGCCCGCGCACGTCGAGCCCGGCCAGCTCCAGCACGTCGAAGGCCGCATACGAGGCCGGCAGGCTCTGCGCGAGGACCGCGGCCCGCACGGGTGTGGCCGCCGCCCGGCGCTGGACCAGCGCGAAATCGGTACGGCCCTCGTGCCAGACGACCACCTCCCCGTCCAGGACGGTTCCGGCGGGCAACTGCTGTGCGGCCGCGGCCAGATCGGGGAAGGCCGCGGTCACGATGCGGCCGGAGCGCGCCTGGAGCACCACGTCCTGCTCCGTGCGGACCACGACCATCCGGTGGCCGTCGAACTTCGGCTCGTACGCCAGACCGGGCGCGCGCGGGAGGGTGGTGACGGCGGCGGCCAGCGCGACGGTGATCACGGCCGGGCCCCCTGGCGCCCGCGCCCCGGGAGCCTGCCGGCC
The DNA here is from genome assembly GCF_018614095.1 of Streptomyces sp. ISL-87. GTDB lineage: Bacteria > Actinomycetota > Actinomycetes > Streptomycetales > Streptomycetaceae > Streptomyces. The sequence goes on along the minus strand of NZ_JAGGOY010000119.1, from coordinate 4,029 downwards.
TGGCCGGGATCGGTCAGCGGGGCGAAGAGGTCGCCGTCGCGGGCCAGCCGGGCGGGGATGTCGTCGGCGAGGAAGACCAGGTCGGAGGCGGTACGACAGGACTCGGCCTCCTCCCACGACACGGGGGCCGACACCGTGGGCCGGGCTCGCGCGCGCAGTGTGTAGGGCGCGGCGGTGGTCTTGGCCGCGGCGTTCTGGCTGTGGTCGACGAACACCTTGCCGGGGCGCAGGGCCTTGGCCATCCGGTGCACGACGAGGTCGGCGAGGTCGCGCTCGGCCTCCTGGGCGAGCTGCTTCGCGTACGCGGACACCCGGTCGGACGGGGCCGGCTCCAGGGGAACGGCCAGGTGGAGGCCCTTGGAGCCGGAGGTCTTGGCGTAGGCGTGCAGGCCGTCGGCGGCGAGCCGGTCGCGCAGCCAGAGCGCGGCGGCGCAGCATTCGACGACGGTGGCCGGCGGGCCGGGGTCGAGGTCGAGGATGAGCCGGTCGGCGACGCCGGGGCTGCCGGCGGTCCACTGGGGGGTGTGGAACTCGACGACGAGGTTCGCCGCCCACATCAGGGAGGGCAGGTCGGCGATGACCACCTGCTCGGCCGAGGGGTCGTCGCTGCGGGGAACCGGGGTGGTCTCCACCCAGGCGGGGGTGCCGGGCGGCGGGTTCTTGGTGAAGAAGCGCTGGCCGTCCGGGCCGTCGGGATAGCGCAGGAACGACACCGGCCGGTTGTGGACGTGGGCCAGCAGCGATTCCGCGACTGTGGCGTAGTAGTGCAGCACCTCGCCCTTGGTGAAGCCGGTCTCGGGGTACAGGACCTTGTCGAGATTGCTGAGCGGGATGCGACGCCCCTCCACCATCGTGATCGGCGCCATAGGACGAGACTGCCACGAAACGGGAGGAACCGGGCTATCGAGGTCAGGCGCTGGTCTATTGAGGTCAGGCGGATGCGCGCTTCGCCGTCTTCTTCGCGGTGGCCGCCTTGGAGGCGGTTGTTTTGCCCGTGGCCGTCTTGGAGGCGGTCGCCCTGGAGGTGGCCGACTTCGTCGCCGTCTTCGCCGCGGACTTCTTGGCGGCCGTGCTCTTCTTGGCGGCCGTGCTCTTCTTACCGCCGGTTTCCTTGGGCGAGGCGGCGGTCTTCGCGGCCGCGGAGCCGGTCGCCTTCCTGGCCGGCGCGGCGGTCCTCGACGCCGCCTTCGTGGCCGCCCTGGAGGCGGTCTCGCTCTTGGCGGCGGTCTTCTTCGCGGTTTTGCGGGCGGGCAGCGTCCGGATCTCGGCCTCCGTCTCCTCGGCCGCGGCGGGGCGCTCCCCCCGGGATTCCCTGGCCGCGCGGACGCTGTTCTCCAGGGCGGCCATCAGGTCGATGACCTTGCCGCCCGTCGGAGCGGCTGCCTCCTCCTCGCGCGGCGGCTCGATGCCCTGCAGCCGGGCCTCGATGACCTGCTGGAGTGCGTCCTGGTACTCGTCGTGGAGCGCGGAGAGGTCGAAGTCCTGGGACAGCATGTCCATGAGCGACTGGGCCATCTGGAGTTCCTGGGGCCGGATCGTCACATCGGCCTCGGGGGTGATGCCGACGGCGGGGCGGACCTCGTCGGGCCACAGGCAGGTCTGGAGCACCAGGGTGTCCTCGTGCACGCGCAGCACGGCGAGCGACTCCCTGGACCGGATGGCGATCTTCGTGACGGCGATCTGCCCGGATTCGGCCAGGGCTTGCCTGAGCAGGGAGTACGGCTTGTCCGCGGCGCGGTCGGAGGTGCCGACGTAGTACGCCTTGGAGAACATCAGCGGATCGATGCTGCCGGCGTCGACGAAGGCAAGCACGTCGATGAGCTTCTTGCTGGGGAGGGGGAGATCGGCGAGGTCCTCGTCGGACAGCATGATCATGCTGCCGTCCGGAGTCTCGTAGCCCTTGGTGATCTCCTGGTACGGGATCTCCACGTCCTCGGCCTCGCAGACGCGGCGCAGCCGCACCCTGGAGCCGTCCTTCACGTGCACCTGGCGGAGCGGAATGTCGTGCTCCTCCGTGGCCGTGAAGAGCTGGACGGGGATCGTGACCAGGCCGAACGAAATGGCCCCCTTCCAGGTCGCTCTCATGCCGCGCTCCTTCCCTGGGGATCCTCAGGCTATGCCGAGGGCGCAGACCGCGACACTCGACGCGGGGCGTCCGTGGCAGGTCCCGGATCCAGGGCCGGCGTCGCACCCGACCTCGGCCCCGACCTCGGCCCCGACCTCGGCCCCGACCTCGGCCCCGACCTCGGCCCCGACCTCGGCCCCGACCTCGGACTCGGGCGGACGTGCAGCCGGCGCGGCCGGCGCCGCCGCCCGGGTCTACCACCACACGCGACGGTCACGGGCCAGGCCGAACAGGGCCTCGATGTCAGGGCGTTTGAGGGTGGTGGCCGCCTCGGCGAGGTACGGGACGGCCGTGTGCGGCTGAAGGACGCGGATGTCGCGGACGGTGGGGGCCACCTCGACGCGGGAGGCGTCGACCACCGCCAGGACGGGGGTGACCGGGGCCGTCAGGGCCCGGCTCGCGCGGGCCGCGGCGTGGCGGATCCAGCGGGGGTCCGGGCGGGGTTCGGCACGGCCGACCGTGAGCAACAGGTCGCCGACCTTGGCGCGCTGCCGGCGGCCCGGGACGGTGCGGATACAGAAGACCCCGGGCGGGCCGATGAGGAGGTGGTCGAGCACTCCGGCGCCGGGGAGGGGAAGGGCGTGCAGCACACGCCAGTCCGCCGATTCCAGGGCGTCCAGTTCCCCTCCCATGCGCTGCTGGGCCAGGAGCTCCTGGCGGAGCCGGTGCCGGGCTCTGGCGCCCGCCGAGCCGTGGGTCAGCTCGCCCAGCAGAGCCTCGCCCGGGCGGTTCGGGGCCAGGTCCTCGTCCGGCGGGAGGGCCAGCCGGCGCAGGTCCGCCGCGGTGGGGACCGGGGGCGGGCCGACGGTGTGGCCCCGGTCCAGATAGGGGCGCAGCACGGCGAGGACCGCCTCGCGGTGCTCGTCCACGAGCACGCTGACCCGGTTGGTCTCCCGGTCGTACCAGGCCACCGCGTGGCCGTCGGGCAGGTTCACATACAGCCGGCCGCGGCCGGGCCGGCCGGTCGGCAGCACCTTGAGTCCCCGCATCGCCCTCACCCCCGCCGTCCATGGGAGCAGTCCGGACGCCGCGCGGCAATCCCCCGGCGGAGTACGCGGCTGTGTAACAACTCCGACGGGACGCTGCGGCCTCGCTGTTACACGGTCAGCGCCCTGCCGCAACGGCGGCGTCCTACGTTGTTCCCACCTTGACCCGCCCTTGACCCCGCCTGGACCCGCCAGGACCGGCCAGGCTGCCCGACCAGTAGCGAAGGACTCCCGTGAGCACCGTCAGCCGCCGCACTCTCGTACGCGCCGCCGCCGTGACCACATGCGCCGGAAGCCTGCTGGTGCTGCCCGCCGCGGCGGCTCTCGCCGAGGGGGTTCCGGCCCGGATCCTGGTCAAGAACCTCTCCCTCGCGGACGGTGCGTCCACCGCGCAGATCTACTGGCTCGCCCAGGGTGCGTACCAGGCCGAGATCCTGCACGACGGCGCCACGGTCACCACCCTGACCAGCCGCGACGGCGCGCCCGGCGCCAGCGCCGCCGGCGAACTGCACGCCGCGTTGCAGCCCGACGGGCACCTCTCCTCCTGGGTCGGCGACACCCGCCCGGCGGGGGGCACGCACGCCGTCGGCGGCGAGGGACACAAGACCGGGACCCGGCACGGGCCCGCGTCAACGCAGCCCCAGGGCGGCGGCACAGTCGCCGCGGCCGCCGACGGCCCCGCCGCGGCGCTACGCCTGAACACCCTGGCCGACGCTCCGGGCGACGGCATGCTGCTGCTCGCCGCAGGCAGCGGAATCGCGGCCGTCGGCGCCGCCGGCCTCGGCTTCGCGATGCTGCGCCGGGGCCGTACGAACGGCTGACGGCCGGTGTCGGGCCCGGGGGCGCCCACCAGAAGCCGGGCACTAAGCCAACCGACCACCGGCCCGGTGACGGGGCCCGGGGCACCCACCAGAAGCC
>NZ_JAGGOY010000011.1 GCF_018614095.1 Streptomyces sp. ISL-87 | reverse complement strand
GAGACGGTGGCCGCAGGTCACAGCATAGATCCCGGCCGGTGGCGGGAGGCGTTCGAGGTTGCCATGGGCCGGATCGCGGGACGGTTCGCCCGGTACGAACCCCGCCTGCGAGCCGGACGGTTGGTACTGGGCCTGCTGTCGGACCTGCCGCGCAAGAACTGCTGGACGATCGCGGAGTGGGCCGGGGAGACCAGCCCGCACGGCATGCAGCACCTGCTGTGCCGGGCCTCCTGGGACGCCGATGCCGTCCGTGACGACGTCCGCGAATACGTCGTCGAGCACCTCCACGACGATGCCGCGGTGCTGGTCGTCGACGAGACCGGCGATGTGAAGAAGGGCACCCACACCGTCGGGGTCCAGCGCCAGTACACCGGCACGGCCGGACGGATCGAGAACTCCCAGGTCGCGGTCTACCTCGTCTACGCGGGCGCCCGGGGACACGCGGCGGTGGACCGGGAGCTGTACATCCCGCGCTCCTGGACATCCGACCCGGACCGCTGCCAGGCAGCGGGGCTCGGCGAGGACACCGTCTTCGCGACCAAGCCGGAACTGGCCCGCACGATGATCGAACGGTTCCTGGACGCCGGACACCACGTGGGCTGGGTCACCGGTGACGAGGTCTACGGTGGCAACCCGAAACTGCGGGCGGCCTTGGAGGAACGCGGCAGCGGCTACGTCCTCGCGGTGGCCTGCTCGGCCGAAACGACCACCGGTGCGGGCACCTTCCGCGCCGATGCCCTGGCGAAGAAGGTACCGAAGCGGGCCTGGCAGAAGCTCTCAGCCGGACGCGGTGCGAAGGGACAGCGGTTCTACGACTGGGCCGTCATCGACCTCACCGAACCGGCGCCGGGCAGCCGCCAGCTCCTGATCCGCCGCAACCGCACCACCGGCGAACTCGCCTACTACCGCTGCCATTCCACCGAACCGGCGCCACTGGCCACCCTGGTTAAGGTCGCCGGATCCAGGTGGCGGGTGGAAGAGACCTTCCAGACCGAGAAGGGGCTGGCCGGACTCGATGAGCACCAGGTCCGCCGCTACCCCTCCTGGACCCGCTGGGTCACCCTGGCCATGCTCGCCCACGCCTTCCTCGCCGTCGCCCGCGCAGACGAACACGCCCGCAACCCTGCCCCGGACGGGCTGGTCCCGCTGTCCTGCAACGAGATCCAGCGCCTGTTCATCACGACCGTCGTCCAGCCCCTCCACGACATGACCCACCGACTGAGCTGGTCCGACTGGCGACGCCGCCATCAGCAGCGATCACGCACCTGCCATTACCGGCGACAAGCCGCATCCCCAACATGAAGATCACGATCTACAGCTGGAGTATTAAGCTTCTCGGCCGGCTTCCCAGCAGGGCTCACTGAACATTCAGGAGGTCCAGCCACCGCGGTGAAGGCGCTTTCTACGGGCCGGGCCTTGGCGTTGCCAGTTGGGGAGCCGGCCTGCCTCCGAGTCGGCGGTGTTCTGACCGCCCCAACGCAAAAGAGCGGCCCTCGTCGCCCGGATCGAGGTCCGGGCGACGAGGCCGCTTGGTGTGCGCTCAGCTGCTCAAGTCGATGTGGGTGGGAGGGACGGCCGCTCCTTGAGGAGCGGCCGTCCTCGTTCGAGGCCGCTCGCTGACCGCTTCTCCTCGGGACACCCGGCTACATCCTGGCTGGCAGAACGCCGGAACCCGCTCGACAACAAAAAGCCCTGTCCCCGGCGCGTGCCAGGGACAGGGCTTCGGTGGTGAAGAGCTACGGGGTCAGGGTGCCCAGGTTGCGGGCACCGTCCCGTGGTCGGGGCTGGGTATGACGGCGGCCGTCGCCTGAGCAGCCGGGTGTCGCATGACGGTGATGGGGATGGCGCCGGGCTCGGTGGGCGGGGCGTAGACCAGGCGCCAGGTGTTCTCCCACTCGCAGCCGCAGGGGTGGTCGGGGTGCTTGTGGCCAGGGTTTGCCGTTGACCATTGACCACTTCCTCAGCTGGTTGCCGACCGCCTGGAGGGAATGGGAGTCAGGCGAGCAACGCCCGTGGCGGCTTCAAGTTCTTCTCTCAGCTTCTGGTTCTCCAGGGTGATTCGCTGGATGTGGCAAGCGGCGAGTGTGAGGGTCTCGGTGAGCTCGCGGTTGTGACGCTTGAGCTTGGCGTTTCGGGCGACGAGCCTGTCGTAGCGGGTCGGTTCGCTTGGGGCTCCTGGCGTCGGCGGTGCTGACCGGAGGGCGGCGATCTCCTGTGCGACGTCGGGGAAGTGGCGGCGGAAGGTCGTGTTGCTCATGCCGAACTTGCTGGCCAGCGCCAGGACGCTCGGCTGGGTGCCGTTGTCGCCCGCACGTTGGCGGAGTTCTTCCAGGGCTGCCCGGACTCGGGATTCGGAGGGGGAGTCGACGCGGCGGGTCATGCGGTCTCCGGGTTGCTGAGGTTGCGACTGAGGAACGCCGCGATCTCGGCCCGTCGTGACACGAGACGGTGCTGCATGAGGGGCGGCAGCGGCGGCCGTGCCGCCAGGCGCTGGTCGATGCGGTCGAGTTCTGACCGCCAGGCTTCGGTGTTGCTGCTGGTCAGAGCGACGTTCCGGCAGGCGAGGGGCTGGCATTCGCCGTGATCGGGCAGCCCTTCGAAGCGGCCTCTGCGGGCTCGCTCGCAGAGTGCCTTGCTGTGGTCGTGGACGCAGGTGATGTAGGTGCCGAGATAGACGGCAGGATCTTCCCGCCCCATGATCCGTTTCAGGCGCCGTTCGTCAGTGACGACGATTCCCTGAAAGCGGGCCCGGTGGCCGAAGCCTTCGAGGCGGCGAGCCGCTTCGGCGGCGGCCGGGCCGGTCAGCTCGGTGTGCTCGTGGGCGTCGACCATGGCGAGGTAGTGCTCTCCGCGGGCGAGAGCTTGTTCGCTCTCGACTTCCGCGCGGAATCCGGAATCGCTGGTGCCGGCATAGCCCTCGAAGATTTGGATGCCGTGGTGGCGGTATTGCAGGGCTCCGGCGATCGAGCCGCCCGGCCGGCGAGCGATGAACCAAGCCAGCGTCCGCCGGAAGTGCGACGTCATCAGCCGGAACATCCTGCCGTTGACGGCCGGGATGCCGTCGACGCGTCCCCGCTGGTCGCAGTAGGCGTTCACCCAGGCGACAAAGAGGTTGAGATTCTCGTTGGTGGTGCTGTTGACCATGGCGCTTGCATCGCGGACACGGCGGCGGGTTCCGTAGCCGTGCGGGAGCCGGGTGAACAGGATGTCGGTGCCGGGCGGCTGGAGCGCCTCCATGACCACGATGGCGCGTGCGACGGGTTCGCCGACGATCCAGGTCGCCGGCACTCCTCTCGGGTCGTCCTCGCCTTTGAAGGCGATTCCGTCGACCTTCCAGCGGTAGGGGCGTCCCTCCGGGTCCCGCTCGGTCCGCAAGCATCCGCGTCGGAGCTCTTTAACTACTGGCGGTAGGGGGTTATTCCGACCGTGCACTATTCCCTCGATTGATCTCGGATTCGGTGAGGCCTGGGCTCGGCGAGCGTCGCTCTGCTCCCTTGGGCGTGAAGGTGAAGCGGTAGGAGTCACCTCGGACCTCTGTTTCGTGTTCGGCTCTTGCTGCCATGACTGAGGCTCTTGACCCTCACGTGGCGTCAGGCTGCATAGTCGGTGCCGTGGAAGATCACTGGACCGTGGGGCGCGTGGCCGAGCTGGCCGGCGTGAGCGTCCGCACGCTGCATCACTATGACGAGATCAGGCTCGTTCGGCCGTCGGCGCGGACCGCGGCCGGGTACCGGGCCTATTCGACGGGCGACGTGGAGCGGCTGCGGGAGGTGCTGGCCTATCGGCGGCTGGGCTTCGGACTGCGCGAGGTTGCGGAACTGGTCAGCGACCCGTCCACCGACGCTGTCGCGCACCTGCGCCGACTGCGAGGCCTGCAACTGGAGCGGCGTGATCGCGCTGACGCCATGGTGGCGGCCATCGACAGGGAACTTAAGGCGCGAGCGAAGGGACTGACAGTGACACCGGAGGAACAACTGGAAATGCTCGGTGCACGGCTGTACGACGCCATCGGCGGCGCCTACACCGCGACACGGCATACGGAGCCGCGAATCGCCGAGCAGATCTGGGACGCGCTCGGGGACGCGCAGACGGTGCTGAACGTCGGGGCCGGCACCGGCTCCTACGAGCCTGCTGATCGCGACGTGACCGCGGTGGAGCCATCGGCGGTCATGCGGGGGCAGCGGCCTGCCGGCTCGGCGCCGTGCGTGGCCGCCGCCGCGGAGAGCCTGCCGTTCGAGGACCACTCCTTCGACGTTGCGATGGCCGTCTCCACCGTTCACCACTGGGGGGATCCGATAGGAGGGCTGCGCGAGATGCGACGCGTGGCCCGCCGCGTGGTGGTGCTCACGTTCGACACCGACGAGCCCGGATGGCAGGACCGGTTCTGGCTTACCCGCGACTACCTGCCCGAGTTCGCCGGCGTCCTCGCAGAATTTCCCTCGCTTGCTGGGATGGCCGACGCGATCGGCGCCCGCGCTGAGCCGGTGCCCATCCCATGGGACTGCGCTGACGGCCTGTTCGAGGCGTACTGGCGCCGACCGGGGGCGTATCTGGAGGATCACGTGCGCCGTGCAATGTCGGTATGGACGAGGGTCGGGGCGGAGGCCGAGCAGCGGGCGGTGCGAAGCCTCAGCGACGACCTCGACTCCGGCCGGTGGGCCGAGTGCAACAGCGACCTCGCCGATCTCAACGCGGCAGATCTCGGCCTCCGCCTGCTCATAGGCTGAACCGAGTCACGGGGGTGGATGCCGAACGGTTGGGCGCTGTTCAAGTGCCTGACCAGGTAGTCGAGCATTTCTTGGACCGAGCGGTCATCGTCTGCCTTCCTGCTGGTCCTCGGTCCGAGCTGCGAGGTACTCGGCCCAGTCGCGTTTGGCGTAGGCGACCCAGCGGAGTGCGGTGTGGCGGTGCATGCCAGTCACGTCCGCGAGGATCGGGCTGGGGAGATCGGCAGCGAGGGCCGCCAGCGCCGCGTTGCGGGCGGTACGAACCGGGATGCCGTGGCGGCCCAGCTTCTGGGTCATGCCGTGTGTGGAGATCGGCTTTCCGGGGACCATGCCCGGGAAGAGCCATTGAGGGCCTGGGTGTACTCGCGAGAGCTGGGGCCGCAGTTGCGGTTGTTCGGCGAGGTGCCGAAGGAGTTCGGCGAGTCGTGGCGGCAGCAGGACGGGGTGGCGGCCCAGGACCAGGTGTGCGTGCTTGTCACCGAACTTGAGGTGCTCGGGTGTCAGATGGCAGAGGCGTTCGGTGGACGGGCCGAACAGCAGGGTGATCGCGCCGGCGGCGCGGACGTCCGTAGGCAGGGCATCGTCGGTCAGGCAGCGCTGGAGGAGCGGCCATCGGTCGTCCTCGTCGAGCAGGTTCTGGGGCTCCTGACTCGGGATGGAGGGGACGGTCAGCTCGCGGGTGAGCCGACGGCTCGTGGTCCATTTCAGGAAGTATCGGATCAGGTACCGGCGTTGGCTGGTGGCTCCGGTGATCCAGTCGTCAATGTGCTCTTGGGCGAGGTCGGCGAGGACCAGGCCGCGTTGGTCCATCCAGGCCAGGAAGTCCAGAGCGACGCTGACACGGCGCCGCAGGTCGCGGTCGGCAGAGGCGGGATGGTGGCGGATTGCGGCCCGTTGGCGTGCTCGCCGCAGCAGGAACCAGTGCAGGAACGGGCGGGCAAGCTTAGCGTACGCGTCCGGCTTGCTTGCGAGCTCGTGCTCCAGCCAGCCGGGGATGCGTTCGAGGTCCTCATGACGCTCGTCCAACACGCCAGTGTGTACCAGGAGTTGCCGGATGTAGCGCTGGTTCCGGCTGGGCGGGAGCTGGTCCAGCAACTCGTGACTCAGGGTCTGGCCGTCGGCCGCGAGCCGGGCGAGGAGCCTGGTGTTCGGGCTCTCCTTGATCCACTGGATGGCGGGGAACGGCGAGGGGAAGGACGCCATCGCTGCCGCGAGCGGTTCCAGCTGAGGAACGACGGTGCCGTCCGGCCCGGTCAGCAGGGCGTTGACCCGCTCGGCGAGGACGCAGTGAGCGCAACGGCCGCGGCTGTGGGGGTTACCGGCCCGGCCGCACTGTTTGCAGGTGTAGTCGGCGGCGAAGCCGACGCAGGGGCCGCAGACGCCAGTGCCGTCGTCGTCCCGCGCGATCAGTGGCTGGACCGTGCCGCAGCGAGGGCAGTCGGCCGGTGACCGGAGCACGGCTGTGTAGCAGGTCATGCAGACCGGTCCGATCGGCCATCGGGTGTTGACGGGCTTGGTCCGATTGCAGCGGGCGCACGGCTCGCCGGTGCGGTGTCGCTGGTAGCAGGTGGCGCAGATGGGCTGGCCTTGCTGATCGCGGCTGGTGCAGGGCCGGACCCGGCTGCAGATTGAGCAGGTCGCCTCGGGGCCCTGGTAGCAGCCGTCGCAGAGGTCCGGCTGCCCGTCGCGGGCATTGCGGGCGATGCGCTTGAGCTGTCCGCACCGACCGCAGAGTCGCCGCGGCCGGCGATGACGGTTGTAGCAGAGGTGGCAGAGTGCGCCGTCGTCGTCAACGAGAGCGGCCGCTGCGGACTTTCCACAGCTCACGCAGGTGTGCATCGGGCGTTTCCAGCACTTCATGCACAACCCTCGGCCATCGTCCCGTCGCACCACCGGGTGTCGGAGCTGACCGCAGCCGGCGCACTCCTCGAACGTGGCTGGGTCCGCGCGGTAGCAGCGATGGCAGATCGGGCCCTCCGGGCGCCGAGCGGTGACGCGCTGGCCGTCACGGTGGCACCGCGCGCAGGTTTCGCGGTTGCGGCTTCGGGCGTCACACGAACCACAGACCCGCCCTTCAGGCCGGAGTTGCCGCAGGTCAGACCGGATCTTTCCGCAGTGCGCGCATCCAGGGCGAACGACCGGATGGCCGGCTTCGTGCAGCACCTCGGCCAGTCGCAGCAGAACCGGTGGGCAGAGAGAGCTTCCCGAGGTCAGAGCATCGGGGTGAGCTGTCATGTGATCGGCCAGCTCCTCCAGGAATCGAGCGGCGCCGCGGACAGGAATCGGCACCGCCGCCTCCAACACCGCGTTCGCGTCGGTGGCGCTGAGGGCCGGCAGAACCGTGGTGACCTGGACAACGGCGGCGTTCGTGGCGGCTTCCATGCGAGCCGCCTGCGCGGCAAGACGGGCGACGACCGACGGAGCGGTCGGCGAGGGCGCGGTCACAGGCCCTCCGGTCGCCGGATCGAGGTCCGGCGCACGGCCGGAAGCGGGCCGGGCGTCTCGCCGCCGGCGGTCTTGCGTACCTCTTCGTTGACGACCTGGACCTCGATGAGGTCGTTGGGCTGGCAGCCGAGGATGTCGCACAGAGCCGCGAGGGTGTCCATCGACATCCGCTGCGGCGGCTGCGTGACCAGGCGGAAGACCTGCTCGCGCGAGAGGGTGACGCCCCGCTCGGCCAGCAGCGGCACCAGGTCGGTGGTCTGGAACATCTCCCGGTCGGCCATGAGCTTGCGCAGGTTCCAGCGATAGCCCATCTTCTTGATCACTTCGGGTCCTCCCAGATGCCCGGGTAACGCTGGCCCAACTTCTTGTGCACCAGCCGGTTGCGGTACTCGTCCGAAACGCCGGTATAGAGGGCCGTCGTGCTGGCATAGCCGTGACCGGCCTGGTCTTGGATGAACCGTTCCGGGTAATCGAATTCGGTCAAATGTGTGATATAGGAATGTCTCAGGCAATGCAATTCGAGTTCCTCGGGCAGGCCAGAAGCCTGTTTGGCGGCCTGGAAGGCTTCGTTAGCCGACCGGCGTGACAGGCGCCCGGAGCGTTCGGTGACCCAGATCGCGGGGTGCTTGCCGACGTTGAAGCGGGGCCGGACCTCAGTCAGGTAGTGGTCGAGGTCGTCGACGATCCAGTCCATCTCGGGGACGGTGAAGATGGTGCGGCGCTTGGGCGGGCTGCCCTTGGAAGACTTGCCCCAGCGTACGAACACCGCTCCGTGGCGCTTGTACTGCGGGGCCTTCGGGTTGCGCCGCAGGTCGGCAATGTCGAGGCCGACATTTTCCCGGCGCCGCATGCCGTAGGCGTAGTAGGTCTTGAGCAGGGCGGAATCGCGCATCGCGGTCAACGCGCCCTTGCGGCCGCGCTTTCGAATCTCCCCGATCCGTCCGTCGGCGGCGTCGAACAGGTCCTGGATCTCGTCGTAAGTCAGTGGCCGTCGGCTCGGGTCGCCCTCGTACTCGCTGACGTGGGTGACTGTGTTCCACTCGTGCAGGATCTGGACCGGCACTTCACCGAAGCGTTCCTGGCAGACGGACATCCAGCCGTAGCGCGGATCGGTGATGAACTCGCAGAACATCCGGAGGTGGTTCTGGTAGTTGCGGCCGGTCGACACCGTGAACGTCGGCGTCTTCGTGCGCAGGTGGTCGATGAACGCCTCGACCTCCGCCGACTGCCACTGCCACGGGTACTGGTTGGAGAACTCGGCGAACCGGCGGACCAGCGACAACCGCGGCTTGATGGTCCCGTCCCACTTCAGAAAGCGGGCCCGCTGCTGCTTGGTCCACCCCTCCAGCATGGCCTCGAACACCGCAGGCGCGGGGTCCATGTAGGAGATCCCGTCCACGAGCATCAGGTGTGCCGCACCTACCAAATCGGCCGCTTTCGCCACTCCAACCTCCGTTGCGTTAGACGCATCATTGTTGTGATGGCAGCGACGGAGCGCAAGAGTCGCTGGTAGATCGCCTGCGCAGTGCGAGAGGATGGCGGAGCGGAGGCCCATCACCTGCTGATTCGCGCTTACTTGGACCCTGCGGAGTGCTGCATCAGATGCAACTCCGCCTCGTTCTCTGAGTCGCGCATCCCACTCAAGTACGCGATCACGGCATAGGCGGCAGCCTGGAGGTGCCGGGCCAGAACGGCGAGGCTGTTCGGCTGCTCGGGATGCGTGACGATGTCGCCGGTCCAGGGCCGGCCGTCGAGCGAGCCGCGGATCGGAATGTCGAAGGCAGCGCTCTCGCTGACCCGACCTTGGCCTCGGCCTGGTCGATGAGCACCTGGTAGGCGGGGTCATCCAGGGACCTTCGGCTGCATCCGATCTGCTGGGCGAGGACCTTCCGGTTAGGGACTCCCCGCCAGCCCGGCAGCGGCCGGCCGCTGGTGACGTACGTTTCCAGATGATCGGAGATCGCCTGGTGCAGGGTGCCGGTGGATCTGTGGAACTTCCGGACCGGAAGCCGCTGGTAGACCCCGACGAACCGGGTCTTCCTCCACTGCTGGTCGGCCGCGATGATATCGGGGCCGAAGACGTCGATGAACCGTAGTGCCCAGACGAACAACGGGCCGAGAACCTCTTCGGGAATCCGGCTGGTGCGGTTCTCGCCTCGCCTTTGTCCGCGGGCATCGGGCTCGCCCCACCCGTCGATGTGAACGGGGTCGAAGGGCAGCCAGTCGCTGAGGTTGTGCCGCCAGCGCCAGAACAACCGGACTTTCGCCCGGCACGTTTCCCGCTGTGTCGCCGCATTGGGGAACAGCCCGACAAGGTGGCGCTGGTAGGCGAGAAGGTCGGCCCCGGTCAGAGTGGCCAGCCTCTGGCATCGGGGCTCGGCCTGGCTGTCCAGCCAGGTCAGGAAGCGGAAGAGTTCGGTGGACGCGCAACGTACTCCCTCAACCTTGCAGCGCTTCTCTCCTTGCGGGAGGGGCCCGGAAAGCATGGCGTAAGCCAGCTGCTTGGCGACCGGTCGGAACCGGACCGGGAAGCGGTTGAAGTTCAGGATCAGATTGCGGCCGCTGCTCTTGTGGATCGCGGGCTGCAGCCGCCAGACGTCGTCGCCGAACTGCGAGGTTTCCTCCAGGGCGACGCCGTCGCGCAGGGGCCGGTCATGGAGGACGAAGACGTCGTCGCCAGGGATCGCGACGCTGCGGGCGAGGGCGGTCACATCTGCTCCCAGGGTTCCTCAACCAGATCCAGCAGGACGTCGGTCGGCTTGACCCGCTCTGCGTACTCGCGTTCCGCGGGGCTGAACTTCGCGAGGATGTCATGGCGGACCGCAGCCCAGGCCGGCCCGTAGCGGCGCCACCACGCGGTTTCGCTCATCGTCAGGCGACGCTCGGCCAGGGCATCCATGAGCCCCAGCAGCCGGGGCAGGTGATCGCGTGTGACCAGGCAATTCCCGCAGTGGAAACAGGCCAGGAAGGATGCCTCACAGCTCTTCCCGGTCGCCGGGTGGACGTGGTCGCCGCAGGCGGTCCAGGCGGTGTCGAGTTCGCCGTCGGCCGCCCGCCGGGCCGACTCGGCATCCAGGCCCGCCTCGCGTTGCATCGCTTCGGCGTCGGCCGGGCCGGTCACCACCCGCAAGGAGCCACCCGCGGTGTTCAGCACCTGCTCGTGCGCGCGAAGTGCGGCCTGCTCGGCGTCGACGAGCGCCTCGCCGAGAACCTGGTGGGCCCACTCGACGATGACGGGGTCGCCACCCAGGTAGTTGCGGAAGAGGACCTGCATGGTGTTCGACTTCGCGGCCGACGGCAGATGCCCGCCCATCCGGCGTGTTCGGCGGACCTCGGTGCTGGTCTTGATCCGGTTGAAGGTCACCTGGAGCGGCTTCGCCTCACCGCCCTCTGCGGCATCGGCCAGCAGCGGGCGCCGGCGGCCCCCGGCCCATCTCGAAAGCTTCACCTCGCCCCAGAGCCTGTCCGCGAACGGCGGGTAGTGCTCGGCAACATCATCGCCCCCGAGCTCGAGGATGTTGCGCCAGGCGCAAAAGAGCCGGTCCGAGCCGCAGAACGCCCGGCTGCGGGCTGTCAGCTTGTGGATAAGCAGGTAGAGACCGCCGGGGGTGTGCAGGGCCCGGTGCGGAGGGCCGATCTCCCAGGTGACCGTCTCGAACCATCGCCGCGGGCCGCGGCGCCGTTTGATGAGGGTGAGCTCGACAGCCCGGCCGTCCAAAATCTTGTGCTGTGCGGGCAGTTCCTTGATCGTCTCGCCGTTGCGTTCAGTCAGAGCACACAGCAAGACCATCAGCGGCGCCAGGTCCCGCAGGTGCAGAAACAAGTGCTGGGCCAGCTCGATCCGTCGCGTCAGATGGTCGTGACGACCGTCATCGCTCAGCCGCGGAACCCTTCCGCTGGCAGCCATGTCGGCCAGCAGGGCCGCCTTCCCATCGCCGGCGCCGTCGCCGTGGCGGCGTACGAGTTCTTCTCCGGCCCCGATCCGGTCGCGGATCTGGGCAACATCGGCCCGTGCCGCGGCCAGCAGCCGCTCGAACTCGCCATCGGAGTAGCCGGCCTGGCCGAAGCCGCGGGATCTTGGCTGCCGCCGAATCAAGGAGTCCCGGGCTTCGGGTGCCAGGAGCGAAACGATCGCGTCCATGTCGAGCAGGAGCTTGATGTCCTGCACGTCCTTGAAAGCCGTTTCCTCGCCCGCCTGGGCCGTGCGGAACCGTACGAACCCTTCGACGTGAGCGGCGGTGAGCCGGCCGGGATCGGCGGGCGGGGTGGGAAGTCGGGCCAGGTACCGCATCCAGCGGCCCAGGCACCACCAGGCTCCCGATGCTGAGGTTCGAGTGCGCAGTGCGCCGCCGGGGCCCGTTCGCTGGGCGAAGGCCCCGGCCAGCGGGATCCACCAGCCCGGCAGCGGCAGCCGGGCCATGTCGAAGACGTCGTGACGGCCGTCGTCGCCGTGGAAGAAGACCACCGTCGCGCCCGCGGGACCTGCCCCCACCGGGCCGGGCGGGTCGTACTTGCCTGGCGGCAAGGCCGACGGTCGGCCTGGCCCCGTGCTGCCGCGGCCCCGGCGGGTCACCGGACCGCTTCCTGTTCCGCGTCGGCCGGGACGGCGTCGTCGCCGATCTGGGTCAGCGGGGTGTCTCTCGGGTCGTCCCAGGTGTCCGGGACCAAGGCCATGCGGGTTTCCATCTCCAGCTCCTGGAGGGCGTGCAGATAGATCAAGGTCGTCAGGATCGACCGGTGTCCGAGCCTGCGGCGGACCCAGTCCAGCGGGTCGCCGAAGATCCGGGTGTAGTGCCCGCGCTGCTCGGGGTTGAGTTCGGCGAGCTGAGCGATGTGGGCCCGCTGGAGTTGTTCGAGGGTGACCACCGCGAACGTGTGACGCAGGAGGTGGGCGTGCGCCTCGACCAGCACGTCGGCCTTGTGACAGCGGTCGTTGGCCGTGGAGAACACCGCCTGCCAGCCGGAGACCGACATCGGCAGCCCGTTCTCGTTCAGCCAGAGCATCGCGGGTTCCAGACCGTGCTCGGTTTCCCGCAGAAGCCGCCGTCGCTCGACCGGCGAAAGATCTTGCAGCCGCATCCGGTGGACACCGGCCGCGCTGAGCCGGTGCACCACATCCGGGCGGGACGGGTCTGCGATGACCAGGGGCCGGCGGATGCGCTGATAGCGGCCCGCTGCCCGGGCCTGTTCGACCACCTCGGCCCGGTCCCACTCCACGTAGGCGATCACCTCCTGCACCGTGCTGTGCGGGACGTAGACCCACCGGGCGGAGAAGTTCTTCGCGATCACGCCGGGCAGCCAGAACCGCTGATATCCGCCCAGGGCGATGCTGGTGGGGACCTCGAAGACGGTGACGCTGGCCTGCTCGGTCAGCCGCAGCCCCGTGCGGACCATGAGGTCGCTGAACGTCGCGTTGCGGGCCGCCCACCGGCCGCGGAACCGGCCAGAGGGCAGCCCGTCCGGGCCGTATCCCCGAAGACCCACGTCCCGCCAAAGCCGGTAGGTCGTCGGCGGCATCCACTCGATGCGCTCCCCGTTCTCGTCATGCGCGTAGGTCGCCGGGACCGTCGATGAGTCGAAGGCCCGGACCACCGAGCCCATGGGCGCGGGGCGGCGGGCGCGGTGCGGGATCGGGACTGCCGCAACGTAGCGCTGGCGGACCGCCCACTCGTAGAACTGGTTGACCAGCGACACCTCGTGATTCCAGGTGCTGCCCTCGACATGCGGCCCTGCCTCATCCCGGCGGCGCCACTGGTGGAACGCCAGGTGGTCCGCCTCCGTGGCGGCCCGCCACGGCTTCCCACCGCGCGCGGTATGCAGGAACGTGAAGAACCGGGCCAGGGCTCGGGCCCGGTTGGCGTTGCTGTTCCACGGCGCTGTCAGATTCGCCTGAAGGAAGTACGAGTTGAGCTCGACGTCGTACTCGAACCGCGGCGAGAGCAGGAACGGCAGGCCGTCCGGCAGGCCTGCCTCATCCAGCCACGACACCAGGTCGCCGGGCCGTACGTCCAGGAAAGAACGCGTGGTCGTGGGCGCAGGCAAGTCGCGGCTCACGAAGTGCACCGTCCACCCGGGTCTGCTCAACACCCGCGGACCCTAACCGGTCACCGGTCAGTGAGCTCTTTCAGAGTGGCCACTGATCGGGTGACGGGCCAGCGTCCCGCAACTCACGAGGCTCCCGTGCCGTTGAGAGAGGTGCTCGGCGTCTCAACTCATCAACGCAGGAGCCTCGTTGGTTCTCCGTCCTGCCGCACTCGACCTGCCGCACACCTTGGTCGAGTGGGTATCCATGCTCATCGTCACCCGTGAGGGTGACCGACGCTGCAAGCTCCCGCCCCACCAGCGTGCCCTCGTCGGCTTGGTCTACCTGCGCCGGCACGACACGCTCGCGCAGATCGCCGCCGGCTTCGGCATATCCGTCGGGACCGCCCACGCCTACGTCACGGCCGTCGTCGATCACCTGTCCCGCCGGGCACCCGGTCTGCTGCGGGTCCTGCGCGAGACGGATCCTGATCACGTCCTGCTCGACGGGACGCTCGCCGAGTGCGACCGGGTCGGCGACAGCCGGGCCGACTTCTCCCAGAAGCACCGCCGTCACGGTGTGAACGTGCAGGTCGTGGCCGATCCCACCGGCAAGCTGCTGTGGATCTCACCCGCGCTGCCCGGCCGCACCCACGACCTGACCGCGGCCCGCACCCACCGCATCATCCGGATCTGCGAACGCCAGGGCGTCCCCGTGCTCGCCGACCGCGCCTACATCGGGGCCGGCCCCTGGGTGACCACGCTCATCAGACGGCTTCCCGGACAGGACCTCACCACAACCCAGCAGGCAATCAACCGAGCCCTGTCAGCGGCACGAGCACCGGTCGAACGAAGCATCGCGCGACTCAAGTCCTGGCAGATCTTCCGCCGGGCCCGCTGCAGCCCCAACCGGATGACCGTCATCGCCGCAGCCATCCTTACCCTGGAACGTCAACGCTGATGAATCTCATTGCCGTTCCCGGGTGAGGACGGATTGGCAATGGTCGTCATCCAGTTGGGAACCGTCTCACGACCAGACAAGTCGACCTTCGGTGAACCGACAGACCGGGGAGCTTCCGTCGGCGATCCTCGTCAGCGTCTCCGCTACGGAGTCGAAACACTGGGCCATCGATTCGTACTCGCCCGTGACCGTGACCTCACCCACGAACCAGCGGCCGACGCGCCCGTCCCGCACATCGATGAACTTTCCCCTCCAGCCGTCCTGATCCGACAGGAACGGGATCCACTCGTTACGCCAGAACGGATTGTCCGGCTGGTCCGGAGGGTCGAATCCACATGACATAAAGCGGTTCGCGTAGAGCTTCTCCATCGCCCGGATGCCCAGAAAGAAGCTTCCCTCGTCGGGGAACCCATCGAAGCCGCAGCATGCCACTTCGTCGTCGACGTCTTCCTCAGGCAGATCCAGATTGTTCTGCAACAGCCACGTCCGCAGGTCCCCATGCAGGGAGATCCCCATCCGTTCCTCGGCTGCCGCGAGCATCTGCTCCGTAGCGGGCCCTGGCAGATCCGCGTGATCGGCCGGCGCGTGCTCCCGAAGAAGACTCATCACACGCGACCAACTCTCAGCCACACTCATCGCCCTCTGCCCTCTGTCCTCTCTACAGGGATGTCTCCGTCCGACTACGCCACTGCGGAGGTTGGAAGTACCGGCCGGAGAACCTTGCAGGGATGGTACTTCGAGCATGCGTTCCATCCCTCCCCACGATCATCTTCCGCCCCGAAGCGCAGGGCCGGCCCCTCAGCGAAGTGACCGCCCGCGACTTTTCACAGACAACCCACCGTGCCCGGCTGGCCCCAGCCGAGGAACTTCCAGGACTCAAGCGAGGGCCACGGCGTCACCCTGGAGTGGCGAAGCTGAAAACGCTCAGTGAGCTTCTTCAGCGGCCACTCCAGGTGCGTCTCTGATCTGCGGTCGCGCTCAGCCTTCGCGGATCCGGCCGTCACCCGATCGTGGCCGTTCTGAAGAGACTCACTCACTTCGGCACCTCCGGCAGCGCCGGCACCGTCGAGATGGACTGGATGGTGGACTCCCACTCCCCGGTCCGCGTGTTCTTGAACCGAAGATGCAGCACCTCGAACTCGTCCGACACCCAGTCGAACTCGCCGACCTCGTCCTGATCGAAGATCTGGTGTTCCGCGAACAGCTTGGCGAGCTCGATGTCCGTGGACGCCTGCATGATGAACTTGCCGACCTTAACGACGTGCATCACCGGACGACCCTGCGCCTCCGCCTCCCGGACGCTCTCCCAGAACGGCTCGTACCTCCTGGCGGACTTGGTCCTCCCAACCCACTCGTCGCGCCTCATCTCGCTCACTTCGGCCCCTCCAGCTTGCTCGTCGTCACCGGCGTCCAGCTCTGCACATACTCCACCTTCGGCGCCTTCGCGACCGCCAGGCGGTTGGCCTCCTGCACGGACTCCGCTTTTGCCCAGCGTCATGCTGCACGCATCTAGGTTTGAGGAACATCAGAGGCAATCGGCAGCTTTGACCGACTTCAAGGATCCTCAGCGACACCCACACGCCCCGATGTACCGCCACTACGGACTGGTCACTGACCACCTATGCACAAGGGCCGGGGTGGCTGAGGATCACGGCGTGCGTGTGGACGGCGCGCGGGATGCGGGGGATGAGCTCTGCCGGGTCGTCGCCGGGGTAGAGGTGCAGGTTTCGCCAGCCGTGGACGCGGTCCATGTAGGCGGCCGCGGCCTCGATGACTTCGGACCACGGCTGGTGTCCGAGGGCCACGAAGGCGGCCGGGAAGACGCCCTCGTCGTCGTTCGACCCTCCGATGCCGGTGATGTGTACGCGGCCGTATTCGAGGAAGCCGTACGCCTTGGCGTCCTCGCCACTCCAGATCTGTTCGGCGGGAGGCATCGTGCCGTCGTCGGCCACGGTGGTCTCGATCTCGTACAGGGCCGTGGTGGTCATGCGCTCGTTCCGGTGCTGGGGCCGGACGTCTTGAGCACGCGCGGGAGATGGACGTGGAGGTGCTCGACTTCGACCTCGCGGCCGTGGCCGCGGAGTGCGCGGGCAAGCAGTTCGGTGAGACCGGATGCCCTGTGCCTGCCCCCTGGACAGCCGATCGCGATGCGGCGGGGGCCGGCGGGCAGGGTCGCGTAGTCGGCGAGGTTGGCGAAGAGCTCGCGGGCGCCGGGGGTGTTCAGGACGACGTCCTGGACGCGGGGGTGGTGGCCGTCGAG
This sequence comes from Streptomyces sp. ISL-87, assembly GCF_018614095.1. Classification (GTDB taxonomy): domain Bacteria; phylum Actinomycetota; class Actinomycetes; order Streptomycetales; family Streptomycetaceae; genus Streptomyces. The sequence goes on along the minus strand of NZ_JAGGOY010000011.1, from coordinate 52,744 downwards.
GTCGAGGATGTCGCGGGCGGCGGCCGGGTCGCGGAGCCGGTCGCGGACGTCCTCGATCCGGTCGGCGGCGGGTGGGACGGGGGAGCCGTCCGGGCCGGTGGGCAGGTGCAGGTAGCCGAACGAGATCAAACGGATCGGGTGCAACGAAATCTCCTGCAGGGTGAGTGGGTACGTGCGGGGCGCCGCGCCCGACCGGGAGAGGCCGGGCGCGGCCATGCGGGGTGGTGCTACTAGGTGGTGGTGTCGGTGACCACGAGGAACTGGTCGCTGCCGAGGTCCATCACGACCTGGGCGTCAATGCCCTGGGCGTGCTGGGCGGCGGCGTCGGCGGCCCAGGAGCCACGGGGGTGGCCAGCGGGGAACCGCTCCAGGACGATGCGGGCCTGCGGGGCGGTCGTCGCCATCAGGCGTCACCGCCGTTTACGCGCTCGTGGATGTCGATCAGGGTGGTGATGGTGTCGGGGTTGTCCGCCATGCCGACCCACTGTCCTTGCGCGGTGAAGACGGGCACCGTGTCGGTGTCGGCGTCGAACACCACGACGTAGTCGCCGTACCGGTCGAGGACCATCTCCCGCAGCGCCCGTGCCGGTGCGGCGGCCAGGACGTCCAGGGCGTCGACGGTGAGCTGCGCGGTCTCGCCGGTGGTGGCGGGCCGAGCCAGGGTTCCGGAGACGTGCAGCAGGTCGCCGGGCTGTATCTCGGTGAGCAGCGCGTCCGCGATGCGGGACTTTCCGGTGGTGCAGGAGAACACGATGTCGTCTGCGGGGTCGTCGGTGGGGGAGGAGATCAGCTCGAAGTGGGCGGTGCCCGGCCGGGTACCGGGGGTGGGGACGGTGGAGAGGAAGCCGTCGACGGTGAGGGGCTTGGTGTCCATCAGCTCGCCTCCGCCAGGATGGTGGTGCGGTGGGCGGTGTCGTACGCGTCCAGGACGGCCTTGGCCGGGAGGCCCATGGCGGCGACCTGGTGGCCGTGGGCGCGCGCCCACGTCCGGATTGCGGCCAGCTGGTCCTTGCTGCGCTTGGTGCTGGTCGGCGCGGACGGTACGGCGGGCGCCAGGGGGCGGCCGCCGGCCTTCACGGTGCGCAGCGTCTCCTGGGCCTGTTCCAGTTCCGCCTTGAGCTTGGCGACGCGCTCTTCGGCCTGGCGCTGGGCGTCGTCGCTCTCGCGCCGCGCGGTGAGCTCGGCGAGGTCGCTGCGGATGCGGGCGACCTTGTTGCGGATGACGGCGGCCGGGTGGTCCTTCGCCCAGGAGAGCAGGGCCTCGATCCCGGTCCTGTCCACCGGCTTGTCGGCCGCGGGGCTGGCCGTCTGCGGGGCGTTGGTGGCGGTGTCCGGCGTGTGGTTGTGCTGGAGGGCTTCGGCCAGTTCGCTCTCCGACAGGCCGAGGGTCTCGCGGACGTGGGCGGGGCTGTCGCCGTTCTTCAGCATGGAGATGGCGGTGGCGGTGAAGGCGTTGACGGGCATCGGAACTCCGGTCGTCGGATCGTCGGTGGCGGTGAGGTGGGGGAGCAGGCGCACGAGGTCGTCTTCGGCGCAGGGCAGGCCGAGCGCGCCCAGCAGGTCGGCGAGGTCGTCCTTGTCGTGGGCCTGGTGGGCGACCACCCGGGAGGCGGCGGCGCTCTGGGTACTGCCGAGCGGGGTGAGTTCGAGGGCCTCCGCTTCGAGGGCCTCTTTCATGTCGGTGAACACACACGGCTCCTCTACGCGGCGGTGGAGCGGGGCTTGCGCTGGGCGAGCACCAGGAGCTCGCAGTTGCGCTTCTTCTGGGCGTCGGTGAGGGGCCGGGCCTGCACGCCGCCGTGGCGGTGCCAGAGCGGGGAGGCCGGCGGCTCGGGGTAGGCGAGAGCGTGGCCGACGTCGCGGTCGGTGCTGCTCATGAGGGCCTCCGAGGGGAGCCCTCGGGCAGGGTCGCGGTGCTCATGCTGCTCGCCCCCACACGGCTGTCCCCGGCCTGCCCGCCCGGCGCCCGTTGATGGACGGCACCGTGGCGTGCCGCCTGGTCGCGAGGATCGCCCGGCCGGAGTGCTTGCCGTCGTAGAGGGCGGCGTCGGCGGCCCGCTGCAACAGGCTCAGGTCGTGGGAGCCGACCGCGTGCGGGGTTGCAGCGCCGATCGAGGCGCCAACATCGACGGTGCGGCCGTCGTCCAGGACGACCGGGGTGTGCAGCGTGCGGACCAGCTGCGCGAGGTGCTGCTCCAGGCGCCCGGCTGGCAGCTGGACGACGACGGCGAACTCGTCGCCTCCGAGCCGGCCGACGGCTGCGCACGGGCCCGCCCAGGCGGTGAGCCGGGCGGCGGTCTCCGCCAGGACGGCGTCCCCGGCCGCGTGGCCCATCGTGTCGTTCACGGCCTTGAAGTGGTCCTGGTCGACCAGGACCACGGCCACGTCGTCGTGCCGGGCCAGGAGTCGGCGGGCGCGGGCGGTGTAGGAGTCGCGGCGCAGCAGGCCGGTCAGCGGATCGCGGCGGGTTGCGGCGAGCTGTTTGTGCAGCGCGACCGCGTGGACCGCCCAGCCGGTCAACGGCACGACGGCGGTCGTCAGTAAGAGGGCGCGCTGGCCGATCCGGCCCTGAACGCGCAGGAGGAACGACATACTTGGGGTCTCCGTCTCGTCTCGTACGGGATGGATGGGCCCGGGACAGGCGTCTGGATTGGACACCGTGTGCGTCTGTCCCGGGGCAGAGCTACAGCTCGAAGGCGCTGGAGTTGGTCCAGCTGTACGGGCTCTTCCAGGGGCCGGCCTTCGCCGCGGGCCAGTCGAGCTCCCAGCCGGGCCGGTAGCCGCAGGCACCCCAGCCGTCCGGCCGCCCGTGGGGAATCTCCAGCCCGGCCTCCCTCGCGGCGCGCGCCACGTCGTAGACCTCGTGCGCGGCCTGGACGGCGGCGTTCTCGTTGTCGGCCCGGCCGGTGAAGACGTGCACGCCGCGCAGGCCGGGTGTCTCGGTGCTGTGTATGGGGACGTCAACCTCGAAGTACTTCATGACGCCCATCTCCCTTCTGCTGTGAGGGGCCACCGCGACCGCCCCGGCACCCGGCGGTCCGGGGTCGGGGCGGCACGGAGGGCTCTCAGAGCGGGGAGATCAGCTGGCGGTCTCAATGGCGTCCCGCAGGTGCGTGCGCGCCTTGGCCAGCAGCACCTTCTTGTCGGCCGGGTCGCTCTCCAGGGCGTCGGTCAGGTAGGTGACGGCGGCGTCCAGATCCTCGCTGGCGTCGGTCAGGTTGCCGAGGCTGGAGCTGGCGAGGATGTCGCGGGTGCGCTCGACCAGGTCGATGAAGTCGGTCGCGGACGGAGTGCGCGGCGTCGTCTCCTCCAGGAGGTGAGCGAGGTCCGAGACGAAGCAGCTGATGAGGGCGGGGAAGGTGTCGACGGTCTGGACGGGCATGGAGTTCTCCTCTTGGTGTGGGTGGTCCGCGGCCGGTCAGAACTCGAGCTGGATGGTGATGCGGGTGCGGCGGTCGCCGTAGTCGCGGCGGGCGTCGTGGACGGTGCGGCGGTGCGCGGCCAGGCCGGCGGCGCCGCCCTGGATAGGCAGGCAACATTCGTCGCAGCCGTGCACCCACTCGTCACCTGCGGAAAGCTCCACCGGGGTGAGCAGGTGGGGGTGCGTGCCGGGGGCCGCCCGACTCATTGCGGAGCTCCGGTCGGGCCGAGGTCGGAGATCCGGTGCACCGCGGTGAAGCCCTCGTCGTACAGGCGGGCCGGGGTGGGGAGCAGCTGGTGGTGCTCGCGCACGATGCGTACGGGCACCGCACGGTCGCGGCCCGCGTTCTGCGCCTCGACCGTGGCCAGCGGTACGTCGAACAGGACCGCCACGATCGGGCGCTGCCAGGACCGGGCGCGGGCGAGCAGCCCGTTCCTGACGTGTACGTGCACGTTGGTGGAGTCCACGATCGTGGTGAGCCCGCGGGCGAGGCGAGCGTCCAGGAGGAGGTTCTGGATCTCCACGGCGACGGGGGTGGCGGACTGGTCGGTCTCGGAGTCGGTGGCCAGGCGGCGGTAGAGGTCCAGGGAGACGCGCCAGGTGTCGGGGTAGCGGGCGGCGAAGGTGGACTTGCCGGAGCCCGGCGGCCCCACCATCACGCACACAGCGCCGAACCCCGGGGAAGTGGTGTCACACCCATCATGACAGGTCAGAGGGTGTTTTCGTAGGACGAACGGCACAGGTGACCGGCCTTGTTCGGCCTCTCAGGGGCACCCAGAATCTCCGTTATGAATCACTCGGGGAAGGTCGATCAGGACGACATCGTGCGGGCGCGGAATGTGCTGCTCGCGTCGGGACACCGCACGCCGCGCGAGGAAGTCGACGCCTACCGGGTGCTCGCCCAGGTCAGCCCCGCCTCGTACTTGCCGCTCCTGGCCAGGGCGCTGCAACGTCTGAGTTACGACACCAGCACCGGTAAGAAGCATGTAGCCAGTCTCGCGCTGTGCGAGGAGGCGGTGGCCGTGGCGCGGTCCATCGATCCGACCGAACCTTCCCGTGCAGATGCTCTGTACAGGGCCCTCGACAGCTGCCAAAGCGAGCTGTACGGCCTGGGTCGACGTGCCGAAGGGCTCGCCATGCGCGCCGAGATGCTCGACATTGGCCGTGCTCAGGCCGAACTCTCCGGAGACCCCGTGGTCAAGGGGCTGCACGAGTGGGCTGCCGGTCTTTCCGAGGCAGGCCGATACGCCGAGGCTGCCGATGCCATGACCGAGTTGGTCGCGGCGATCCTGCCCAACGGGCCCGGCAGTGGGGGTCTCGCCTGGACACTCATGGAGTGGATCGCCGCTCTCCATGACGCCGGCCGGTCCGGCGAAACACTCGCCGCCTTCGAGACACTCGTCAGCATGGAAGCTGACGAAGCCGCGAACGACCGCGGCTCGATGGCCTGCCATCTCTACTCGCTCATCGGGTACGCGCTCATGCTCGATACCTACGGCCGAGGGGAGCAGGCGGCCCTCGTACGGCAAGAGGCACTCGCCTTGCTGACGGAGTTGGCCGATACCGGTGAGCGGAAGTCCTGGAGTGGCTATCAGGCGACGTTCTGGGCCGTGCAGCTGTCCTTTTCCGGCGCCGAAAGCGATCGGCCTGCGCCCGATGGACCGCGTCCGCCTTCAGGGGCGGCGCCCATGCCGTGGTCGCCCGTTGGCAAGCGGCGCTACTTCGACAGCCGTCATGCCCTCCGTGAAGAGGCGGACGCCATGGCTCCACGAGCCGCCGAGGATCCGGACCAGCACCTGGCCGAACTGGTTCGGCTGCACCGGGCCCTGACCGTCCGCTCCGCCGTCTACTGGGAGCACCGCACCCATCTGTTCCCGGAGCAAGTGCGCTCCCTGTTCGACGACGGAGTGAACCTGGCCCGCCGACTGGCTCAGCACGACCCGGCAGAGGGAACGCGAACACTGGCCAGAATCCTGATCGACCGATCGACCTTCCACACCGCCGCGCGCGAGTTCAGGCCCGCCCTCGATGACTTCCGCCAAGCCCTCAGCTACCTGGGGGAGGCCAACTAACCCGAGCCGGCCAAAGTCCGCCCCAGGACTCGTACACACGAGCAGCTCGCGCCAGGCTGCGGAAGATCGGCCATTCCGCAACTTCCGATAGCCCGGGTTACCAGAGGTTCAGCAGGTCCGGGATCACGGGGCCTCCTTGCAGGGCGGAGCTGACGGGGCACCGCGCCGCCCCGGCCGCGAAGGCCGGGGCGGAACGGGCAGTCCGTCAGACCGTGTGGACGCCGGTGAGGTCGTCGTCCAGGACCTCAGCCACGTCGCTGTAGGCGGTCGCCGGGACGGCGGGGAGGCCGGCGGCGCGGGCGGCGAGGTGGTGGCGGATCTGCTCCATGCCGGTGATGGCCACCGGCTGCTCGCCGTCGCCGGTCAGCAGCGTGAAGTGGTGCTCGCGGCCGTACTTGCCCATCTCAGCGCGGTGGTGGAGCCAGACGCCGGGGGCGAGGTAGAAGGACGCCTCGCCGTCCTCGTAGCCGCGCCACCGGTCCTCGTCACGCAGGAAGTTCTCGCCCTGGTCGATGCGGAAGGCAGCACCGGCGGCGCGGTGTGCGGCGTCGGCCTCGGTCGCCGTGGCGACCTGGGCGAGGGCCTCGTCCAGGGTGTTGGCCGGGGCCGGGGCCGATGCGCGGGTGGAGCTGAGCGGGGTGCGCCGCATCAGCCGGCGCATCGGGGCGAGGACGAGTTCGGCGAGTCCGTCGATGGCGACGGCGCCGACGACGGCGACCGCGCCGACGAACGCGATGCGGGCTCCGTCGGACCAGTCGGCGGGGGCGAGCTGGTAGCCGAGGTAGGCACCAGCGGCACCGCCGATCAGCGCGGACGCCATGCTCGCGCCTTCGATCATCGAGTTGGCGACGGTGTTGGCCGTCTGGCGCAGGGTTGCGGTCATGATGTTGGGGCTCCTTCTTCTGTCAGTGCGCTCTGGGAGGGGAGGGGGCGTTGCTCCGGGGCGGCCGGGTTCGATGCCTGCGGCCGCCCCGGGCGTTCAGCTGGCCGCGTGGAGAGCGGCGGTGGTGCGGACGGTGTCCGCGAGCAGCACGGTCAGCTCGTGGCCGTGGTCGACGGCGTCCTCCAGGCGCTCGATGAGCTCCGGGGGCAGGCCGCGGTTGCGGGCGCCGGTCAGGACGCCCTCGAGGTAGAGGACGTCGGCCAGGACGCGGCCGCGGACGTCCAGGACGCCGGGCTGCACGGCGAGGACGTCGGTGTTCTTGGCGGTGGCCAGGGCCGCGTGGTCGGCGGCCTCGGTGTATGCGGTCTCGGTCTGCTCGGTCAGCAGCGCGTCGACCTGGGTGGTGTCGCCGTAGGCGCGGCGCCAGCCGAAGCGGGCGGCGGCGGCGTCCATGAGGGAGCGGCGGGCGAGGGACACGGTGACCTCCGGGGAGGGCCGGTCGCCTGGTCTCGGCTGACCGGGCGGACACCGCCCGGCCCCGGCCGCCGACGCGCGGCGGGCGGGACCGTACGGAGAGCGGCCGGTCAGCTCTCGGGGAGCTTCTGCAGGTAGAACTCCGTGCCCCACTTGTAGACCGAGACCTTCAGGACCTCGGGTTCGTCGTGGGCCAGACGCTCCAGCTCGCTCACGAGCCACTCGTTGGTCCGCTGGAGGGCCAGGCGGTGGGTGTCGAGGTGGTACAGGCACAGGCGCAGGCCCTCGTCCCGGCAGCGCAGGCCGCGCACGATGGTGCGCAGCAGGTCGCGGGCGGCCTCGTCGTCGCGGCGGGCGGGGATTTCGCGGGGCAGCGCCCGGCAGTCGGCCGCGTGGGCGTTGGCGAGTTCGGCCGCCTGCTCCAGGGTGAGTGGGCTGATGTGGCGCTTCCGGTACGCGGTCGCCTGGTAGTGGCAGCCGAGGCATGACACCACGTGGTAGCCGCTGGCAAGGAAGACGAGCACGACCGCGTGGCCGAGGTTGTAGTACCGCTCGACGACGGTGACGCCCTCGGGCTTCCAGGTCTCGCCGATCTCCGGCCACGGCTCGGGGGCCGGCGCTTCGACGGGCTCGGGACGGCGGGCGAACAGGGTGAGGGCCATGGGGTACTGCTCCTTGTCGGTGCCGGGACGGGCGGGGTGGGTGTGCCGGGCGGCGACGGCGGCCACGGCGGTGAGGACCAGGGTGAGCGCGTACGGCCAGCTGCTCATCCGGTGACCGCGAGGACGGCGGCGACCAGGAGCAGGGCGAGCGCGGTGAGGATCGTGTCGACTGCGAGGGCGAGGCGCGCGTACTTGGCAACTGCGATGGTGGCCAGGGCCTTGATGCGGGCGGCGCGGGTGTCGGTGTCCGTGGAGGCCCGGATGGCGTCCGCGTCCAGCCGCGCCCAGTGCGGGAACGACCCGGGGGCCGGGGTGCGGCCTCCGAGGTTGGGCCGGACGACCAGGAGCAGCAGCACGGCGGCGGTCGCGAGCGCGAGGCCGGCGGCGCCGCCGATGAGCTGGGCGGGCAGTGGCAGCTTCTTGTCGGCGAGGCTGGCGAGTCCGGCGAGGACCGCGCCGTCGAAGGCCAGTAACAGCGATGCCTTGCTGTCGGTGCGGGCGATCTCGCTGGTGACCGTGGTGCAGGCAGCGTCCAGGTTCTTGCCCGGCTCGCTGGTGAGCGGTGCGGTGTCGGTGCCGAGGGTCATGTCGGGTTCCCTTCCGGCCGGGCTGTCCGGCTCCCCGCCGCCCTGCCCGAGCCGGTGGCGGCGCGGGCAGGAGGAGGCAGTCGGCAGACCAGATCAGCGGACCCAGCGGCCGTCCCGGATGGCGACGGTGCCGTCCTTGAGGGTGAGGTCCGTGATGAAGCACAACAGCGTGGTGCCGTCCAGGGCGCGCCGGGTGTAGTCGGTCGCCCATACGTCCTCGCCGTCCCGGTTGCCGAAGAGGTAGACGCGGGTGGTGAAGGCCGGCTCCAGTGCCGCCGCTGCGTTCTCGGCCCGGGACTGGTCGGGCAGGACGATCGTGCCGCAGGAGTCGTTGAAGCCGATCAGGAACAGGTCGCGGACCTCGAAGCCGCGTACGTCCAGCACGCTCAGGACCGGTTCCATGGAGCCGTGGGTGTAGACGCCGTCCGGGTGGGTCTTCACCCAGCGGCTCTCGCCGAACTGGCTCATGTCGTACGCCATCGTGCACTCCGTTCGTCGGGGGTTCGCCTGGCCGGGCTGTCCGGCTCCCCGTCACCGCCCGGCCCGCGCGGTGGCGGGGCGGGCGGATCAGGCAGCCGTCAGGGGTGAACGGTCAGGCGGCGGCCAGGTGGCCGACGCTGTGGTGCAGGTAGTTGTCGGGCGCGGCCGGGGTGCCGTCGTAGCACTCCAGGCACGAGCCGAGGGTGCGTAAAGGAAGGCAGTGGTAGTAGCGCCGCGAGCACTTCGGGCAGGTCTGGCGGGCGGCCATCGCCTTGTCGAGCGCGACTTCCATGGCGAAGGTCATCGGCCGAATCGGCTTGGCCTTCTTGATCTCGTACAGGAAGGCCATGCGCTTGCCGCCCCGGCACTCGATGACCGCGACCGGGTCCTGGCCGCCGGGTCGTAAGCGCCGCTCCCGTAGTTGCCGCCTGGTCGCGAGCCCCTTGGGGGCCTGCCTCCAGCGGTGTACGGGGATCGTCGTCTCGGGTTCGGCAGGCGCGTAGGGGTCGACGTCGACCAGGTCCTGGCCGTCCATCACCGGCTCCAGGTACCAGGTAGGCGGCACTGGGACAGCGGGTAACGGGAGCCGGGGATGGTCGGACGCGGGCGGCCGATCCTGCCGCGCGACCGGGGGATGAGCACGATGAACCCTCCAAGTCGAAGCAGTGGCTGGGCACGTACAGGGGCGCCCGCCGTCCCCAGGTCGGGGTGGCGGGCGCGGGGGTTGTGTCGAGGCCGGTCGGCCTGCCCGGGTCACCGGGACCGGCCGCCCCGGTGCGGGACGGCGGCGGTGCCGGTGGCCAGGCGGAGCGACCGGAGCTTTGGTCAGCGGCTGAGTGCGGCGGAGAGGACGGCGAGGACGAGGGCGGCCGCGGCGGCGATGGTGAGGGTGGCTGCAGCGGAGGCTCCCAGCGGGCGCCCCGTGCCCTTGGGGTCGCGCAGATCGGCGAGGTTGTCGGCGATCCGCGAGTGCAGGGCCGTAAGCGGGCCCAGGGAGGCGTACCAGCGGCCGAGTCTGTCTATCTCGCCGGCGCTCTCGCCGTCGGGGAAGTGGCCGCCGTGGAGGGCCTGGCGGTGGGCCACGGCCTCGGCGGCGACTTCGTCGAGGTGATGGACCGTCGGGGAAGTGGTCGAACAGACGGGGCACCTGTAACGGTAGCGATGCACGGGTCTTGGTCTCCTGTTGGTTGGGGCGAATCTGGGCAGGACAGTGCGACGCCCCGCCGGGAAGGGTTCTCCGGGCGGGGCGCGGGGCTGGGCTATGCGGGTTGGGGCGTCTGCGGCCTTCGGCCGACATCTCCGAAAGGGGCTTGTGGCTGAGGTTGGTGAGGACGCGGATCTCGTCCTCACCAATCTCCAGGCCGGGCGGCCTGGGGCGGGCTGCTCAGTTGCTGATCTGCCTGCGCACGTCGGCGACCAGGCGGAGGATTTCGTGCGCCATGTCGCTGATCGTCTGGAGCTGCTGTTCCACGTCTGCCTGGTTCGGCCCGGTGAAGGAGAACGACCGGTCGTCGTTGTTCGGCTTGGGGTCGGTGAACGAGAACGACACGGGCAGCTCCAGCCGGTTCAGATGTTCATGTGGTGTGCGCGCCGGATGGCGGCCTCCCACACGCTACGCACCTGCGCTCCGGTGTGGGAGTCGTTCCAGGAGGGGATCGACTCCCAGCGCTTGCCGTGCTGGCGGCGGGCCTCGTCCAGGAGGAGATTCCCGGCGTCGCAGTAGGCGGCGTTGCGGGCGCCGGCCGCAGCGCGCAGCGCGCCGATGGAGCAGCGTGCACCGTCGGGGTGGATCAGGCGGTGCTTGGCCCAGCCGTGGGTGTCGAGGAAGGTGAGGGCGTCGGTGAGGGTCTTCTCGACGGCGCCGGTCAGGCGTACCGGCGGGGCGGCGGGGGTGAAGGGGCCCGGTGCGGGAGCGGCGGGAGCCGCGGGGGCGATGGGTTCCGGGGTGGGGTCGAGGAGTTGGAACGCCTTCGCGTACAAGTCGGGGTCGATGTGGGTGAAGTCGGCTTCGGTACGAGTGTTCATGCTGCCCTCCACAATCCGTTCTCGTTGGTGACCTCGTCCCGCTTCTTCAGCTCGGACAGGCGCGGCTTGATGTTCTTCGCGGACGTGCCCAGCTTCCGAGCGATCGTCTCGGCGGTCATGGGGATGGATTCATCCCGAAGGAGTTCGAGGATGCGCGGCTTGATCAGCTCCTGTCCGTCCGAGGGGCCGGCGGGGTCCGCCTGGGCCCGCTGCAGTCCGGCGGGCTGTCCCTGCTGGGCCGTGGGGGGTCCTTGCTGTGCTGCGGTGAGGAGGTCGGTGAGGCTGCCGATCAGGTTCTTGCCGCGCTGGTCGACCATCGGGGTCTGCGTGATCGCCTCCCGGTGACGCCAGGCTTCGCAGTCCTCGACCGCGACGGGCGGCATGTTCCCGGCGAGGGAGGCGGGCGGCACGTCCAGGTGCAGGGAGCGGAACTGGACGGCCTGCGATCCGGGGGTCAGGAGGTAGCCGAGGCCGAAGGTGGCGTCCTCCGGGCTGGCGGAGACCTCGGTATCCAGGCCGCTCATGTCCCGGTCGGCGACCTTGGCGTACTGGCCGGGCCACGACGAGGGGATCATCGACAGGTCCAGGCCCTCCGCCCCCTCGACCGCGTTCGCTCCGACCAGGGAGCCCTGGCCCTTAGCGCAGCGCAGGAACACCGCGCCGCCGCCGATCAGGAGCTGGGAGCGGATGATCGTGGAGTTGCCGAGGTCTTCGGCGAGCGGGGTCTGGGTGGCCAGGACCACGCCGATACCTCTCTTGAGGGATCGGCGGGTCAGCTGCTCGACGATCGCTTTGGCCTCGAGGTGGTACTGGGAGGAGGCCGACAGCAGCATGTGTGCTTCGTCGATGACGATCAGGATCAGCGGGTCGGTGAAGGGGAAGGCGGGGGAGCGGTAGCGGGCTTCGCGGTCGAGCATCATCGCGTAGGCCAGGCGCAGGGCGCCCATCGCTTCGTCCAGGCCGTCTCCGCAGTACGCGGCCAGGCCGGCTCCGGCGATGGTTCCGGCCTGGGGGGAGGCCAGGATCACGCCGATGCGCGAGCGGTGGGCGGAGAGCAGGATCTGTTCGAGGCATCCGGACTTTCCGGAGCGGGAGCCGCCGACGAGGTAGAGGTGGCGGGCGCCGGACCCGGGCTGGGCCAGGGGGACGAGGGCGGCTTGGGTGTCGATGTAGGTGCCCAGGCGGATGTATCCGCGCGAGTCCATGGACAGCTCGTCCACCACCTGGGAGAGCATCGTGCCGTGCATCAGCGCGTGTTCCTTCATCACGCGCACCCCCATCTGTGAGGGCTTGTCGGTGGGGGCGAGAGCGATCTGGATGCTCGACAGGTTGAGGTTGCCCGCGAGGTCCTGGATGTTGACGGTTCCGATCGCCTTGCGGTTGCGGGTGGCGATCCCTTCCCAGTCCAGGGGCCCGTCGTAGCGGGTGAGGGCCAGGGTGGTGCCGGGCATCGCGCCGTCCGGGATGCCGACGTGCGCGGCCCACACCTGCTCGGGAGTCGTGGGGGCGCCGGCCGCGATCTGCGGCTGCTCCGCCGGCTTCGTGAGGTGCACGGTGACGGGCAGCGCGTTCGGCGCGTAGTGCTTCGGGTCGCCCATGTCGACCTGGGAGACGGGGATCTGGTAGACGGAAGCGATGTCCGCGGCCTTCACACGGACCTGCTGGCCCTGGGGCAGCGTGATGATCCCGGTGAACGACACGTGGTCGTCCCCGACATCGAGGGCGAGGTGCGCGAGGACGGCCCCGGCCTGGATCAGCTTGCGGCCCTCGGTCTGGGTCGGACCGGAGATGAACTCCATCCACCAGGCCGTGATGACCTGCGCCTGCGAGCTCTGCCCCGCCGTGGCCGTGGCCGTGGTGGCGAGCTCCGGGAGGAGTTCGCCTGCGGTGTTGCGGTGGTGGGCCAGGGCGGCCGCTCCGGCCGGTACCGCGAGCCCGAGGGCGAACAGCGGGTTCATGCCGCTCGCCAGGACCTGGTGGGCGGCGATGCCGCAGCCGGTGGCGGTGATCCCGCAGGCGATCAGGGAGCGCAGGGCGGGGGCGGAGGCGTTGATGGCCCACGCCCCCGCTCCGGCCGCTCCGGCGGCGATAGCGGACCAGGGGCCGGCGGTGAGGGATGCCACCGCGAGAGCGGCGGGCGCGTACTGGATGAACTGTGCTCGGGTCGGCCCCATGTCCTGCTCCTTACTGCTGGGTGTAGAAGGCGGCTTCGGCCATGTCGACGGGGGAGGAGTCCACCGCGTCGGCGATGCCCCCGTGGTCGCTCTCGACGGTCGTCTTGGCGTCGTCGGCGGCCGCGGCCGCGCTGTCCGCCGCGGCCGTGTATTCGCCCGCCGCTTCCTTGGCGCCCGTCATGACCAGGGCGGCGTCCGCGAACTCGGCGGTGGTGGCCGCGTCCACGGCCAGGGCCTTCATCGTCTCGGAGGCGTCCTGCATCTGCTCGGCCGCGTCGTCGACATCGGAGGCGAGCTTGGTGACGGTCTCGCCGTGGACGTGGACCTGGTGGGTGAGCCAGGCGAGCTTGGTACGCAGGGCCGCGTAGGTCGCGGCGTCCTTGAGGGATTCGGTGACAGACATGCGGTCCTCTCCTATCGGGCGTTGTAGAAGTCGCGTTCGGCGGGCTTGGTCAGCGGGGAGTCGGCGACTGCGCGAAAGATCTGGCCGTGGCGGACTTCGGCGTTCGCGGACGCGGTCCTGCAGGCTTCCTCGCCGCCCTGGATCTGGTCGTGGAGCTTCTTGGCGGCGGCGGCCTGGAGGTCGAGCTGCTCCTTGAGGTACTCGCACTTGCCGATCAGGTTCGCGCCGACGCCCTTCTCCGTGATCTCGGCGATCAGCACGTCGCAGTCCGCCGCGAGCTCTCCGGATTCGTCCACGAGCTCCAGGGCGGTCTCGGAACTGGACTGGCACAAGGTGGCCGAACCTTCGGCGAGGTCGATGACCTGCGTGAGGGTGATGACCTCACCGCCGCTGTAGGTGCGGGTCTTCCCGGCGGCCGTGGTGACGTGGACGCCCTTGTCGTCGACGGTCGCGGTGTGCGGGACGGGCGGGTTGGGCTGCATCGCGGGGTCCTTCCTGATGTGGTCGGGGAGCGTGACGGTCGGAGGCGGGGGGACGGTGCCGGGCGGCGGGATGGTCGGACCCGGCGGAGGCGTGGGCGGCGCCGCGGTTGGCGGAGTGGTCGGGGGCGGCGGAGGTGTGGGCGGCGCGGCGGCCGGCGGAGGTGTCGAGGCCGTGGGCGGCGGCGTGGGGGCTGCGGTGGGCTTCGGCGGCGGTGCCGACGCCGTCGGGGGCGTGGTGGGCTTCGGCGGCATGGTGGCCCCCGATACGGGCGCGGAAGTCCCCGCAGGAGGCATAGCGGAAGACGAATCGGAAGGCTTAGTTCCCGGCTTCTTCAGGTAGGCAGAACGCCACCCGTCTCGCAGGCCACCGGCCCAATGGGCACCCGCGAAAAGCCCGTAATGCGCTTTCGCCGCCGCATTATAGGAGGAATTCCGGAAGGTATCCGGAGCCCTGATCGGCGCCCATTTCTCTTTGGGTTTCGGCGGGGGTTTCTTGATTCCCGCCTGCTCGTATTTGTCGTGCGTGTTGTCGACGCCGGTGAGATAGGTGATGGCGAGGAGAATGAGGAGTTCCACGAGCCTCCTTCCGTGACACTGTGTAGTTTTCAGGCGGTTACCGGTTACCGGTTACAGGCCCTGTGGACGCCGGTTCGCGCCGCTCAGACCCGTACGCGGGTGACGTCTCCGGCCTGTAACCGGTAACCAGTAACCGCGCGGGAGTTGCCTAGCGTGACGTTCCGATGTCGGTGACCGTGTTGTTCGCCGTGTTGAAGACCGATTCGAGGGTGCCTCGGATCTCTTCGCTGAACGGCGTGTACGGCAGGAAGATCCCGGAGACGATCAGCAGCAGGCAGATCGCCATCTGCTTTCCCTTTGTCTTCTTGAAGGTGAAGTACAGCGCCCAGCAGAACAGGGCCAGGGCGAAAAACTGGAGCGTCATTTCATGCACCCTTCTCGAAGGTGAATCCCTTGTCGTTCGCGGAGGTGATGGCGTTAGAACCGGACTTGGAACCGGAGGAACCGGAAGGCGCGGAGAGTTTCTTGTAGGCGAGAAGGCCGCCGCCGCCGACGAGAGCCACCCACAGCCAGGGGCTGGAGGTGATGGCGTCGCCGGCACTGCCGGTGGGCTCCTGCGCCTTGGGGGCCGCACCGCCGAGGGTCGGGGCGGCGCAGGCGGGGATCTTCGCAACGTCGTAGGAGGCTGCCTTGGCCACCGCCGCCGCCCGGATCTTCATGCATTCCAGGTAGACGGCCATCTCCCGCTCGTAGAGCGTCTTGGCCGCGGCTTCCTCGGTCTGCGCCCGCTGCTTGTCGGCCTCTACCTCGACCAGGGCGTTCGCGGCCTTCTCCTGGGCCCTGGCACGGTCCTGGGCGGCCTGCTCGCCCTGCATGCTGGTGACGGCGACGACCGTGCCGCACACCGCGAGGACGGCGATCGTGCCGCACACGGCGAGCGCGGCTGTGTTGCGGCGGACCCCGCCGAGCTTGACGGAGAACTTGGACGACGTGCTGGGCTTCTCCGGGGTTGCGGGGTTCATGCGGGTGAACTCCTCGTCCCAGTCGATTCCGGACATGGCGGTTCCTCCTTCCAGTGCTGTGGATGTGGCCGTTGGCCGTTCAAGCCCGCCCCCGGCACCTCCGGGGACGAGGTTCAGCGGTCGACGCCGTGGGCGTGGTCCCGGTAGGGAGACCGGGCCCGCTGGGGGCGGTGGATCTGGTGTACTGGGCGGGCTGTGGCTGCTTCCGGCAGTCGCGGCGAAGGCCAGCCCAGGTCGAATGGGCTGGCCTTCACTGTTGGTGTCGGACGCTGGTGCGGGGCGGGTCAGCGCCGGCTACGCCCGCGCGGGAGGCGCGGGTGGCACAAGTAGCAGGTGGGGCCGTGGTCGTAGGTCGTGCGGGAGTGGACGATCAGCAGCGGCGTGGCCACGAGGGTGGCCAGGGCCACCAGGACGAGGACCATGCCGATCACGTACTGGAGCGTGCTCACAGGACGAGCTCCTCTCGGTCGGGACGGGATGCCGACGCGGCCTGGTTAGCCGCGTCGTCTCACGAGACGTTCTTGTAGCGGGACCGTGCGATCTCAAGGCGGCGGCCGGCGGTGGCGCGTGAGACGCCGAGGATGTCCTTGGCCTCGTCGACTGAGACGGTGTCGATGCCCTGCCGCCGATACATCAGGCTCAGGAGCGAGGTGACCTGTCCTTCGATCTCAGCGTCCCGGGCGAGGACGGGGCGGTTCGTCTCAACGGAGCGCAGCGGCAGGGCGACCGCGCTCCCGGCTCCGGTGTTCGTCTCACGGTCTGACCTGCGGGTCTCACTCGTGTGAGACGCCGTCTCAGTCGTGCTCACCGGGTCGCCGGTCTCATCGTGTGCCGTCTCAAGGGCCCACCGCGTCTCACCCTCACCCGTCTCAGCAGAGGGTGTTGGAGCGGTGCGCGGGTGCGGGACCGTCTCACCGGGGGCGGTGAGATCGGCGGACCGGGCGGTGTCGGTCTCACCGGTGGCCCGGGTGCGGTCCGTCTCAACCGGCCGCGACAGCTTGGCCGTGCCAGTCTCACCGGGGGCCGTCTCACCGGGTTCCTTGGTGATCTGGTGGATCCGCCACATCACCCACGGGGCGATGGCGGCGACTGCGACGATCAGCCACCACAGCGGCTTGTTGCCGTCGGTCTTGTCGACGCCGACGAGCCCGGCGGCCGCGAGGTGGTAGGCGGCGTTCGCGGCGACCATCAGGATGAGCGCGGCCGCGACGTCGCGGTGCCGGCGGAACGCCTGCACGACGTACACGTCGATCGCCAGCGGCAGCGCCCAGGCGACCTGCCAGGGCCAGCCAGTCAGCTGGGCCAGTGCGAACTCGCCGGACGCGGTCAGGACGATCGTCGCGCCGAGAGCCACGCGCGGGCCCCAGGTGTTGACGAGGTTCTTCCTCTGCTCCTGGCGCTCGATGAGCGCCTGCGCCTTGGCGACCTCCTCGCGGGTGGCCGCCAACTCCTGCCACGCGCCCTGCTGCTCGGCCTGCGCGCTGGCGCGCACAGCCACCGCCTGCAGTTCGGCCTCGGCGACCAGGCGGGCGGCTTCCACCTCGGCCGCCGCGATCCGCTCACCGGCCGCGGCCTCCGCCTGAGTGAGGACTCCGGCGGCCTTCGCCTCGGCCATCGAGCGGACCTGGAGGACCTGGTCGTCGGCCTGCTCCTGCGCCGCCTGGAGCGTCTGCTGCGCCTCCGTGCGTCGATCGTCGGCGTCTTCCTCGGCCTCGCGCAGTACCTCGCGGGCTTTGCTCCGGGCGGCGTCGAGGATCTGGGCCGCGTCCTCTTCGGCCGTGGCCATCTCCTCGCGAGCCTGCGTGCGCAGCTGCTCGGAGTCCTTCTCCGCCTGCTCGCGCATCTGGGCGGCGGCCTCACGCCGGGCGTCTGCGTCGGCCTCGGCCGCCGCGACGAGGTCCGCGGCCCGCTCCTTGGCCTCGGCCACCAGGTGCGCGGCGTGCGCGGCGGTGGCGTCGGCCTCGGTCTGGGCGCGGGTCTTGTCCTCCTCGGCCTCGGCGCGGATCTGCTCGGCTCGGGTGCGGGCCGCTTCCACGATCCGGCCGGCCTCGGCCTCGGCTTCCGCCTGGAGCTTCTCGGCGGCCTGGCGGCGGCGGGCCAGGGTCTGCTCGGCGGCGGCCAGGTCGCCGTCGGCGATCGTGCGGGCGCGCTGCACGGTCTCCTCGGCCGCCGTGATCTGCTCGTCGGTGAGCTTGCGCATCCGCTCGGCCTGCGCGGTCGCGGCCTCGAGGATCTCCTCCGCCTCGGTCTGCGCCCGGGAAGCGGCGGCGTCCGCGTCGTTGACCTGCTGCCGGGCCTGGTCCACCAGCGCCTCGGCTTCGGTACGGGCGGCGGCGAGCAGCTGGTCGGCCTCGGCGCGCGCGGCGGTCACCAGCGCCTCGGTGTCCTCCGCCGGGCCGACGGTCGCGGTGGGCTCCTGTGCGGTGGCCACGGTGGTGGCGGTCTCGGTGGTCTCGGCGGGCTGGTCGGTGGTGGTGGTCTTCTTCGTCGTGGTCTTCGTGGCGGGCCGGCGGGCAGGGCGTCGGGTGGTCACTGCGGAGTCCTTTCTGGCGGTGCGCTTCCTCCGTCTGCCGACCGGGGGCCGGGCGGCAGACGGAGGAAGGGGCGGGGACAGTGGCCGGGTCAGCCGCTGTGGGGCGGCAGTTCGGGGCGCCGGGAGGCGGTGGCGGCCTGCTGGGTGAGCCAGGCGACGGCGGCCGGGGTCATGTCGGCGGCCGCCGCGGTGTTGAGCGGGGCGGTGTCGATGTCGCGCATCGCGTCGATGGCCGGCAGCGGCCGCATGTAGTCGGGGCTCGCGGCGTTGATCTGGCGGCCCGACGGCAGCGGGGTCAGGTCGTAGGTGATGCCGCCCACGCAGATCCGCTCGACGCGGCAGACGAAGGTGTGGCCCTCCTGGCCGGTCCAGAACATCTCCGGGTTGCGGTAGAGGACGTACTGACCCCGCTTGTAGGTGATCACGGGGGTGGTGCTCTGGGCGGTGTCGCGCACGGCAACTCCTCGGTCCTGGTGGTCCGGGCTGTCCGGCTCCCCTTCACCGCCCGCACCGGCCGCCAGGAGTTCGGCGGCCGGTGCGGGCGGATCAGGCAGCCGTCAGACCGCGGCGAGGGGGCGGTGCGGGGCGATGATCTGGCCGTCGGGGAGCAGCTCGCCAGTGTCCTCGAACACCAGGACGGAGTTGCAGAGGAGGGACCAGCCCTGTTCGGGGTGGGAGGCGATGGTGTGCGCGGCCTCGCGGTCGGGGCTGTCGGCGGTCGGGCACGTCGGCCGGTGCGTGCACAGGGACTCCGGCAGCCGGTTGCCGGTCGGGGTCGTCGCGATGTCGAGCTTGGTGCTGCGCTGCATGAGGCTCTCCTGGCGAGCGGCGGGCCCGAGACTCTCCCGGACCGAAGGCGTGTGAAAGGGCGGCATCCCTAGGGGCGGGCGGCCGGTACGCGGCGGGCCAGGGCTGCGGTCGAGAAACTGTCTCCCGGGCCCGCCAGGCGGGACACCGGTGATCAGCTCTTGCCGCGCCTGGTGAGGGGCGGGTGGATGTCGGTGACGCAGTGGCCGGCCTCCCAGGCGGCCGCCGCGGTGAGGACGGCGGCCGCCAGAAGCGCCTGGGTGAGGGGGTGGGACAGGCCGCGCGCGGCGATGGCCCGTACCGCGTGATGCTGAGCGGTACGGGCGGCCGGCATGTGCAAGCGGTCCTACTCCTTCTCGGGCTGCGGCTGCGTCTGCGTTCCGCAGGTGCAGGGCTCGTGCCGGATCGACTGGTACGGCTTGCCGTCCGCGCCGACCGAGTTCACGGTGACCAGGGTCGGCGGGTGGCCGCAGCCGCTCACCGGACCATGCCCGTCACGCTCGGCGGCGAGGCCGGGGCGGCGCCGGTCTGGCCGCAGCGGCAGGCCCAGAAGCCGCACAGGCCGCAGGCGTCATCCGCCGCGCGGACCGGCAGGTTGAAGGTGAGCAGCGGGGGCCGGACGTAACCGGGGGCCATCTCCGCGAGGGTGCGCCGGGCCCGGCGCCCGTCGGGGATCCGGGCATCGTCCCGCTCGGCCATCGTGAGCAGCAGGGTGCCGAGCTGGTGGAGGGAGTCGGTCTCGTCCCGCTCGTAGTCGCGGGCGTCGTCTTCGCGGCGGATGTCGTCGATCTTTCCGGCGCACGGGGTCAGGGTGGTGGTCATGCTGCGACCTCCCAGCCGGTGCTGGCGCGGCGGGCGGTACGGATCGCATTGATCTGGGCGACGAGCTTGCGGATCCGCTGGTTCTGCAGTTCCTGCAACTCGGTCTGGCGCGGCATGCCGGAACTCCTGGTCGGCGTCTTTCCGGCCTCACGCTTCAGCTCCACGACGAGGCCGGTCAGCTGCTTCCACTGCATGTCGCTGGCCTCGTCGGCGGCGATCGCGGCGCCGAGGCGCTGGGCCTGGCGCTCGCGGAGCTCGACCAGCTCGCTGCCGGACCTTCCGCCGCGGACCAGGTCGTCGACGCGGTCGTTGCCGTCGCCGTCGCGCAGGGCCAGTTCCTCGCAGGCCGCCCGGACGGGGCAGCCGTGGCAGAAGCGGATCGCCTCGGCGCGCTGCGCCTGCCAGGTGGCCGGCGGCTCGCCGTCGGCCCGGAAGAAGAGGTCGGGGTCGGCCTGGGTGCAGCGGGCGCCGACGTCGATCGCGGCCTGGAGTACCGGGCGCCGCATCCGGCGAGCCTGAGTGGATGTCATCCTGTGCATGTGCGTCTTCCCTTTCTGGAGGGTGACTGCAAAGACGACCCCCGGGCTTAGGCCCCCGGGGGTTCGTCGTTTGTGGCTGCTGTACGAGCAGCCACGGCCGCCGCCACCCGCGAGGTGCGGGTGGCGGCGGCCGTGGTCGATCGTGCGAAGGTCAGCTGCGTCCGGTGTCGCGGGCGTCCAGCTCGTCCATCTACTTCTTGCGCGGCTGCGGGCGGTAGATCGTCGTGGCGAGGCCCGTGATCCGGCTGTCGAGTGCGGCTCGCTCGAAGCGGTCCAGGGCCGGACCGAGCTGCCGCAGCGTTGCCTCCAGCTCGTTACGGAGCCGCTGCGCATCGGTGTTCCCCACCGCGGTGGCGGTCGTCTGCCACTGGTGTACGCGCTGACGTGCGGTGTCGCGGGTGTGGTGCTGCTCGGCGACGGTGGCCTGCTTGTCCTGGTGGCGTCGGGTCTGGCGCAGGTCTGCCACGGTCTGGGTGACGGTGGCCTGGTGGGCGGTGAGCTTCTGGCCGGTGGTGCAGGGGCGGCCGATGCGGCAGGTCGTGCAGGTGTGGCGGTGGGCGGCGAGGGCGCGCTCGGTGCGGTCGAGGGCGGCGGCCGGGCCGGCCAGGTTGGCGCCGGGCCGGGTGGGCGCCGTGGACTGGGCCTGGGCGTTGATGCGGGCGGCGAGGTTGATGGCGTGGTCGCAGGGGACGCCGATCCGGCAGACCTGGCAGCTGGCGCGGTGGGCGCGGAGGCCGTTGCGGAGGCCGTCCGTCGTGTGCGCCAGGCGGCTGATCGCGGTCGGAGGGGTGGGGGCCGGCTTGCGGCGGGTGCCGCCCTGGGCGCGGCGTCCGGTGACCGTCTCCTCCGCGCGGAGGAGGCGCTCGCCCCACTCCTCGATGGAGAGGTCGAAGGTGACGCGGCGGAGGCTGCCCTTGCAGCGGGGGGCCGCGCCGGCGGTGCCGCGCCCGGTGCGGTCGAGGTGGTGGGGCTTGACGATCTTGCGTTCCAGGCGGTGCCAGGTCTGGCAGTCCGGGCAGAGGATCGTGCGGGGTTCGCCGTCGCGGAGGTTGATGTTCTGCGGAGGGACCTTGCTGAGAAGGAGGGGTTCGCGGGTGCTGGGTCGCATGGGGTTCTCCCTGTTCAACGGGCAGGAGGGGGAGAGGCAGGGGTGCGGAGTTGGGTTCTCCGTCCGACACAGACCCGCCGCCCGGAGGTGGCGGTGCTGTGTCGGGCAGGCAGCCAAACGGCCGCGAGAAGGTGGTGCGGAGCGGTGACTGGAGTCACGGGGACCTCATGGCCTAAGGCCCGTCACCCGTTTCCAGTCGCTCTCGGTATGAAGATTTTGGGAGGCCGTCTCCGGCTTCCTTCATCAGGACCGCGTGCGGGACGCGGTCCTGATGAGGGAAGCCGGAATCAGCTGGCGAGCAGGACGGGGGATACGGTGCCCTGCGAACCGGACACCCTCGTGCCGGCGGCGATTCGCCGGGCGAGGGCGTCGGCCGTGTCGAGGTCGACGATCAACTCGGAGCCCTCCGCGTGCACACCGACGACGAAGGTGCCGGTGGCGGCGGCCCGGGCGAAGGCGGGGTTCGCTGCCTCCACCATGTGCTCGTAGCCCTCGATGTCCGCGCTGGACCAGGTGGCGATGTCGCCGGGCTGGGCGCCGAGGCCACCCGGAGTGAAGTCGTTCAACATCGTGGTTCCTCCTCGTTGAGGTGCAGGCAAGTGGTGCGGGGTCGCGCTACTCGTTGACGACGTAGGCCGACTTGGCGAGGTGCTCCTGGAGCGCCTCTTCCGGGATCCGGATCGCTCCGCCGCGGGCACGGGTGCCCTGCTGCCGCGGACGTCCGCTGCGTACGGCCTTGATGTCACTGGACTCGATCAGCCGATAGACCGTGGCGGTGTGCACGTTCAGGACGGCGGCGACTTCTTTCACGCGCAGCACTGACAACCTCCCTCCGTTTCGGGGTGCCCGGCTGAGCACACTCAAACTGTACTGAATTAATGAGCACAGTTGCAATAGCTGCAGCTGCTCCGCGCTGTACTGATCCAGGTAGCAAGGCGATAACCTGGGGGTTCGGATCGAAGGAGGAGGGCGAAACGCATGACGGAGCAGTGGACGAGCGGCTCGTCCGCGTACATCACGCCGCGGGAACCTGGCACTGGTGACGCCTGGGCGGACGAGGCCGCACGCATGGGGCAGACCGGCACGCAGAGACTGGTCGAGGTGACCGAGTGCATCCCACCTGCGCCGATCGCCTCCGCGTTGCGCCTCGCCCCGGACGAGGCCGCCATCGTGCGCCGCCGGGTGATCGAGCTGGACGGCAAGCCCATCGAGCTGGCGGACTCCTACTACCCGCTGCACGTTGCGAACGAGACGGCCCTGGCCCTGCCTCGCAAGATCCCTGGTGGGGCCCCGACCTTGCTGGGCAGGCTCGGGTACATCGCGAACGAGGTCGTCGAGGACGTCTCCGCCCGGGAGGCCACCGCCGACGAGCAGGTTCTGCTGCATCTGAACGAAGGTGCGCCGGTCCTCTTGCTGGTCCGACTCAGCCTTGATCAGGAGGGTCGCCCCATGGAGGCCGTCCACATGACCATGACCGCGCAGGGCCGACACCTGCACTACCGGATGCGGACCAGTTGAATGGCGAGAGAGCACGTCGACTCGAGGCCCCAGCACAAGCAGATCGCTGCCGAGCTGCGAGCGCTGATCCTGTCCGGGGACATGCCACCAGGGAGTAAGTTCCCCTCCGTCCGCGATCTGATGAGCAGGTTCGCCGTCGTCAACCAGACAATTCAGCGCGCCTTGAAGATCCTCAAGGACGAGCAGCTCGTCGTAGGCAAGGCCGGCGCTGGCGTCTTCGTGCGAGGCACCACGCAGCAGATCATCAATCCCGCTTCGTACATGCCCCCTGCGCAGGGAAACTCGCCGTACAGCTGGATCACCGAGGCTGCCAAGCGGCAGCAGATCGGTACGAGCGAGATTCTCGACGTTGCCGAGGTCGAGCCGCCGGTACAGGTGGCCGAAGTACTCGGGCTGGCCAGTGGAGAGACCGCCGTTCTGCGATACCGGCTGATGCTGCTCGACGACGAACCGGCCGAGCTCGTCCACTCGTACTACCCGGCGGAGATTGCCCGCGGAACGGCGCTGGCGCACCGCCGCCGCATCAAGGGCGGGTCCCCAACCTTGCTCGCGGAGATGGGATACCGCCCAGCCGACGCCGTCGATCGAGTCTCCGTGCGCATTCCGACGCCCGAGGAAGTCCGTCTCCTCGAGCTTCCGGAGGATGTTCCGGTGCTCCGCACCTTCCGTGTCGTCTCGACTGACAGCGGGCGCCCCATCGAAGTCTCGGTGATGGCGAAGGCTGGCCACCTCTACGAGCTGCAGTACCAACTGCCGATCCACTGACCTCACCGCCTTCGCTCGATGCCCTGGCTGACGAGGCAAATCACATCGCGGTCAGTGCAGACGGGCCATCACAGCCGCTTGTAGATGTGCGTACGCATCTCCATTCACGGGTTTTCAACATCCACGTACACATGGGTTTTTGGGGCCTGGATCTAGGCTCGCGTGCATGACGACGAAGGAGGGGCAACGGGTGGGGAAGTACCGAGCGGGGTGGGAGCCGGACCGGCTGCGTGAACAGCGGGAGGCGCATGGTCTGACCCTGGAGAAGGCGGGCGATCGTCTGCGGGAGGTTGCCGAGCAGGCGAAGCTGAAGGGCATTCCGGCAGCAAATCCGCAGACGCTGTGGCAGCACGAGCAGGGTGAGGTCTACCCGGGTCCGCACTACCGGCGCGCATACTGCTTGCTCTACCGGGCCACCGAGCCTGACCTTGGGTTCCGCAATGCGTTGCCGGGCGAGGAAAGCTCGTTCAAGCTGACTCCCCTGGACGACCGTCTCAACGGTGCGCATGTCCTGGCTGTCGAGCGGGCGATTCACCGCATCGGGCCCGGCACCGGTGAAGCCGATCATTTCGCGTTGCAGCAGCGCATCATCGACGCGTGGAAGAGGCGGCACACCGGCGGTGATCCTCACCGCCCGGTGCTGATCCTCGTGGGTGGCTATGCCGGCAGCGGGAAGACGGAGCTCGCTCGGTTCTTCGTCCAGCTGACGGGCTGGCCGCTGCTGGACAAGGATCCACTCACCCGCCCGCTCGTGGAGCGCCTGCTGGTCGCGCTGGATGGGGACGCGAACGATCGGCACACCGACCTGTACCGGGAGAAGGTCCGTCCGGTGGAGTACGACTGCCTGATGCAGTCGGCGATGGCGAACATCAAGTGTGGCATCTCTACCGTGTTGACGGCGCCGTTCATCGCCGAGATGACGGACGTGAACTGGATGCAGCGGCTGACCAACCGGTGCAACGCTCTCGGGGTCGATGTCTTCCCGGTCTGGGTTCGTTGTGATGAGGAGTCGATGCGGGAGTACATCGGGTTCCGCTCGGCTGCCCGGGACGCGTGGAAGTTGCAGCGCTGGGAGGAGTACATGGCCACGATCGACCTGGAGCTGCGGCCGGCGGTGCCGCACCTGGTCGTCGACAACAGGATGGGTACCGCGGTGTCGCTCGCGGACCAGGCCCGGCAGGCGATGGGGGCGATGTACGCGTGAGCGGGCGACAAGGTGTGGTCCTCTACGGGCCGCCGGCTGCGGGCAAGGACACTGTGACGCAGGCCCTCGCGGCGCTCGACTCGCGGTACAGGCAGTTCGCCCGACTCAAGGTCGGCTCAGGCAAGAGCACCGGATACCGGATGGGCACGGAGACGCAGCTGGCCGAGCTGGAGAGCGCTGGCGACGTCGTCTACGCGAACCGGCGGTATGGCAACACCTACGTGATTGACCGGCCGGGGGTCGACGCGGCGTTCGCGGCCGGAGTGCCAGTGGTGCACCTCGGGCAGATCGACGGCATCCGCGCGCTGGTCGACGGCTACCCGGCCGACTGGGTGGTCGTCCTCCTGTGGTGCACGCAGGAGGTTACCGCCGCGCGGTCCGAGGGCCGGGGAGACAGCGACACCGCAGCGCGCCTGGCGGCGTGGACAGCGACCCGCGAGGACCTGGACGCGCACCCGGAAACTGCCTGGGACCTCACGGTGGACACCGCAGAGGTGCCGCCGGGGGAGTCCGCCCGGCTCATCGACCAGTTCCTGGTCCAGCGGGCGGGAGCCGGAGCGGCATGATTGCGGGTTACGGCTGGGCGAGCCGGTCGAGTGCGTCGGTGAGCGTGAGCTTGCCGTCGTCCTTGACGTTGTCCCACCGGCCCAGCGTGGACGCGGCCGCGCGCAGCATCTCCGGAGGAAGGCCAGCGGCCGCGAGCATGTCGGCGGCTTCCTCCAGCTCGGGCCCCCACCGCCAAGCGCGCGCAGCCGTTTTCGCGATGTACTCGGGCTCGGACAAGTACGAGTCGGTGCGGCGGGAGGCGATGTCGATGAGCTCCTGGTCCACGCCGTGCTCGCGGGCCAACCCGATCGCGAGTGCCACAAGCACGCGTGAGGCCTTCTGGAAGCTGGCGTACGCCAGCTTCAGTGCGGACGCCTGGCCGACGTCGATGCCCAGTACTTTCGTCCGTACCGCGGTGCCGGCGAAGAGCATCTCCACTCGCGCGGTCGCAGAGGCCGGACCGGACAGGTACAGGGTCGGCGTCTTGCCGTTCACAGGTGGGGAGCCGACGACGCCGCCGTCGACCACGGCCGCTGTCGGACCGAGCAGGTACGCGATCCGTACCGCGCGTTCGGCGTTGATGGCGTTGCCCTCCACGTACAGGCCGGTGAAGCCGTGCGCAGCAACGTCGCGGGCCAGGTCTTCGGCGGCAGCCGGCGGGCACAGGCTGATCACGATCTCCGAGCGGTCCAGCAATTCCTGCAGCGTCGGTACCGCCTCCAGCCCGAGCCGCGCTGCGCGTGTGGCGCTTGCGGGGCTGCGCCCTGCGTCACACCAGAGGACTGCGGACGCGTTGGTCGCGGCGCACGCCGCGACTGCGGCGCCCATGCTGCCGGGGTGGAGGATGCCGACGGTGGGCTGGTCCATGGTGCTGCTACTCCGGGGATTCGTTCAGGAGGATGGTGATGGCGTCGGTGACGTCGTCGACGGCGTGGTGAGGCGGGGCGAGGCTGTCGGGCCATGGGCGTGCGCGCAGCCAGATGGTCCGCAGGCCCGCCCCACGGCCCCCTTCGATGTCGCTGGCTGGGTTATCTCCGGTGATCCAGCCGCCATCGGAGAGTCGCATTCCGGAGCGGGCGGCCGCGAGTTCGAGAAGTCGCCGGTCGGGTTTCCGGACGTCGATGTCGCCGGAAACAGCGACGCCGTCAACGAGTTTGCTGATTCCGGTCGCCGCGAGCTTGGCGCGCTGGATGTCGCTGGGCCCGTTCGTGGCGATGGCGATTGTCCACGCTGCGGCGCGAAGGTGGGCCAGGCCCTCGAGGACGGTCGGTCGACACGTTGTGGAAGTGGCCATGAGGTGGATGTACTCGTGCCAGAGCTCCTCCGCAGACTCGTGCAGGCCGAAGGCCGTACGAAGTCGGGCGAAGTCGGCGGGGTTCGCTCGGTCGGCCAGTTCGGTACGCAGCCACTGCGATACGGCTGGCTCGTAGCCGCGGGCGAGGCAGAGGCTGCCCACGGCACTGCCGACCGCAGACCGCCGGTCGATCAGCGTGTCGTCCAGGTCGAAGATCGCAAGGCGTTGCACGGGCATGGACCCTACCCGTTGGCGCCTCAGAGCTGGTTGGCATCCCGTATGGCGGGACGGGTTACGGTCCACCTTCCCGCCACACGGGAGGGTGGAAATTCCATGCCGAACACCGCTGGCACTACTGCCCGAAATCTGTTGGGATTTGAGAGCACGAAGGCCGTGAGCTGGCCGTTTTCAGGCCAGGCCAGAGAGATCGCCAGCGAAGGGCGGGGAGCTGGGTGAAGTCGGTCGGCATCTCGGGCGTGAACACGCTCGTTTGCGGTTCCGAAGATCGCCAGCCTCATGTATCTTTCACTGCATCAGCGTTGGCTAGGGGAGGTTTCTGATGCCGGATCTAAGCAAGGCCGTTGACGCCTTGGTCGACCGCGACCCAGACCTTCCCCCTCCGCCCGTCCGCCGACGGCTGCGCCTTGCAGATGGCCTGACGCAGCAACAGCTGGCCGATGCACTTCAGGTGAAGCGTCTGACGATCTTGCGCTGGGAGTCGGGCCAGACGGAACCACGGCAGCCTTGGCGTGACGCTTATGCGCGCCTGCTTCGACGGCTGGCCGAGAAGCACCCAGAAGCGGTGGAGGTCTCCGATGGCTGATCTTCCTGCCCGTTCCCCGTCGTGCGGGCATGCTGACGCCAGCCTCCGATTCAGGGGGTTGGGATGACCTAGAGGCCATCGACCGCGCGCCGGGGAGTGGGCTAGCCACCCGCTGCCGACGCTTACGCGGCCCGTCTGCCGCCTGGAGTAACCACCCAGGTCGGCCGCCCAGTCTCCGGTACCACCCGGTTTCTGAGCTCCGGCTCATCGAGCCGTTTCTTCATCTCTGCACTACCCCCGCCTTCCAAGCGGGGCGGCCCCTAGCCAGGGCCACCAAGGGCCCCACCAAGGTCCAGCTGTTTCACCAGGCCCCTAGCCAGGGCCACAAGGGCCCCGCCAAGGTCCAGCTTTCGCTTCACCGCAGTACCGGTCCCTAGCCAGGGCCACAAGGGGCCCCTTCTGGGTCCAGCTCAACAGTTCCACCGCAGGGCCCCCGCCAAGGGGCGTCTGCGTAGCGCCATCAGCTCCAGCACTACCGGCCCCGCCAAGGGCCAACAGCACCAAACGCACAACCAGCCCGAGGGCTGTCTGCACTACCCGGTCACCGAAGGGGTGTCCGGTTTCGCTGATCGAATCCCCAGAAGGAAGGAAGGAGGTCCCGCCCCTGGTTCTTCGTCGGCTGCCCACTCCTCACGGAGGGGGCGGTCCACACACCCAAGGAGAAGTGGTCACGGTCCCGCGTGGCGGGCCGGTCTCAGCATCCATATGGATAGGTGGTCGATCCTCATAGTGCCCGAAGTGGTGTCCCCTGAAAAGCTGGACCCTCGCCGTTTCGCTGGTAAGCGAGCGACCGAGGCGTCGTTTGCTCCTGTTTTGCTCACTTTTCATGCCCCTCGACCGGAAGTCTCGTTTCCTGGACTTCCCGCCGTTCGTGGTGTAGCCGTGGCGGCGCCGGCCGCCGTGATGCTCCGGAGTTCCGTCCCGCTGAGCGGGACGGGGCCCAAGGGTCTCTGCCGCCTGCCGGGAGTGCTCGGGGTTCTCGCTGCTGGGCGTCCCTTGTCCACAGGGGTCCTGAGCAAGGGTGTCGAGATGATCTACATCTCGTACTTCCGGGCGGTCCGGTGAGCGCCGTGACGGCGGTCGCCGCTCCCGTTGTTCGCGTTCCTGGACCGCGGAGCTCGCTGCGGTCGGTTACCCCCGTGGCGGGACTGGTGCCGGACCGCGGTCCGGGCCACCCTCTGGCGCTGGGCCGGGATGCGCGGGCCCGGCTGGGGGGCGCGGTGCGCGCGCTGCTGGACGTGGCCGGCCTAGTCGGTACGTCGGACGCGGTGCGCCTGGCCGTGGTGGTGCTGGCGTCGCGGACGCCGTCGGAGTCCGGGGTGGTGGAGATCCGCACGGGTGAGCTGGGCCGGTGGCTCGGGCTGTCCGCGTCTTACGTCGCCTCAGACGTGCTCCCGGTACTGCGCCGCTCCGGCGTGATCTCCGTTGACACGGCAGAGGGTGAGTATGGCCAGGACACCGGGCTCCGGTGCAAGGTGCTGCCGCTGTGGGCCGCGCAGGACATGGCCGGGCACCCGCTGGCTCTGGTGAAGAAGGAGTACGCAACGTTGCTCCGACTGCTGGAAGCCGTGATGGCGCCGGGCTGGACCCACAAGGACGGCCGGGTGACCCCCGCCGGGCTGCTCGGGGACCGTACTGGACGCGGCGCAGCGAGGGACCGTCTCGCGCTGCTGCTGCTGGTGCTGGAGGCGCGGGACACAGGCCGCGTGCGGCAGTGCGGCGGCGCGGTGGACACCAAGCGGGGCCGGGCGGCCGCGACGGTGGCCCGTCTGCTGGGTTGCACGGCGTCGGCGGGAGAGCGGGTGGTGGAGCGCCTGGAGGACCAGGACCTGGTGCGCCGGGTCCGGCTGCGGACGGCTTCGGGGCTTGCGGCCCGTACGCGGCTGATGGTGCCGGCGGTCGCCGCCGCGCACGGCCGTACCGGTGCCGATGACGTCCGGGAGGACCGTGCGGCGGGCCTGGAGCCCGTGTTTGCAGACCCCGACGTTGCAGCAGGGCCTGTTGAGCCGTCGGGGCCTGTGGCAGGGGCGCAGGTCAGCGGGATGCAGGTGACGGATGGGGTGGATGTTGCAGACCCCGACGTTGCAGCAGCCCTTCACACTGATCACTCTCCTGTGGTTACTCCTGTCTCTCCTCTCTCGCTCGCTGGTGGTTTTTCCGGCGAAGGCCGTGGTGGGTACCACGGTCAGCCGGACCGCGCGTGCGTACGCGAGGACGGCCCGCTGCGCGGGGAACAGCTGAAGAAGTCCCCGTCGATCAGCAGTGAGAAGCCCGGCCGGTGGCCGGTGGCAAATGCTCCGGTGCGGGCCGTGGAGGGTACGGACCAGGGCAGGCCGCAGCGGGAGAGGGCCCCCCTGCCGCCCTTCGAGTTGAGGTCCATCCTGGCTCCGGTCGACCTGGTCTGGGCGCGCCTGGACCGTCCGGCGGCCCGGCGCCTGGTGGAGGCCGCGACCCGCGCTGAGCTGGAGCGGGTAGCCGGCTTCGCCGGTGGCACGGATGCGCCGCAGGTCCTCGCCGACCGGCTCGCCCGGCGCCTGGAGGACCAGATGCGGCTGGGTACCCTGATCACGGACCCGGTGGGCTGGTTGATCGGCCGCGCCCTGCCCCAGCGCCAGCAGTGCGGCGACGTCCGGTGCGACGACCGCGTGCTGCTCGACTCCGGTCAGCAGTGCCCGCGGTGCGAGGACCGGCACGCTGACCGACGCGCCACACGTCACGCCGTCGCAGCCGCCATCGACGCCGCGATGCCCGGAGCCTCCGAGGTGGAGCGCCGTACGGCTACCGACCGGCAGCTGCACGAGACGGTGACTGCCCAGGCGTGGATCCGCGAGCACCGGTGGGCCATGGTCCGCGAGCAGCAGGCCGCCGCCGCCAAGGCCCGTGCCGAAGCCGCAGCTGCCGTGCAGCCGGTCGTCGATGTCCCGGCCTCGCCGGTGGCCCCGGTCGTGGTGCCCGCGCCGCGCCCGGCCGTCGTCGCCCCGGTCCCGGAGCGTGCCGACGTTGACGAGGACCAGGAGCTGGTCCTCGAGGACCTCACGCGGGAGCAGGTCCTGGACTGGCGCGACCGCGCGGCCGCCGATCACCAGGTCGTCCACGACCACATCGCCCGGTACGGCGAGATGTCGGCGCAGCGTCTGTTCACCCGGGCGTTCGTCGCGACCGTGCAGCGCCTGTCTGGCCTCGGGCACCTGGACCTCGGCTACACGCCGTGGGGGCAGGCATGAGCGGCGGCGAGGTGTCCGGCGTCGACCTGGCGCGGGTCGCGCTGCGGGCCGCGATGGAGGCGGCGCGGAAGAACGGCAGCGGCCAGAAGGCGAAGTCGAAGCCGAGGCCAGCCCGTACGGTGCGGCGGGACGGGCGCGAGCCGATGGGCCTCGGTGCCGCGCTCGGTGCGCTGGTCACCGAACGGGCCTGGACACTCCCGGCCGCTGGCGCTTCCCTGTGTGAGCGGTGGGCGGCTATCGCCCCCGACCTCGCCGGGCACGTCGCCGCCGTCGGCTTCGACCCGGAGCCCGGCCAGCCCACCGTGTGCCCGGAGTCGTCGGCCTGGGCGACGAAGGTGCGCCTGGAGCAGGACCGGGTCATCGCGGCCGCCAACGCTGCGGCGGGGCCGTACGGTCGTGCGTTCCCTGCGGATCCTGCTGCCCGGCACCGTGCCCGCGCCCGATCCGGGCGACGTCGTCCCGCCAGCCGGGGCCGACACCCCCACGGGCCCGGTGAAGACGCGGGAGACGGCGTGCGCGGGCTACCGCCGCGCGCTCGCCGCGCACCAACAGGTCGCGGCGCCGGGCCGGGTGGAGCCAAGCGGCCGCGCCGGGAACAGCCGGTCCGGCCGGCACTGTTGCATCGACTGAGGGACCGGCGTCGCACGGGTGGGAACAAGGTCATCCGACCCGACAGGATCCGGGCCCCGGATCACGGAACGCCCGCCGCGCACTCGGACCAAGACGTATTTCTGCAGGAGGACTTTTCATGACTGACCGGCCCTTGACGCTCATGGCAGTGCATGCCCACCCCGACGACGAGGCCACCGGAACCGGAGGGGTCCTCGCGCGATACGCGGCGGAGGGCATCCGCACGGTTCTCGTGACGTGTACCGACGGCGGTTGCGGTGACGGACCGGGGGGTGTCAAGCCGGGCGATCCCGGGCACGATCCGGCGGCCGTCGCCTTGATGCGCCGTCAAGAGCTTGAGGCGAGCTGTGAGGTCCTGAAAGTCAGCGATCTGGAGACGCTGGACTATGCCGACTCCGGGATGATGGGCTGGCCGAGCAACGACGCCCCTGGATCCTTCTGGCAGACCCCCGTGGAGGAGGGCGCCGCCCGACTCGCGGAACTCATGCGGCATTACCAGCCCGATGTGGTCGTCACCTATGACGAGAACGGCTTCTACGGCCACCCCGACCACATCCAGGCCCACCGCATCACGATGGCGGCGCTGGAGATGACCGGGCTGACACCGAAGGTGTACTGGACGACGATGCCCCGCTCGATGATGGAGCGGTTCGGCAAGATCATGCGCGAGTTCCAGGAGGACATGCCGGAGCCGGATCCCGTCGAAGCCGCCGCGCTGGCCGAGATCGGCCTCCCCGACGATGAGATCACCACCTGGGTGGACACCACCGCACTTAGTGGTCAGAAGTTCGACGCACTGGCCGCGCACGCCAGTCAGGGCGAGAACATCTTCTTCCTCAAGATGGGCAAGGAGCGGTTCGGCGAGTTGATGGGCATGGAGACCTTCGTACGTGTCCAGGACGCCACCGGCGCGGCCGTACCCGAGAACGATCTCTTCACCGGCCTGCGCTGATCCGACCATCCGACCCGGGCCTGGGAAAGCTCATCGGCCGTACAGCGCGATCGAGCGCGTCATACACCAGGAGGCGAAGGCGAATGCCGACAAGCCGCCGGTCCAGAGCGGTCGGCGAAGGCGGACGAGGTCCCGGTCGCGCCGTTGTGTCAGGTGACGAGGCCGGTGGTCTGCCAGGTGGGTGCGGGATCCCCGAGTGTCCGGTCGACGAGCAGGCCCTTGAGCAGGTCGGCGGTGACGCGGAGGGTGGCCCAGAGGCCGCCGGAGGGGAGGATGGCCCATCCAGGGTCCACTGGGTCCGTCTGCGTCCGAAGAGTCCCGTGGGGTGCAGGCAGCGCTCCGCCGGTGGGTGGGCGGTGATCTCGCGGATGCCCAGGGGCGTGAGGACGTGGTCGTGGATGACTACTCCTGACGGGTCAGCACCCTCGGTCGTAGATTGCCCGCAGCCACGGTTCCCTGACGGCGGGCATCCGCGCGAGCGTGTACCGGAACGCCTCCCTGGACGGCTGGAACGGGTACCACGGGTGCGGCGGCAACGGGTCGTCCCGCTCCACGCCTGCTGGAAGCCCGCCGACCACCGGCAGTCGGGTCCGGTGTGGCGGGAAGGCGAGCTCGGCCCAGAGCGCGGCATCCATAGGTACCGGCACCGCCCTGGCACGCGGCTGCCACATGTCTCCGGTCTGCGGATGGACCGGCACCAGCACCAGGTCAGTGGCTGGCTCGCCGAACCCCGGTCCCGCCAGGTCCAGCCGCTTGGCACCTTCCCCGGCGGGCAGCAGCGCGCCGAGTGACTGGCCGAGGAGCTCCGCGACCGGCCCGGGCGCCACTTCGACCGGCGCGCCCCTGGCGGCCACCACCACCTGGGCGAGGGCCACGCCCGCCGGGATGTCCCGGTACTCGCTCAGCCGGTGCCACAGCGCGCCGGTGGCCAGCAGCTCCGCCCAATCCATGATCGACCGCTCCGGCGGGCCGGGCAGCCGCATTACAGCCTGCGGGACGAGCCGGACGACCTGCCAGCACCCGCAGTCGTCCATCCTCGTTCCAACCGGCAGATCGCAGCCCAGGCAGGCAAGGTTCGGCCCGTCTCTCCCATCGATCCCCATGCAGTAGCCCCCGGCCCGCTCGAGGAT
This sequence comes from Streptomyces sp. ISL-87, assembly GCF_018614095.1. GTDB lineage: Bacteria > Actinomycetota > Actinomycetes > Streptomycetales > Streptomycetaceae > Streptomyces. The sequence goes on along the minus strand of NZ_JAGGOY010000011.1, from coordinate 19,648 downwards.
CAGCTTGGTGCCGCGCATATCGCCGGGCGCGAGGAGGACGGTGTCCGACGGTCCGTTGGACACCGCACCAAACGGCGCGAAGCGCCCCCGCTTCGCCGCCTCGCGCGCCCCAACCTCGTCCCACTGCCGCCACGGCGGCCCGTACGGCGCAGGGTCGACGGCGTAGGACCCGGCCTCCAGCACTGGCGGGTGCAGTCTTTCCCAGTGGGTGTCGGCCGGGTGGATCGGCAACGCCACCTCCGACACCGCCGCCGTCAGGACCGCACCGCAGCCTGCACACACGAACACCGCCAAGCTGTCCCCTCCCGCCCTCGAAGCCCCTGCATCCCACCAAGCAGGCGGACCGGCGAGCAAGGGGTTTTCAGTGGGCGTTAAGTCCGTTTCTGGTAGCGGCCTCGTCCGGGTTGGGTGAGGAAGCCTTGGCGGGTGAGTCGTCCGAGGCGGCTGCGTGTGATGTTGACGGATGCTTCGTCGGTGGGCATGTCGAGGAGTTCGTGCAGCTCGCGGGCTCGGAACGCCTGGTTGGGGTGCTGGTTGAAGGCGTCGACGATGGTCTGGTAGGCGGTGCTCGACTCGGGCGGATCGGGTTCGGTCCCGGTAGGTGCGAGTTCGGTGATGATCTTGCGGGTCGTGGCGAGGTCCGCGAGGCGGGCTTCGGTCTCGGTGAGGGCGGCGGTGAAGTGCGCGATCCGGTGCCGTAGTTCGTCCGCCCGGGCCGTGGCCTCGTTCTCCTGGATGTGAAGGTCGACCAGGAGTTCGGTGATGTTCATGCGGCCGCCGCGATCTCGTCGCGCCAGGCCGGGGAAGGGGTGGTGAGGCGGCGGGTCATGTTCGCGGTGGCCGCCCAGTAGACGCGCGAGGCGGCGGTGTCGGGCCGGTGGTCGTACTCACGCGCCAGACGGCGGTGGAGCATCAGGGTGCCGTTGACCTGCTCGACCACCCACCGCTTCGGTTGCGGGACGAACCCTTTGGCCTTGTCCTCGGGGTTGCGGACCACGGTCTCGACGGTGATGCCGAGCAGGGCGCCGTGAACGATGACCGCTTCCTTGAAGCCCTGGTCGACCAGCGCTTTCTCCAGGCGCATCCCGCACCGCTCGGCGGCCTGGTCGAGCAGGGCGGTGCCGGCGGCGTTGTCGTGCGCTGAGGCGGCCACGACGACGACGCCGATGATCAGCCCCAGGACGTCGACCACGAGTCCGCGCTTGCGGCCCGGTGTCTTCTTGTTCGCGTCCAGTCCCGTCGTGGTCTTGGGGACCCCGGCCGCCGCGCGGACGGACTGGGTGTCGATGACCACGAGGGACGGGTCCTCTAATCGCTTGGCTCTCTCCCGCACCTGGCAGCGCAGGAGTTCCTGTATTCGCTGGTCAAGGCCGTCCTGGCGCCACAGCGTGAAGTAGTAGAACACCGCCGACCAGGCGGGCAGGTCGTGCGGTAACATGCGCCACTGACAGCCCGTCCGGTTCTGATAGAAGATCGCGTTCACGACCTCTCTCAGGTCGCAGGACCCGGGATCCCCGGTCGCCGACCGCGCCACCCGGCTCTGCTTCCAGGCCGTGATCATCGGCTCGATCAACGCCCACTGCCCATCCGACAAATCGCTGAGATACGGCTCTCTCATCACGCCCCGCATCTCAACATGGACATGCCCATCAGACGGCCCCGACAGCGACCAGTCCCACGATCGAGCGATCACGAACGAAGAGAAGTCGGACTTAACGACCACTGAGAACTGCGAGCCTCGGCGTTCTCAAGCCGCCTGGCACCCCAGCAGGTCAGTAACCCCCTCATCCGCCAGATGCACTGCGACAGGACAGCTGGTCGGGGTTCTCACCCTTTCGGGTGGCGGGGTTCCGGCCCGCTCCGCCCGTCAGTGCCTGGCTGACACCCTTGGCTGTACGGGTCGTTGCCCGTGGGGCGGGGGTACGCGATGAACAGTGTCACGGCGACGGTGAGTATCCGTCAGCAGCGTGGTGCTCTTGTGGAGGTCCGGGACTGGGGTACGGCACCTGTCGACCTTCTGCAGTCGGCTTGTCCGTAGCGGACATTCCGCGACTTCGATCCGTCCGTACGCGGCATCGTGGCCCAGCCTTTCCTGCTGAAGGCCGTTGTGGAGGGGCAGGCCCGCAAGCACATCCCGGATTACATCTTGACCACTGAGCAGGGTCCGGTAGTGGTGGATGTGAAGCCGCACTGCCGGCTGTCCACCCCAGTGGTGGCGGTCACGTTCGCGTGGACCCGGCAGGCGGTCGAGTCGCGTGACGGGCGCTCAGCGCCTCGTCTCGTACCTGGTCAGGATCACGCCGCAGGGAAGCGTCCGCGTCTCCACCAGGTTCAGGTTCACCCAGCTGTCCAGCGCGGTGAAGAACGGCGTGCCGCCGCCCACCAGGACCGGCGCGGTGGCCAGCACGTACTCGTCAATCAGCCCGGCCCGCATGGCCGCCCCGCCGAGCGTCGCGCCGCCGATGTCCATCGGGCCGCCGTCCTCGGCCTTGAGCCGGGTGATCTCGGCGACCGCGTCGCCGGTGACCAGGCGGGTGTTCCAGTCGACCTTGTCGATCGTCGAGGAGAACACCACCTTCGACATGTCCCGCCAGCGGCGCGCGAACTCGATCTCCGCCGGGGTGGCGTTGGGCTGCTGGTCGCCGGTCGGCCAGTAGGAGCTCATCGTCTGCCACAGCTTGCGCCCGTACAGCGACAGGTCGGTCGCCTGCAACTGGTCGGACCAAAACTGGAACAGCTCGTCGCTCGGCACGCTCCAGCCGATGTCGTCGCCGGGCGCGGCGATGTAGCCGTCCAGGGTCAGGTTCATGCCGTAGATCAGTTTCCGCATGGCGCCAGCCTTCCGTGAGTCGGTCTCACGCGTACAGACCGGCGCGGCGCGGGAAACTCATCGGTGCGCGATCTGAGCTCGCATGTAGTCCTCGTGCTCGGTGGCTCAGCCGCAGACTCATCGTTCCGCCGAGGAAATGGCATCGATCTGAGACTGATCTTGGGTGACATCGCGGTGAGACAACAGAGAACCAGCAGGTCACAGAAGATCGACATGTCATCGGCGGCGAGACCCTACACAAGAACGGCGGCCGCGCGGCCGACGACGACGGGGAGTAGAAGATGACCGGCTCGCTCGGGGACAGCCTGGACCGCGCCCTGGAGAAGGTGTTCACCCGCCCCGCCCCCAAGAGCGCCCAGGCGCAAATGAAGTACCTGGTCAAGCAGCTCAAGGGGACCAAGGCGGCCGCCGCCGCGCTCGGGGTGCACAGCGGACCGTGGAACGGTACGTCAAGGGGCAGCTGAAGCATCCCCGCCACGACCTGGCCGCTCGCATAGAGCGCGAGGTCAAGAAGCGGTGGCAGCCGCAGCTGAGGGCCAAGGCCAAGAAGAAGGCCGCCTCCACGGACGGCCTGATCCTGACCACCACGGCCCGCTTCGGCTACACCGCCGACGACAACACCACCGACGAGGCCCGCCTGCGCGCCCTGCCCTCCCAGGCGCTGCCCCCGCAGTACGCCGAGGCGCTGTTCACCGCCAGGGAGAACGGCGCCAGCGAGCAGGACCTCCTGAAGATCGCCGCCGAGGCCCTGGGCCAGGTGTACTTCCGCGACGGCGGCCGCCGCGCCCACGGCCTGAAGGTCGAGTTCACCGACGTACAGGACATCCGGATCGACCTCTAGCCGAAGGACGACACCAGCCCCGCCTACGCCCAGATAAGACTGATTCCCAATGACCGTTGTCAAGCGTTGAGGTGCCTACTCGACGCCTACCTGAAGTTCGGTTCCTACGGGGCAACGGCCGACGGTCTCACGATCGACTGCGGCCGTGGGCAGGATTCCTACGGCGCGATCGGACGGTTCTTCGACGAGAGCGGCACCCACTTCGGGCGGGCCGACTCGCTGGGTGGGTATCTGGCAGGGCTGGCCGACCAGCTTGAGAGCGGTCAGGACGGAGCGCCGTCACGGTCAACGGCCGACTGCTCTGGGAGTGGGCCGGGCCTCCGGCCCCGACTGGGGCAGTGCGGACGATCCTATTCCCGGCCCGGACGAGCAACTGCCGGAGCTGGACCTGTCCTGCAGCCCCACCGAAGTCCTCCACGTGGGCCTCTTGGGCGGGCTTGAGGAACTCGGCGCGCTGCTCGCGGTGGCCACTTCGGCCGCAGCAAGACCATCCCCTCCTCCCACCTCATCAGCCACTTGCCATAAAACGCTGATATCTAGGACAAAACCAGGCGAAACTCCCTCTAAGTACGCCTGCCACCCGGCGGAACGGGAACTGATTCCCCGCCCCGTACGTCTCACAAGGTGTAGCGAGCGACTGGGGGACCGGCGTGACCGTGACACTGGCCGAGGAGATCATGCTCCTGTCGTTGGACGACGCGTCCGGGGCGGTGCGGGAGCGGCAGGCCTGCCAGTGGGCGGTCGCGGGCGGGATCGTCCTCGATCTGGTGCTGGCCGGTCGGGTGTCCGTGGATCGCGGCCGGATCATCGTGGTCGACACGGCCCCGACGGGGGTCGGACTGCTCGATGGCCGGCTCGGGATGATCGGTACCTGGGCGGCGGCGGGGCGGAGCCGACCGGCGAAAGTGACGGCGTGGCTGACCAAGGACAACCGCAAGGCTTTGGACGCCACCGTCGCATCCCTCGCGGAGCGCGGCTTGGTCGCCGAGGAAGAGCGCAAGGTGATGGGCGTGTTCCCGGTGCGGCGGTTTCCCGAGGTGGACGGCACAGTCGAGAGGGAACTGCGCGCGCGGCTCGAGGGAGTGGTCCTGCGGCATGCCGAGCCCGACGACCGCACGGCCGGCCTCGTCGCACTGCTGCACGGTGCCAAGCTGTACCGCCTGACCTTTCCCGACCTGCCGCCGCGAGAGGTCATGCCGCGGATGCGGGAGATATCCGAGGGGCAATGGGTCGGTGCGAGCGTCAGCAAGGCGATCCGGGAGATGCAATCGGCGATGACGGCAGTCGCCCTGGTCACCATGAGGAGCTGACCACAGGGAGTCGCAGACGGCGATATCCGTTCGGCGATACCCGCTACTCGAAGTCTTTTTCTGGCGGGGAGTTCTCGGCGGATGCGCGGATTTTCGCGATGAGTTCTTCGTCGTTCAAAGCAGGGGGCGGAGCTGACGCCGAGCCGAGGAGCGTGTGCAGGGTTTCGCGGAGTGTCTCGGACACGTCTCGCTCGTATTCCGGTGCCTGATCTCGCATGTTCTCACTCATGGCTCAACCCTATGGTAATAGAGGGCAGAATAGATTGGCCTACCGGCGTACATCCGCTCCCCAGAGTGCCGGGCCGCCGCACCCTTGGCAAGGGACCCGTCCTCGGCGGACCGGCCCCGTGGCGGGGAGCCGGTCCGCGTCGGGTTTGCTTACCACGCACCGGAGAAGTGCCCGGCGCCGGATGCGGAGTGGACACTCGCGTCCACTCCCTGCGGGCCGGGACATCTTCCCTGCTACCGGGCAGTCAGATCCCCCCATCTCTCGGCATGTCCGTGGTCAGCGCTCGTGTCGGCGGGCCTCCAGCTCGCCGAGTCGCTCGCGCAGGATCCGCAGCGTCCGGGAGGTCGAGCTGCGAACCGTGGCGGAGGAGCAGTCCATGATCTGCGCGACCTCTTCGATCCCGAGATCCTCCCAGTAGCGCAGGTAGACGAGGCCGCGCTGCCGGGGGGTCAGGGTGGACAGTGCCTTGAGTAGAACCAGCCTGTCCCCGATCCGAGTCAACTCCTCGGGTGCCGGCTCGGGCTCGGGTAACGAGTCCCGCAGCAACTCGCGGGTCCAGCGGTGCTTGCGTCGTTCGTCGATGAAGAGCCGAACCATCACGGTGCGGGTGTAGGCGGAGAGCGCGTGTTGATGGTCCAGCCCCGCCCAGGAACGGTACACGGCGATCAGCGTCTGCTGGACGAGATCATCGGCGTCGAACCAGTCCCCCACCAGTACGAAGGCGTTGCGTCTGAGTGCTGATCGGGCGCCCACGACGTGTCGTTCGAAGTCCTCCTCGTGCGCCTTGTCCAATCTGTTCATCCCCGTTTCAAGATTCTTTGTCTTGGCGAACAGCGTCCCGACCTGTCCACCACGTGTAGAAGCTGGGGCCGTTCGCAGCAGATCGTGAACTCGAGCCGCGCACGTCGCCCACCGGAGTCAAACATGTCTTCTACTCTCCCGCTAGTGACCAAAAGAGACAACATGTCTGACAATGCGTCGGCCTCATAGTGCGAAGCGGACTTGCACGTGCCAGGAACGAGGGAATCAATTTGCGGCTTCAGCGAATGCGAATGGGACGAGATATCGGCTGCGGCTCAGTTGGATTACAGGCGACCCAGGAGGATGGGGAATGAGGACGCTCCAGGCGACACCACAAGGTGCCGCGGTACCCGAGTCGCTGCGCCGGATCGGCAGGCTGGTGTCGCCGTACGGGCTCGTGTCGAGGCTCACCTGGCTGCCCGTCACCGAGGGCGAGCCTGACTTCGCGGTCTTCTCCGGATCCCTGGGTGACCCGGGCGCGGTTCTCGCGGCGCAGTCGGAGTGGACGCACGACGCCTCGTCCGGCAACTTCGACGGGGCCGGCGGAGCGCTGGACCGCGACACGGCGGCGCACCTCGCGGCCGCTGAATCCCTAGAGCGGTACTCTTCGTGCGCCTGGTCGCCGCAGGACATGATTTGGGCGACCGCCGAGGAACTCGGCGAGGACGCTATCCCGCCCTGGGAGTGGCCGAACCTCGCACCGGCCGAACTGGCGGACCCCCGCTGCGGTCTGGTCCCCACAGACCGGCGGATGCCGCTGCGCTGGGTCAAGGGGTGGTCCCTCGCCCGCGGCCGGAAGGTGTATGTCCCTGCCGTCCAGGTCTATCTGAAGTGCTCACCGGAATCGGCCGCCGAACGCTACGTCCACCCCGTCTCCACGGGCTGCGCCACCCACTCCGACCCGCTGGCCGCGATAGCCAACGGCCTGATGGAAGTCGTCGAACGGGACTCCATCGCCCTGACCTGGCTCCAGCGCCTGCGGCTGCCCCGGCTGGAGTTCGACCTCGACGACCTGGCCCCGGAACACCGGGCGTTCGTCGAACGGGCGGCTAACGAGAACATCCGCACCCTGCTCTTCGACGCCACCACCGACCTCGGCATCCCGGTCATCTACGGGGTGCAGCTCGCCGACCACGACCCCGATCTCGCCCAACTCGTCGTCGCCACCTGCGACACCGACCCCGGCAAGGCCATCGCCAAACTGCACCGCGAGGCCGCCTCCCTGCGCATCGCACTCCGCTCCCACGCAGGCCGACACACGAACCCGGACGACCCACAGGACATCGTCAGTGTGATCGGCGGCGCACTCCTCGCCGGAAAGCCCAACCAGCGTCACCGCTTCGACTTCCTCCTGGAGGGCGAGCGCCCCGTGCGGGCTTTCGCCGACCTACCGCGCCCCGCGAAGGGAGGGGAAGAGCTGCCGTGGCTGCTGGAGCGGTTGTCCCGGGCCGGCTGCGAGGTCGTGGTCGTCGACATCACGACCGACGAGGCCCGCCAGGTAGGTGCGACCGCAGTACGGGTCATGGTGCCGCAACTGATGCCGCTCTCCTTCGCCCACCGGGCCCGCTACCTCGCCCATCCACGCCTGTACGAGGCCCCGCGCACCATGGGACACCCCGTGCATGACCTAGACGGCATCAATCCCGATCCGCAGCCCTTCGCATGAGGTGGGTCATGAATCGTCACCTGCTCGTACTCGCCTCGGGGGCCTTCGGCAAGGACGTCGCACGACGCCTGCGGCACGCCCCCCGGGAGCACGGACACGACATCACCCTGATGGAGATCGACGAGGGCACCCATCCGAGTCTGTGGCCCCGCGCCGACCTCATCGTGCTGGCCACCTCCCACGAACGGCCCCGTATCGACGAGGCGACGGACCGGGCGGCCTTCGCCTGGGGCACCCCCTGGTTCGGGGTGCACACCACCGCCACCGAGGTGCTGTGCGGCCCCGTGGTGGTCCCCGGCCGCACGGCCTGCCACCAGTGCTACGTACGCCGCCGCCACCAGCACCGGCGGCCCGAGCACGGCACCGCCGATACGGGTGACCGCTACCCGACCGGCTATCCGGTCCACCACGTCGGCATCGCCGCCGCGTTCGCCCGGCAGGCCATCGAGGAGGCACTGGGCACACCGGGTGACGCGCAGGCGATCGGCGGCACCGTCCGGAAGTTCGACCAGATCACCGGCGCCACCAGCAAGGCCTCCGTCATCGCGGTGGACCGCTGCGAGCGCTGCCGCACCGCCGCCGACGGCGAGGAGCTGTGGCGCCGGCTGACCTCCATCACCGAAGGGCGGACAGCGTGAGCGACCGATCCATGATGACGGCCGAAACCGTGGGCTCCGCCGCCCGGTTCGACCCGCAGCTGCGCATCCCCCGGCGGCCGCGACTACGCCGGGGCCTCGCGGTCGGCATCGAGGCCGATCAGGTGGTGGTGACCGGGCCGCCTAAGAAGCAACTCTTCCGCGGCCGGTCCGCGACCGAGATGCTGCCCGGGCTGCTCGCCCTGCTCGACGGCAAGCGCACGCACGACCGGCTCGCGGCGGAGCTGGGACTGCCCGAAGAGGTCGTGTTCAAGGCACTCTCCCTGCTGTGGACCTGTGGCGTCGTCGAAGAGGGCCCACCGCTGGGCACCGCAGGCGAAGCGGTCCCGGACGTTGACGACCAACTCGCCGACTACCTGTCCCGGGTTGGCAGCGCCACCGAGGTGAACCCCTGCTGGGAGGAGGCCGCGACCCGCCTGCGCACGGCCGAGATCGAGGTCTTCGGCGACCCGGCCCTCGCCGCGCTCCTGCGGGACGAGCTCACCGGCTCCATGAGGGTCACCCTGGGGATCGGCGACACTCCCTCCGAGGGGACGACCCTGGCGGTCCGGGCCGACACCAGTGCCGGCGCCGGCCGAGACGTCCTCGCCGAGCACTGCTGGGACAAGGGCATCCCGCTGCTGCGCCTGCGCGTGCGCGGCCGCTGTGCGGCCCTAGGCCCGCTGGTTGACCCCCGTACGACGCCGTGTTTGGACTGCCTGACCGCCGACGACGAGGAGGACGACCGTACGGCCGGCGTCGGCGACCACGAACTCGCCGCAGCCATGTTCGCCCGCGATGTGTTCGCCGCGGTCTCCCGGACCACCCCCACGCCACTGCCGATGCGCTGGCGTCTGGTGGACCTGGAGACCCTCGGCCAGCGTGACACCGCCTCCGCGACCCGACCCGGCTGTCCGCGCTGTTCCGCAGCCGAGGGGCCGGTCGTGGAACGCGCCGCGCCAGCCACCCGCTTCGAGGCGTCCGTGGCCATGCCGCCGAAGGAGTTCGCCGACCTCAAGGCCCATCAGATGCACTACAAGCCCTCCAACCTGGCTCTGCAGCGCGTCTCCCGGACCTGGCCGGTCGCCCCGGCCGTCGAGCTCCCGCCGCCCGACCACGCCCGGCTCGACCGCTCGGACCCGCCCCGGGACGCTGCACGTCCCGGGCCGGACACGCTGTCGCTGCTGCTCTCCGTCACGGCGGGGATCAGAGCAGACAACCCCGATAAGGTGGCCCGCTGGACGGCGAGCGGCGGCAACATCGGCTCGGTGACCGCTTACGCCGTCGTCCGCGACGTCCCGGGCATCACTCCTGGCGTCTATGGCTACGTCACCTCCGGGCACCGCCTCGCCCGGCTGTCCTCCCGCGCCGACGCCCTGCCGGGCGACCAGCCGTTCAGCATCGTTCTGACCGGCGACTTCCCCAAGGTCGCCCGCAAGTACTCCGCCTTCGCCCTGCGGATCGTCCTGCTCGACAGCGGCTGTGCCCAGGCCACTGCCCGGGAGGCGGCCCACACCCTCGGCATCGGCTTCGCCCTGCGCCCCCGCTGGGACGACGAAGCCATCGCGGCGACCCTCGGGATCAACCCCGACATGGAACCGGTCACGGCCGTCATCGATCTGGGAGGCACCGCATGAGCAGCCCGCACGACCTCGCGGCGGAGCTCCTCACCGCCTTCCGGACCCCCGCAGCAGCGGCCGCAGGCACCGCTTCCGGGTCGTCCTTCGAACGGCCGGTGGCCCAGCCGCCCGTACCCCTCGGACCGCCCATCCGCTTCACCGGCCGGCAACGGGACAGGTCTTCCCTGCTCACCGTGTTGGAGAAGCGCCGCTCCATACGGTTCTTCGGACCGCAGCCCGTCGACGCCTCACTCATCGCCGACGTGGCCGCCCGGGGCATCGAGACGGATCTCGCGTCCTGGCCGCAGCAGGCGGAGCGGGTACCGCTACAGATCAACGTCGTCGCCTTCCGGCTCAGTGGCCTGGAACCCGGCATGTACGGTCTCGACACGGGCCTCGGGACGGGCAGCGGCACGAAGGAGCGGTCCTACGTCCCCGTCGCCCCGCTGCCGGACGGCGAGGCCCTCTACGACCTCACGATCCAGCGGGAGTTCTGCGACTCCGCCGCCATCATCTCCCTCGCCGCGGACCTCGACCTGGCGAGCCAGCTCGACGGCGCCCACGGCTACCGGACCCTCATGACCCGCGCCGCGGCGGCCGCCTACACGATGTGGCTCGACGCCGTGGCTGTCGGACTCGTCGGCACCGTCTTCGCCGGGTTCATCCCGGCCTCCGTACGGCTGCCGCTGCGCAGCGACGGCGCCAGTCGGCACCAGCTCTTCGCCCTGGCCCTCGGCGGCGTGCTCGCGCCGCCCTCCATACCCCCGGGGCCCACCAGCCACCGGTGATCCGAGAACCGACATGAAGAGAAGGAAGTGATCCGATGAACGACGCCACCACGTGGGAGCTCGACCTCCACAGCGTCGACCTGGGCGACGACGCCCTGTCCATCGAGCAGATTCCCGAGGGCGTGGCGCTGGGCACCTTCAGCACCGCCTCCAGCGCGACCACGGCCAGCTGCCCGGTCAGCAGCGCCGGAAGCATCATGACCGCCAACTGCACGGGCTGAACTGAGCCCGCCTCACCCCGGAGAAAGGGAAAGACACCATGTCCGAACTGGAACTCTACGTCCTCGACGACATCCTCGAGGACTCCCTCGAGATGGAGACGCTGGCCGACGGCAATGCGCTCGCGTCGGTCTCCACCGCGGGATCGGCCAGCTCCGCCTCCTGCCCGGCGACCACCGCCTCCTCCTTCACCTCCTTCTCCAGCTACACCTGACCGGCCCGGAGGTGCCACCGGCGCCTCCCCTCCACGCACGTCCCACAGAGAGCCCCTCCGAAGGGAAAACGATCAGTGGACATCAACGAGGACGGATTCGACCTGTACGCCCTGGACGGCGAGCTGTCGGTCGAGGAGCTGCCGCAGGGCAACGCGCTCGGCTGCTGGTTCTCCGCCGCATCGGCGTCGTCCGCGTCCTGCCCGGCAACCTCGGCCTCCAGCGTCGGCAGCGCGTCGACGTTCGGCTGACCGCTCTCCTGCGGTCGCGCCATTCTCAGAAGGGACATCCCCTGTGAACGAGCACAGCACGGACAAGCTCATCGACCTCTACGCGATGGACGAGGAGCTCTTCGTCGAGGAGCTGCCGCAGGGCAACGCCCTGGGCTCCTTCTCCAGCGCCACCTCGGCGAGCTCCTTCTCCTGCCCCGCCAGCTCGGCCAGCAGCGCCACCACGGCCTCCTGCGTCGGCTGAACCGTTCCCGTCGGCCGTCCGAAGCCGCAACCCGAGAACCAAAGAACCAGAGAAGAGGTGACACCCCATGAAGAACGAGCAGCACAGCACGGACAAGCTCATCGACCTCTACGCGATGGACGAGGAGCTCTTCGTCGAGGAGCTGCCGCAGGGCAACGCCCTGGGCTCCTTCTCCAGCGCGACGTCCGCCGCGTGCGCGTCGTGTCCGGTCAGCTCGGCCAGCAGCGCCACCACGGCATCGTCGTACGGGTGACCGGTCCCGGCAGGCGGTGCCTCACTGGCTGACACCGTTTCAGCACCTGCCCGCCGGGCTCGGCTCCTCCCTTCCAGCGGCGTCGTCACCGGCGCCGCTGGAAGGCGGCTTCCTCATTTCGCAGCATCCTGCAACGCAGGGCCCGGGGTCAACGGGTCGCGGCCCGTCGGCCCCGGGCGTCCAGGAGTACAGGAGAGGTAGACAGTGATCAGTTCGCCACCGAAGCTCCGAGACGAGCTGGAGGTCATCCGCGGGATGGACGACATCCCGCTGATCTTCGATCCGGTCACCGGCAACTACCACCGCATCACCCGCGCCGGCGAAGTGGTGCTCACCTATCTGGACGGCACCCGCACCCGCGACGACCTCGTCGCCTTCCTCTCACGCGCCGACCAGGAGCGCGCCGCGGCCCTCTCCCGGCAGATCGACACCTTCCTGGCCGCCCTGGACCGGAGCGGGCTCCTCGAAGGCTCCGAGCTGCCCGACAAGGCCCAGGGCGGCGGCCGTGTGCGCACCTCCATGCTGATGCCGCGGATCATCCTGACCCGCTCCCTGCCCCGCGTGCTCGAACCCGTAGCCGCCGTACTGCGCGCCGTACCGGCGACCCTACTGGTGCTGATCGCGGCACTGGGCGCGCTCGCCGGGTACACGTTCGGCCTGCACACCCTCTTCACGGCGATGCCGCCCGCCCAAGACCTGGCGGGCCCCGCGTTCCTGATCGCCACAGGCGTGATGCTGCTGTACGTACTGATGCACGAGACCTCCCACGCCCTGGTCGCCCAGATGCTCGGAACGCCGGTCCGCGGACTGGGAGTCGCGCTGCTGTTCTACTTCATGCCGGTCGCCTACGTGGACCGCACCGACGCCTACCGCTTCCGGGGACGCGGCGGCCGGGTCGTCCTGGCCATGGCCGGCATCATCAGCGACGGCTGGTTCTGCGCTCTGTCGGGCGTGGTCGCCCTGAACTCCACCGGACTGCTCAGGGACACGGCCGCGCTGCTGCTGGGGATGCAGCTCCTGATGCTGATCATCAATCTCAATCCGCTCATGCCCAGCGACGGCTACACGGCCCTCGAAGCGGCGACCGGACTCACCAACGCCCGGGGGCGAGCGTTCGCGCTGCTGCGCCACACCGCCCGGCGCGAGGAACTCCCCCCGCATCTCGCCAATCTCAGCAAGGGGGCCCGGCGCGGCCACATGGCGTACGGACTGTTCTCCGTGGCCTATGTCTGCCTCCTGGCCTACACCATGTTCCACGCCGTCCCGGTCACCGTCGACCTCGCCCTCTCGGCGGTGGGCCGATGACCTCCTTCGTCATATCCCCGGTCATGCTGACCCGGGTGGCGGGTCTGCCCGCCGACGCACTCGACCTGGTCGCCCCGGCCACGCGCAAGCTGCTGGCCGAACACGCCGCCGCCGCAAGACGCCTGAGCTCCCTGGCGCCCGGACTCACCGACGCCCTGTTCGCGCTCGTCCCCCACCTTGACGACGACGTACCGCTGCGCCGCAGAGTCCTGGCCGCCAAGCGGTCGGTGAACCGTCTGGACCCGCTGTCCTGGGACGAAGACGTACAGAGCCGCCTCGCCGAGCGCCTTCCGCCCGACGCGGCCCTCCTCCTGGCCGACTGGGTGCGCCTCGTCGGCGAACGGCAAGCACTGCTCGAGCAGTTGACCATCCAGCTCGCCGAGGACCGGGAGCTGTCCGTCGAAGCCCTGCACCACACCCTCGAACGGGGCGGGGACATCGACGACGGCACGGGGGAGTGCGGCTTCGCCGCGTCCCTGGCGATTGCCGCACCCGACTGGATCCGCCATCGCGGCCACAAGGCCCGCTCGGCGAAGAAGCTGAAGACGCTGTACTCGTACGCCGCCCGTGCCGCCGTCAAGACGAGCCCCTTCTCCGGACTGACCACCGTCGGCGAGGCCGGAGCGGAAGGACAGGGCCGCGGGCGCAGCCGCACCTCCGCGACCATGGCCTACCTGGCGCTGCGTCGGCTGGCGCGTGACCCCTCGACGGCAGGCTTGCTGCGCTACCGCGTCGCGCCCGTGCGCCCCGGCACCGCCACCGAACCTAAGGGCCTGCTGCTGCACAGCGAGGTGGTCATAACCGAGGGCGTCGTGTGGCGCCACGACCGGGCGGTCGAGGCCGACTACGCCCTGCCCGCGCAGGCCGGCCTGCGCTCCGGTGCCACGTACACCGAACTCCTCGCCACCGTCGGCGGGGCCCGGCCCTTCGCCCGGTTCGTCCGCCTGATCGACACCGGCGTCCTGCAGCCCGTCCCACCCTGGGACCGGGGTGAGGCGCCGTTCCCCGTCCTTGCCGCACTACTGGCAGAGGGCGACACCACCGCCCCGATCGGACGCCACGACCTGGCACGGGCCCACAGCCTGGGCGACGGCGTCTGGCGGGAGGATACCGAGGGGCGGATCGCCGCCGCCGCGGAGCTGCGGGACCTCACCGGCGGCTGGAACGAGCACAGCGACCGAAGCGAACGCAAACCCAGCGGGCTGGTCTACGAGGACCGGGAGACGGACCTGGCTCTCCCCGACCCGCTGGACGTCCCCGAGATCCGGGCCGACCTCACGGCGTTGGGCGAGCGGATGCGTCCGTACATCTTCCGGTCACACCTCTACGACTTCCTCCTGGAGAGCTTCACCGCAGAGTTCGGCGCCGGCGGTGTTTGCCGGGACCCGCTCGGCTTCCTGATGCGCCTCACCATCGACCGGGACGCCAATCCGCCGCTCGAACGCGCCCTGTTCGCCGACATGGCCAGCCGACGCGACCCGGCGGACCGCGCCTGGCTCCCGGTCGGGCCGACCAGCGCCCCGCCGAACGCCGGAGTCTTCTTCCAGCTGGAGGCGGCGAACCATGCCGACATCGAGGCGGGCCGTTACCGTCTCGTGGTCAACCAGTACGGGGCCGGCACCGGAGGGCTGTTCAGCCGCTTCGGCAGGCTCCTCGGCGACGGATTCCGCGAACGCCTCGCCGCGCACATCGAACGCTGCTGGCCCGGAGTTCCCTGCCGCGAGCTGGTCGTATGGACCGACTGCAACACCGTGCAGTCCGAATGCGGCGGCCTCCTGCCACCGTTGGTCCTGCCGGGCGAGGTCGAGGACGCGAACGGGATCACCCTGGACGACACGGTGCTCGCCCACGACTCCCACACCGACACGCTGTCCCTCTTCGATCGCGACGGCGACCCCGTCGGGCTGGCCTACCTAGGACTCATTCCCCAGCATCTGCTCCAGTCCTACGTCCGGCTGCTGGCCATCCTCGCCGATCCCTGGGTCAATGGCTCGCCCCACTCCGACTACACGATGACCAAGGCCCACGAGCTGAGCCCTCTCTGCGGCGACGGCGTCGTGGAACTGCCCCGCGTCACCGACGGCCCCGGCAACCGCCTCGTCACCCGCCGCGCCTCGTGGATTGTCCCGGCCTCCGCGATCCCCCGCCCGGAGGGCGGCGAGCACGACGAGACCGCCCTCGCCGTGCGGCTCGACGCCTTCCGGCGTACGCACGGCATTCCCGAGGAGGTCTTCGTGCACCAGCTCGGCGGCGCGGGCAACGCCCTCGGCATGAGCGCCGACCGCAAACCGATGTGGGTGTCCCTGGCCTCTCCGCTGTCCGTCGGGGTCCTGCAGCACTGGCTGAGCCCCCAGACCAGCCACCTCCGGCTCGTGGAGGCACTTCCCGGGCGTTCCCTGCATGCCCAGCGCGATGCCCTCGGCCGGACCAGGGTCACGGAGCACGTAGCCCTGCTGGCCTGGCCCGAGGAGAACCGATGATCACCGCACCGCACCGTACCGACCGGGCGGACCCGGGCACGGAGATGGACTGGTGGTACGTCCGCGCCTACCCGGGGCACCCGGACGCCATGGACGAGGCGACCCGGGTACTGATCCCCTGGCTGGCCGCGCGGGCGTCCGAGGAGGCGGCATCCGCCTGGTTCTTCACTCGCTACTGGGACATGAGCGGTCATCACCTGCGGCTGCGCCTGCGGTGCTCCGCCGACGGGATCGACCGCATTTACGATCGTCTGCCCGAACTCGTCGGGCTGCTGCACACGCTCGACAGACCCACCTCCTCGGACCGTCTCGTGCCGGGCTCCGTGCCGCAGGGACTGCCGATGGTCAAACAGGCCCGGTGCTGCATATACGCGCCGGAACTCGCCAAGTACGGAGGGGCACGCGGGGTGGCCAGGGCGGAGGAGCTCTTCACGGCCTCCTGCCGGTGGTACGCCGACCAGCAAATCGGCGCCCTGGCCCCGCTCTTCGACCGGGCGGCCCTAGCCGTCTCGTACATGAGCACGCTCGTACGGGAGGCGCTCCCCGACCCCCAGGCGCGGACGGCATTCTGGACCGCCCACCGCCGCCAATGGGGCCGGCAACTGCGGATGGCTGCGCCAGGCCAGGCGGAGCTGCGCGGCCTTCTCACCCGCGCGGCGCAGGGCACGGGCGAGGCTGCGGCGCGCCTCGACGCCCCCCTCCGGGAGAGCGCGGAGCGGCAGGCCGGGACCGTCGTGCGCACCCTCGATGCGGCGGCCGCCGACGAGAACCCCGTAGCGCGGGAGGGGTTGCTCCTGCACTACCTGCACATGGACCTCAACCGCTGGGGCTTCGTTCCGGCCGAGGAGAGCCTCCTCGGCGTCCTGGCATCCGCCAACTAGCCATGCAAGCAATTCACTTACCCGCCGCACATCCACTTGCCAGATTGGAAAGTGGATGCCAGGCTGGCGGGGCAGCGGTACGCACGGCAAGACCTCGGTGGAATCCGATGAGAGGCAGATGCGGAATGGCTGAACGAAGCCCGTCCCACGACGCGGTAATCCTGCTGGAGAACGTCACCAGGCGGTACCCGGGTCCTCATGGGGACGTCGTTGCCCTGGCCCGCATCGACCTCTCGGTACGGCAGGGCGAGATCTTCGGTCTGCTCGGCCCGAACGGAGCCGGTAAGACCACTATGATCGAGACCCTCGTCGGCCTGCGCCGCCCCACCAGCGGCACCGTCCGGGTCCTCGGATACGACCCCGTGGCGCAGCGGGACGAGATCCGTAAGTACGTCGCGATCCAACCGCAGCACGCCGCCGTGTTCGAGCAGCAGACGGTGGCGGAACTCCTGCGCGTCTGGGCATCCCTATACCCCGACCCCGAAACCCCCGACGCCATCATCGACAGAATGGGCCTGACGGCCTCGCGCGACGTCCGGATCTCGAAGCTCTCCGGCGGACAGCACCAGCGCCTCCTCGTCGGCACGGCCCTGATCTCCCGCCCCCGACTGCTCGTGCTCGACGAGCCATCGACAGGCATGGACCCCAACGCGCGGCAGGAACTGTGGGACGCGATCCGCGCGCACCGCGGGGTCGGCGGAACCGTACTGCTGTCGACGCACTCCATGGAGGAGGCCGAAACGCTCTGCGACCGCGTCGCCGTGCTCCACAAGGGCCGGCTCGCCGCATGCGGCACCCCGCAGGACCTGATCAGCACCCACGCACCCGAACGCGAGGTGCACTTCACCGTCCCGGCCAGCACCGACCTCGCACCTCTGCGCACCACGCCGGGGGTGTCCCGTATCGAGAGCCACGACTCCGGCGGCGACACCCGGGTCATCCTGCGGACCAGTGACTCCGACGCGGCATTCGGCCTGCTCGCCGGCCCGCTCGGAGCCCGGCACATCCAGATCAAGGAGGCCGGCCTGGAAGCGGTCTTCCGCCTCCTGACGGGTGTCTCCTTCCACGAAGCCGGCGGCGACACGCAGCCCACGGAGCCGAAAGCGGTGATGGCATGATGTTCTCCTCCTCGCGTGAGCTGGCCCTCATGCACGCCCGCGAACTCGTACGCGACGGGAAGTACTTCTACTTCGCGCTGTTCTTCCCCTTCGGGATGCTGGCCATCTTCCTCGGCCTCGGCTTCGCCATGCCGAAGGACTCCGGTGCCCCGGACTTCCTGCAACTCGTCTTCCCCATGGCGATCTTCCTCGCCGTGACCAGTGCGGCCCTGACCGTCACCGCCGGACCGCTGGCCGGGCTGCGTACCAAGGGAACCCTCCGGCTCCTGGGCACCACCCCTGTAGGGCGGGCCCGCCTCGTCTTCACCCACATGATCGCCAGGGTCATCATGGTCACCGTCCAGGCGGCGGTCCTGCTCGCGCTGGCGGTCGCCCTCGGCAAGGTGGAACCGGCCCGACTCCCCGCGCTCTTCGGCATCGCCCTGCTCGGCCTCGCCATGTTCGGGGGCATCGGGTACCTGATCGGTGGCCGGCTGTCCTCGCCGGACGCCGCGACCAACGTCGGTACGCTCGTCCAGTTGGCGGCGCTGTTCCTGAGCGGTCTGGCGTTCCCGCTGGAACTCATGCCCGACGCCGTCCGCACCACGCTGGGTCTGCTGCCCACGTCCTTCTTCGCAGACCTCATGCTCACACAGATGTCACAGGGCGAACCGGCCCACCCGGTGTGGCTGTCCGTCCTGGTCGTCACCGTCACCACCGCCGTGGCAGTCGTCATCGCCGTCCGCACCTTCAAGTGGGACCAGGGCGAGGCCGCGTAGGTGCAGGTTGCGACCGAACCCTCCAGCGAAAGGCGCAGAGATGGACAAGAAGGAAGCGAGCGAGGCCCTCTCCTCCGCGGACGCAATTGCCTCCCGGATGCAGGGAAAGAACCGGCGGCCCGGCCCCCTGGTGTTCCTCCTGGGCCTGGCGATGACGCTGATGACAGCCGCCTACGGACTCCTGATCGAGCCTTCCACCCCACACTCCCTCCCGATCCTCCTGCTCATTCCCTTCTTCGCCCTCGTGATCTACACCGCGACCCGGCCGGTACTGCCCCGCCACTACCGGACCCTGTACGCACTCACGACCACGACAGGCGCGGCCGTCTACTCACTCGCCGTCACACTCGGCACGGTGTACTTCTCCGGCGAGCCGCTCTGGTGGGTACCCGCGGCCGTCCTTTGTGGCCTGCCCTTCTTCGTGATCGGCGTCCTCGACCGCAAGGCGGCCCGCACCCCCGGGACCAGGCCGTGACGCATCCCCGCAAGTCCCTCGACGCAGTGATCCACGCACCGGTGCGGTTCTCCATCGCCGCCGCGCTGGCCTCGGTCGACGAGGCCGATTTCCGAACGCTCCGCGACACCATCGAGATCACGGACTCGGCCCTCTCCAAGCAGATCACGCTCCTTGAGCAGGCCGAGTACGTGAAGGTCCACAAGTCCTTCGTCGGCAAGCGGGCCCGCACCCGGCTCTCTCTGACGGCCACGGGACGCGAGGCCTTCACCCGCCACCTGGCGGCCCTCCGCGACATCGCAGAGTGGGAGCCGGACCAGGGCAGCGGCAAGTAGTCCGAAACCAACGAAAGGAACGACCCCCGATATGAACCGCTCGATACGACGGCTCCTGCAGGGCGCCGTCTTCGCCACCGCGCTCGCCGCGTCGGCCCCCCAGGCGTTCGCCGCCACCGCCCCGGGCATCGGGACACCCCCCGCGGGCTACGTCCACGAGCCGTCCTTCCACGGCACGGCCACGGCCTGCAGGGCAGCGGGCGCGGAGGGCATCGCGGACGGCAAATGGACCGCGTACTTCTGCTACCAGGAGCTCCCCTTCACACCGTTCCAGAAGCTCTACGTCAAGAAGTAGCCTGCGAACGGCAAGGACTCCCGCACAGCTTTTGTGCGGGAGTCCGCCCCGTCTCAGCGGGCCGCTCATACCAAGCTGGGCACTGCGGCGGTAACTTTGATGCCTACCTGGCCAGTGGAAGACACCTGAGAGGACGCTAAGTCCC
>NZ_JAGGOY010000118.1 GCF_018614095.1 Streptomyces sp. ISL-87 | reverse complement strand
CCGCTTACGCAGCACCCGCCGCCTATGGCACCCAGGTTCCCGACGTGAGCACGCGCCTCCTGGCCGACGAGGTCGAAGCCTGGCTCAAGACGATCACCCCCTACGCCGCGCCCGCCCCGGCCCCCTCCGAGCCCGCCCCCGCGGCCGGCTTCGACATTCCCGCCCTGGTGGCCGCCGGCCTCGCCGAGGTCGAGCGCAGCGAGCGGGCCACCGCTGCTGCCCAGGCCGCCGCCCGGCCCACCCTGTTCGACCGCATCACCCGCCGCCACCAGCGCCCGGCCACCCGCGCCAGCGTCCACATCCGCCGCGCCGCGGCCGCGCTGGCCGCTGGCGGCTGGTGCCGCGGAGAACTCCGCGACGCGACCGGCCGCCACTGCATCCTCGGCGCCCTCATGGCAGCCCCGGCCGACGCCGACACGACCAACCGCTCCCACATCTACATCCGCTCCGCGATGACCGAACCTGCCGCGTACGCCCAGCCGGCGCCCGCCTACCGCGCTCGGCTGGAGGCGCAGTGGCGCAGCGAGGGTCGCGACCCGAAGGCCCTCAGCCGCCAGTTCGACATCGCCGTGCACAACAACGTCGCCGTCCCGACCGTGGGCGCCGTCCTCGACCTCCTCCAGCGGGCCGCTGAGCTCGCCGAGCGAGCGGGGGACTGAAAGAGGCGATTCCCCTAGACGTAGTGATGAGTTGTGGGTATAGTTTTCTTGTCGGTGGGGGTTCGGATCCACCTCCGGATCCTCCCTGCTACCCATTCCTCCGCCTCCCAACGACCACAGGGGAACAGCCATGGACAGCAAGCGCCACTTCCGCGAGGCCGAGGACGCCCTCCAGGAGGCTCGCGACCTGCTCAACGGCCAGCCCGGCCAGTTGGCCGAGGCCGCCGTGTGGGTGCAGATGGCAGCCGTTCACGCGCAGCTGGCGGCCGTGGCCCAGAACGCCGAACGGTCCAACCCCACCTGGGACAACGACTGGCAGGGCCCGGTCCTCCCCGACTGAACGCCCGGTGTAGAGGGATGGCACCCCAGCGCGATGCGATCCCTCTGCGCCGGCCCCCCGATCTACCCGAACTCGATCCGGAAGGCACCCCATGCGCATCACCATCGAGCGCTTCCTCTTCGGAGGCGGCCGCTACAGCAAGTACGCCAAGAGCATCGCCCCCGACGCCGAGCAGCTGGTTCGCGAGAAGTTCGGCTCCCTGCCGTCGGCCATCCACGTGATCCTCAACGGCGACACCAGCCAGATGGACCACCTCGTGAACACCGCGGAGGCGCAGCTCCTGCCGGGCATCAACCCGACGCACGTCAACGCCGTCAGCCGCTCGGACCGCCACTCCCGGAGCGCGTTCGGCCAGACGACCATCGGCCGTGACGGCGTGCTGATCGTCCTCCAGATCCCCAACATGCGCAGCGAGCGGGACGTCGCCGAGACCTTCGTGCACGAGCTCGTCCACGCCCACCAGCTCGGCGACCGCACCGCCCGCGGCCTCCACCTCGACTACCTCAACCACGTCTGGGGCCGGAAGCCCATGAAGCCCAACACCGTCAGCGCCTACGAGCTGCTGATCGACCAGCGCGAGACCGAGGCCTACGGCGCCGAGTCCCTGGCCTCTCAGCTCTGAAACCGACAGGAGAACCCTCATGCCGATCCGACTTCCCTGGACCAACCGCGCGGACCGCCGCCGCTGGCGCGCCGCCACCACCTTCTCCGACCTCGCCGAGCTGACCGCACGCTGGCTCGAAGGCGACATCCGCACCCACCCCGGGGTCAAGCCGAACTACGGCCCCGACGACGAGATGCAGCCGCTCACCAGCCAGATGGCCGCCGCGAACCGGGCCGGATTCCTCACGGACTCCTTCCAGCCCGGCCACGACGCCGCCGACTACAACGGCAACCTGTGGGAGCAGCGCGCCGCCGTCACCGGCTTCGTCGCCGACCCCGCGGTCCGCACCCGCCTCGCCGAAGCCGCCGAGAAGGCCGGTCTTCTCCTGCTCGTCCAGTGCCCGGGCGACTATCAGCAGCGAGGCCTGGTCGTCACCCGCGTCAACGGCATGGACTACACCCGGTACGGCCGGACCTGGACCCGCTACGAGCTCCGCGGAGCCTGGCCCAGCAGCCTCATCAACGAGACCGCCTTCGACACGGTCGCCCGCGCCGCCCAGCTCACCATCGCCGCCCGCGCGTTCGAGCCCAGCACCACCCTCTGGACCGTACTGGACGAGGCCCTGCACCTGCCGGCCATGACCGGCCGCTGACAGCCCCCCGCGGTGCCCGGCCCGGTCACGGCCGGCCCGGGCGCCGCCGAGGACCGGACAGCCCGGCCCGCCATGAGACGGAGAACCGATGACCTCCACCACCGTCCCCCACCCCAACCCCGACCCCGCCACCGTGCTCGCCGACATCCGGCGCCGCGTCGCCGCCGGCACGCTGCGGCTCACCGCCGAGATGCTTCAGATCCTTGGCGCCACCATGGTGATCGAAGCCCGTCTGGCCGCGGCCGAGGCGGTCTTCCCCGGGATCACCCGCCTCACCGACGAGAAGTCGGCCGCGCTCGCGGTGTACCGCGTCTCACGCCGCAACATCCCGTACGCCACCTTCACCACCCAGGAGGCGGCCCGCGCCCAGGGTGAAGCATGGCTGAAGCGCTGCCCCCTCCCGGAGGGAACCCGCGCGGGGTGGGTGCCGGAGAACATCGACGGCTACACCGATGAGGACCTCGTGCTCTTCGGTCCCGGCCCGGACGACCAGTCCGTGACCAGTATCCAGATCACTGTGCTGCCTGTCCTCGCCGACTACGACCCGGACGCCGAGGGATGACGATGACCCAGTTCATGTGGGAGGTCGACGTCCCGATAGAGCACAGCGCCACCGGCGAACGCGGTGTCCACGTCTTCACCGGCCTCGCCGAGAACGGCCGCGAGGCCCGCCAGGCCGCACAGCGCGCCTGGGAGATGGCACTCCTGCACACGCTGGCCGGCCAGGACGTCCCCGCCGCCACCAAGCCGACCGACTGGTCCGCCCGCGGACTGCGTGCCGACTGGGACATGCGCTGGGACCAGGCCACGCACCACGACATCGAGCGCTAGATCCGCCCCGGGACGGCCGTCAAGGCCTGAGAAACCGCCGGCCGCCCCGGGCCCCTCACCCGCCAAATACGAGAGAGAGACCACCATCATGCACGCCACCCGCCGCAAGCAGCACAACACCTCCACCACCCGTAGCCTGGGCGCCGCCGGCCGGTTCCTGAAGTCCCTGGCCAAGGCCAACCCCCTCCTCGCCGACCGCGCGTTCGTCTGCAGCCGCTGCGACGTCTCCTGGACGGGCGACGAGGCCGACTGCTGGAACTGCGGCATGCCCGCCACCTTCGGCTCCCACCACCACGGCTCCGCGCTCCACCACCTCCTCGCCGCCACCAAGATCTCCCGCACCCTCATCCCGACGGGAGCGGCGTCATGACCGGCCTCGCCTCCCTGACCTGGCTGATCGGCACCCAGGCCCTCAGCGACCACATCGTGGCCCGCGTCAACGAACTCATTGAGGCCGGCACCACGTACCCGCAGGCCTGCACCGCAGTCACCGACGCGGTCGACGCCGGCGAGGCCTGGGCCATCGCCGCCACCCGCCAGACCTGGGTCCGCCGCCCGGACACCGACGAGGACGACGCCCCGATCCGGCGCCTCTACGTCCTGGAGCGCACCGGCGACACCGTCGTGGTGGCCGACCTCGACCTCGACGAAGACCCCGACGCCTACACCAACGACGGCCTGAAGCCCAGCCACCTGGACCTCGGCGACGAAGAGCAGGGCGCCGTGGTCGACGTCGACCTGCTGAACCTGTACGACCTGACGGCCTGGGAGCCCTTCGAGCACCTGCTGCCCACCGCCGCCGTCCCGGCGGCCGGCACCACGGGGGTGGGGGAGTGACCACCACCGAACCCGCCCCGTGGCCGCAGCTGACCGGCAACGAACCGTGCCGGGCGCCGAAGGCCGACCCCGAGGACTGGACCGGTACCCCGAAGCAGCGCCTGAACGGCAAGCGGGCCTGCCTCAGCAGCTGCCCGGAGTCCACCCGCGCGCAGTGCCTGGCGTGGGCCCTGGACCACCCGTCCCGCGCCGGATCCGCGATCTGGGCCGGCACCACCCTCAGCGACCGCCGCCGACTGCGCGCCGAGCGCCGCGCCGCCTCCACCGGTTGACGGCCACTCCCGCTCACCCGTCCGTCCGGCACGGCCTCTTCCTGCTACCGGACGGACGGCCCCGGCCACTCCCGCACACCCGGGTGCACCCCGGCCCCGGCCGGCCACCCGCCCGCACGCTCGGAAGGGAGCACCGATGAAGCTCCGTACAGACCTCGCCCCGCTCGCGGCCGCCGTCACCGACGCCGCCCGTGCCCTGCCCGCCAAGCCCCCCGTCCCCGCCCTCGCCGCGATCCGGCTGGAAGCCGCCACCGGCACCCTGACCGTCGCCGCCTTCGACTACGAGACCAGCGCCCAGGCCACCGTGGACGCCGAGACCACCACCCCGGGCACCGTCCTGGTCTCCGGCCGGCTCCTCGCCGACATCACCCGCACGATCAAGGGCACCCACCCGGTCGACCTTGAACTCGACGGCGCCCGCCTGCTGCTGACCTCGGGCCGCACCCGCTACACCCTGCACACCCTCCCGCTGGAGGAGTACCCCACCCTGCCCCGCCCCGCCGAGGCCAACGGCACCGTGGCCGGGCCCGCCCTCGCCGAGACGATCCACCAGGTCGCCACCGCCGCCGGCCGCGACGACGCCCTCCCCATCCTGACCGGCATCCAGGCCGAGATCACCGACGACACCATCACCTTCGCCGCCACCGACCGCTACCGCTTCGCCCTCCGACCCATCCCCTGGACCCCCGCCGCAGCCACCGGCGCCACCACCCAGACCACCATCCCCGCCAAGTCCCTCGCCGAAGCCGCCAAGATCCTCGCCACCGACGACCAGGTCCACCTCACCATCCCCGCCTCCCACGGCGTCCTCGGCCTGGCCGGCCGCACGCGGACGCTCACCCTGCGCGCCATGGACGGCCAGCTCCCCGACCACAAGGGCCTGTGGCCCACCGACTTCACCGCCACCGCCGACCTCGACGCCGCCGAACTCGCCGACGCCGTCAAGCGCGTGGCCCTCGTCGCCGAACGCGGCCACCCCGTCAAGCTCCACCTCACCGACGGCGCCCTGATGCTGAGCGCCGGCACCACCGACGACGCCTCCGCCCGCGACCAGGTCACCGCCACCACCGACCTGCTCACCGGCGCCCCCGTCACCATCGCCTTCAACCCCGGCTACCTCCTCGACGGCGTCACGGCGCTGAAGACGGACCGGATCCGCCTGCAGATCGTCAACCCGGTCAAGCCGGCGCTCCTCGTCCCCGCCGATGCGGACCCCACCGCGCTGCGCTACCTGATCATGCCGATCCGCCAGTCCGGCTGACCAGCACCCCGGGGCGGCCACCACGCAGGCCGGCCGCCCCGGTCCGCGGCGCCGACCGCCGCCCCACGTTCGGACACACCACCCCTACGCCAACCACGCGAGGAGAAGCAGATGTTCAAGGCCGGCGACGAGGTAGAGATCCTCGCCTGTGAGGACGACCCCCGGGCCAAGGGCAAGAAGGGCAGGATCGTCGACGAGGTACCGCCCGGCGAGCTCACCGGGGGCCGGTGGACGGTGAACAAGATCAGCATCTTCATCGCCCCGGTCCTGTGCCACGCGCACGAGCTGCGCGCCACGGGCCGATGACGATGGTGGACGCAGGCCAGCAGTGGATGCACTCGCTGCTGCTGTACCTGCGCTGGGGCGGAAGCGTTGTCGCCTGCATCGTCTTCACCTACAAAGCGCCCCACTTCATTGCGACGCTCACCGACATCCTCCGCCCCCGACCCAGCCGCCCGGCCCCGGATTCCAGGCCCAGTGCCGGGCGCTGGCAGGGGATCCAACGGGACCACGACCGCATCAAGGACGAGTACGGGCAGCTCTGCATCGACCCCTGCCGCAGCGCCGAGCTCGCCATTCTCGACGACCTCACGGTCCCCGAGGCCGTCGCCCTCATCCAGGCGCTCGCCGAGGCCAACGACGCCGCTGAGACCACCGACTACCGGACGTACGAGCAGGCCGTGCTGCACCTGGCCAAGGCCTGGCGTCACGCCCAGGCGCTTACCGAGAGCGTCGAACCCTGCACCGTGGTGTCCCGAGCCCTTGCACCTGCGACGCCCAGCACTTCCCCCGGCGCCGAGCTCGCTTGACACCGGGGACACCCGCCCATCCCGAGAGAACGAAGGACCCGTCGATGACCGAGCACCCCAACCGCGACCTCCAGGCCGCCGCCCTCATCGCGGCCGCCGCCCCCGCCACGACCGAGCAGCTGCTCAACCCGTCCGACAACTCCGTCGACCGGCCCAAGGTCGTTACCCTCTGCGGCTCCCCCCGCTTCTGGAGCGAGCTCATCGAGGCCAACTTCCGCGAGACGGTCGCCGGCCACGCCGTCCTGGCCCCCGGATGCGACATGAAGAAGGCCCATCCGCTGTGGGAAGAGCCCGCGGCCGCCGAAGAGCTCAAGGCCGCGCTCGACGCGCTACACCGCTGGAAGATCCGGGCCTGCGACGAGGTCCTGGTCGTCAACACCGGCGGCTATTACGGCGACTCCACCCGCGCCGAGATCACATACGCCCACCAGCTCGGCCGCCCCGTCCGCTACACCGAGCCGGTCGGCCACGCCGTCATCCTCCACCGGCCCGGCCTGGACCCGGTACGGATCGGCCCGTACGAACACGAGAGCCGCGCCGAGGAGATCGCCGCGGGCCTGCGCAGGCAGCTGCACCACACCTCGCACGTGGAGGGCACCGTCATCACCGTCGGCACCTTCCGCCCCGACCTCGACCACCTCGACCCGCAGGTCCCGAGGGACCCGTACGCGCTGGCCGACGCCATGGACAACGACCCCGCCGGCGACGGCACCGGCCGCAACTTTCCTGACCTCTACGCCCGCCTGTGCGCCCAGGAGCCGGAGGCCTACGCGAGCGACCTGTGGAAGAGGGCCTGCTGGGCGTACGACCACATGCACGCCGACCCCACCGACGCGTAGACCCCTGCGCCGCCTGCCCTCCAGCCGGGCAGGCGGCACCCATGGTTGGCAACCTGTAGTTGGCCAAGTATGTGTTGACATGCCTACTCAGACTTGGCATCCTTGGGGTGTGGGCAAGAGCCCGCACCGACGACCGGAGGCATCGAATCATGGAGCTGACCCAGCAGTTACCGCAGGCCGCCCCCACCGAGGCGCGCCTGGCCCAGGCCCGCACCGAGGTGATCGCCGAGATGGGCAGGACCGACGCCAAGGCGTCGGCGCTCCTGACCGTCCTCAGCCTCCCTCTCGCCGTCCTGATCGCCACGGTCCCCGGCCACCACCTCCCGGTCGCCGCCACTGTCGCCGCCGGGATCGGCGCGGCCGCCCTGGCCGCCGCGATGCTCCTGGTCCTGCTGATCGTCCGCCCCCGCCTCGGCGGCGACGTCAGCGGCTCCTACCTCCACTGGGCGACCTGTACGCCCCAGGAGGCCGCCGCCGACATCGCCTCCGACCGCAGCACCGAGCGGATCGTGGTCCTGGCCAAGATCGCCGCGAGGAAGTTCCGCGCGCTCCGGCTCGCCATCGACATCACCGCCGGTGCCGTCGCCCTGCTGGTCCTCGCCGGGATCATCGCCCTGGCCGCCTGACGAAGGAGACCTTCATGCTCGCCGAGCTGATCCGCCGGGCCCTCACTCGCCGAACCGCCACCCGGACGCACTTCGCGAACTACTAGTGCGGCAGGTGCGGGCTCTCGATGAAGATCACCAATCAGAACCCCGACCGCATCGGACCCATCCTCGACATCGCCCTCGCGCACGCCTGCAAGCCCTGGCCCAAGGCGCTCTGACCCCCGGGGCGGGCGGCAACACCGGCTACCAACCAGGCCGCTCGCCCCGGGCCAGCCCAACCCGCTCTCAACCGGAGCAGGGGGCAGCTACATCGTCCCTCAACCGTCACGGAGCTGATCACCATGACCCCCACCAGACCCGACACCCCCGAGTCCACCGCCGCCAAGGCCCGCCTCGACAAGGCCGCCGAGGCCCGCGACAAAGCCATCGAGACCGCCCACCGCGCCTACTGGGCCGCGGTCAAGGCCGAGATGGACGCCAAGACCCTGACCCAGAAAGCCGTTGCCGACCACCTCGACTTCAGCCGCGAGCACGTCCGCAACCAGGTCAACCGCTACACCGCCGACCAGTAGGCCGGCGCCGCAGATCCCGGGGACGGCCGCAGCATCGGCCAAGAGGTACGGCCGCCCCCGGGGCTCCCCGTCCAGAGCAGAACCGAGGAGAACACTCATCATGAACCACCGCGCCTCGACCTTCGCCGCCGCCTACGCCTTACTGCGCGCCGCGGCAGATCACGCCGACCACTGGGGCCAGTCCGATTTCGACTCCCAGGCCAAGGGCGCCACCGACACCGCCCCGGTGAAGTACAAGCACGAGGACGGCACGGTCACCATCGTCGGCACGGACGGCGGCCGCCGAGCCTGCCTGCACCACGTCCTGCAGTACACCGCCACCCAGGGCCTGGTCCTCGTCGCCGGCACCCGCGCCCTCGGGATCCGCCTGCACCCGGCCGCCCTGGCCGCTGCCCTCGCGGTCTCGGGAGCCACACACTTCGCCGCCGATCGCCGGGTGCCCCAGGGCCTCCTCCAGCGACTCGCCGAGGCCACCGGCAAGAAGAACTTCTTCAACCTGGCCGACTTCGGCATGAACGGCCGGTACTGCCTCGACCAGAGCTGGCACCACTCGTGGGAGACGCTGGCCGCTCTGCTCGTCACGGTGAAGGCGTCCCGCCGGTGAGCGCCGGCGTCGCCACGGCCGTCGCCGCCATCCGTCTCGGCCTGCACGCGCTGCGCGAGAACGCGCTCGGCGACACCGCCGACCACGAGGACCAGGCCGCCGTCCTCCAAGCCCTCTACGACGACCGCGCCCAGTCCGGCAGCGTGCTCGGGATGATCTCCGACCTGCTCACCGACATCGGCGTCCGGATCGAGGAACAGGGCGAAGAGGACATCGCCGAGGTCATCGACGAAGCGGCCGCGTACGTCCAGGACTCCGCCGGCCAGCGCCTGGAGCGCGCCCGCGCGGCTCTCATCGCGCTGGGGGCATCGTGAGCATCACCGGCCACGAAGACAGCCTGCCCGCCGCGTGCGAGGACTGGGGCTACCGGCCTCACCTGGCCGGCCTGCGCCACGGCCACTTCCATCAGGCGCCCGACCTCGCGGCCCGCATCAAGGCCGCCCCGGCCGAGGACGACATCCGCTTCCGCGGCGAGCACCTGAGCGTCCACATCATCGACGGCGCCGCGTATGCGGTCCTTTGGGAGGAGTGGTTCAGCCCGGCCGCCTCCACCTGGGTCCAGCACCCCTCGGCGGCCGCCGCCCGCAGCTGGACCCACCAGCTCGCCGCGTCCTGGCTGCGCGACGAGGCGGGGTCCTCCCACGGCGGCGGCACCCTGCAGAGCTGGGACGGCGGCACCTGGGCCGCCGAACGCAACCTGACCGCTGGCCGCTGGCACCTGGCCATCGGCCTCCAGCCCGGCGTCACCTACACCAGCACCGAGACCGAAGACCGCTCCGCCGGCTGGGCGTTCCTCACCGAGACCCTGACTGCCGCCGGCTACCCGCCGGAGACCTGGCCCGCCGCGATGCGGCAGATCCGTCACCACGACCGCCCCGCCCCCGACCCCGCCCCGGCCCCCGCGCCCGTAACTCCGCCCGGGCCGGACACCTGGTGCACCCTGCTGCGCCGACTCCTGGCCCGGATCCTGGCCGGCCTCGGCCGCGCCCGGTAATTCCAGCACCCCTAGCGCCAGACGCCGCCGCGGGCGGTCGCCCGGCCCGGAGGCAAGCCGGCCTCCCGGCCGGGCGCCGCCGTCGGCCCCGGCCGGGAGGCGCCCGCCTACATCAACGGAAAGGCCAACATGACCGACAGCGAGACCGAACCCATCTACACCGCCGACGTGGTGGCCCTGACTCCCGGAGGGGATGTTCTGCTCGTCGAGCGCAGCCGGCCGCCCTTCGAAGGGGCCTGGGCGCTCCCGGGGGGTCATGTCGGCGCCAAGGAAGCGCCGTTCGTGGCCGCCGCCCGCCAACTGGCCGAGGAGACCGGTGTCCAGGTCTCCGTCGGCAGCCTTCACCAGATCGGAGTCTGGGACCAGGTCGGCCGCGACCCGCGCGGCGCGTACGTGACCTTCGCGTACATGGTCATCGTTCCCGACGGCACGGTGGCCGTTGCCAGGGACGACGCCCGCACTGCCTGCTGGTGGCCGGTGAAGAACCTGCCGGAGAACCTGGCCTTCGACCACGCCGACATCATCGGCGCTGCCGTGACGCCGAACTCCTGAGGCAGGCCGGCACCCGGGTGTCGCACGGCCGGGCCGGACGCGTATCGCCGCAGCGGCCGGCCCGGTCGAACCCGAACCCCTCACCGCCCCCGACCGCGTCGCCGCAGGTCCGGGGGCGGCGGCGTGCCACAAGCCGGATGCGCCAATAATTAGTTGGCCAAGTTCATGTTGACACGCCAATTCAGAGTTGGCATTCTTGAGGGGTCGGGCCGCCCGGGCCCGCAGCAGGAAGGAAGAACGCATGGACCTGTGGGCCGTCATCGCCATCGCCGTGCTGATCGGCGCACTGGCCGGAGCCGCGGCCGCTCGCCGAAACCGGCCCGAGCCGCACGCCACCGTCCACCACCCGGCCGCCCCGCAGCCCGCCAAGACCCCGCCGGTCCAGTGCATCGGGATCACCCTCGACGAGATGCGGACCTTCGAGCGGGTCCTGTTACACGCCGACGAGAGCAAGCGGCGAGCCCGCCCGTACGAGAGCAACGGCACCTACATCACCGAGCTGATCGGCCGCCTCTACGAGAGCGCCGGCGCGGCCTCCGTCCTCCAGCCCGACCCCGACACCGTCCGAATCCCCCTCCAGAAGCACGACTTCCACTGGCTGCGCTACGCGATCCGCGACATCGACATCCACCGGGGCAGCGCGGACACCGCCGACGAAGGCCGCCTGCTCCTCAACCGCTTCCACGCCTTGCTCGGACAGGCCCGCGCCGTGGTCTTCCTGGGCGGCACCCCGGCCTTCCACCCCGACGCCAAGTCCGCCGGTCCCGGCACCCTCCAGCTCAGCACCGCCCCCTACTCCGAGGAGTCGCAGTGACCGAGCAGGCGCCCGCCCCGAACCGCCTCGCCCAGATCACCGGCATCGAGACCCCCGCCCGCGCCAGCCTCACCGCCGACGGGGGAGACCTCGCCGACCTCGCCCCGGCCGCAGCGGCCGCGCTCCGGCTGCTCGCCGACGCCATCACCCGCGGCCACGCCAACCAGGACGACATCGTCCAGGCCCTCAAGGACGCGAGCATCCACGACGCCTTCGCGGACGTCCTGGCGGCCGCCGCCCATGCCGTGATGGGGGAGAGCGAGGACCCCTACGACATCGACTACAGCCTCCCCGCCGACAACCTCAGCGGCGCGGCCAGCGAGATCCGCGGCATCTTCCGCTGGATCTGACTACCTCGCACGAGACCCATCGACCACCCACCAGGAGAGGCCCGTCGTGCAGAACTGCGCCTTCTGCTCCATCGCCGCCGGCCAGGCCCCGGCCGCCATCGTCCGGGAATGGCCCGACGCCCTCGCCATCCGCCCCGCACCGGCGGGGTGACCGAGGGCCACGTCATGGTCCTGCCGCGCGTCCACGTCCACGACGCCGGCACCGACCCGGAGGTGACCGCCGCGGTGATGCGCCGGGCCGCCGAGCTGATGGCCGAGCTCCCCGCCGCCAACCTCATCACCTCGAAGGGAGTCGCGGCGACCCAGTCCGTCTTCCACCTCCACGTCCACGTCGTGCCGCGCCAGGACGGCGACGACCTGCCCCTGCCCTGGACCCCGCAGCACGCCGCCCGCGCCGCCGCGCAGAACGGAGCCTCCTCGTGACCGGCATCAACCTCGTCATGGCCCGCGAGCCCATCCCCGCCGGCCCGTCCGTCTTCCTCGCCGGCCCCACCCCGGACAAGAGCGCACCCGTCCCGTCCTGGCGGCCCGCCGCCGCCGAAACCCTGGCCGCCCAGTGGACCGGCGCCCAGCCGCTGACCGTCCTGAGCCCCGAGTCCCGGCACGGCCAGCGCGCCGACCGCTACGAGACCCAAGTCGACTGGGAGACCGACGCCCGCGCCGCGGCGAGCGCGATCCTCTTCTGGATCCCCCGCGACCTCAAGACCATGCCGGCCATGACCACCAACGTCGAGTTCGGCTTGGACGTGTCGACGGGCAGGGCGGTGCTGGGTTGCCCGCCCGACTGCCCCAACCCCGAGAGGAACCGGTACCTGATCTACGTGGCCCGCCGCCACGGCGTGCCGGTGTGCACCACCCTGACCGCCACGGCCGCCGCCGCCCTCGCGCTCGTCCCCGGCAACCACTGATCCCGCCGCACCGACCAGTCACCACGGAAGGAATCCCTGATGGAACGCGTCTACCTCAACCAGCGCAGCGGTGAGCGCCGCATCCACGTCGAGATCGACGAGCCGGAGATCGCCGAACTGCTCGCCGAACTCGGTGAGTCGACGACCCCCGCCCTTCGCCAGCTGGCCGAGATCCTGGACGCCGCACACCGGCGCTTCGGCCACGGCGCACCTGAGCGCACCACCACCGAAACCGTCCCCGCCGGACTCCGCAGCTGGGACGTGCCCTGGCCGGAGTACACGCCCACGGACGTCACGCCGGCCGAGCTGCTGCCCGAGGCCCTGGCCCAGCACGTACCCGGCTGGGCCGAAGGAGCCCCGACGCCGGCCGACGTGACCGACTGGGACGTCCGACAGGCCGCCGCGCTGGTGCCCTTCGAGCGGGACGCGCGAGGCTGGCCTCTGCACCCGACGGGTCGCACCGGCCGTACCGGCAGGAACCTGGGCCGGTGGGGCGAGAACGCGGCTGCGGACCCCATCGTGGTCGCGGGGAACGGCACAGACCGCCGGGTCCTCCTGATCACGCGGGACGACATCAAGGTGGAGGCCATCCCGGGAGGCATGGTCGATCCGGGCGAAACCGCCCCGGCCGCTTTGGTCCGTGAGCTGCGCGAGGAGACCGGTGTCGACCTGGCCGGCCATCAGCCGGTCATCCTCGGCCGGAGCCTGGTCGACGACTGGCGAGCCTCGGACCACGCCTGGGTCGCCTCCACCAGCGCGATCTACCTGCTGCCCGCCACCGTGACG
Source organism: Streptomyces sp. ISL-87 (assembly GCF_018614095.1). Lineage (GTDB taxonomy): Bacteria > Actinomycetota > Actinomycetes > Streptomycetales > Streptomycetaceae > Streptomyces. The sequence continues at coordinate 32,273 of NZ_JAGGOY010000118.1, read as the reverse complement.
GCCATCGCCGCCGATGACGCCCTCGACGCCAACTGGTGGCCCTTCGGCTCCCTCGACCAGCTCGAAGCGGAGATCACGGCAGCCGGCCGCACCCTCTACGCCGCGCACCGGCCGCTTCTGCAGCGCGCCCTCGACCACCTCAACCGGTAACCCGAGTCCGAGAGAGCTTCGGACCGGTCCCGGCCCGACGCGCAGAGCCCCGGACATGAAGTCCGGGGCTCTGCTGCGACCAGGTGCTCGGGGCCGGCCGGGAAGTCAGTCGGTCTCGATGTAGGCGACCAGAACTAGCGTGCCCAGGGCGGTCGGCACGTACAGGATCCGGACGCCGTCCTCGCGGTGCTCACGGATCGCACCGTGCTTCGACAGCACGCCGATCTCCGGATCCTTCGAGACGGCCACCAGTACCGGGTCGAGGCGGAGCCGCTCGGCCTCCGTCATCTTCTCGATCTGCTCCTGCGCCACGTCGTAGAAGACGATCCGCGCGCGCCTGGGCGCGTGTCGGCCCATCAGGCGACGTGCGAGGTTGGGGCGGAGTCGTCGAGCGGGGGCTGTCCGAGCTTTTCGCGCAGCTCCTCCCAGGAGGTGACGGCGTCCAGGTCGACACCCTCACCGGCCAGGCGCTCCAGGACGTAGGCGATCCGCGGGTCGCCGTCAGCCATCTCCCGCGCGTCGGCCCGCAGGGCCTCCTGCTCGGCCGGGTCGAAGACGATCCGCATCGCGGCCTCCAAGTCGTAGATGCTGCAACGAGGCTAGCGCAGGCGCGCTCCACCGGAACCCGGAAGGCGAAGAGGTGCGGAGCCCGGCTGCCGCGCGGGGCTTTCTGCGGCCGGCGGAGACGAAAGCGGCCGGCGCCCACTTCCGCCGAGGCGGGTGGCAAGGGCGCCGGCCAACCGAAAACACACACTCCGGGAGACCCGAGAGGCGTATCTCGCTTCCGAGTGTATCCGTACGAGGCGGCGTTGCGGATCCAGTCCACTTGCCAACGATGATGTAAGCTAGGTAATGTTGTCTTGTTCGCGGGTGGTGGCAGCCCGCGGCACCGAACACACACCCCACCCAGGAGGCCCCATGCCCCTCACCGTCACCCACCCCGCCGGCAGCGCGACGCAGACCGCAGCCGCCGCATCCGCGTGGCCGGCCACCGCCGCGGCCGCCGACGCCGAACTCGCCCACCTCGCCGAGCTCCTGGCCGACGCCGGCGTCACCGCCGTCCCCGCCGCGGGCGTCCTCGCGGCTCCCGGCCTCGCCGCCGGCCCGGGAGACACCGCCGGCATCCGGGTGCGCACCACCAGCAACCCGCCCCACGCCCTGTACCTCATCGCCGCCGGCCGCCTCACCCCGCACACCACCGCCGGCAGCGCCTTCGCCCACCTCCGCCCGCTCATCGAGGCGGCCGCCCGCCCCTGCGACGGATGCGGCGCCGAGGCCGGCGAGACGTGCAACCCGGGCTGCCTGCCCGACCCCACGACCGACTGACACCCCCCGCCGGCGGGGCGCGACGAGCGCCCCGCCCCGTGATGAAGGAGAAGCACGTGATCCGCGCCGGCCGCCTGCCGTACGTCCAGACCATGTCCGACCTTGCCGATGCCCTCGGCAAGAAGCTCACCACGCTCCGAAACCAGAAGCCCTACGCCGCGGAAGGCCACCCGGCGCCGATCAGCTCGCCCGACGCCCGCAACCAGCTCTGGGACTCCGAGCAGACCAAGGCCTTCTACGCCGGCGAGCCCATCCCCGAGCTGCCCCAGGTCGACGACGACGAGGACCTCCTTGACCGCCACGAGGCCGCCCAGGTGCTCGGCATCGAACCCGTCACCTGGAACACGTACAAGAAGGACCCGGCCCTGGCCGCCGGCATGGTCCTCGTGCCCGCCGGCCCCAAGGGCACCGAGCACTGGCCCCGCCGCCTGGTCCTCGCGTACAAGGACAGCCGGCCCGGCCGCGGCGCCGGCGGCGGCCGCCGCGAGGGCAGCGGCGACATGATCCCCCGCGACGAGATCCTGCCGCGGATCGCCGAGCTCCTGGACGCCGATCCCGCCGTCACCGTCGAGACCGTCTCCGACACCCTCGGCATCACCAAGTTCCCCACCGCGCAGTCCGGCCTGGCCACCCTCCGCGGCCGCAGGATCGCCGACCTCGTCGAGCAGCAGCCCGGCCTCGACCTGAAGGACGCCGCTCTCCAGCTGGGCTACCCCGCCATCACCCACCGCGCCGCCGTCGCGTTCGCCGAGCGGGAGCTCCGCGCCCGCGGCGCCCAGCCCTACCTGCAGCACACCGCCGACGTCCTGGCCGCCGCCGGCATCGCCCAGCAGGCCCAGGTGGAGATGCGCCAGCTCGACGGAGGCGCCGTCGCCGCCGCCGTGCTGCTCGACACCGACCAGCCGGCCGCCGCCGCGGTGTGGGACTCCCGCTACGGATGGCGCACCTCGACCAGCCGCCGGCACCCCATCGGCAAGGACACCGACACCGCGCCCGAGGGCGAGGGGATCCGCTACCTGGGCAGCGGCCTGAGGCCCGAGCCCGAGGAGCTCCTTGCCGCACTGCGCGACGGCCGCAAGGGCACCAAGCGCCCTCACACCAAGCCCTGACCGCGCACCGGCGACCGCGACGCGGGCACCGACGCCTGCACGCACGCAGTCCGGACCGGACCGTCGACCACACCCACGCAGACGAGGGAGACACAGCGTGAGCACCGAGCAGCACGACCCCGACGTATACGGCCAGGAGCTGGCCCGCATCGGCCATCACCAGAGCGAAGCAACGGGTGCGAGGTTCACTGTCTTCCAGGCCCTGGCCGCTGCCGGGGTCTCTCCAGAGCAGGCGGACGAGATCGTATCGAAGCTGGAAGCCGGGGCCGTGGCCGGAGCCCACACCTGGATCTCCGAGAGCAGCCCCCCGCACGGGTCTGAGCAGCGGTTCGAGGACGGCTGGTTCGCCGGTGTCCGCGATGTCGCAAGCTATCTGCTGCGCGTCGCCGACACCACCGCCACGACCCAGCGCGGGCTCGCCGCCTCCAGCGCCCTGCTGCTCGCGCACCATCGGCAGCCGGCCTCCTCTGCCTCAACACCCTCGGCTCAGGAGCCGGCTCCGGCGCTGGACACGGAGAAGGTCCTGGCCGCGGCCCGACGGTGCACGTGGGCCTTGGCCGCCCCGAGCGAATTCCTCGGCCCCGAGGCGTCGGACGAGATCCTCGCCGCGGCGCTCGGCGCCGTGCGCGAGGACGAGAGGGCCGGATACGCGGAGCGCCTGGAGGCGTTCGCCGAGCAGCACCGCGCGCGCCTGGAAGAACTGCTGCGCGCGTACGGGCCGGGTAGCGCGCCGGCGTCGCACGGCCGCTACATGCTGGCCGGTCGGCCCGAGAGCCTGATCATCTGTGAGCGGATGGAGGCCGTGCCGTTCCTGCTGCGCAGCCAGTGGGACAAGGCGCTGGAGGCGGTCCTCCTGGACGACCTTGAGTTCGCGTGGGGGCCGCGCACCCGCTTGAGCAGGTGAACCGGCGAGGCAGACGCCGATGGGCCGTACGGAGCTATCCGTGCGGCCCATCGCTGTACGGCACACCTGCTGAAATTCAGGCCACCTTGATCCCGAATCCGGGGGAGAATGACCCGTTCCGGGTGAGCATCAGCCCACCCGTCGACTGGGGTGGGGAGGCCAGGATGCCGCTGGACTGGGATCGGATCGGCACAGGGGACAGTGAGGCCCTTTTGAGGCCTCGGGACATCTATTCCGGGCTGGCCGACCGCCCGTGGCCCTACCTGCGCCACGAGCAAGGTGAAGTCCTCGACGCATGGTTCGACCGGCGTGACGACCGCGACGTGGTGATCAAGCAGAACACCGGAGGCGGCAAGACCGCGGTCGGCCTGCTGATCGCCCAGAGCACCCTCAACGAGGGCATCGGCAAGGCCGTGTACCTGGCGCCGGACAACTACCTCGTCAAGCAGGCCCGCGCGGAAGCGAGCAAGCTCGCCGTCGCCACGACCGAAGACCCCCAGGACCCGGGGTTCCTCGCGGCGCGGACCGTCCTGGTGACGAACTACCAGAAGCTGATCAACGGCAAGTCTCAGTTCGGCGTTGTCGGCGACGGCAAGCAGCCGGTCGACCTCGGCGTCGTCGTGGTCGACGACGCCCACGCCGCACTCGCGCGGACCGAGGACCAGTTCCGGCTCCGCGTACCCATTGGCCACGATGCCTACCAGGCCCTGCTGGACCTCTTCCGCGAGGACCTGCGCCACCAGGCCCCGAACGCCTTGGCCGACCTTGAAGCGCGGGACTTCAGCGCGCTCGCCACCATCCCCTTCTGGGCGTGGTCGGACAAGAACGAGCAGGTCCTGAAAATCCTGCACCCGCACCGCGGCGAGGACGGCTTCAAGTTCGCGTGGCCGCTGATCGCGCACGTCCTGCCCCTGTGCTCCGCGACGGCGACGCCCACGGCGATCGAGATCCGGCCCTCGTGCCCGCCCATCGACCGCATCCCCTCCTTCGCCCGAGCCCGCCGTCGCGTGTACCTCACCGCCACCCTGGCCGACGACAGCGCCCTGGTCACTGACTTCCAGGCCGCCCCCGCCCTGGTCGCCCGGCCGATCACACCGGGCAGCGCAGCCGACCTCGGCGAACGGATGATCCTCGCACCCATCGCCCTCAACACCGCCCTCGACAACGACGCCGTGCGCCAACTGGCCCGCGAGTACGCAGACGGGGACCGGGACGGCGACGGGGTGCCCGACGCCGACCCGATCAACGTCGTCGTCCTCGTACCCAGCGCCCAGGCCGCGGCCGCTTGGAAGCCCTACGCCGACCGCACCCATCACGTGCAGGACCTCGCGGCCGGAGTGAAGGAGCTTCAGGAAGGCCACGTGGGCCTGGTGGTCCTGGTCAACAAGTACGACGGCGTCGACCTGCCCGCCGACGCCTGCCGCCTGCTCATCCTCGACGGCATCCCCAGGCCCCTGGACGCCGTGGAACGCCGAGAGTCCGTGGCCCTGGCCGACAGCCCCGTGCGCCTCGCCCGAGAAATCCAGCGGATCGAGCAGGGCATGGGCCGCGGCGTCCGAGACAGCGAGGACTACTGTGCGGTCCTCCTCCTCGGTGCGAACCTCGCACTAGCCCTCCACGAGCCCCGGCACCTCCAGCTGTTCTCACCCGCGACCCAGGCCCAACTGGCCCTCAGCCGGGAAATCGCCGAACAGATCCACGGCGGCGGCCTGAACGACGTTCGCCACGCGCTCGAAGCGTGCCTGGCCCGAGACCCCCGGTGGACCGGACGCAGCCGCCGCGCCCTCGCCGAGGTCCGCTACACCCAGCTCGGCACTGTCCGCCCGGAGGCGGTGGCCCTGCGAGAAGCCTTCGACCTGGCTGCCACCGGCCTCCCGGAAAAGGCGGCCGACCGCCTCCAGAAGACGATGAACACCCTCGACGACAAGCCGCTGCGCGGGTGGCTGCGCGAGCAGAAGGCCGCCTACCTCCACCCGATCAACGCCAAGTCGGCCCAGCAGAGCCTCGTCACCGCCGTCGGTGAGAACCAATTCGTCCTGCGCCCCCTCGCCGGCGTGGCCTCTGCCCAGATCAAGCCGGCCGCCGTGCAAGCGCGCGCTGCGGCCGAGTTCCTCGCCAATGAGTATGCCGACGGCGTCACCCTGGTGCTCGGCATCAAGAAGCTCCTCGAAGACGTGGTCTGGGAGGTCGAAGAGCGATCGGACGATGCAGAGCACGCCTGGCACCGCCTGGGGCTCCACCTCGGATTCGTCAGCACCCGGCCCGAGAAGCAGGAGGGCAAGGGCCCGGACAACCTCTGGGCCCTGACCTCGGACCTGTTCGCCGTGACGGAGCTCAAGACGGGCTGCGTGACGGACACCATCGCCAAGAAGGACCTGGGACAGCTCGGTCAGAGCGTCGACTGGTGCACCGGGAAGCACCCAGAGGTCAAGGCCCTGCCGGTGATGCTGCACCGCAGCCGCGCCGCCGACCAGTACGGCACCCCGGTCCCCGGCATGCGGGTGGTCACCCCGGGGAAGTACGAGCTGCTGCGCACTGCCATCATGAAATACGCCACCGCACTCGCCAGCGACCTTGGCAATTGGGGTGAGGAACAGGCTGTCGCTGAGCAGCTCGTGCAGAGCAAGCTGACCGGCGCCAATTTCTTTTCCACCTACGCCGAAACCTGCCGCACGGCCCCGTAGCGCGAGGAACATCCGACCAAGCCGCCGCAGCCTGCCCCCGGAACGTGGTCGATCCGGGGGCCGGCTGCGGGCACGATGACACGGACGCCGACTTCAAGGGGGAAACGGATGAGCGCGAGCTGGGAGCGTGCAATCGCCGAGCTGCACGCACAGGGCCGCGCGGCCCGGGCCGCGGCCGACCGAGTCCACGAGACCAGGGCCGACGTACGGCAGCGGACCACTGCGGCCGCGGTCCACTACGCGGCCGAGACCGACTACCTGCGCAGCGCCCTCACACTGCTGCGCGCGCACCTCGCCGACGGACGGCCTCCGCGGCGCCTGCCCGCCGCCCGTGTATGGCCGCGGTCCGTCCGCGACCTGTGGAAGGACCGGGTCCTGGAGCGGACCAGCGGCCTGTGGCAGACGGTTCCGGGAGCCGCGGTGGTCGATCAGATGCGCAGCGCCCCGGCATCGCCGTTGTTGGACGTGGTGATCGAGCAGGCCGAGGCGCTCCAGGCCAGCCTCCACGGTCACCGCCGGCACCCCAGGATGTACGAGAAGTACTTCCCTGAGCGCGACGGCGGCGTGCGCCCGGACGGGCGCGGCCGCCCGGCCCCCACCGTGCCCGGCTTCCCCGACCCCGGACATCCGGTGAACCTTAACTTCGCCGGCGGAACCGGGCTGCGCATCCAGCCGGCCCGCGCTGAGGAGGCCAACCGACTGAAGGACGACGAGTTCGCGGTGCACCGCCGCTCCCTCGCCTTCGGCGACGCGGTCCTGGACCTGCTCGTCGAGTCCCGCCTCGACGGCACCCGCCCACAGGCCGGACGACTGCGCGGCGCGGGACAGTGGGTCGGCCGCGAGGACGACCTGGTCCCGGCCCGTGCGGAGTGGCCGGCCAAGCTGGGCGGCTTCCAGGCGGTGACCCTGGCCGGGCTGGGCCTGCTGGTGCTGGCCTGCACGGCCCTTCCGCTGACCTTCGGCAACCGGGCCGACGTCCTCTCCCACTACACCCTGCTGTTCGCGGCATCCGGGGCCGTCGCGCTCGCGGGGACCGCGCTCATCCACCGGACCGGGCCCCGGCTCATCCAGGCCCCCGGCCTCAAGGCCGCGGCACCAGGCATCGCCGCCGGACTCCTGGCGATCGCGGTGTGGCAGGGCCAAGGCCCCGTGGCCGAGCACTTCTTCGCCGGCCCCTACGAGCGCTACGAACGCGAGCTCGCCGACGGATGCCTGTCCGCCAGCCCCTACCGCAGCGACGCGGTACAGACCCGCGTCGAAGACGGCGTCCTCTTCGTCACCCCCACCAGCCGCGGAACGACCCTGCGTCTGGGGCCCGCCGAAGACGGCAGCACCCACCCCCTCCGGCCGGTGGACGCTGCGACGCGCAAGGTCCTCGACGACTTCCGGTGCTGACCGACCGCTCGGGGCAGAGCCCGGCCGGACCTCCGGCCGCCCGCCCCGAAGGCGTCAGCCGACCTGCCGGTAGCTGGCCGCCGGCCCCACCGTGCCGGACCCGAACCGGGCATTGAGCAAGTCGATCGCCTTCTCCGCCCGCAGTCTGCGCTCGCGGCCCTGGTCGAAGGACAGCTGCTCGGCGACAGCGGCCGCGTCGACCAGCTGCTCGCAGCGCAGCGCGATACCGCGCACCCGCGCCCGCTGGAAGCCCAGCGCTCGGAACATCTCGTACGCGGTGTCGCGGAGGTCCTCGGTGTGCGCGCTCGGGCCGCCGGGCAGCTGGCGGCTTCGGTGGACCTGGGACCGGTCGGCCAGGGTAACGGTCATCGTGATCGTCCTCGCCGCCTGGCGCCGGGTCCGCAGCCGGTCGCCGAGCTCGACCGCCAACGACAGCAGCGCGGCACGGACCGCCTCGGGGGAGAGGGTGTCGAGGGCGAACCGCCGCTGCGCGGCCGTGCTGTGCGGGAGCTCCGTCGGCACCACCACCCGGCGGTCTATGCCGCGGGCCACCTCGCGCAGCTGCCGGCCCGCCCGCCCGCCGAGGACCCGCTGCACGGCCGCCTCCGGCAGCTGCGCCAGCAGACCGATCGTGTGCACCCCGAACTGGACCAGGCGCTGCTCCTGGGTACGCCCGATGCCGTAGAGCTCCCCGACCGGTCGGTGGTGCAGGAACGCGGCCACCCGCTCCGGCCCGGCCCCGACGGCGACCAACCCGCTGCGCAGGGCGTCCCGGGAGGCCATCGCGGCCACCGACCAGGTCGGGCCGACGCCGATCACCACCGGCAGCCCGTACAGCGCCATCGCCCGAGCCCTGATCATCAGCCCGAGCTCGGCCGGGTCCCGGTCGAAGAAGCGGACGCTCCCTGACACGTCCGCTACGAGCACCGACGGCGGGACCGCCTGGACCACTGGGGTCACGTCCGCCACCAGGCCGAGGAGCAGCCGGTAGATCACCGGGTCCACGTCCACGGGGCAGCGCAGATGCAGGATCGAGGAGCCGGCACCCACCGGATCCCTCTGCTCGTCGTCCACGGCGACACCTCCCACAGCCACCGTATCGAAAATTTATTCGAACAGGCACGCCGGAAAGCGGAACGAGAGATTCGAACAGAGATACGATACTGAGGTGATCTACAGAGTCCTGTCCCGCCCGTGCCACCCCGGACGCACACCGGCCCGCACGGAGCTGCCGGCCAGGGAGACCGGCACCCCTGCGGACCATCTCCAGCCCCACAGGAAGGCGTAGGCGATGCCCGCCGGACGCGACCTCGACTGGCTCCTGCCGCCCGACGTCGAGCGACTGCGGACGCTGGAGCGCTGGTGCCTGGTGCTGCTGGAGCTGATCCGCGGCCGCATCGCCGAGATCGAACGCCGGGACCGCGTCACCGAAGCGGCCCGCAACGGGCCGGCCGTCACCCCGCTGAATGAATGGAAGCTGGAGCACCCCATCGGCAGGGGAGGGCGCATGCTCATCCACACCGCCGACTGCCGCCTCGCCTCCGGCCGGACGCGGCCCACCACCCGCGAGCAGGCACTCGACGCCCTCCGCCAGCCCCAGGTCGAAACCTGCTCGATCTGCCCGGCCGCCCAAGAGCTCGGCATCACCGACCCCTGAGCCCACTGCACGCGGCCTCCGCCGAGGACAGCCCAGGCTGCGGAGCCAGCACTCCCAATGGCTCCCGCGATCAGAGCCGGGCCGGCTTGCCCAGCCCGGCGAACCAGGCTTGCCCACACCATCCACAGGCTTGCCCAGACCGGTGCGCCCATGGCTTGCCCAGGAGATGGCCAGGCTTGCCCAGCCTGCAAAACACCAGTTCAAAAGGTTGCCGGGCCCAACACCTCAACATGCCCACTCCCCAGATACGCCAGAACCCGCCACGGGGTGATCTTGTCGGTGAGGGCGGTGACAGGGCGGGTCTACGGCGCCGCCGGGTTACTCCTGCGTCTTGATCCCGATCGCCGGGTTCAGGTCGTCCAGCTTGACCTTCAGGCCGGGGGCATGCAGGAGTGCCGCCGCGATGAACGCCCCGTTAGAGACGTACGTGCCGGTCGCGTGCTCCATCACATGCTTGAGGTGGTACGAGGAGCTCTTCCCCGGCGCCTCAAGCCACGTCTGCTCAGCGATCCAGGCGTGGGCGGCCAGAACCTCGTCGAGACAGACAGGCGTCGGGGCGAAGGCGCTGCGGCCGTATCCGTTCTCGCTCAGCTGCGGGTGGGCGGCGATGAGGGCGTCGATATCGGCCTGTGTGACGGTCATGTCGGCTCTCCTTCTGGTTAGTTGGGCTCGGGACATTGTGTCCCGAGCTGCGGGGCTGCGTTGCCAGGATTGGTTTGCCCGAGGCCGGACATCCCGGCCGGCCCTGATCCAGTCGAAGCCCGGGGCGGCAGGACGGTCAGGCGCTGTGCGGATCGTGCCCGCGGACCTCCCGACCTACCCCAGCAGCAGGACCTCCGAGCCGCTCCCGGCAACCTGTCCCACGCCCGACGCCGACCACTGCGGGAAGTGCGGGACGACCGTCGCGATCGGGGGCTGGATGATCGCCACGCTCGGCCTCTCCTGCCCGGACTGCTACGACGTGATGTCCGGCGAACCCGGCCGCCACGACCTTCGGTACCACCGTCAGCGGTAGCCAGGAGCCGGCCTGTCCGGCGCTCTGCGGAGGTGGGCAAGCCCATGCCGGAGCGCCCCCGCGACAGTTGCACCGGAAGGGGGCTGGAGGGTTGCCTGCAGAGGTGCACTAGGAGTTGCACCGGAGGTGTGACCGGGAGTGGGACCCCCACTTTTTCGATCTTGAGCATCGTGCCTGGTCAGGCCCCGTGGGCAAGCCCCCTCGCCACGACGACACCTCTTTCTCCGCGATAGCCGGAGGAAGAGGCATGCTTCTTCTCAGGGCCGGGCCGGCCTTCACCACCACGGTCCAGTCCAGCTCAGCTCAGGCCAGCTCGGACCGGCCCCCACGGTCCGGTCCGTGCCTCGGCCGGCTCCCTGCTCCCCGCTGCGGATCCGGCGCGGTCCGCTGCGCGGCCCCGGCCCCGGACACCGCGTGCGCCCCCCGCTCGAAGGCTGCGCCCGGACATGCCAAAGCGGCCCCGCCGGGAAGGCGAGGCCGCTTGGTGTGGAGCTGATTCAGTGCATCTCCCAGTCGACGCAGCGGCGCTGGGGGAGCGGCGGCTCGACGCCGAGGCGCAGCGCCAGCCGGACCGCCGCGCGGTCCTGCTTGTGTGCCGCCTGCTGGTGAGGCTTCCGGCTCCCGTCCTTCAGGTGGGAGATCCAGGGCCGCTCCTGGAGCTGCAGGTGCGCGGGGCGGTCGTGGAAAGTACGGGCCATCTCGGGGCTCCTCGCTGTGGATTTGTAGCGGTGCGTGTCTCGCGGTCGCTGATCGGCTGCCACCGCCGATCAACTGAGACAACCTTAATCTCTACTCGTCACTTCCGTCAAGCGGAGATGCTCGGTGAGTTGCCGCGCGTCGCGGCGCGGGCGGCCGGATGGGTGAATGCGAAATCGGGTCGAGAAAAAGACCGTTCCGGCTTCCCTGAAGTGATGAGTGTGAGTTATAGTTGTCTTGTTGGTCGGGAGTGGCACCCGGCCAACACCCCCCGAACTCACAAGCTCCAGGGAGAAACCCGTGTCGAACTCCATGAAGATCACCGCCGGTCAGACCACCACCCGCACCCTGACCGACCTGATCCGCGCCATGGACGGCCAGCGCGCCACGACCATCACCTACGTCGACAGCAAGGGCGACGAGTCGGTGCGCACCATTGAGATCCACAACATCCTCACCACCAGCAAGGGCGGCATCATCGTCCGCGCGATGTGCCGCACCCGGGGCGAGATGCGCTCCTTCACCCTGGAGCAGATCAAGGCGTACACCGTCCACCGCATCCGCTTCGTCCTCGCGGTCCCGGAGGAGAACGCGTCGGACGTGACCCCCCTCGCCCACTTCGTCTTCACCGCGCAGGAGCTGGTTGACCTGGAGCTGGAGCGCGACTACCCGGCGCCCAAGCTGAAGCTCGCCGCATAGGCGAGCGGGCCCGCCCCGCCGGGGCGGGCCCCCGCCACGCGCCCACCGCCGGGGGCCCGCACCGCCCCCGGCCACCCGCTCGCAGAAGGAACCGACGCTGACCCAGCGCAACGCGCAGCCCGAGACGACCGACTGCCCGGGATGGGGCGAGCCGTGCGGCAACGAGACCACCGACAGCGCCGATCTCTGCCCCGACTGCTCCACCGCGCGCCTGAACGCGCAATCCCCCCCGGATCCCCCTCTAGCCCCCTGGCCGCGCCGGGCGGACGGAACCGCCCCACCCGCCCGGCCCCCGACACCGGCAGCTCTCCCGCTGCGCCCCATGCCACGCCCGGCCCGCCCCGCCCGGGGCGATCCACCCTCTCCCGACCCTGGAGGCCACGTGCCCGATGCCGACTCCTACGACTGGCGAACCGCCCCTTGCCCCGAGTGTGCGGATCCCGCCGCCCTCCTCGTGCCCGGCGACAGCGACCGCGCCGACATCCTGCTCTGCACCCGCTGCCCCATGCACAACCGCCTCCCGTACCGCGACCCTGCCGACATCCGCGCGCACCTCCCGTTTGGGGCCGTGCTCGCCATGCGCGGCGGAGCGCTGCGCATCGGCCTCCCCGCCGCGCCGCGCGGCCTCACCGCGTACACGCGCACGGTCGTGGCGCTGGCCACGGAACACGGGCTCCTCCCCGTGTGGCGACCCTCCACCCGTCGCCATCATGTGACCCTGGCCGCGCCCGGCCCCGACGGTGCCTGGGGGTGGATGGAGGTAGGCGCCCGCTCCGGGAAGATCCTGCGCGCCACCATCCACCCGCACGGGCGCGGTGGGCCCGGGGTCCGTGCCACCGGGCCGCGCGGCGCCCGCCAGTTGGTCGCCCGCCTCTCCGGCCTCGGCTCGGTCGCCGGTCACTTAGCGACTGAGGGGGAAGCGGAGAAGGCGCCCCGCTGACCCTCCCGGTCGGCGGCGCCGCCGACCGGGAGGGTCCGGTGTCGGCGGCCGCAGTCCACCTCGACCCGGGAATCTGACGAACAGTCAGGGAGCGGGGGAGTTGCGTAAGTGATGTGTAGCAGTTATTGTTGTCTCGTCGGGACGGGGAGTCCCGAGGCGGCAGTGGCAGCCGCACACCGAATACTCACCACCCCAAGATGGAGCCCACCATGAGCCGCACCATCCGCATCCGCAACACCGAAGACGCCGTGGCCGTGATTGCCGCCCACACCGCCCGCGTGATCGCCGCCGCCGGTCACCCGGGCCATGACCTGGGATCCGTCGGTCAGATCATCACCTCAGACACGGTCCTGCAGACGATCCGCACCGCCTACAACCGTCGCATCGCCCAGGGCGCCACGCCCAAGGATGCCGTTATCGCCGTCGGCCAGTCCCTCATCGCCCACTACTGCAACAGCGCCGGTATCTGAGCGCCCCGGGCCGGGTGCCCCCGCCCCCGGCCCCCTCGCCCTGGCCATGCTCCACCGCGAGGCCGCATTCAAGGTCCACCTGAACTGGGTGCGCCTCGCCGCCGTCGGCGTGGACAATGCGCGCCCCTGCAACCGGCAGATTGTCGCTCACTGGGACCTCGCTCGGCGTACAGCACTCCCGCACCCCGGTGCCCGGCCTGCCTCGGGCCCGGCGCCGAGGTGGGCCCCTGGCGCACGAGCCCGACGGGGGATCCTGTGCGCCACGGTCCACCCATACGGGCGCGGTGGGCCGGGGATCCGTGCCGCCGGGCCGCGCGGCGCCCGCCAGTTGGTTGCCTGCCCTCTCCGGCCTCGGCTTGGTCGCCGGTCGCGCAGCGACTGAGGGGGAAGCGGAGAAGGCGCCCCGCTGACCCTTCCGGCCGGCGGCGCCGCCGGGTCCGGCCGGGCCCGGTGCCGGCGGCCGCAGTCCACCTCGACCCGAGAATCTGACGAATAGTCAGGGTGGGGGAGTTGTGCAAGTGATGTTCAGAGGTTATTGTTGTCTCGTCGGGACGGGGAGTCCCGAGGCGGCAGTGGCAGCCGCACACCGAAAACCGCATCACCCAAGGAGACCCGTGAACACCTCCCGCGCCGCGTACGCCGTCCTCGACGCCGCCCGCCGCCTGTACCCCGCGGCCATGACCGTGGACGTCTACAACTACGGCGGGACCACACGCCCGGACGTGTTCAAGGCCGACACCGAGCAGGACCGGATGCTCCCGCACTTCACCGTCCGCTCCGTCGGTGCGGCCCTGGACGCCGCCGCCGCAACGTACGCGGCCCTGGCCTTCGGCCCCCGCTCCGCCTGGCCCAAGCACTTCACCATCACCCACACCGGGCCCCTGGACGTCGCCGACGCCGACCGGACCGCTGGGGACCACGTTTTCAACGGCCGCGTCTGGACCGGCATCGGTGAACAGGCCATCCAGGCGGCTCACTACGTGCTCGCCTACCGGCGAGACATGAGCCGCTCCGAGACCCTGCGCATGGTCCTGCAGTTCCAGTACGACACGGCGGTCAGGAACCTGGAGCTGGCCACCCGCGCCCCGAAGGGCTACCCCTACTTCTTCGCTCTCGCCCGCTCCATCGTCAAGCACAACCCCGTGAGCCCCGTCGCCGCGTGGGTCGCGGCTGGCGCCGCCACCCGATAGGCGACCCCTCCGGCCCGGGCCCCGTGCGGGCCTGGGCCGCTCCATGCGGTCATGCCCTCCCCTGGGGCTCCAGCGGCGGGCGTCGGCGCTCCCCTGGGGCGCCACGCGTCAACCCGGCCCGTGTCCCGCCCCGGCGACGCGGGGCGGGACCAATTCGACTACGGCGAACCGCCGGGAGCGCCGCGCCGACGCGCGCTGGCGCGGCCGACGAGGCACATCAGATACGCCCCCGCGGCAGTGGCAGCCGCGGGCCCCGAACACGCACCCCGCACGAGGAGACTCATGCCCCTGCCTACCCTTACCCGGACGGCCGTCCACACCACCCGGCTCGCACGCCCCGCCGTCCGACGTAAGCGCCCGACCGTCCTCACCTGGGGTCTGGGTGCGGATTCGACGGCCGAGATCCTCATGTTCCTCAACGACCCCGTCGCCCACGGCCTGGAGCCCGACCTGTCCGACCTCGTGATCGTGCACGCCGTCACGGGCGACGAGTTCAGCGACTCCCTGTCCTTCGCCGACCGCCTGGTCCTGCCGCTCCTGCGTGCATGGCGGGTGCGCCTGGTCCAGGTCTGCCGCGGCGGCCCGCGCGACGCCGACGGCGTCCTGGTCCTCGACGACACCCGCGCGCCCCGCCGCATCCACGCGGCCGGCCCCTGGCGCCTGTCCGACGAACTGCGCACCGCCGGCACCGTCCCGATGCTCGCCTCCGGCCAGCGACGCTGCAGCATTCGGTTCAAGGGCTGGGTACTGGACACCTGGGCCGCCCACGAGTTCGGCACCGAGACCTTCCGCCGAGTGATCGGCTACCACGCCGACGAGACCGGCCGCGCGCTGAAGGACTCCGCCATCCAGGACCAGCTGAACACCGCCGCCGGCCGGATCATCTGCGAGCCGGACTACCCCCTGATCCGGGCAGGCATGGCCAGGACCGCCGTCGAGCAGTACGTCCTCGACAACCTCGGCGAAATGATCTTGAAGAGCCACTGCACCATGTGCCCGTTCACCGGGGTCTGTTCCTCCCGCGACCTCTACGAGGAGCGGCTGCGCGCCCACCCGGTCGAGGCCGCGCAGGTCCTGCGCATGGAGTACATCTCGCTCGCCCTGAACGAGCGGATGTCGCTCTACGGGCCCGCCGGATCCCTCCACCGGCGCTTGGCCGAGGACGGCCGCAACCGGCCCGTCCTGGACACCTTCCAGGCCGACCTGGAGCAGACCCCGTACGCGGTGTACGAGGTGCGCCGCCTCACCGGCCTCGGCCGCACGAAGGACTGCCGGCGCTGGCACGGCAAGAGCTGCACGGAGCCGAAGTGGTGGTGCACCCAGCAGCGCAAGCCCCGCTGCCGCCGCATCCACACGGTCGTCGACCAGAACGGCGCGCCGGTCGACGTCGCACCGCAGTGCCTCGGCGACGACGAGCGGTGCCGCGGCGCGCAGCAGAAAGGGCCGACCTGGCGATCGGTGCGCACGGTCTACGAGGCGCCCCGGGAGCGGGCGGAGGAATTCGTCACCCGGTTCGCCGAGCGATACCCCAACCGGGCCCGCCTGGTCGCCGGGGAAGCCTCCGGGATCCGGCGCGCCCACTACCTGCCCGACTCCGAAGGCCTGCCGCACGCCGAAGCGTTCATCGTCGCAGCACCCGCGGGCGTCGCCGACAAGCAGCGCCCGGGGTTCGAGGAGCGCTGGACGGGGCACACCGGCGCCAGGCCGGTCTTCCGGCCGCTGCGCGAGCTGCCCAAACCGGCGCCGCGCCGACGGTCGGCCGGGGGCCCGGCACCGCTGCACCGGGCCAAGGTCATCGGGGACGTGTTCCTGATCGCGTGACCGCACTACTTGCAAAGTGATGAATCGCGTGTATAGTTGTCTCGCAGGTCGGCGGTGGCAGCCGACTTCCCCCCGGAACCACGCAACTCGGAGGCACTTCATGAGCACGCAGACCCTCAGCACGTCCCGACTCGACGCCGTCGTGACCGAGGGGACCGGACACGGCTTCGCCCGGATCCGCCTCGCCGACGGCCACGCGATCACCCTCAAGGTGCAGCCCGGCGCCCCCGCCGCGGAGGAGGTCCTTCTCTCCCCGGGCCTCACCGCTCCCGGAATCGAGGCCTGGGAGAACGAGGACTCCTGGGAGGACTGGCTGACCGGCGGCACCCTCGGCAACGAAAGCGGGATGTTCCTGGACGTGCCCACAGACGCGCTCCGCGACCTGATCGCCCAGCACGGAGGCGAGCACGAGGACCAGGACGGCCAGGACCCCGCGCCGCGCGCCGAGGCCGCCACCGCCGAGCAGGCCGCGCAGGACCTGCCGGGCGAGATCGCCGACCAGCGCGGGGCGTTCGAGCACGGCTACGGCGCCGACGACATCCGCAACGTCTTCGGCCGGATCTACGACGCGGGCGGACCGTACCTGGTCTGCGTGTGGGAGGTGGCGGACGACTACGGGTTCGGCGGCAACGCCGAGTTCTACGCCGAAGACGAGGACTGCCGCCTCTTCGAACTCCGGCCGGACGTCTACCGCTGGCTCACCGGCCAGCAGGAGAACCCTGGGCCCGTCGACACCTGGATCGGCGCGCACCGACCCGAGCTGGTCGAGTTCGCGGCCACCGACGACCGCCACAACTACGCCCAGACCGAGCGCTGATCTTCCCTCGTGTCCGGTGGTGGCGGGCATCCTCGCCCCCACCGGACACGGGTCCGTCGGCCCGCAGCCGGCGGCCCGGCTCCCGGCCGGCTCGACCCTCCGTCGCCTGCGGCGTCGCCGGGCGAGGGTGCCTCCTTGCGTAAGTGATGAGTAGTGGGTATAGTTTTCTTGTCGGCGGGGGATTCCCGCCGACATCCCCACCACTCTCCAAGGGAGTTCACATGACCGTCGCCACCGCCTCCACCGTCCAGACCGTTCTGGAGCCGGGCACGGTCGTGCGTACCCCCCGCTACGACGAGGGCAAGAACACCGGCGAGCGCCGGGCCATCGTTGTCGGCCTCTGGAACGAGAACGACCCGAAGGCTGGGTACAAGGTGTGGTTCTACACGCTCGGCGCCCCCTCGTTCGCGCCGAGGACCCTCGGATTCGCGTTCGTTGGCGAGCCCACCGTGGTGGGCACGGTCGACGACATGTCCGAGCGCACGCTGATCCGCCTCCACCGGTGGCTGCGGGACGTCGACCAGTTCTCCAAGGCGCGGTACCGGATCCAGAAGGCGGGCCTTCGCAAGCGCGCGATCCGCCTGGGCCGGTAGGCCCGATGCCGGGGGCGGCCCACCGCCCCCGGCCCTCCCCCCAGCTGGGTCGGCCGTGGCAGCCGGCCAGCACCGAGAGCACACCTCACACGCAAGGAGCCCCGTCATGGCCCGTACCACCTTCGTTGCCTCCACCGGCTGCACCCGCACCAGCGAAACCCGCCACTACACCCACGCGGTCACCGTCGATCGCCGCGAAGGCGAGGGCCGCATCGTGCACACCTGGTCCATGTCCGCGGCCAATGTCGCCAACGCGGCCCGGAGGGCCGGGCGTGCGGGCTGGAAGAACGTCGCGGTCGAGGAAGTCGCCGTCCAGGCCCAGCCGGTCCGCACCCGCAGGACGACCCCCGCCCAGACGCCCGCCGAGGCGCGGCCGGCCCCGGCCGAGGAGCGCACGCCGCTCGCCCTGTACTCCGTACGCCCGGCCGCGGGCGGGGGCTTCGACGTCGTCAACAGCTCCGGCCTGGTCGTCTCGGGCGACTGGCAGACCGAGGCCGGCGCCCAGGAGCGCGCCGAGTTCCTGAACGCCCAGGAGAACCGCAAGCGCGCCGAGGATGCCCTGCCCCAACCGCAGCGGCGGGTGTACGCCGTCGTCAAGCGCGACGGCGCGATCGGCGCCGGATACGGGCACAACCTCACCGCCGTCCGGAGCCTGCACGGGGCAGGCCTCGTCAAGCTCACCGAGTACGGCCCCGGCTCCTGGAACGCCGTCCACGTCCCGCCGCCCGCCGCCGGCCCGGCCGAGGCCGCCCCGGCCGCCGGTACGGGCGTACTGCCCGAGGACGCCGAACACCCGGCCGCCGCCGCCGCGGTGACCGCCCTGTCCGGACAGCCGCTCGCCGACGTCACCGGCCCCGACGACCTCGGCGAGGTGGCCGGCTACTGGGTCCGGCCGGACGGCACCAGCGGCCGCCTGACCGTCGGCTGGGTCGAGGACGGCAAGCTGACCACCGGCGCCGACGGGCGGCCGCCCCTGGCCGCGCTGTGCGTCGCGAAGGAGCTGTTCGAGCGCACCGAAGGCTGGCTCGTCGAGCCCGGAGACCACCCGTCCCTGCTCGTCTGGCACGTGCCGACCCTGGAGGCCGCAGCCACGCAGGGCGCCGCCGTCGAGCAGGACCGGGGCGCGATCACCGACACCTGGACCATCACCCACACCGACCTGCCCGAGGGCCGCTCCTTCCTGAGGGTCGAGGCTCCCGACTCCGCCGCCGCCTTCGCGGCCGCCCTGGCCACGCGCGGCGGCCGCCTGGTCCAGCAGGCGGGACACCGGCTCGGCGCGCGGCGCCTGCGGGAAGCGGACCTGGTCCGCACCGTCGGCGAGCGGGTCCGGCATGTGGCCAGCGGTCAGACCGGCACCGTCGAGGCGGCGGACGTACGGATGGCCGGCGCCCGGGCGTACCGGGACGGCGTGACCGTCGCCGTTGACGGCCGGTCCCGCAAGACCGCGCGCTCCCTGGAGTGGGAGCCCCTGCCGGCGGCCGAGGACCCCGAGGCTGCCTGCTGACGGCCCCCGCCCGGCCCCACGGGGCCGGGCGGCTCTCCTTCCCCGGGGGGCCGCCCACAGCACCCCCGGTGTCGTCTGCGGATTTCTGCCGGGAAGCAACGGCGAACCCTTGCGAAGTGATGAATAACGAGTATAGTTGTCTTGTGGTCGACGGTGGCAGTCGGTCGCACCGGACACACATCCTCGGACCCTTCGGAGAGACATGATCATCCGCACGCCGCTCCCCAACGCCCTGCACGCAGCTGCCCGCGCCCGCGCCATCGCCGGTATCGCCCGACGCAGGAGCGTGCTCAACCACCCGGCCGAGGAAGCGCTGACCACGGTCGCCGAACTCCTCGACGACGTCGCGCTGGCCTTCGAGACCGACCTCCCCCAGGTCCTGGACGGTGTCGTGATCACCAACACGATCCCCTTCGACGCCTCCCTGCTCCTCTCCATCGCCGAAGACGTCATCGTCCAGAACAGGGCGACCGGGCTCCCCGACTGCCTCGGCCAGTACGTCACCAGCGCCGTGTTCGGCACCCTCGAACTGCCCCGGCTCCTGCACCCCGTCAGCGCCCAGCTCGCTGCACAGGAGACCCGCCTGCGCGTTGCCCTCCAGCTGCTGCACGAGCGCCACCTGACGGGAGCCGGTGAGCGGCCGGAGGCGACGGCGCTCTACCTGGAAGCCGCATTCAAGCTCCACCTGAACTGGGTCCGCCTCGCTGCCGCCGTCGCCGTGGACAACGCCCGCCCCTGCAACCGGCCGACCGTCGCTCAGTAGTACATCGCGGGGCGCACAGCGCCCCGCGCCCCGGCGCCCGGCCCCACCTCGGGCCGGGCGCCGGGGCCAGGCCCCACCTCGGGCCGGGCGCCGGGGCCAGGCGCCCCCTGCGCACGACAACGGCCCGCACGGCAAGACACCCCCACCCGCTCGACGCAAAGGAACGCGATGACCATCCGGAATGAACCCACGGAAGGCGACCTGCTGCTCGCCGAGCTAGCGGCCCTGGGCCGCCGCGCCTTCCCCGGGGAGGAGGGCGGCATGACCTTCCTGATCATGGCCGCCGACCCGGGCGCCCCGCACGACGAGGACGCCGCCTACGGCGTCCCGCACGTCCTGATGTACGCCGGCGAGCGCGCCGACCGGCCCGCGGCCGACCACCGCGACCCCTGGTCCGCGCACCTGCACGCCGCCGACGGCACCTACCTCACCACCCTCGTCGACGGTTCCCCCACGCCGCTCGACGCGGCCGCCGACGCCGCCCGGTGCGCCCGCGAGGTGACCGAACGGCTCAGCCGGCGCCGCAGCAGCAACATCCCGCCGGTCGCACGCCGGTTCTGCACCTTCTGATCCACTCCCGACCGGGCGGCAGTGGCAGCCGCCCGGCGCCGAACTCACCACCCCGAACCGCGAGGAGCCCCATGGACATGAGCACCCGCCGCCAGCTGCTGGAGGTAATCCGGCGCGCCCACCAGGCCGACGCCGCGTACACCGCCGCCGACCGCGCCCGCGCCCGGGCGGCCAAGGCCGCCGCTGCCGCGCACACCCGCATCACCCACGACCCGCAGCTGCAGGCCGGCGCCGACGAGCTGGCGGCCGCGCATGCCGCGCACGCCGGCCTCGTCCGCCGCGAGCAGGAGGCCCGCGCCAAGGTCCGCCGGACCTTCACCGCGGCCCGCGCGGCCAACCGCACCCTCGCAGCGCTCTACACCCCGCACGCCCCCGGCCGCGGAACCGGCGGCCAGCGCCGGTCCGGAGTCGCGGCCAGCCTCCTCGGCGAGCTCGCCGAAACGCCCCGCGAGCTCATCCTGGCCGCGGACAAAATCGTCGTCTCGACCAGTGCCGGCAAGGACTCGCTCGTCTGCGGGCAGCGCGTGGTCACTCTGGCCGCCGAGGCCGGCTGCCTGGACAAGGTGGTCCTGGTCCACGCCGACCTGGGTGAGGAGTCCGAATGGCCGGGCGTCCGCGAGCTCGCCCAGCGCCAGGCCGAGCGCTGGGGCGTCGAGTTCATCGTCGTCCAGGCCGACCGCGGCCTGCTCGGCCTCGTCGAGAAGCGCAAGATGTGGCCGGACGCGGCCCGCCGGCTGTGTACCTCGACCCTGAAGCGGGACAAGATCGCCCCGCTGTTCAAGCAGATCACCGATGTCCTCGGCCTGGACGAACAGGCCCTGATCCTCTCCGCCCTCGGCATCCGGGCCGCAGAATCCCCCGCCCGGGCCCGGAAGCTGCCGCTCGCCATCGACATGCGCGCGAGCACCGGCCAGCGCATGGTCCTGACCTGGCACCCGATCCTGGAACTCTCCGAGGCCGACGTCTGGCAGCAGATCGCCGACGCCGCCCTGGAGTACCACCCCGTCTACGACGCGGTCATCCCTCGCCTGAGCTGCGTCTTCTGCGTGCTCGCCGGGCGGGACGTCCTGGTGCGCGCCGTACGGCTGTGCTGGGCCCTGGGCCTGGACCTGCCCACCCGGTACGTCGCCCTGGAGGAACACATCGGCCACAAGTTCCGGGAGAAGCTCAGCGTCGCTGAGATCGTCGCCGAGGCCGCCCGCGTCGAGGCGGAGGAAGGCCCTTTGGTGTGGGCGCGGGGGGACGCGCTGCGGCGCCACGTCGGCGAGGAGGCCGCGGCCGACTACCTCCGCCGGCTGGCCCTGGCTGCCTGACCGCCGGGACGGATCCCGAGAGCAGGGAGCGCGCTCCTCCTGGCCATTAGTGATGCATTGTGGGGATAGTTATGTCGCCGGTCGGGAGTGGCGTTCGACCGGCGACCGAACGCACAGCACGCGGCCGCCGAACCGGCCGACCCGAGGGGAGCGGCCCATGACGGACGCTCGGACCGCCGAGCGCAGCGCCGACCCCATCCGCATCACCGGGGTCGGTACCGACTCCGAGGGCCTGGCGCACCTCCTGCCCGACCGCGGCGACACCATCGCCCGCTGCGGCTTCACGGACTGGCAGGGGCCGAGGCCCTGGTGCCGGTCGAGGTGCCGCAGCGGCACCGGCGGTGCGCGCCGGCGGACTTGGTGGCGCTGGCCGCATAGCGAGCGCTGGGTGCTATCCCAGAGTGGTCAATTCCCACTTCGCACTGCCGTCGTCAACCTCATCATCCGAGGCGAGCCGGATCAGCGCTCCGGTGGGCAGTGCAGCTCCCCGCGCGATCGTGTTCACGAAGTCGTCAGCGAGAGCGGTGGCCTGCTCATGGGCTTCGTCGTCGTCCGCCTCATCCACGCGGGCGTAGATCCCAGAGTCGATCACCAGGAGGTCGCGGTGGCCCGTGACCTTCAGCAGGAGTTTGTACGACTGGTAGTAGACCTGGCCGCCGTCCACAGTGATGCCCACGATGGTGTCGCCGCGCACCAACTCGTCCCCGACGCGCACCCACACGTCGCGCTTGGCCACTGCTCCACCACTTTCCGCCTGAACTGATCCGGTACGGCCTCAGCGTAGCGACCGAGGCGATCGTCGAACTCGGCCTACCCCGACGAACTCACCTTCCAGGCTCAAGAGATGGAAGACTTCCGTACGAGTTCCGGCCCATGGCGCCCAGGATTCTGCGGACCCGCGCGCCTTCCCCTGCAGCGGCGCCAAGGCGCCCACCAGGACAGCTCTGCCGGCCCGCGACCTCTACACGGGCAGCTACCACATCCTGTGCCGACAGGCGGCCGAGCGCCTCGCCGGCGCCACCGGCGACGTCGTCGTCCTCTCCGCGCAGCACGGCTCACCTCGGCATCCTGCCCGGCCCGCGGCCGGTCGTCGCCCTCGGCGGCCGCGCCTACGTCCAGGCCGTCACGCAGCTACGCCCGGACACCCTGCAGCCGCTCGCCGGCTGCCGAGGCATCGGGGAGCAGCGCGCCCGCCTTGCCCGCCTGGCGAGAGCCGAGCGGCCGCTCGGAGTCCTCCGCCAGCTGACCGCCGCAGCCGCGCCCACAGCCTGAACGGCGACAAACCAACTGGCCTCGCCCGTATCGGGCGAGGCCAGTTCTGCGTAGCGGAGCGGCAACGGGGGCGGCTCTGAGCAGCGAAAACGGGGCCGAAGATCTCCCGAGAATGATGAATGTGATGTATAGTTGTCTTGTGGTCGACGGTGGCAGTCGACCAGACCGGAAACCCACACCCTGGAGAACGCATGCCCCTGGACTTCACCCACCCGCAGGAATTCAGCTGCTTCGGCACGCTCCACCCCGACCACCTCGTGGCGTGGTCCTTCGGAGACCCCCACGTCGAGTGGGAGCTCACCGGCCTCTTCTCCGGCCCCGGCGCGTACACCACCGTCCCGCTCGATACCGAAACGGACATGCACTACCGCCCCGGAGACCAGGGCGCCCCCAACATCGTGGCGCAGCACCTCGCCGCCCGCTACGGCTTCGACGGCCTCGACGTCCGGGGCGCCGTCCACTTCACCGGCCCGAGCGGGGAAACCGACCGCGCTCTCGGTATCGCCCCGGACGCCTTCGGCGTCCTCTACGACCGGGTCAAGGACATCTGCGCCGCCCTCGGCGTCCGCACCTGGTGCAAGGTCCTGCCGCAGGAGACGGTCAACCCCCGTTTCGACGACCTCGCACCCGGAGACATCTACTGGTTCATGGGGCGCTACCCCCACCGCTTCGTGCGCTTCGACGACTTCCCCGCCGACAGCGTCACTCTCCAGAACATCCCCGAAGCCCGGATTCTCGTCTGTGAGGACGAGTTCGAGATGACCGCCTACGGCACCTGGGACTGCCGCGCGGACCGCGCCCCCGCCGGGTACTGGCAGCGCACCGGCAACCAGCTCCTCAGCGCCTGACCCGACCCTTCCCCCGGCCCGGCGCCGGGGGAGGGGCTCCCCAGCCGACGGCCGGCCTCACCGCCGGCCCCCACACGCCACCCAGGAGGAACGATGCACACCACCCTTCAGGAGTGCCAGGACGCACTCGAAGCGGCCCAGGGCCAGGCCCAGGGCCTGACCCGAACCCTCACCGCCACCCTCGCCCACATGCACCCGCACGCCGCCTACCTGGTGCTGCGCCGCGACACTCGCTCCGGCGAACTCCACCTCGACAGCCTCCGGACCGCCGGCGGTGGCACGCAGTGCGCCTTCGACGACCTGGCCCAGCTCCCCGAGGTCACCGACCCCGAACTGCGCACGGCCTGGGGCAGGACCGACCCGCGCGACCCTCAGGCCCTGCTCCAGGTCCTCCGCGACCTCGACCGCCTCGGCGCCCCGTTCGTCCGGCTCCCCGACGCCGCCCAGGAGCAGGCCGACCCGTACGAGGACACGGCGGCCCTGCTGTGCATCGTGGTCAACGCCGAAGCGTCCGAGCCCGAGGGCCACGACCGGGAAGTGACCGCGCACCTCGCCCTGACCGTGACCGAGCAGGTCACCTACGAGTTCACCACCGAGGTCCAGGTCCCCGCGTACATCGCCAACAACCCGAGCGCCCTCCACGGCTACCTCGCCGACAACGAGGACCTCTGGCTCGACGACCTCGACCCCGTCAGCGGCGTCACCATCAACGAGCGCAGCCTGGACGATGTCGAATTCACCCTCGCCGCCTAGCCCCCCACGACCGCACACGGGCGCTGAGGGCGCCCAGGAAGGCACGCAGCACATGCCGGAGTACAGCATCGGCTGGAACGTCGAGATCGACGCCGACACGCCCGTACACGCCGCTTTCGAGGCGCTGGCTCTCCAGCGCGACCCCACGTCCTGGGCCACGGTCTTCACCGTCCACACGGCCGACGGTGACGTGGTCGTCGACCTCAACCCCCACCAGCCGGGCCCGCCGCGACTGAGCGGCCCCTGGACGCTGACCGCATAGCCCCCCGCACCTCCTCGCGCCCCGGCACGGCCCCCAGCCGCGCCGGGGCGCAGTCGTGCCCGGCCGCAGGACATCTCGCCGGCCGTGCGGGCGGGCGTTTCCTCCAGGCCTGTGGGCGCGGCCGGCGCGCCGCCGGCCGGCCGGGGAGCCTCCACCGCGGCCGCCTTCGGCCCGCGGCCGGCCGCTTCGACGCCGGGCCCTGGAGCCCAGGACGGGCCGGCGGCGTGCGCGCGAACTCCGCCGGCGGCCCTCAGGCATGCCGCTGAACAGGGGAAATAGGGGCCCGCGATGTTCTGAAAGTGATGTGTAGTTGGTATAGTTAAATCGTAGGTCGGCGGTGGCAGCCGACCCGCACCGAAAACCAACTCCCAGGAAAGGGGACCCCCATGCCCACCCTTCTTCAGGACAGCTACGCCCTGCGGGTCGAGCCCACCGGCGGATTCAGCCTGCTCGACTGGGGCGCCGACACCTGCCCGCAGGACGCGCTCGGCGCCGACCAGGTCCGTTCCATCGACCTGACCACCCAGCTGATCATGTGGACCGACGAGCTGGCCGTCCCGCTCGGCCTCCCCGTCAACGCCCCCGCGCGCCAGCTCCTCCGGGCCTACCAGGCCAACCCCAACCCCGTCTGCGGCGTGGCCGTCTTCACCGGATCCACGCGCGGCGGAGAGCTGCTCGGCCTCACCGAGGACCAGGCGCTCATGCTCGTCGACCGCTACTTCAGTCGTCACCGCGACGTCCCCCGGCCGCGCCGCTAAGCGCAGGTCACCCCGGGCCCCGGAACCGAATTCCGGGGCCCTCGAATTCGACGAAAGGAAAACCCGTGAAATACACCATCATCGGAGACTGGTACGAAGTCTGGGATCTCGCCGATTCGTTTGCGGTCGTCGCCGAGGGAGCGGATTTCGAGGAGGCCAAGGCGAACGCGGCCGCCGCCGTGCTGGAAACCTTCCCGTGGCGCGCCGAGGAGGACGGCGAGACCCCCGAGACCCTCTGGGGAGGCGACAACGGCGCCTACGTGGTCGCCGCCTTCCTCGGAGACCTGGGCGCCCAGGCGGTCGACGCCGCGAGCTTCCGGCTGATCGCATGACCGCCACCGAGACACAGACGTACACCGTCATCGGCCTGACCCTCGACGTCGACCGCACGGAGTTGCTCATCGCGGCCGTGGTCGCGGGCACCGTCGCCGACCAGGTCGAGCTGCTGGCCACCAGCGAGGAGGACTTCACCCGGTGGGCCGAGGAGTTCAACGCCCCCGACCCGGACACCGCCGCGGACCTGGCCTACGCGTTCTGCCGCGACTTCGGCTACGCCGAGGAAGGCACCGCAGGGGAGTACCTCCAGCGGGTCCTGGCCGAGGCGGGCATCGAAGCCACCAGGGGCGCGCACCCGGGGTCCGGCTGCTCCTGGATCGCCGTCCCCACCCCCGACGGCGGCGAGGTCCTGCTCACCGGCCAGGACAGGCGCGAGGCCGAGGTGGATTACCCGCTGACCGATCACGCCGGTTGGCTCGCCTGCGTCTTCGAGGAAGACGGCGTCGAGTTCACCGTCCTGTACGACTCCCACACCCCCGACCTGGCCGCCGACACCGCCGCCGCCGTCGCGGCCGTACGCACCAGCGTCACGACCGGCTAGACGCCCTCCCACCCTGCGCCCCCACCGTGCCCCTGCCGCACGGTGGGGGCGCACTCGTGTTCCGGTCGGCAGGTGTACCGGGCAGCCCGTGGCGGACTCCCTCCCGCACCCTCGGCGCGCCGGCCGCGGCATGTTCCAGCCGCGCCGGCCACGGGAGAAGCGCCGGCGGCGCCTACGCCGCCGGCGGAAGACGGGCGGCCGCCAATTCACCCAGGTGGGCGGGCTGATGAGGACACCGAAAGTGATCCAAGTGTGTTATAGTTGTCTTGTTGGTCGGCGGTGGCAGTCGACCACAAACCGAATCCACGCACAGCCGTGAGGAGACACTCATGTCCGACACCCTGCTCCGCACCCTCGACCTCATCGAGCCCGGCGACCTGGTCCTCTACCACGGCAGCAAGCCCGAGCACCACGGCTTCTACCTGGCCCGGCTGTGCGACTGCTTCTACTGCGGACGTGCGGACCACCTCGGGAGCGCCGACACCCGCTACCACCTCACCGACCCGTTCGCCGAGGACTCGGACGCCTGCGTGGTGCACCACGTGCGCCGCGCGTCCATCACCCGGTCGTCCGCCAACGCCTGACCCTCTCTCGGGGCGCAGCCACCCGGCTGCGCCCCGCCCCGGGCGGCGGGGAGTGGCACCCCGCCGCCGCTGAGAACACAGCTCACGAAAGGGCGGCCCATGACCGACAAGACACTCATCGACGGCACCGCCAACCCGGACAACCTGGGCCCCGACGCGATGCGCTGGACCCCCGAGCCGGAGCAGCCGGCCGTTTCCGTGGCCGACCTCTTCGGAGGAGTCATCCACGCGTACAGCCGCGCCAGCGCCCTCGCCGACGGGGCCCTGGTCGCCGTCGGCGACGACATCGCCCGCGAGGCCGGGTTCACGGTCCCCGTGGCCCTCACCGCGGCCGCGTGGGCCGACTGCGTCGCCTGGACGGACGAGGACAACCGGCAGACCTACCAGGACGAGTCGGGACGCCTCTGGGACGTGCTCCGGATGACCCACTACGCCATCAGGCGTTCGAGCGACGGGAGCTCCTGCCCCGTCGAGCTCTACCGCGTCCCCCGCGACGGAGAGAGCCATGAGAGCGAGCGGGCCTGGCTACTCGCCACGTGCGGGCCCGGCGACGGAATGGAGCCCGTGCTCACGATCTCCCTGCCCGGCGAGGACTGACCGGCGAAAGCGGCGCCCACCCCGCAAGAGGTGGGCGCCGCGCAGCAGCGCTACCCACGTGCGGAAGTTCCCTCGGAAAAGATCCACAAAGCCTCCCGGAAATGATGAATGCGAGGTATAGTTATCTCGTTGGTCGGTGGTGGCAGCCGACCCGGAAACCGGAAGCAGACCGAGAGGAATCGGCATGACAATCACGTCGCAGGACCGGACCCCGTACGAGGTTGAGCGCTCCGCCGCGCTGGTGATGGGCTTCGTCAACGCGGTGGGGGACGGCTGTCACCATCTCGCCGTCGCGGCATCGGCGAACGGCGGCACCCTCTCGGCTTCCGTGCCGTTCCACAACGACGGAGAGACGAGCGACCTGGACCCGGACGACGCCCTTGAGGCGATGACGGTGCTCACGCTCGCTGCCGTGGTGGGCGGTGGCGCGGTGATCCGCACACACTTCGCCGACCAGACCTCCGAAGTCAGGGGCTGGAAGCTGGTGGAGTTCTACGCCAAGCCGCTCAGCGCCTCGGAGATCTTCGGCGCCTACTGCACGGATGCGGCAACCGGTGAACTGATCCCGCCGGAATGGGGTGTGGAGTACGTGGCCGCACCCCGTCTGACGGTCTGAATCGGGGGCTCCGGGGCGCGGGTGCTTTGCCCGGCCCCGGAGCCTCTCCGGCCTGACCCTGCCCCCCCGGCTGCCTCTGCGCGGCCTGCGCACGGCGGCGCCGGCGGCTGCCTCGCCGGGCCGGCCGTTGCGGCGGCGCCCCGCAGCCGGGAAGCGCAGTAGACAAAGTGAGTTATTGCAGTTATAGTTATCTCGTGGTCGGCGGTGGCAGCCGACCACAACCGGATCCACATTCTCGGCTCTCAAGGAGACGCCCGCATGACCCAGTACGTCGCGACCAAGTACGTGTCCGCCGAGCTCCGCAGCCGGCTGAAGGCCGAGTTTCCCGGGGCCAAGTTCTCCGTCCGCACCGGCACCGGCACCGGTTCCGCCTGGATCTCCGTCAGCTGGACCGACGGTCCGGACACCGAGGCCGTCAGCCGGATCGCGGGCCCCCTCCACGGCGCCCACTGGGACGGGTCCACGGACAGCTACGTGCAGACGAACAACGAGGTCACCGTCACCGTGGACGGCAAGCAGATCACCGGCAAGCCGATCGTGGACGGCATCAACACGCACCGCGACTTTTCTGACGATGTCCTCGCCGAGGCGAAGGCCCTCTGGTCCGCCGCCTTCGACGGAGCCGACCCGGACGCGCCCGGCCCGATCCGCGACACGGCCTACGTCTGCGGAAAGCACCTGCCCGACACCTGGGCCCCCCAGCAGGTCCACTTCATCGCGCGAGAGATCGTCGCCCCCAAGCGCTGGAAGGCCGCCCAGGCCGCCGCGAAGGGCTCGGCCAAGACGACCGCCAAGTCTCGCCGGAAGGCCCCCGCCAAGGCCGACCCCGGCGCCGGGATCACCATCAGCTACACCGCCGAGGCGGGCGTCACCGTGACCGGCACGACGTTCGGCGACGGCGCCGCCCCGGTCCTCCGTACCCACGGCTTCGACTGGAGCCGCAAGGCCGCGCACTGGTACGTCAAGGGCACCCGGGGCGACCAGTCCAGCGCCGGGCTGATCGCCGCTCACACCGCCGCCCAGGCCCTGCGCACAGCCGGAATCACGGTCACGGCCGAGCTGCCCGAACTCCCCGCCGACACCGTTCTCCCCGCCGCCCCGGACCCGGCCCCGGCCGAGGACGTCGAGGCTGACGACGACGTCCCGGAGGACTTCGCCGGGATCGTCCTGCGCCACAGCCGCGCGGGCGGCACCCTTGCCGAAGGCACCGCCCGCGGCGACGGCTCCGCCGAGATCCTCAGGGGCCACCGCTTCCGCTGGTCCCGCAACCTCGGCTGCTGGTACCTCCCGCACTCCCGCGACAAGGCCGCTGACCGCTTCACCCTCAACGCGCTTGCCGAGGCGCTCCGCGAGGCCGGGCACACCGTGCACGTCACCGTGCGCGAGGACATCGCCCGCAGCTTCACCGAAGCTGAGGCGGAGCGGGAGGAGCGCGCCGCCGACCGCGCCGAGCGGTTCAGCGACCGAGCCGACCGGGCCGCCGGCGCCTCCACGGCCGCGTTCGCAGAGGCCCGCCGCATCGGCTCCGGCATTCCCTTCGGACAGCCGATCCTGGTCGGCCACCACTCCGAGAAGCGCCACCGCGCCGCCCTCGACCGCATCGACAGCAACATGCGAAAGGGCATCGACGAGGGAGACCGAGCGGAGCACTGGGCGGGCCGCGCCGATGCCGCCGCGCACTACGAGCAGCACCGCAAGGATCCGGGCCGCACCCTGCGCCGCCTCAAGGAGCTTGAGGCCACCCTCCGGGGCCTGGAAAAGCTGCTGGCAGGGGAGTCCGCGTTCGGTTCCTCGTGGGACATCACCAAGCCGGAGAACGTCGCGGAACTCACCCGCCGCCACGCCGAGACCGCCGACCAGATGACCCACTGGAGGGAGATCATTGCGAAGGCGGAGGCCGACGGGGTCAAGCTCTGGTCCCGCGCCGACTTCGCCAAAGGCGACTACGCCCGCTCCCGAGGCCGCTGGTACGAGGTGCTTCGGGTCAACGGCGCCTCGCTCACCGTTCCCGGAGGCCCGGACGTCCAGCCCGTCATCGACCGGAACACCCGTGCGTACTCCTGGGACGACCGCATTCCGTACGACGACATCAAGGGCCGCATGAGTGCCGAGGACATGGCTGCCCGCCTGGCACTCAAGAGCTGATCAGGGCACGGCGGCCGCCCCTTCAGGGGCCGGCCGCCGCCCCGGAATGGGCGGGACGAACACGGCCGAGAGTGATGAATATGCGGTATAGTTGTCTTGTTGGTCGGTGGTGGCAGCCGACCACGAACCGAATTCACAAAGACTTTGAGGAGCTCCATCGTGACCATGACCCGCGAAGAGCAGAAGGCGCACCGCGAGGCCCGCCGACTCGTCGCCCTCGCCCGCGACCTCACCGAGGACGAGAAGGACACCGTTGCCGAGCACTGGCAGGAGTCCAGTAGCGTCACGAACAAGCTCGACGGCGCCCACTTCACACCGCTGTCCCTCGCGTCCGACCTCCGGTTCCACGTGGTCGGCACCCGGATTATCGACCTGTGCGCCGGTGTGGGCCGACTCGCCTACGCCGCCCGTGAGCTCTACAGCCGCCGGTGGGAGGGTCTCCCGCCCCGCGAGATCGTGTGCGTGGAGAAGAACCCTGACTACGTCGCCGTGGGCCGCAAGCTCATGCCCGAGGCTCGGTGGATCGTTGCCGACGTGCTGACCATGGACGCCGAAGAACTGGGTTTGGGCGAGTTCGACACCGCCATCGCGAACCCGCCTTTCGGCCCCCGAGTCGAGCGCCACGGGTCCGGGCCCCGCTATCGGGGTGACCGGTTCGAATTCCACGTCATCGACTGTGCGTCCACCCTCGCCCGGCATGGTGCGTTCGTCATCCCCCAGCAGTCCGCCCCCTTCGAGTACAGCGGTCAGCCCTGCTTTCGGCACCGCCCCAGTGAGCAGTACGCCCGTTTCCACCGTGAGACCGGTCTGACGTTGGGCGAGAACATCGGCATCGACACCAGTTACGACGGCTACCGGTGGCGCGGGGTGTCGCCCACGGTCGAAGTCGTCATGGCCGATTTCACCGATCCCACCAGCGGACTCCTTCCGGCACCTCCGTACCGGGCTGCGCGTTAGGTCTGGCTGCTCCGGGGCAGCGCGGTCCCCCGTGAGTGATGAAAGCATGGTATAGTTGTCTTGTTGGTCGGGGTGGCAACCGGCCAACACCGGAAACTCACACTGCGACAGATGGAGTCATCATGACGATCGCGCCGACCGCCCTGCTCATCACCCCTGAGGCCGAGGTCATCCCGGTCGACCTGCCCGGCGCCTCCGGAGACCGACTGACGGTCATGTACTCCCTGATGCGCTGCGACCAGGTGGACGTGGTGGCCCTGACCGACCAGCTGGACATGTGGCTGGACGACAACGGCCTCTACACCCAGCCGGTCAACCCGATGGCCACGCTGCTCGCGCGGCGCTTCGGCCGGACCTACCAGAACTACCACGGCCCCGTTCTGCTGACCGGCGGAGCGGACGACGAGGGGGAGACCCTGCCGCTCAACAGGGACAAGGTGCTCGCCATGCTGGCGACGCTCGCCGACCTCTGACGGCACCCCCGGGGGGAGCAGCCGGAACGCTGCTCCCCCCGGGCGAGCCACCTGCCGATGCCGTATCCGAGAGGGATGGAGCCCCGAATGTCTGTCACCTTCTTTGCTGACGTTGCTTCCGAAGAAGTCAACATGGCCAACGCCAACGCGGCCCGTGTGCTGGGCGTGCTTGGGTACGACGAGTTGGCGGGTGATGCGGAGGCTGACGACTTCCTGGGAAGGGTGCTGGTGGCGCTGGCGTTGGTGCCGGTGGATGCTGGACGCCCGGCGACGGCCGAAGGCCGCTTCGTCGACTGTGGGCGTAGGGCGGGGTACATCCAGGAGCGGCTGGAGGAGCTGCGGGGGCTGGCCGAGGAAGCGCGGGCGCGGGGGCTGCCGGTCTACTGGGGGTAGCCGGGCCCCGCCGGCGGTCTGGAAGGGGCTGGGTGGTGGGGTGTTTTGACGGTGTGTTGGTTGTGTGGGGGAGGCCCGGAAGGGCCTCTTTCTCTTTTTCGGAGTGGCTTCCTATTCGTTTC
>NZ_JAGGOY010000117.1 GCF_018614095.1 Streptomyces sp. ISL-87 | reverse complement strand
GGGCCGGGTCAAGTTTGACGCAGACTGTGGATGGGGCCGCGCAGGAGCCGGGGCAGCAGATCGGCGAGGGCGGCGGGCGAGGCCACCGGGTCGAGGGACAGGGGCCGGGCGGCATTCCGGTCCGGATCCCCGTTCGGGTTAAAGGGGGCGCAGTGCCAGCCGTCTGCCATCCGCCAGAACACCACCAGCCCGTGCGTCCACGGACCTTCGTCCAGGCCGGGCGCGCCCACTGTCCAGTAGAGGGCGGTCCCGCGCGCCTCATCCCATCGTTCGTTCGGCGTGTATCCGGCGCCGTGGAGGGCGTCGAGGTCCAGTTCAGCGCCCTGCTGCCCGTCCTGGCCGAGTCCGACCCTGGTCATCCGTTGGGCTGTCACCGGAGACGGATACCGGATCGCGTCGTGTTCGAGCACGTCATCCAGGCACTGGTGCACGGTTCGGGATACGAGCGGGTCTCCTCGCCGAACTGCTCGGACCCCACGATCCGACGTCGTGTCAGATTCTGGGCGGGAATGGGTGTCGCGCAAGAGTTGCACCGGATCGCTTTGGAGGCGTACGACCGCATGATCGGCCTCGACCTCGGGGAGATCTCGGAATCGACATCGGCGGAACCAAGCTGCTCATGGTCGCTCAAAGCACTGGCGATGACGGACCTTTAACCCGCCGCCTTGCCACTGGGGGCGCCACAACCCCCGACGAGATCGAGGCTGCCATCCAGGGCTTCATCGCCGACCACCAGTTGACTCCTTCCTACATGGGCGTCGCGGTCCCCGGGCTCGTGGAGGACGGACGCGTAACCGTCTGCGATGTCCTGCCCAAGCTGAATGGATGGCAGGGCCCCGCCGCCAACGGCCTCCCCTACATCTTGGTCAACGACATCCGCAGTGCCCTGGCGGAGGAGGCGGCAGGGCTCGCGGAGTCTCCGACCGTCGCCGTTCTGCTCTGCGGAACCGCCGTGGGGTCGGCTTACCTGCACCAGGGACGAGTGGTGCGCGGTTGCCGCGGATGGGCCGGCGAAATCGGCTACATGCCTGTGCCGACACCTCAGGGTGTCCTCCGGCTCGACGAACTAGCCGGTGGCGCGGCCATCGTTCGCGCTACGGGCCTTAGCCCCGCCCAGGTCCATGCCGCGCTCGCCGCCGGCGACACCACCGTCCGCGAGATCGTGGACGCGGCCGGTGAGGCGCTCGGGCTGGCAATCGCCACGCTGGTGAACATCCTCAACCCGGACACCCTCCGGGCCGCAGGCGGCACCCTCGGCTACGCAGGCTATTGGGACGCCGCTCTGGCCACCGCCCGTACTCACTCGCTCCCCGAAGTATGGGACTCCTGCGCCGTCGACCGCATCAAGGACCCGGAACTGGTCGTCGCCCGCGGTGCCCTCCGGCTAGCCGCCGCGGCGGCAGACGGCGCGACATGGGTCAGACAGTACGTCTGACAGCACCGTGCGAAGGCGATCGAGCAACGATGGAACAGCAGGCGCGGGGCCCGAGTGATCACAGAACGTACAGAATCCACGATCACGCAGGTCCATGCCTGTCCTACGACCAGGCCGCCTCTTGGGAACACGGCTCCGTCAAATGCCGGTCGCTCTAAGGCTACCGCGCGCCGTGATCGCCGTCGGCCCCCGAGGAATCGCCCTCGGCCTGGTCAAGGCGTATGAGGGCGCCTCCGGGGCATGACGCGTACCTTTGCCGCTTCCGCGTCCCGGCCGGACAGGACGGCGTTCTCCAACGACAGCAGGTTGAGCGCGGTCGCGTAGATCTGGAGGCGCTCCTCCAGGGACCGGCAATGGGCCTGCAGGTCGGCGTGTTTCCTCCGGAGTTCCTCGACGGCATCGGCGGCGCGGGTGTGTGTAGCCCGCTTGGCCTCGTCCTTCGCCACGTGGTTCTGGAAGAGATCCTTGAGGTCGGCGTGCTGGTGGGTCAGGTGCCAGCGCTTAACGTTGGCTTCGACGGCGAGTTGGGAGACGTTGAGCCGGCCGTTGGAGCGCTGCGGGGTGCCGGTGAAGAGGCGGTTCATCGCGGCGATGATCGCTCGCCGGACCGGGTCGGTCTCGTTGTCGATCGGGAAGCGCGTCATGGGGCGGTGGGTCCTTGCCGGTGGGTGTCGATGATCCGCTCCAGCCGGGCGAGTTCGTGGCGCTCGCGGGCGTGGCGAAGGGGAGGGGCGAGGGGGTCGGCGACGATCTCTGCCAGTTCCTCGGCCCGTTGGCTGACGTGCTCGATGTCGCGGTCGGTACGGGCGAGGTTGGGGCACTTGGGGCGGCAGTCGTCCAGGTCCGGCGTGACCATCGGGTCGTCTGCGGACCCGCGGACCTGGCATGCGGCGGTGGCGGGGTTGAAAACACACGTCATGCCTTCGCCGTGGTGGATCTGTAGGAGTGGGTTACCGGCGAGGTCGCGGGCCTGGCGGTCGCTGGTGAGCACCCGTCCGGCGAACTCCCGGTTCGCGGCGGCCACTCGGTAGCGGTAGGCCTCGGCAGCGGGACCGCTGACGTTCTCGCCGGCGTTCAGAGCCTCCTCGTCCTCGGCCAACCCCTCCAGGCGGAAGAGCCAGTCCTCGAAGGCGTACTCGTCTGGGAAGCCGGATTCGTAGGCCCCGGCGTAGCCCTGAAGCATGCGTGTATGCGCGTGCCCGTACTGGATCGAGGCGGCGATGAGTCCTCGCGGTCTGCGGCGGATGAACCAGGCGAGGGTACGGCGGAAGCGGCTGGGGGCCAGCTTTCCGCGGCCGTCGTCGGGGATGGAGTCGGTGCGACCGACGTGAGCGCAGTGGGCGTTGACCCAATCGACGAACGCTGCCAGGTCGTTGGAGATCGTGTGATGGCTGCGGGCCGCTCCCTGGCGCTTCTGGTTCTCCCAGCGCTGCCGGTAGTGCGGCTCGATCGAACGGGGGAACAGCAGCGGATGCGGGTGGAGCCGCTCCAGCATGTCAACCGCGTGGGCGACGACCTCGATGACGACCCAGGGGTCAGGTCGTGGACGGCCTTCGGGGATCTTGTTGCCTTTGTCGTCCTCGGCGCCCTTGAAGTAGAGGCCGGACATCAGCCACAGGCCGGAGGCTTCGTCGTGCGTGATGCAACCGCGCCGCAGGTTGAGCACTTCGCCGACCCTCGCGCCGGAGAGGTAGGAGACGATGACGAAGCAGGCGGTGCTGAGGAGGCGGGCGAGCCTCGGAGCCTCCTCGTATCGGATGCGGTCGTGGCGCCAGGGCTGGGCGTCCAGGCCGCCCGTGATCGGGGAGCGGAGGTACGTGTGTTCACCGATCGGCAGCCCGGACTCGATCACCATGCGTCCGGTCGGCGATGTCCTGAGGGCTCCGGAACAGTCCAGGATGGCGGCCAGATGCCGCCATCTGATCTTCAGCTCGCCGTTCTCGTCACGTGCACCGGGGAGGGCCTCACCGTGTTCTCGCAGATCGTCAAGGTAGGCGGCGATCCTCTGCTTGAGTTCCCCTGGTCGGTGCCGGGGGTCATCGGGCACTGCCTGGGTGCCTGTTGCCCGGCGCTGCTCGGGCATCCTCGCGTGCAGCTCAAGCTGCTCATCGTGGGCGGTCAGGATGTCATCGGCGAAGTCCTCAACGAACCGGATGGCCCAGCGCAGCAGCATCTGCATGGTGGCCTCGCCGATGCGCCGGGTGCGGTTCTCGCGATCACCGCGTGTACGGCCGAGCAGGTCGTGGGTGTCCTCGCCCGCCCAGGGTGGGGCGCCTGGGAGTCTCATGCCGGCGGGCAGGGTGTTCCGGTACGCCCATAGCCTCCGCACCTCAGTGAGGCGCCGGTAGCAGCGGTCGAGGGGGACCGCGTCGTCGATGAGCGCGTCGAGATAGTTATCCAACAGCTCCTGCGTGACTTGGCTGAGAGCTGTGACTCCCTGCTCGGCGAACCACTGGAGCACGAAGCGCAGGTAGTTGACGAAGAGGTGCGAGACGGTGAGCACAGCGATCCGTGCGCCGCCCGCGCTTCGTACGGTCCGGGGCTCAGTATGGTTCAGCAGCTGCCATACGTAGTACTTCGCCGTTGTTCGCAGCCCGGCAGGGATCTGGACGAAGTTCAAGGTCACGGCCCTGGCATGGTCCTCGAAGACCGCCGGGGAGAGGTCCCACTGATCCTCGCGGAACCGGGAGAGCCGAGACGTGTCGGTGCCAGGGCGCAGATCTCGGTTGAGCAGCACCAGTGTGTCCGGATCGGGCCACTGGGTGCCGGCTGGGATCTCTCCCCAGTCAGGCCGTGGGGCGGGAACGGTCATCGGAGATCAAGCTCCCGTCGCAAGAATCGCTCTATCAGGGTGTGGTCGGCGGCGGTGGCAGCACGGCGGGCATCGTGTACGGCTGCCTCATCGTGCTGGTCGAGCAGATCGGCGAGCTGGGCGTGTGGGCCCGCGAACCGCTGAGCCCATGGCAAGGCGTCCATCTGGTCGCGCCGCTCAGCCAGCCGGTCATGGACCAGGACCTGAAGAGGCAGGTGCCGGGGCAGCGCCCTGGCGCACTCACAGTCGAGGCATTGCATGAACGAGGCCCGGCACGGTTCGCCGGGCGGTGCATGTGGGCCGCCCGTATGGTCACTGCAGGCCGCGAGTACGGTGTCCAGCTCCCCGGCGATCATCCGTTGCAGGGTCGCCGGCTCCACGCCTTGTTCCGCTGCGACCACGACAGGCTCGGTGCGGGCCCGCTCCACGTCCTGGGCGGACATCGTGGCCATTGCCCCACGGGCGCGGGCCTTGTTGACCTCCGAGGTCAGCGTGGACGCCACGACCTTCTGATATTCGGCGACGTTGCCCCGGTTGCGGGCCAGGTAGGTCGTCGCTGCGGTCTTCTCCGTGTGCGCGACCGGCTTCTGGTGCAGCTCGATGTACGTCAGTCGCAGCAGGTCGAGCCGCACATGGAGCGGCGCGAGCTCGCCGCGCTGGTCTGTTGTGTCCGCCGTCAGGCCCCACGACTGACCGAGCCGGGAGACAGGCAGGCCGTTGTCCGACAACGGCCGCAGCCCCCGGCCGATGCTGCCGCCGCCAGTTGCGGAGTAGCCGATCAGGAGCCGGTTGCCACCGATCATGGCCCGGGACCGTGCGGTCAGGTCATGCAGCAAGACGTAGAGGCCGAAGGGCGTGTGCAGCTCGTCCCGGGCTGCGACCTCGTCCGGCGTCTCTGGGACGCTGATCCAATCCGGGACCTCGGACAGCGCGAGGTCCATATGGGCACGTCGGCCTCGACGTGGCTTCTGCAAGGCGACGATCGCTGTACCGGCTGCTCCGGTGTAGCCGTCCGCACGGTGGTGGGCGGCAGGCACCTTGTAGATCACGTCCGGGTTCTCCCCGGTCATGACAGCGAGCAGCACCGCGCCGGCCGCCACCTCGGCGGTGGTCAGGTGAAGCCAGGAAACGATCTTCTGGGCGGTGCCGAACTTCTTCACCCAGCGCGGGGTCTCGACCATTCCCGCGGTCTTGCCACCCGTCCTGGTCATGCGGGGTACGTCAGCGAACCGATCCACCCAGTCCAGCAGCTCCAGCCGCTCTGCGAGCAGGCGGTCGTCGCCCGGGTCGAGCTCGCCCTCCCGGGACCGGCGAAGTAGCTCGCGGTTGTCGCGGATCCGCCGGGCCGCAGCTCGAAGGTCGGTACGCGCGGCATCCGCGATGCGCTTCAGTTCCGACCGGCTGTAGCTCTGCTTCGCCTCGCCCTGGGGGCGCCTGGGCAGTGGCCCGGCCAGTCGTCCGGCCAAAGCGTCGCTGATGCCCTCGACTCGCACCAGCGTGCATTTGAGCTCCGACAGCTCGGTGGACGCGGAGCCGATGTGGCTGCGGCTGTCGTAGAACCCTTCGAAGTGCTCGGGTGTCAGGTGTGATGCCTCCCGGGGCGGCCAGCTCAGCGAGGCCAGGTAGCGGTCGAACAGGACCAGGGCCCGGTGCGACTTCTCCATCGACCCCAGCGAGGTCAGCCCCGCCCCCGGCGCGGTCCGCTTCACGAACGCGGCGAGCAAGGCGTCCTTCAGACCCGGCGCCATGGACAGCGGCGAGAAATGGAAATCCCGGTGTTCCTCGCCGTCCTGGCTGTAGCACCGCACGAGCAGACGGCCGTCGTCGCTGTCCAACAGCCCGCGCTTCGTCTTCGGCCCGCCTTGAGGCATTGCTGCCCGCCGGCCTCGCCCGCTCACCGGCCGGCCGCGAGCGGATCGGTACGGACCCGGGGGTGCCCGGTGAAGACCTCCGCCATGAACGCCTCGACAGGGAACCCGTCCGCGTGCGCCAGCAGCATCTCGACATCCAGAGCCCGGAAGGGCTCCAGATAGACGTTCTTCGTCGTCTCCACGCTCCGATGTCCGAGCATCGTCTGCACCAGGTGCCAGGTGTCACCGAACTGCTCGCGGAAGTCCCGCCGCTCGTCCTCCGCGAGGTGTCCGAGCCGCGTGGCATACACCAGCTTGCCGATCGCGTACCACCTCAAAGCATGCGAATGACGGAGCATGTGCGCGGTGCAGGTGAAGTTCTCCAGGCCGAGCGCCGAGATCCGCTCGTTCGCGGTCTCGAAGGTGTGCTCCCAGCCCCGCCCGTCACGCGGCAGACCGTCCTCGTTCAGCCAGAGCGCCAGCGGCTCCAGCCCCAGTTCGGTGCGACGGAACAGCCGTAGCCGGGTGCGCGGACCGATGCCGTTCCAAGATCTCTTCTCGGTGCCGCCGTGGGGACCCTCCAGCGTCACCGACCCCGTGCCTTGCGTGGCCAGCAACACCCGTAGCCCGGCTATCCGCTCATACCGGCCGGTGGCCTGGGCCCGCCGCACCGCCGCCGCCCGGCCGCCCTCGACGTACGACAGCACGCTCTTCATCGCCGAGCGTGGTGCCCAGTACGGATGTCCGTACCCGCCCTTGGCGCAGGCGTCCGCGAGCTCACACGTGTAGTAGCCGCGGCGATGCGCGTACGGTGGCAGCTCGGGAAGCACCACGCTCGCCCACTCCGAGACGCGCAGACCGGTGCCGTAGAGGCCATCGCAGAACGCCACATCCCGCTGATCATTGCGCCCACGCCACCACTGGTCAGGCCTGCCGGACAGGCCCATCCCGCGGATACCCAGGTCACGCCAGCGTGCGTAGCCGCCGGGGTCGAGCCACTTGACGTCCTGGCGGCGGGCAGCCCGGGGAGCGTCGAAGCCGTCGAAGGGGTTCGCAACGCCGTAGCGGGTGCGCATCCACCGGTAGAACTTCTTCAGGGCGGCCAGGTCGCGGGAGAACGAGTTCGTCTGCACCCGGCCCGCGTTCTCAGGATCGGTGACGCGCCAGAACAGGAACTCCTCCGCGTCGTCCTCGCCGGCCTCCCACCAGTCGACATCGCGGGTGAGCAGGAAGTTCAGCCAGACCGTGAGTGAGTACGTGTAGTCCCGGCTCGACCGCTCCGCGAGGTTGCGCCACTTCGCCGAGCCGAGACACACGTTGATGCGGAGGTCCGGTCGGCCGTCTGGCCCCAGAAGGAAGCGTTGGCCTTCCCTGCCGCCCCGGGCCTTTGTCCACGCGGCCAGATCCGGGGCGAAGCCGGAAACGAACTCGGCGAGCTCGCCGACGGACCTGGCCAGGTCGTACCGGTGCACCTGCCACCGCAGGGCGTCACTCGTGGCGTTTGTCACATCAGGTTCAACGACCCCGAGCAACAACAGTCACTGGTTAAAGAACGTAATCGTTTCCGCAGACCTCACAACGTGCCATGCGCCACAGGGTGGGACCGGACGGCGGGCCGGGAAAGCGGGCGCCGGGCGAGTCGCCCGACGCTCACCCGTCTGCCGCAGCCACGTCCCGCAACAGGTGGGTGAAGGCCGCCTCGTCGACGACCGGCGTCCCGAACGACTTCGCCTTCACCGTCTTGGAGGTCGCCGAGTCGGGGTCGTTCGTCACCAGCAGGCTGGTGAGCCGCGACACACTCGTCGCGATGTGCAGGCCCGCCTCGACCGCGCGGTCCTCCAGCAGCTCCCGGTCCACGGAGGTGTCGCCGGAGAAGGCGATCCGCATGCCCTGCTTCAGCGGCTTGCCGTCCTCGAACCGCCCCGGATTCGGGTGCGGGCACGGTGGCCGCTTGCGCGAGGGCCGCCAGCTGCCGCCTTGGTACGAGGCCTGGTACCCGACGCGCGGGGTGACGGGGGAGTCCGACCACTCCGTCAGCGGGCGGCACTCCAGCAGGGGCAGCCGTACGCCGTCCCGCGCGGCCGCGTGCAGCGACGGACGGAAGGCCTCCGCCAGCACCCGGGCGTCGTCGAGCGCGTGGTGGGCGCGCTGCTGGACCACCCCGAAGTGCGCGGCGAGCGACTCCAGCTTGTGGTTGGGCAGCGGGAGGTTCAGTTCCTTCGACAGGGCGATGGTGCACAGCCGCTGACGGACCGGCGCGGTCACAGCGGCCCGCGCGTACTCCCGGGCGATCATCTGCCAGTCGAAGATGGCGTTGTGCGCGACCAGCACCCGGTCCGCGAGCCGTCCGGCGAACTCCTCGGCGATGTCCGCGAAGAGCGGCGCGTCCTGGAGCATGTCGCTGGTCAGCCCGTGGATCCACACCGGGCCCGGGTCCCGCTGCGGGTTGACCAGGCTGTACCAGTGGTCCTCCACATTGCCCCGCGCGTCGAGCCGGTAGACGGCCGCGGAGATTATCCGGTCGTCGCGAGCGAGCCCGGTGGTCTCCACGTCGACGACCGCGTACCCCTGTGGGTACGCGGTCGGCCAGATCGTCTCTGCGGTCGTACGGTCGTCGAGCATGGTCACAGAGGATATCGGCCCTGACTGACAGCCGTCGCCCGGACGCCTCCTCGGCCCGGACGCCTTCTCGTACCGGCGCCTCCTTGTACCGGACGCCTCCCCGGTCCGGCTCCGCCACCAGCTCCCCGGCAAGGCACTCATCCGTCCGCCGCCAACAGCGCCCGCACCAGGGCCCGTACGGACAGCAGGAACAGCCGTTCCGGATCGGCCGGCCGGGCCAGGGCGCGGGAGAGCGCCGGATCGTCGGGGGCGGCGGCCGGGTCCCAGAGTTCGCCCTCGGCGGGGGACTGGGCGGGGGAGCGCTCGCGATTGCGCTCGACGAGCAGGAAGCCGACGATCTGGAACTGGATCGCCCGCACCGCGTCGGCGGCCCGCGCCCCGCGCAGCCCGGCCGCGTGCACCTCGTGGACCAGGGCCTGCTGGGCGGGCAGGAACATCCGCTCGGTGAGCCCGCGCTCGTGGACCATCGCGATCAGGTGCGGGCGCTCGCGCAGTTCGCGGCGCAGGATCCGGGCCACGGAGAGGATCCGCTCGGCCGGGGTCCGGCCGGCCGGCCGGATCGCGCCCATGTCCTGCACGGTTTGCTCCACGAGCGCGTCGAGCAGCGATTCCCGGTTGCCGACGTGCCAGTAGATGGAGGTGACGGCCGTGCCCAGCTCGGCGGCGAGCTTGCGCATGGTGAGAGCCGCCGGACCGTGCTGCTTGACCAGGGAAGCGGCCGCCCCCAGCACCTCCTCGCGGGTCAGCGCACTTCTGGTCATCCCGTCCACCCATCATCTGTCGGTTCGTCAGTTCTCGTGCGTGCAGGGGTCTTTACCCTTCATCGGTGGCGGTGTAACTGTGTTACAGAGCCCCCGGGACGACCCCAACGAAGGGTGGTACACCCATGGCACGCGTACGGTACGGAGCGCGCACCGAGGCGGAGATCGCGGCGTCGCGCGAGAAGAGTTCCAAACTCCCCGACATCTGGTCCACCGGTGTGGTCGCGGTCTGGGAGAGCGACCCGGACGTGGTCGCGGCGGTCCTGCCGCCACCGCTCAAGCCGGCCGAGCGGCCCCTGGTGAGGGCCAACATCAGCAAGGTCGACCTGCCCGGGTACCCGCTCGGCGCCGGCTCGGTGGCCGTCGCCGCCCAGCACGGCGGGGTCGAGGGCTGGTACCCGCTCGTCATGCCGATGACCCACGAGCGCGCCCTGGTCGGCGGCCGCGAGGTCTTCGGCGAACCGAAGAAACTGGGCGAGGTCACCGTGGAGCGCGACGGGCTCGTCGTACGGGCCGCCCTCGCCCGGCACGGGATCGCCTTCGTGGAGGTGCGCGGGGCGGTGGACCGCGCGCTGCAGCTGCCCGAGCCCACCCAGAAGACCGATTTCTACTTCAAGTTCCTTCCCGCGGTGGACGGTTCGGGCTTCGACGCCGACCCGGTGCTCGTGCACTGCACGCGCAACGAGAAGGTCCGCAAGCTGGAGCACATCACGGGCGACGTGGTGCTCCGCGAGTCGATGTTCGATCCGGTCGCCGACCTGCCCGTACGCCGGATCGTGGAGATCACCATCGGCGAGAAGACCACCGACCAGAGGGGCAAGGTCGTCGAGCGGGTCAGCGCCCAGGCCCTGCTCCCGTACATCCACCAGCGCTACGACGACCCGATGCAGATCCTGGACGGCCCGCCGGAAGGGAGCGTGTGACATGCGGCTCGAACCGGGACAGGTGGCCGTCGTCACCGGCGCCGCCAGTGGCATCGGCCTCGCGATGGCCCGCCGCTTCGCCGCCGAGGGACTGAAGGTCGTCCTCGCCGACGTGGAGGAGGGCGCCCTGCGCAAGGCCGCCGACGAACTCGCCGCGGACGGCGCGCGGGTGCTCGCGAGGACCGTGGACGTCAGCGACCGCGACTCCGTGATCTCCCTCGCGGACGCCGCGTACGAGACCTTCGGCGCCGTGCACGTGCTCTGCAACAACGCGGGCGTCGGCTCCGGCGCCGAGGGCCGGATGTGGGAGCACGAGCCCAACGACTGGAAATGGGCCTTCTCCGTCAACGTCTGGGGCGTCTTCCACGGCATCCAGGCCTTCGTCCCCCGCATGATCGAGGGCGGCGGCCCCGGCCACGTCGTCAACACCTCCTCCGGTGACGGCGGCATCGCCCCACTGCCCACCGCCTCCGTATACGCCGTCACCAAGGCGGCCGTGGTCACCATGACGGAGTCGCTGTACGCCCACCTCAAAGCGGAGGGCGCGGCCGTCGGCGCCTCCGTCCTCTTCCCCGGACCGCACATGCTGCGCACCGGGCTGTGGGAGTCGCACCGCAACCGGCCCGAGCGCTACGCGAAGGAACGGCCGCGCAAGACCCCCTACCGCAGCCTCGACCAGTACGAGGCAGCCATGCGCAAGGCCGGCCACGAGGTGGAGTTCACCCCGGTCGAGGAAGTCGCCGGGCACGTCGTCGACGGCATCCGCGCCGACCGCTTCTGGATGCTCCCGGCCAGCGAGCACAGCGACCGGCAGATCCGCGCCCGGTCGCAGTCGATGCTCGACCGCGCCAACCCCGCCTACCTGGAAAGCTTCATCCTCGACTGAGGGGACCGGCATGAGTAGTGCTGAGAGTGCGTACGAAGACCCGTACCTGATCATCTCCTCCGACTGCCACGCGGGCCTGCCGACCGAGCGGTACCGCCCGTACCTGGATTCCCGGTTCCACCCCCAGTTCGACGAGTTCCTGGGCCAGCGCGACGCCCGCCGCGAGGAGGCGACCCGGCTCGGCGTCCGCAACGAGGCCTTCGCCGAGAAGTGGTTCCACGACCACGAGGAAGGCCTCAAGGGCGGCTGGGACACCACCCAGCGCCTGAAGGAACTCGACGGCGACGGTGTGGCCGCCGAAGTCGTCTTCCCGGACGCGGACGCCGTCGACAGCCAGACCGCGGCCCCCTTCGGGGTGGGCCTCGGGCTCTCCGGCGACCAGGACCCCGAGCTCGGCATGGCGGGCGCGCAGGCGCACAACCGCTGGCTCGCGGAGTTCGTGTCGCAGAATCCGGAACGCCACTGCGGGGTCGCGCTGCTGCCCATCACGGGCGAGCCGAGAGAGGTCGTCGCGGAGATCCACCGGGCCAAGGAGTCCGGGCTGGGCGCCCTGATGATCCCCTCGATGTGGGTGGACAAGGCGCCCTACCACGACCGCCGCTACGACCCGGTCTGGGCGGCGGCGGCCGAGACGGCCATGCCGATCGTCACCCACTCGGGTGCGGCCCCGCGCCA
Organism: Streptomyces sp. ISL-87; assembly: GCF_018614095.1. Classification (GTDB taxonomy): domain Bacteria; phylum Actinomycetota; class Actinomycetes; order Streptomycetales; family Streptomycetaceae; genus Streptomyces. The sequence goes on along the minus strand of NZ_JAGGOY010000117.1, from coordinate 29,135 downwards.
CGAGTACGGCGACCACCTCGGCATCTACGTCTCCGAGGTCACCTGGTGGCCGTCGCGCCCGCTGTGGTTCCTGCTCTGGTCCGGGGTGTTCGAGCGGCACCCGGGCCTGAAGTTCGGCGTCGCCGAGTCGGGATGCTGGTGGCTGCCGAACCAGCTGTGGTTCATGGACCGGCTCTACCTCGGCGCGCACGGCGGCAAGAAGCTCTCGCCGTTCGCGGAGCTGAAGCGCCCGCCGAGCGAGTACCTGGACCGCCAGGTGTTCATCTGCGCGACCAACACCAAGCGGCGCGAACTGGCCCAGCGCTACGAGATCGGCGTGGACAACATCCTGTGGGGCTCGGACTTCCCGCATCCCGAGGGGACCTGGCCCCACACCCGGAACTGGCTGAAGAACACCTTCCACGACATCCCGGTGGGGGAGACCCGCCGGATGCTGGGCCTGGCCGCGGCGGAGGTCTTCGGCTTCGACACCGCGAAGCTGGCGCCGGTCGCCGCCCGGATCGGCCCCACCCCGGCGGAGCTGGGCCAGAGCCCCGACCAGGCGGCGGTGGAGGCCTCCTGGGCCCGCTCCCGTGAGGTGGGCCGCCACTGGCTGACGGACAATGACTTCCCGGTCCTGGGGGTCTCGTCATGACGGAGGAGCGCTACACGGTCATCTCGGCGGACTGCCACGCGGGCGCCGACCTGCTGGACTACAAGCCGTACCTGGAGAAGCGGTACCACGACGACTTCGACGCCTGGGCCGCAACCTACGTGAACCCGTACGAGGACCTGCTCGCGGACACGGCGGACCGCAACTGGAATTCGGCGCGCCGGCTGGCGGAACTGGAAGCGGACGGCATCGTCGCCGAAGTCGTCTTCCCCAACACCATCCCGCCGTTCTTCCCCAAGGCCTCCCTGATGGCCCAGCCCCCGACGGCCGCGGAATACGCGATGCGCTGGGCCGGGCTCCAGGCCCACAACCGCTGGCTGGCGGACTTCTGCGCGGACGCGCCGGGCCGCCGGGCGGGCGTGGTCCAGATCCTGCTGAACGACGTGGACGCGGCGGTGAAGGAGATCCGCCGCACGAAGGAGGCGGGCCTCACGGGCGGCATCCTGCTGCCCGGCGTCCCGCCCGGCTCCACGGTCCCGGAGCTCTACTCGGCCGCGTACGACCCGATCTGGGCGGTGTGCGACGAGCTGGAGGTGACGGTCAACCACCACGGCGGCTCGGCGTCCCCGCCCCTCGGCGACGAACCGGCCGCCCGGGCGGTCTTCATGGTGGAGACGACCTGGTTCTCGCACCGCGCCCTGTGGCACCTCATCTTCGGCGGGGCCTTCCGCCGGCACCCCGGCCTCAAGCTGGTCCTGACCGAACAGGGCTCCGGCTGGATCCCGGGGGTCGTGGAGATGCTGGACTACTACCACGGCCGCCTGGTCGCGGCCTCGGCGACCGCCGAGGCCAAATTCGGGGCGGGCCTGGCGGAGTCCATGGGCAAGGGCCCGAGCGAGGTCTGGCGGGACAACTGCTTCGTGGGCGCGAGCTTCATGCGCCCCCACGAGGTCCCGCTGCGGGAGCGCATCGGCCTCGACAAGATCATGTGGGGCAGCGACTACCCCCACGACGAGGGCACGACCCCCTTCTCCCGCGAAGGCCTCCGCATCGCCTACGCGGGCCTCCCGCGCGAGGAGGTCGCGGCCATGGCCGGCGGCAACGCGGCCCGCGTGTACGGCTTCGACCTCGCCCTCCTGGACGCGGTTGCCGCCAAGCACGGCCCCCTGGTCTCGGAGATCGCCGAGCCCCTGACACGGATCCCGCCGGAGGCCACCAGCCCGGCCTTCGCCCCCGGCGGCTCGGTCCGCGTCTGGTGACACGGGCCCACCGGAGCGGGCCGCGTACCGCGCGTTGCGCGGGCCGCCCCGGGGCCGCTGCGCCGGGCTTCGGCGAACCGCCGGTAACCCTGATGGGTACCGATCGGTAACAACCCCTAGCGGCACCCCGGAAACCGCCTCTATGGTGCGGGCATGCCGAACCTGCCCGATGTCGTGCTGTGGTCCATACCCGCCTTCGTACTGCTCACCGTCGTGGAGCTGGTGAGCTACCGGATCCATCCCGACGAGGACGCCGCCGGGTACGAGACCAAGGACGCCGTCACCAGCGTCGGCATGGGACTCGGCAGCCTCGTCTTCGACCTGCTCTGGAAGATCCCGGTCGTCGCGATCTACACCGCCGTCTACGAGCTCACCCCGCTGCGCGTGCCCGTCCTGTGGTGGACCCTCCTGCTCATGCTGCTCGCGCAGGACTTCCTCTACTACTGGCAGCACCGTGGACACCACGTCATACGGATCCTCTGGGCCTGCCACGTGGTGCACCACAGCAGCCGCAAGTTCAACCTCACCACCGCCCTGCGCCAGCCGTGGACCAGCGCCACCTCCTGGCCGTTCTACCTGCCGATGATCGCCCTCGGCGTGCACCCCGCCGCCGTCGCCTTCTGCTACTCGGTCAACCTCGTCTACCAGTTCTGGATCCACACCGAGCGGATCGGCAAGCTGCCGCGGCCCGTCGAGTACGTCTTCAACACCCCCTCCCACCACCGCGTGCACCACGCCTCCCAAGGCGGCTACCTGGACCGCAACTTCGCCGGGATCCTGATCATCTGGGACCGGATGTTCGGGTCCTGGGTGGGGGAGACCGACAAGCCCGTCTTCGGCCTGACCAAGAACATCAACACCTACAACCCGCTGCGCGTCGCCACCCACGAGTACGCCGCCATCGCCCGCGACGTACGGGCCGCCACGAGCTGGCGCGAGCGCGCCGGACGCGTCTTCGGCGGCCCCGGCTGGCAGCCCGCCCCGGCCCCGGCCCAGGCGGCTCAGCCCGCCGCCGCCGCGGAACACGCCGCGTGAGCGCCACCGAGCCCCGTACGCCGTCCTCGGCGGCCCGCACCGCGCCCTCCGGCGGCGGCCTCGCGAGCCGCGTGCTGCTCGGCGCCTTCGCCGCGGCCACCGCCGTCGACCTCGGCTCGCTGCTCGCCGGCTGGCACCTCGGCCACGTCCTCGCCAAGCCGCTGCTGATGCCGCTGCTGGTGGCGTACGTGATCACCCGCGGCGCTCCCCGCCTGCTGATCGCCGCCCTGCTGTTCGGCTGGGGCGGCGACCTGGCCCTGCTCTTCGACGCCGATCCCGCCTTCCTCGTGGGCATGGGCTCCTTCGCGGCCGGGCACGTCTGCTACCTCGTACTCTTCGGCCGGCGCGGGACCAGCCTGCTGCTCGGGGGCGCGTACGCCGTCGCGCTCATCGGGACCGTCTCGCTCCTCTGGGGGGACCTCCCGGCAGACCTGCGCATCCCCGTCGCCGGCTACAGCCTGCTGCTCACCGCCATGGCCTTCCGCTCCAGCGCCCTCGGGTGGCGGGCCGGCCTCGGCGGGGCGCTGTTCCTGCTCTCCGACACGCTCATCGCCACCGGCGTCGCCCACTGGCCGCAGCTGCCCTGCCCGGATTTCTGGATCATGGCCACCTATCTGGCCGCCCAGTACCTCCTGGCCACCGGGGCCCTGGCCGCGTTGGCACCCCTCCGGGGAAGCAGGCGTACCGTAGGGGCGGTCATACAAGACTGAACCATCCCCGAGCCGGAGGACTGCACCACCATGCGCGCCACCGTCATCCACGCCCCGCACGACATCCGCGTGGAGGAGGTGCCCGACGCTGCGATCCAGCGCCCCGAGGACGCCGTCGTCCGCGTCCTGCGTGCCTGTATCTGCGGCAGCGACCTGTGGGCCTACCGCGGCGAGGCCGCGCGCCAGCCCGGCCAGCGCATCGGCCACGAGTTCCTCGGCGTCGTCGAGGAGACCGGCTCCGCGGTGTCCGGCCTGCGCGCCGGGGACCTGGTCGTCGCCCCCTTCATGTGGTCCGACGGCACCTGCGACTACTGCTCCGAGGGCCTGTACACCTCCTGCGTGCACGGCGGCTTCTGGGGCTCGGTCGGGCACGACGGCGGCCAGGGCGAGGCCGTCCGCGTCCCGCACGCCGACGGCACCCTGGTGAAGCTGCCCGCCGAGGCCGTTTCCGACGAGCACCTGCTGACCGGTCTGCTCGCGCTGTCCGACGTGATGGGCACCGGCCACCACGCGGCCCTGGGCGCCGGGGTCCGCAAGGGCTCCACGGTCGCCGTGGTCGGTGACGGCGCGGTGGGCCTGTGCGGCGTCCTCGCGGCCAAGCGCCTCGGCGCCGAGCGGATCATCGCACTCGGCCGCCACGCCGTCCGTACGGACATCGCCAAGCTCTTCGGGGCCACCGACGTCGTCGCCGAGCGCGGCGAGGCGGCCGAGGCCGCCGTCCGCGAGCTCACCGGCGGCCAGGGCGCCCACGCCGTCATCGAGGCGGTCGGAACCGAGCAGTCCATGCGCACCGCCGTGAACATCACCCGCGACGGCGGGGCCATCGGCTACGTCGGCGTGCCGCACGGCAGCGGCACCGGCCTCGACCTGGGCGTCATGTTCGACCGCAACATCAGCCTGCGGGGCGGCGTGGCCCCCGTGCGCGCGTACATCCCGGAGCTGCTGGAGGACGTGCTGAGCGGCGCGATCGACCCGGCGCCGGTGTTCGACCGGGCCGTGTCCCTGGGCGAGGTCCCGGACGGCTACCGCGCGATGGACGACCGCAGCGCGCTCAAGGTGCTCATCAAGCTCTGACAGGTCGCGCGACGGCGACCGGAACGACCAGCACGACGAGAACAGCCAGAACAGCCAGAACAGCCAGAACGGCCAGAACGGCCGGAGGGGCCGGCCGGGGGATGATCCCCCGGCCGGCCCCTCCGCGCGTACGCGTGAATGATCGTTACTTCACGGCCTTCAGCGCGTCCACCACGCCGTAGCCGTAGTAGCCGGTCTGGCCCCACTTGCTCTCGCAGGTGGTGGCGTCGATCAGCGTGCCCGTGCTGTCGTAGACCTGCGTCGGGCAGGCCGTCTTCGTGGCCTGGCCCTTCAGCATCGCCTGGAGCTGCGACGGCGTGGCCGTCGGGTGCGCGCTCTTGAGCAGGGCCGCGACGCCGGCGACGTGCGGGCCGGCCATCGAGGTGCCCTGCTTGTAGCCGTAGCCGCCGCCCGGCAGGGTGGACAGCACGCGGCCGTTGGCGTCCGGGGTGGCCGGGACCTGCCACTTGTCGCCGCCGGGGGCGGCGACGTCGACGACGCCCAGGCCGTAGCTGGAGTAGTAGGACTTGAAGCCCTTGTCACCCGTGGCGGAGACCGAGACCACGCCCGGCAGCTGCGTGGGCAGGTCCAGGCAGACGTGCGGGTCGATGGTGCGCGGGACCGGGGTCGCGTCGTCCGGGCTCGTGTCGTCGACGATCGAGTTCGAGGACAGGTCCCAGTTCTCGTTGCCGGCGGACGCCACGTTGAGCACGCCCTTGCGCTCGGCGTACTTGCTCGCCCGGCCGAGGGCCTCCACCAGCGCCTTCTGGTCGTCGTCCGTCTTGCAGTTGAAGTACCAGGGGTCGACGTAGTAGCTGTTGTTGGTCACCTCGATCCCCTTCTCGGCGGCGAACATGAAGCCGCAGACGACCGCCTCGGTGTAGAAGAGGCTGGTCCCGGGCTCGCTCACCTTGATCGCGGCGACCTTGGCGCCCGGCGCGACACCGCTGATGCCGATGCCGTTGCGGGCCGCGGCGATGGTGCCGGCCACGTGGGTGCCGTGGTCGCTGCCGTCGGCGTACGGGCGCCACGCGCCCTCGGTGGTGTCCGCGACGCCGCCGACACAGTTGGCCGACTGCTCCTTGGAGAAGTTCGGGGCGAGATCCGGGTGGGTGTCGTCAACACCCGTGTCGATGACACCCACGGTGACGTCCGGGCTGCCATCGTTGATCTTGTGCGCCTCGTCGGCCTTGATCGCCCGCAGGTCCCACTGGTTGGGCTCCAGCGGCTCCTGTCCCGCGTCCGCCGTCGCCGCGGACTTGGCGGCGTCCGCCGCGCTCATCCGCTGCGTGCTGCCCTCCTCGGTGGTCTGCACCGACTGCAGGGGGGCCGTCCGGGTGGCGCCGACCGACACGAACAGGCCGCGCTGGGCGCGCAGCTGCTTGGCGAAGTCGGGGTTCTGGGAGTGGGCGACGACGACCCCGATCTGCTCGTAGGACGTCACCACCGTTCCGCCGGCCCGCTCGATGGCCTTCTTCGCCGCCGTGACCGTGGCGTACGTGCTCAGGTTCGCCACGTACGACAGCTTGGGGCCGGACGTGTCGGGCTTCGCCGCGGCTGCCGCGTCCGCCGTGTTGCCCAGCGGAGCGGCGGAGGCCGCGACCGAGGGCAGGAAGGCGAGCGAGGCGGTGAGCGCCAGGCCGACCGGTACGGCGAGAGCGCGCCGGCGGCCGGATCCCAGATGAGCCATGGGTTCTCCACATCATCCGTCGTGAAAAAAGCCGCCCGGACGCGTTTTTCGCGTCGGACGGGTTCATGACACGTGAACCTAGTGCCGACGTTCGGCTTTGCGCCATCAGTTCGAGGAATCAGTTTCCAAAGAAACGTCGGGCGTTGAACCATCCCGACACGCCGGCCGTGCCGTTGACAGGGGGGATCGGCACCACCATCCCCCCGCACGGAGGTTGTTATGTCCGTCGTCCCCACCGCACCCGCGTCACAAGGAGAGCCCCCCGTGACCACCGAAGAAGCAGCGCCGCCCGGCAGCGCGGGAACGCCACCGGCGAGCCCGACGGCCGAAGAGTTCGGACGCGTCCAGCAGAGTGACGAGTTCGCCGAACTGCGCCGCTCCCACCGCTCCTTCGCCTTTCCGCTCACCGTGGCCTTCATCGCCTGGTACCTGCTCTACGTCCTGCTGTCCAACTACGCGGGCGGCTTCATGGGGACCAAGCTCTTCGGCAACATCAACGTCGCCCTCGTCCTCGGCCTCGCCCAGTTCGGGACGACCTTCCTGATCGCCTGGCTGTACTCGCGACACGCCGCCGCCGAGCTCGACCCCAAGGCGACGGCGATCAAGCAGCGGATGGAGGCCGGAGCGTGAGCGGCCCGCTGCACCTGACCGTCGCGGCCGGCGCCACCGAGCACCGGCCGCTGATCATGACCCTCTTCGGCCTCTTCGTCGTGGCGACCCTCATCATCACGATCTGGGCCGGCCGCCAGACCAAGGACGCCGCCGACTTCTACGCGGGCGGCCGCCAGTTCACCGGCTTCCAGAACGGCCTCGCCATCTCCGGCGACTACATGTCCGCCGCGTCCTTCCTCGGCATCGCCGGAGCCATCGCCCTCTTCGGCTACGACGGCTTCCTCTACTCCATCGGCTTCCTCGTGGCCTGGCTGGTCGCCCTGCTGCTCGTCGCCGAGCCGCTGCGCAACTCCGGCCGCTACACCATGGGCGACGTGCTCGCGTACCGCATGCGCCAGCGCCCCGTCCGGACCGCGGCGGGCACCTCCACCATCGTGGTGTCGATCTTCTACCTGCTCGCCCAGATGGCCGGCGCCGGCGTGCTCGTCTCGCTGCTCCTGGGCATCACCAGTGACGGCGGCAAGGTGGCCATCGTCGCGCTGGTCGGCGTACTGATGATCGTCTACGTGACCATCGGCGGTATGAAGGGCACCACCTGGGTCCAGATGGTCAAGGCCGTCCTGCTCATCGCGGGCGCCCTGCTGATCACCTTCCTGGTGCTGCTGAAGTTCAACTTCAACATCTCCGACCTGCTGGGCAAGGCCGCCGAAAACAGCGGCCAGGGCGCCAAGTTCCTGGAGCCCGGTATGAAGTACGGCAAGGACGCGACCACGAAGCTGGACTTCATCTCGCTCGGCCTCGCCCTGGTCCTCGGCACCGCCGGCCTGCCGCACATCCTGATCCGCTTCTACACGGTGCCCACCGCGAAGGCCGCCCGTAAGTCCGTGAACTGGGCCATCGGCATCATCGGCGGCTTCTACCTGATGACGATCGCCCTCGGCTTCGGCGCCGCGGCCCTGCTGAAGCGGGCCGACATCATCGCCTCCAACAAGGCGGGCAACACCGCCGCCCCGCTGCTCGCCCAGGAGATCGGCGGCGGCGCCGGCTCCACCGGCGGCGCGATGCTGCTCGCGGTGATCTCCGCGGTGGCCTTCGCGACCATCCTCGCGGTCGTCGCGGGCCTCACCCTCGCCTCCTCCTCGTCCTTCGCGCACGACATCTACGTGAACGTGATCCGCAAGGGCAACGCCACGGAGAAGGAGGAGGTCCGGGCCGCCCGCTGGTCCACCGTGGTCATCGGCGCCGTCGCCATCGGCCTCGGCGCCCTCGCACGCGACCTCAACGTCGCCGGCCTGGTCGCCCTCGCCTTCGCGGTCGCCGCCTCCGCCAACCTGCCGACGATCCTCTACAGCCTCTTCTGGAAGCGCTTCACCACCCAGGGCGCGCTGTGGTCCATCTACGGCGGCCTGGTCTCCTCGGTGGTCCTGGTGCTGTTCTCCCCGGTCGTGTCCGGGAAGCCCACCTCGATGTTCAAGGACGCCGACTTCTACTGGTTCCCGCTGGAGAACCCCGGCATCATCTCCATCCCGCTCGGCTTCCTCCTCGGCTGGCTGGGAACCCTGCTGTCCAAGGAGAAGGCCGACCCGCAGAAGTTCGCCGAGCTCGAAGTCCGCTCGCTCACCGGAACCGGCGCCCACTGACACCTGCGCCTGACCGGCATCCTCCGAACACCCAGCGTGGCCGCGTCGTACTTCTCTACGACGCGGCCACGTCCCGTCTCGTTCATTCGGGCACGCCTACGCGTCACAGCCGTCGCGTAGGCTCGCATACAGCGCACGCACTCTCATCCACCGCGGCGCGAACCTCTACGAACCGGACAGGGGAGGAGGCCCACAGTGCTTCTCGACACCTACGGCCGCGTGGCCACTGACCTGCGTGTCTCACTCACCGACCGGTGCAATCTGCGCTGTACGTACTGCATGCCCGAAGAGGGACTGCAGTGGCTCGGCAAGTCGGACCTGCTGAGCGACGAGGAGATCGTCCGCCTGATCCGCATCGCGGTCACCCGGCTCGGCATCACCGACGTCCGCTTCACCGGCGGCGAGCCGCTGCTCCGCCCCGGCCTGGTCGGGATCGTCGAGCAGTGCGCGGCCCTGGAGCCCCGCCCCAAGATGTCGCTGACCACCAACGGCATAGGTCTCAAGCGCACCGCGCAGGCCCTCAAGGCCGCCGGCCTGGACCGTGTGAACGTTTCCCTGGACACCCTGCGGCCCGAGGTCTTCAAGACCCTCACCCGCCGCGACCGGCACAAGGACGTCATCGACGGCATGGCCGCCGCCCGCGAGGCCGGCCTGACCCCGGTCAAGGTCAACGCCGTCCTGATGCCCGGGCTCAATGACGACGAGGCCCCCGAGCTGCTCGCCTGGGCCGTGGAGAACGAGTACGAGCTCCGGTTCATCGAGCAGATGCCGCTCGACGCCCAGCACGGCTGGAAGCGCGACGGCATGATCACCGCCGGTGACATCCTGGAGTCCCTGCGCACCCGCTTCACGCTCACCGAGGAGGGCGCCGTCGAGCGCGGCTCCGCCCCGGCCGAGCGCTGGGTCGTCGACGGCGGCCCGGCCACCGTCGGGGTCATCGCCTCGGTCACCCGCCCGTTCTGCAGCGCCTGCGACCGTACGAGGCTCACGGCCGACGGCCAGGTCCGTACGTGCCTGTTCGCCACCGAGGAGTCGGACCTGCGCGGCGCCCTGCGCTCGGGCGCCCCGGACGAGGAGATCGCCCGCCTGTGGAAGGTGGCGATGTGGGGCAAGAAGGCCGGCTCCGGCCTCGACGACCCCTCGTCCTTCCACCAGCCCGACCGCCCGATGTCGGCGATCGGCGGCTGACAGCCGGGGCTCTGCCGGGCCTCAGCCGGGGCTCAAGGCCGTTCCGAGCCCTCCGGCTGCACCCACTCGTCGATCTTCACGACGTCCTTGAGGAAACCGCGGACCCCCAGGAACTGGGAGAGGTGTTCGCGGTGCTCCTCGCATGCCAGCCAGGTCTTGCGCCGCTCCGGCGTGTGCAGCTTCGGGTTGTTCCACGCCAGAACCCAGGCCGCCGCGTCACGGCAGCCCTTGGCGGAGCAGGTGGGCGCGCTGTCGCCGGTGTTCGTATCCGTCTCAGGGGAGTTCACAGCCTCAACCCTACAAACGGAAGGGCGACGCCGAGCAGCCACGGGGGGAGCTGCCCGGCGTCGGTCCGTCGCTCCGACGGGGGATGCGGAGCGCGTAGGCAGTATGTCACGCAGGACCCGGTGCGGTGCACCGGAACTTCATGATTGATCTGAGGTTTTCTTGAGGTTTCCCGATCCCAGTGCCGGGCGCACAGGGGCGGGGATGAAGTGCGAGGGCAGTGAGGGGGTCGACTCGCGCCCCGCGTTGGCGATGACCACGGCCACGTAGGGCAGCAGCGCGCCCGCGACCAGCGTCACGATCGCCACGTGGCGTTCCACGTTCCACAGGACCACGGTCGCGATGACCGACAGGGTTCTGACGGCCATGGAAATCACGTACCGGCGCTGGCGGCCCCGCACGTCCTCCGCGAGGCCCATCCGGGCCCCGGTGATCCGGAAGACCTCGGCCCCGTTCCGTTTCGTCCGCTGCACGCTCCACCACCCGATCCGCCTCGCCGGACACTCCCGGCCCGGACGCTTCCACCGTACGCCGCCCGCCCGGTGGCGAGGAGTAGGGGGTGCCCTCCTGGCCGGGCCCGAATGGTGCTGTCCGAAATGCGCGGTAGGCCGGACGGTTTGAGACTGGGCCCACATGCGCACAACGCGCCAGGAGGAGGCTCGTCATGCAGTGGTTGTGGGCGATCATCGTCGGTTTCGTGCTCGGCCTGATAGCCCGGGCCATCCTGCCGGGCAGGCAGCACCAGCCGCTGTGGCTGACCACCGTCTTCGGCATCGTCGGCGCGATCCTCGGCAACGCCGTCTCGCGGTGGATCGGCGTGGAGGACACCAGGGGCATCGACTGGATCCGGCACTTGCTCCAGCTGGCCGGGGCCGTCGCGATCGTGGGGCTGGGCGACATGATCTACATGGCGGTCCGAGGCAACAGGCGGCGGATGGCCTGACGTGAGGCCATGCCGGCGGCGCGCCCGCCGGGCATGACGAAGGGGCCGGCCGGACAGTGTCCGTACCGGCCCCTCCGCCGTGCGTCCTACGCCGTGCTGTCTTACGCTGTGCATCCTGACCTGGCGTCAGCCGGTGACCTCGACCGCGGCGAGGTTCTTCTTGCCGCGGCGCAGCACCAGCCAGCGCCCGTGCAGCAGGTCCTCCTTGGCGGGGACCGCGTCCTCGGCGGTGATCTTCACGTTGTTCACGTAGGCACCGCCCTCCTTCACGGTCCGGCGTCCGGCCGACTTGCTGGCGACCAGGCCCGTCTCCGCGAGCAGGTCCACGACCTGGCCCAGCTCCGCGACCTGGGCGTGCGGCAGCTCGGACAGGGCCGCGGCCAGCGTGGCCTCGTCCAGCTCCGCCAGGTCGCCCTGGCCGAACAGCGCCTTCGACGCGGCGATCACGGCGGCGCACTGGCCGGCGCCGTGCACGAGCGTGGTCAGCTCCTCCGCCAGCGCGCGCTGGGCGGCACGCGCCTGCGGCCGCTCGGCGGTCTGCGCCTCCAGCGCCTCCAGCTCCTCACGGCTCTGGAAGGACAGGATCCGCATGTAGGTGGAGATATCGCGGTCGTCCACGTTCAGCCAGAACTGGTAGAACGCGTACGGCGTGGTCATCTCCGGGTCGAGCCAGACGGCCCCGCTCTCGGACTTGCCGAACTTGGTGCCGTCCGCCTTGACCATCAGCGGGGTCGCCATGGCGTGCACGTTCGCGTGCGGCTCCAGGCGGTGGATCAGGTCGAGGCCGGCCGTCAGGTTGCCCCACTGGTCGGACCCGCCCTGCTGGAGGGTGCAGCCGTAGCGCCGGTACAGCTCCAGGAAGTCCATGCCCTGGAGCAGCTGGTAGCTGAACTCCGTGTAGCTGATGCCCTGGTCGGACTCCAGCCGGCGGGCGACCGAATCCTTCGTCAGCATCTTGTTGACGCGGAAGTGCTTGCCGATGTCCCTCAGGAACTCGATGGCGGACAGACCCGCCGTCCAGTCCAGGTTGTTCACCATGACCGCCGCGTTCTCGCCCTCGAAGGACAGGTACGGCTCGATCTGCGCCCGCAGCCGGTTCACCCAGTTCGCGACCGTCTCCGGGTCGTTCAGGGTGCGCTCGGCGGTGGGCCGCGGGTCACCGATCTGACCCGTGGCCCCGCCTACGAGGGCCAGCGGCCGGTGCCCGGCCTGCTGGAGCCGGCGCACGGTGAGCACCTGAACCAGGTGCCCCACGTGCAGGGAGGCGGCGGTCGGGTCGAAGCCGCAATAGAACGTGACAGGACCGTCCGCGAACGCCTTGCGCAGCGAGTCTTCGTCGGTGGACAGGGCGAAGAGCCCGCGCCACTTCAGTTCGTCGACGATGTCCGTCACGGTTCTGGGTCTCCTTGAGCGAGATGAAACAGAAAGCTGAGGTTTCCCCGCCAGTCTAGGCGGGGAAGGCAGGCACCTCAGACCCCTTGACTGACCGAGCTCATGTTGAAGTCCGGGATCCGCATCGCGGGCATCGCGGCCCGGGTGAACCAGTCGCTCCACTCGCGCGGCAGGGTCTTCTCCGTTCGGCCCGCCTCTGTGGCCCGCGACAGCAGGTCCACCGGGGACTCGTTGAACCGGAAGTTGTTGACCTCGCCGACGACCTGCCCGTTCTCCACCAGGTAGACCCCGTCCCGGGTCAGCCCCGTGAGCAGCAGCATCGTCGGGTCGACCTCGCGGATGTACCAGAGGCAGGTCAGCAGCAGACCCCTCTCGGTGCCCGCCACCATCTCCTCCAGCGACTTCTCGCCGCCCGCCTCCAGGAGCAGGTTCCCGAAGCCGGGGCTGACCGGCAGCCCGGTCAGGCCCGCGCTGTGCCGGGTCGTGGTCAGCCGGCTCAGCTCACCGTCCCGGATCCACTCGGTCGCCGGGACCGGCAGGCCGTTGTCGAACACCGAGGCGTCGTCGCCCGAGCTGTGGGCGATCACGAACGGCGAGGACTCCAGGCCCGGCGCGTTCGGGTCGCTGCGCAGGGTCAGCGGCAGCTCGGACAGCTTCTCGCCGAGGCGGGTGCCGCCGCCGGGCTTGGAGAAGACCGTCCGGCCCTCCACCGCGTCCCGGGCCGCCGCCGACCACATCTGGTAGATCATGAGGTCGGCCACCGCCGTCGGCGGCAGCAGGGTCTCGTACCGCCCGGCGGGCAGTTCGATCTTCCGCTCCGCCCAGCCGAGGCGTACGGCGAGCTCCGCGTCCAGCACGGTCGGGTCCACGTCCTTGAAGTCCCGGGTCGAGCGGCCGGCCCAGGCCGAACGCAACCGGCCATCGGCAGCAGCAGGGGACTTCGCGTTGAGCTCCAGCGTGCCGTTGGGCTGGTCGTGGCGCAGCCGCAGCCCCGTCGAGGTGCCCACGTACGTGGAGACCAGCTCATGGTTGGCGAAACCGTACAGCTCCCGGCCGCCGGCCCGGGCCCGGGCGAAGGCCTCGCCGAGGGCCGGGGCGAAGTCCGCGAAGACCGCCGAGGAGGTCTCGGCCGGGGCGTCGAGGAAGTCCGGCGAGGCCGGGGTCCCGGTGACCAGCGGCTGGGCGTCCTCCGCCGGGCCGGCTCCCCGGGCGGCCGCCTCGGCGGCCTGTACCAGCGGCTCCAGGTCCGCGGCGGTCACGGCTGAGCGCGAGACGACCCCCGAGGCCGTCCCCTCCTTGCCGTCGACCGTGGCGATGACTGTCAGGTGCCGCCCCCGGGTGACGCCGTTCGTCGTCAGGGCATTGCCGGCCCAGCGCAGGTTGGCGGTGGACTGCTCGTCCGCGATGACGACACACCCGTCGGCGGTGGACAGCTCCAGGGCCCGCTCGACGATCTCGTGGGGCTTCGTGCGAATCGTCATCAGCGTCCGGCCTCCTGCGTGGTGTTCAGAATGGTCACGTCGCGGAACAGCGCGGACGGGCAGCCGTGCGAGACGGCCGCCACCTGCCCGGGCTGGGCCTTGCCGCAATTGAAGGCGCCGCCCAGGACGTAGGTCTGCGGGCCGCCGACCTTCTCCATCGAGCCCCAGAACTCGGTGGTCGTCGCCTGGTACGCCACATCGCGCAACTGCCCGGCCAGCCGGCCGTTCTCGATCCGGAAGAACCGCTGCCCGGTGAACTGGAAGTTGTATCGCTGCATGTCGATCGACCAGGAGCGGTCGCCGACCACGTAGATCCCGCGCTCCACTCCGCCGATCAGGTCCTCCGTGGACAGCCCGCCCGGATCCGGCCGGAGCGAGACGTTCGCCATCCGCTGCACCGGGACGTGCCCGGGGGAGTCGGCGTAGGCACAGCCGTTGGAGCGCCCGAGGCCGGTCAGCTTCGCGATCCGCCGGTCGAGCTGGTAGCCGGTCAGGGTGCCGTCCTTGACCAGGTCCCAGCTCTGCGCCTCGACGCCCTCGTCGTCGTACCCGACGGTGGCCAGCCCGTGCTCGGCGGTGCGGTCACCGGTCACGTTCATGATCGGGGAGCCGTACTTGAGCTTGCCGAGCTGGTCGAATGTGGCGAAGGAGGTCCCCGCGTACGCGGCCTCGTAGCCCAGCGCCCGGTCGAGCTCGGTGGCGTGGCCGATGGACTCGTGGATGGTGAGCCACAGGTTGGACGGGTCCACGACCAGGTCGTACCGCCCGGCCTCGACGCTCGGCGCCCGCATCTTCTCGGCGAGCAGGACCGGGATCTGCTCCAGTTCGGCGTTCCAGTCCCAGCCGGTCCCCGTCATGTACTCCCAGCCGCGCCCGGTCGGCGGGGCGATGGTGCGCATCGAGTCGAACTCGCCGGTGGTGGCGTTCACGGCGATCGCTGTGAGCTGGGGGTGGATCCGGACCCGCTGCTGCGTGGTGACGGTGCCCGCCGTATCGGCGTAGAACTTGTTCTCGTGGACGGCGAGCAGCGAGGCGTCCACATGGGCCACCCCGTCGGCCGCCAGCAGCCTGGAGCTCCAGTCGGCGAGCAGCGCCGCCTTCTCCGCGTCGGGAACCTCGAAGGGGTTCACGTCGTAGGCGGAGATCCATGTCTTCTCGGCGTGCACCGGCTCCTCGGCGAGCTCCACGCGCTCGTCCGAACCGGCCGCCTTGATCACCTGGGCCGACAGCTTGGCCATGGCCACCGCCTGCGAGGCCACCTTCGCGGCGCCGTCCATGGTGAGGTCGACACCGGAGGCGAACCCCCAGCTGCCCCCGTGCACCACCCGGACCGCGTAGCCGAGGTCGGTGGTGTCGGACCCGCCTGAGGGCTTGGCGTCCCGCAGCCGCCAGGAGGCGCTGCGGATCCGCTCCAGCCGGAAGTCGGCATGCTCGGCGCCCAGCGCGCGTGCCCGGGCGAGCGCCGCGTCGGCGAGCGCCCGCAAGGGCAGCGCGGTGAAGGCCGCGTCGATGGTATGGGGCACGGAAGTCCTCCCGTGGTCGGGGCCGGTCGCCTTGATGATGTCGCGCTTGATGCTCTTGTGCCCACATCTTTCTGTAGGGACTCGACAGAGCCCGTCGCAAGGCCCTGTCGGAGCTCGATTCTTTGTATGGCGGATGCGGCCTATAGGTTTTTGGTACTCATACCGCCAAGCGAAAGGGTGATCCGTTGAGCCGCTCGGTTCTCGTCACCGGAGGAAACCGGGGCATCGGCCTCGCCATCGCCCGAGCCTTCGCGGAGGCTGGAGACAAGGTCGCGATCACGTACCGGTCGGGCGAGCCGCCGGAGGCGCTCACCTCGCTCGGGGTCCTGGCGGTCCGGTGCGACATCACCGACTCCGAGCAGGTGGAGCAGGCCTACAAGGAGATCGAGGACAAGCACGGCGCGGTCGAGGTGCTGGTGGCCAACGCCGGCATCACCAAGGACACGCTGCTGATGCGCATGTCCGAGGATGACTTCGCGTCGGTCGTCGACACCAACCTCACGGGCACCTTCCGGGTGGTCAAGCGCGCGAACCGCGGCATGCTCCGTGCCAAGAAGGGCCGCGTCGTCCTGATCTCCTCGGTCGTGGGCCTGCTGGGCTCGGCGGGACAGGCCAACTACGCCGCCTCCAAGGCCGCGCTGGTCGGCTTCGCCCGCTCGCTCGCCCGTGAGCTGGGCTCCCGCAACATCACCTTCAACGTGGTCGCCCCCGGCTTCGTGGACACCGACATGACGAAGGTGCTCACCGACGAGCAGCGCGCGGGCATCGTGGCTCAGGTGCCGCTCGCCCGCTACGCGCAGCCCGAGGAGATCGCGGCAGCCGTGAGCTTCCTGGCGTCCGACGACGCCGCGTACATCACAGGAGCCGTCATTCCCGTTGACGGCGGATTGGGCATGGGTCACTGATCACCATGAGCGGAATTCTCGAGGGCAAGCGCGTCCTCATCACGGGTGTGCTGATGGAGTCGTCCATCGCCTTCCACACCGCCAAGCTGGCCCAGGAGCAGGGCGCCGAGGTCATCCTCACCGCGTTCCCGCGCCCGACGCTGACCGAGCGCATCGCCAAGAAGCTGCCCAAGCCGGTCAAGGTGATCGAGCTCGACGTCACCAACGACGAGCACCTGGCCCGCCTGGAGCAGATCGTCCGCGACGAGCTCGGCGGCCTCGACGGGGTCGTGCACTCCATCGGCTTCGCGCCGCAGGACGCCCTCGGCGGCAACTTCCTCAACACCCCGTTCGAGTCGGTGGCCACGGCCATGCACGTCTCGGCGTTCTCCCTGAAGTCGCTGGCCATGGCCTGCAAGCCGCTGTTCCCGGCGGAGGGCGCGGCCATCGTCGGCCTCACCTTCGACGCGCAGTTCGCCTGGCCGCAGTACGACTGGATGGGCCCGGCCAAGGCCGCGCTGGAGGCCACCAGCCGCTACCTCGCCCGCGACCTGGGCAAGGAGAACATCCGCTGCAACCTGGTCTCGGCCGGCCCGATCGGCTCGATGGCCGCGAAGTCCATCCCGGGCTTCTCCGAGCTGGCGGACGTCTGGAACTCCCGCTCCATGCTGGAGTGGGACATGAGCGACCCGGAGCCGGCCGGCAAGGGCGTCGTCGCCCTGCTGTCGGACTGGTTCCCGAAGACCACCGGCGAGATCGTCCACGTGGACGGCGGCCTGCACGCGATGGGTGCCTGATCCTCGACCGATCCGGCCCACCACGTCCGTACGGCGGCGGCCGCGCTTTCCCCCGGGGAGGCGCGGCCGCCGCTGTTTTCGTGCGGGCCGGGTGGGAGCGGGGTGCTCTCTCGATCGAATGTTCGCTGTCCGACGGGATCTTCCCGAGTCGAAAACGGCGACATTTCCCTGCAAACTGACCTCGTCGGGATCTTCCCGGCTCCTGCGGGGAGGAGGTACGGGAGTGCGCGCGAGGCGGAGCCGAGCGGTATCGCTGCTGGTCACCTCGGTGGTCCTGACCGGACTTCTGATCCCGGGAGCCATCGCGCAATCCCCCGACGCAGAGCCGGCCGCCGGCCCCGCGATGGCGGCCCCGGCCTTCGTGGACCTCGCCGAAATCCCGGTCGAGCCACCCGTACAGCCTGCCCCGCCCGCCGCGCGGGAGTTGTTCGGGGCCGACTGCGACACCGAGATCGAGGGGTCGCGGGTGACGGCGTACTGCCACAACGGCTATCCCGAGACCGACCTGATCCGGCTGCACGTGGAGTGCGACCGCTGGTGGGACGTGGACGGGGACGGCGCTGCCGTTGCCGTGGGGCCGGCCGGGCGGGTGGAGCTGACGAGCCGGTGCTGGAAGGAAGTCCGGTCGGCCTGGGTGAGTCACGAGCGGCCCTGACGGGGTTGGCCCGGGCCCGGCCCTGGCGCCCTGGTGCCGGCCCGAGGTTCTGGCTTCGGCCGCTAGCCCCTAGCCCCGGCCCTGGCTCTTGCCGAGGCAGACGAACGGGTAGCCCGCCGCCTCCGACGTCGCAGCGTCGCCGTCCCCGCGCCGGATCGTCTCGATCAAGCGGGTGTGGTCCAGATGGGACGCGGGATCCAGCTCCGTTCCGACATCCGTCCGCAGCCAGTCCGCCACCAGATCCCCGAGGTCCGCGTACAGCTCGATGAGCACCTCGTTGTGCGAGGCGGTCACCACCGCCATGTGCAGGGCCACGTCCGCCGCAACGAACAGTTCCGCGTCCCCGCTCTCCCACGCCTCCTCGCGCCGGGTCAGCAGCGCGTCCAGCTGTACGAGGTCCCGGTCGGTCCGCCGCTCCGCCGCCAGCCGGGCCGCCGAGGACTCCAGGGTCGAGCGCAGCTCCGCGATGTGCCGCGGGTCGGCTCCGGCGAAGCGCCGGTGCATCACCCCGGCCAGTTCACTGGTGGCGATGACGTAGGTGCCCGAACCCTGCCGGATGTCGAGCAGGCCGTTGTGCGCGAGGGCCCGGACGGCCTCCCGCACCGTGTTGCGGGCGACGCCCAGCAGCTCCACGAGCTCCGGCTCGGTCGGGATGCGGGCACCCACCGGCCACTCGCCGGACGTGATCTGGTTCCTGAGCTGGGCGATCACCTGGTCGACGAGCGCGGATCGCCGGGGCGAGGTCAGCGGCATGCGGGCGGGGTCCTCTCCGAGGGTGGACAACCAATCATCCCATGATTCTATGATGGTTCAATGTCCGACGAAGAAATCAAGACCCTGAACCGGCCCCAGGCCGCGCGCACGGCACCCCTGGGGTCCCCCGGCACGCCCGCCACCACCCAGCCGGCCTGGCTCGGCCCTGTGCTCATCGTCGGCATCGTCCTGGCCGCCCTCAACCTGCGGCCCGCCATCACCAGCCTCGGCGCCCTCTTCGAGGAGACCCGCGAGGGCCTCGGCATGAGCGGCACCGTCGCCGGACTGATCACCTCCGTCCCCGCCCTCTGCTTCGCCGTCTTCGGCGTCACCGCGCCCCGGCTCTCCCGCCGCTTCGGCCCCGCCGCCGTCGTCTGCGCCGGCATGGCCGCCGTCGCCGCGGGCCTGCTGATCCGTCCCTTTGCCACCAACGCCGCCGGGTTCCTCGCCGCCAGCGCCCTGTCCCTGGCGGGCATAGCCCTCACCAACGTGCTGCTCCCGGTGATCGTCAAGCGCTGGTTCCCGGACAGGGTCGGCACTATGACCGGTCTCTACTCCATGGCCCTGGCCGCGGGCACCTCGCTCGCCGCCGCGGCGACCGTCCCGCTGACCTCCGCCCTCGGCGGCAGCTGGCGTACCGGCCTGCTCATCTGGGCCGTGCTCGCGGTGGCCGCCGTACTGCCCTGGCTGCCCATCGCCGCCGCGGGCCGCCGGGAGAAGGCCGCCGCGCCCTCGGGCGTGCGTCCCGACGCGGGCCCGCGGATCGTCCGCAGCCGCACCGCCTGGGCCCTGGCCTGCTACTTCGGCCTCCAGGCCACCGGCGCGTACGTCACCATGGGCTGGCTCCCGCAGATCTTCCGCGATGCCGGGGTCTCCGCCTCGACCGCCGGCGTCCTGCTCGCCGTCACCATGGTCATGGGCGTCCCGCTCGCCTTCGTCATCCCCGGCCTCGCCGGGCGGATGAGGAACCAGGGCGCCATCGCCGCCACCCTCGGCCTCTTCGGCTTCCTGGGATACGCCGGCCTCTACTTCGCCCCCGCCGCCGGCGCCTGGGCCTGGGCGCTCCTGCTCGGCGTCTCCAACTGCGCCTTCCCGCTCGTCATCACCCTCATCGGGCTGCGCGCGAAGTCCCCGGCCGGTGTCGTCAAGCTGTCCGCCTTCGCCCAGAGCGTCGGCTACCTCATCTCCATCCCCGGACCGCTGGTCATCGGCACCCTCTACCAGCACACCGGCGGCTGGGACCTGCCGCTGGCGCTGATGGCCGGACTGCTGATCCCGCAGATCGCACTGGGCGTCCTGGCCGGCCGGGACCGCACGATCGAGGACGAATGCGGCATGCGAGACTGATGGGCATGTCGCCCGTACTCGAACCGAACCCCCAGGACGGCCACAAGAAGCTCGGCATCGTGCTCGGTGCGATGCTCCTCGTGACCGTCGTCATCGCCGTCATCGCGACGCTCGCCTCCCCGTGACACGACGCTGGTGAGCGGGCTCGCGCGCCGCCTTGGTAGGGCTACCCCCACCAACCCCTAGGGGGCCAGGCTCAGGGTGAACTGGGGTGCGCCCCGGATGGGAGCCGCTCCTCCGGATCCATAGATTCGAAGCCAGCGAGCCAGTCCCACCCGCACACCCACGGAGGCGGCCATGTCGGCCCCCACGCACACCACCCCGTACCTCCGCCCCACGGCCCCCTCCCGCCGCCGGGGCGCCGCCGGTGCGAACGCCCGGCTGCACTGGTGGACGCTGGCCCTGCCCGCGCTCGCCTTCGGGCTCCTGCTGCTGCTCCTCGCCGGATCGGGCGAGGCCCACGCGGCGTCCGGCGAGGTCTCCGGGCTGGTCCGGCTCACCGAGCAGCTGCTGCGCGTCGTCGGCTGACCGGCGCGCTCCACCCCCCCCGGGTGACCGGCGCTCCACCCTCGGGTGACCGGCGCTCCACCCTCGGGTGACCGGCGTTCCACCCTCGGGTACGAGACCCTCAACACCCAGCGCCCGATGGCTCATTTCATGCGAAGCTGGGAGCCATGAGCGCCGACACACCCCGCAGGATCGTCATCCTCCGGCACGCCAAGGCCGACTGGCCCGAGGTGTCCGACCACGACCGCCCGCTGGCGGAGCGAGGCCGCAAGGACGCACCGGCCGTCGGTCTGAAGCTGGCCGAGACCGGCATCACCTTCGACCTGGCCCTCTGCTCCACCGCCGCCCGCACCCGCGAGACCTGGAAGCTCGCCGTCCAGGAACTGCCGCACCGGCCGAAGACCGTGTACGAGGACCGGCTGTACGACGCCTCGCTGGGCGAGCTCATCGCCCTGCTGAACGAGACCCCCGATGATGTCGCCGACCTCCTCGTGATCGGCCACAACCCCGGCATGCACGCCCTCGCCGACGCCCTCTCCGGGCGCGCGGAGGGCGACACCGCGGTGCGGATGACCCGCTCGGGGTTCCCGACGGCGGCGCTCGCGGTCATCTCCTTCACCGGCTCGTGGAAGTCGCTGGAGCACGGGGTGGGCACGCTGCTGGACTACTGGACGCCCAAGGACCACTGACCCGCTGAGGCGGACGGGGACGGGCCCCGGCGATCGATGCGCCGGGGCCCGTCCCTCCGTAGAGGTGTGCGGATCGGGTCGGGTCAGGTCAGGCCGGCCGCCTCGACCTCTTCCCGGGTGATCCCCAGCAGGTACAGCACCGCGTCCAGGAACGGCACGTTCACCGCGGTGTGCGCGGCCTCGCGGACCACCGGCTTGGCGTTGAAGGCCACACCCAGCCCGGCCGCGTTCAGCATGTCCAGGTCGTTGGCGCCGTCGCCGATCGCCACCGTCTGGTCCAGCGGTACGCCGGCCTCCGCGGCGAAGCGGCGCAGCAGCCGGGCCTTGCCCGCCCGGTCCACGATCTCGCCCGTGACCCGGCCGGTGAGCTTGCCGTCCACGATCTCCAGCGTGTTGGCCGAGGCGAAGTCGAGCCCCAGCCGCTCCTGGAGATCGTCCGTCACCTGGGTGAACCCGCCGGAGACCACGCCGACCTGGTAGCCGAGCCGCTTGAGGGTACGGATCAGGGTCCGGGCGCCGGGGGTGAGGCGGACCTCGGAGCGGACCTTGTCCACCACGGAGGCGTCGAGCCCGGCCAGCAGTGCCACGCGGGCGTGCAGCGACTGCTCGAAGTCCAGCTCGCCGCGCATGGCCCGCTCGGTCACTTCGGCGACCTCGGCCTCGCAGCCGGCGTGCGCCGCGAAGAGCTCGATGACCTCGTCCTGGATCAGGGTCGAGTCCACGTCCATGACGACCAGGCGCTGGGCCCGGCGGTGCAGCCCGGCCGAGACCACGGCCACGTCGACGCCGATGTGCGCGGCGGCCAGGGCCAGGGCGGTGCGCAGCGGCTCGGTCTCGGTGCCGGAGACGGCGAACTCCACCGCCGTCACCGGGTACTTCGCGAGGCGGAAGATACGGTCGATGTTGCCGCCGGTGGAGGTGATCCGGGCCGCTATGGCCGCCGTGGACTCGGCCGTCAGCGGGTGGCCGAGCACGGTGACATGTGAGCGTCCACTGCCGCGCGGCCGGTTGTCACCGGTACCGGAGAGGATCTCGGCCTGCAGCTTGAGCGACTCGGCCCAGCTGTGGACGGTGGCCCGCAGCTCGCCCTCGGCGGCGCCGGCGGGCTGGGTGACGAGGGCGCACAGCACGATGCGGCCACGGGTGACGACCTGCTCGATGTCGACGACGTCGACGGAGTAGGCGGCGAGGGTGTCGAACAGCCCGGCGGTGATCCCGGGACGGTCCTTGCCGAAGATCTTGACGAGGAGGGTGGGGACGTCGGAGGTCTGCGAAGCGCTCATGGTGCCCTCACCGTATCTTCCCCATCCCCACAGGTGGACCCCCGTCCCACCCTGCGGGCGGGATCCTTCCACCGCACCCCGGGTCGGCCAGGTCAGCCTGGGGGTTTTGGCGGGGGCGGCGGTGGAGGGGGCGGTGTGAAAGGCGGGCGCTGGGCCGGCCGCCGCGGCTTGGGCGGCGGGCCGGTGATCGTCACGTCCCAGGAGACGTCGGGGTCGATGGACGGGTCGGTGTGCGGGTCGTTGCGCCGGTGGGTCCACCCGGGCGGCGGCCGGCGCCGCGGGGCCGGACCGTACGAGGCGGTAGGCGCGCCGGGGCCTTGTCCTGCCTGGGCCGGACCTGCCTTGCCTTGTCCTGCCTGGGCCGGTCCTGCCTTGCCTTGTCCTGCCTGGGCCGGTCCTGCCTTGCCTTGTCCTGCCTGGGCCGGACCTGCCTGGCCCGGTCCCGCCCGGCCGGGACCTGCCCGACCCCGTTCCGCCTGGCCGGGGCCCGCCTGGCCCGCCCGACCCGGGCCCACCCCGCCCGGCCCCGCCTGATCCGCACCCCACTGCGGCAGCGGGGCCGGGCGGTGGTGGCGGGCGAGGGCCGCGCCCGCTGCGCCGGCCGCCGCGCCCCACGCCGCGCCGATCAGCAGGGCCGGCACGGGAGCGGCCCGGAGGTCCACACCGGCGTCGACCGCGTCCACCCCCAGCACCGCGAGCGACGCGTCCGCCGACACCCCCGTCAGCCACACCAGCGCCGCCAGCGTCACCCCGGTCACGGCCGACAGCCGCACCGCGCACCCCGCGATCCCGCGCCCTGGAGTCCGTACGGCCGCCAGCACACCCGCGTACAACAGCAGCAGGCCCGCCCCCGCGACGAGCAGCCAGGCGCGCCCGTCGTACTCCGCGAGCCGGGCCACCGTCACCGGCTCCCGCTCCGACACCCCCAGCAGCTCGTCCAGCGGAGCGGGCAGCAGCCGCCCGGGCTCACCCCAGGCCCGGCCGCGCAGCGGCACGAACAGCCCCAGCAGCACCCCCACCCAGCTCCCGTTCGGCGCCCCCAGCAGCGCGGCCCCCAGCACCCGCCGTGGATGGTCGTCCCGCACCGCCGCCCACACCGCCGAGGCCAGCCCGGCCGCCACCGCCACCAGCAGCACCGCCACCACCGCCGACACCGCCGGCCGCAGCCGCGCGCACGCCGTCGGCCCGCGCCGAGAGGCCAGCAGCGTCAGCCCCAGCACCGCCAGGACCCACACCCCCGCGCCCACCAGCGTCGGCCCGAGGTCCACCGAGAACCCCACCCGGGTCCGTGTCTCGATCAGGTCCCCGATGCGGTCCGGGAGCAGCCCCCCGATGTCCCCGATCCCGGGGATCTCAACCTTCGCGGGCATCCTGGGCAACCGCGCCCCGTCGAGGGTGACCACATCGTGCCCGGCCCACGCCAGCCCGCCCGCCGTGGCGACGAACAAGGCCGCCACCACGCCCGCCCGGGCGGCGAGTTCCCCGGCGGCCGCCCCGGTCCGGAGCGAGCGCAGGAACACGTGCGCCAGGACCAGCGCCCCGGCCAGCCCGACCCCCAAGGGCGTGACGTCCAGGGAGGTTTCGGCGCCGGCCCCGGCCACCCCGAAGGCCGACACGTCACCCGACGGCGTCACCGTCCCGCCCACCGCCAGCACCACAACGGCCGCCGTCATCGCCCCCAGCGAGCCGCCCGCCGCGTCGGCGCCCAGCAGGCGCAGCCCCAACGCGGCCGTCCCGGCCATCACGATGAGGGACCAGCCCACGGCGGCGACGCCGGACAAGACCACATCTCCCCAACGAATGCGGCGCATGCGTGCCCCCCGGTATGTGGGTGGGACGGTCGGCGAGAAGTCCCGTATCTCACTCTCCGGGTGACTTTCGACCCCGTCAACGGGCAGGCGTAGACACCTCTGACAGGCCCCGATTCCACATGTGGCCGCAGGCCTGAAATAGTTCCCCCGGATGTTCGCCATCCCTAGACTCCCTGACTGCAGGGGGATTCTCGGGGGACTTAAGTGGGGCTGGAGTGCCGGAACTCGTACTGGAATTGAATGGAAGGACCTGGACGCTCGATCCGTCCAGGTCGTACTCCCTGGGGCGTGATCCCCAGGGAGACATCGCGATCGATGATGCCCGGGTGTCGTGGCGACACGCCACCATCAGCTGGAACGGCCGGGGTTGGGGCATCGAGGACCACGGGAGCACCAACGGCACTTATGTGCACGGCGCGCGGGTCCAGCAGACCGAGCTCGTGCCCGGTACGCCGGTGCACCTCGGCAACGCCACCGACGGCCCGCGGCTGAATGTGAGCGCTGCCGCGCAGCAGCCCGTGGCCCACCAGGCCCCCGCGTACCAGGCCCCGGCCCAGGCGCAGGCGCCGGTCTACGATGCCCCGCAGCAGCAGGCCCAGCCGCAGCAGCAGGTATGGCAGCAGCAACCGCAGCAGCCGGTCGCCGCCCAGCAGCTGCACGCGCAGCAGCAGCCGCACGCCCAGCAGCCGCACGTCCCGCACCAGCAGGGCGGCGGCCCCGCCGCATCCCGCCCCGTGCAGGGTGCGGGTCCCGGCTACAGCGACCGCAGCCCGACGACGTTCCACCAGCTCTCGCTGGGCCACGTCATGCGGATCGGCCGTGCGCTGGAGAACGAGCTGGTGGTCTCCGACCTCCAGGTCTCCCGCCACCACGCCGAGTTCCGCTCGATGCCCGGCGGCCGCTTCGAGATCCGCGACCTCGGCAGCCACAACGGCACCTACGTCAACGGCCAGCCGGTGCCCAAGTCCGGCACCGCACTGCTCGGCCCGAACGACATCGTCGGCGTCGGCCACTCGACGTTCCGGATCGTCGGCGACCGCCTCGAGGAGTTCGTCGACACCGGCGAGGTTTCCTTCTCGGCCCGCCACCTCACGGTCACCGTCGACGGCGGCAAGCAGATCCTCAAGGACGTTACCTTCGGCGTCCCGGAGAAGTCGCTGATCGGTGTCATCGGCCCCTCCGGATCCGGAAAGTCGACCCTGCTCAAGGCGCTGACCGGCTACCGGCCCGCCAACGAGGGTGACGTCCTCTACGACAACCGCAACCTGTACAAGCAGTTCGCGGAGCTCCGCCAGCGCATCGGCCTGGTCCCGCAGGACGACATCCTGCACAAGGAGCTGAAGGTCAGCACCGCCCTCAAGTACGCGGCCAAGCTCCGCTTCCCGGGCGACACCGCCGAGTCCGAGCGCGCCGCCCGCATCGACGAGGTGCTGCGCGAGCTCAAGCTCGACATCCACAAGGACAAGAAGATCACCTCGCTCTCCGGTGGTCAGCGCAAGCGCGTGTCCGTGGCCCTGGAGCTGCTCACCAAGCCGTCGCTGATCTTCCTGGACGAGCCGACCTCCGGCCTCGACCCGGGCATGGACCGCGATGTCATGCAGCTGCTGCGCGGGCTCGCCGACGACGGCCGCACGGTCCTCGTCGTCACCCACTCGGTCGCCGAGCTGGCCATCTGCGACAAGCTGCTGGTCATGGCCCCGGGCGGTTCGGTCGCCTACTTCGGCCCGCCGGACGAGGCGCTGAACTTCTTCGGCTACACCACCTGGGCCGACGTGTTCTCCTCCTTCGAGAACTACCGCGACTACGACTGGGCCGGCCGCTGGAAGGGCTCGCAGCACTACCAGCTGTACGCCGCCGACCTCGACGCCGTGGCCCCGCAGTCGGTCTCGATGCCGCCCGCTCAGCAGATGCGCACGCCCAAGGCGCAGGGCTGGGGCTCGCAGCTCTGGACGCTGATCCGCCGCTACCTCTCGGTGATCGCCTCCGACAAGGGCTTCATCGGCCTGATGCTGATCCTGCCCGCGGTCCTGGGTGTGGTCTCCACGGTCATCCCCGCGAAGTTCGGCCTGGCGCCGCCCGTGGCGCCGTCCCGCTTCAACGGCGACGCCGGCACGATCATGCTGATCCTCGCGGTCGGCATGTGCTTCTCGGGCGCCGCGAACTCGGTCCGTGAGCTGATCAAGGAACGCGTCATCTACGAGCGTGAGCGCGCGACCGGCCTGTCCCGGTCGGCGTACCTCATGTCCAAGGTGATCGTCCTCGGCATCATCACGGCCATCCAGGGCGTGATCATCTGTGGGATCGGCTTCTACCCGCGCGACCTGCCCACCGAGGGCCTGATCATGCCGCCGGCCCTCGAGATCTGCCTGTCGGTCATCGCGCTCGGCTTCACCTCGATGATGTTCGGCCTGGTGATCTCCTCGCTGGTGAAGACCGCCGAGAAGACCATGCCGCTGCTCGTGATGTTCGCGATCGTCCAGGTCGTCTTCACCGGCATCCTCTTCCAGGTGTACGACTCCCCGGGCCTGGAGCAGTTCGCCTGGCTGATGCCGTCCCGCTGGGCCATCGCCGCGGCCGGCACCACGCTGAACCTCGGCAAGCTCATGCCGCCGTGGGACGCCGACAACCCGACCAACACGGACCCGCTGTGGGAGTCCACGGTCGGCCAGTGGAGCCTGAACATCACCATCCTGCTGATGCTCGGCATCGCCTGCGGCTTCCTGGTGCAGCGCCTGCTGCGCCGCCACGAGCCCGAGGTCATGCGCGCGGGCAAGTAGCACCGGTCAGGCGGCCGGCACACGCGGGCCGCACGCACCAACGCCGCAGGGCGGCACCCGGACTCCGGGTGCCGCCCTGCGGCGCATGGGGGTTCAGTACACGGCTCAGTACGCGCTGTTCACGTTGTCCATGGACCCGTACCGGTCGGCCGCGTAGTTGCAGGCGGCGACGATGTTGGCGACCGGGTCGTACAGGTCGAACTTGGTGCCCTTGACGTGGTACGCGGCGAAGGTCGGCTGGATGACCTGGAGCAGGCCCTTCGACGGGATGCCGTTCTGGGCGTTGATGTCCCAGTTGTTGATCGCGCGGGGGTTGCCGCTCGACTCACGCATGATGTTGCGGTGGATACCGGCGTAGGTGCCGGGAATGCCCTCGCGCTTCATGATGGAGAGGGCTTCCTTGATCCAGCCGTCCAGGTTGTTCGCGAAGACGGGGGTGCGGGCCGCGGACCGGCTGGCGGCCTCCTTGGCCTCGCGGGCCTTCTTCGCGGCGGCCTCGGCCTTGGCCTTGGCAGCCGCGGCCTTGGCCTTGGCGGCCGCGGCGGCGGCCTTGGCGGCGGCGTCCTTCGCGTTCTTGTCGGCGATGGCGTGCTGCGTGCCGAGGTGCGCCAGGACGTTCGTCTGGGCACCGTCCACAACCTGCGTCCAGGCCACGGGGGCGACGGCGACGGCCGTCCCCGTCTGCTCGCCGGCGTTGGCCGGGACGAGAGAGAAGGCGAGTGCGGCGGCGCCAAGGGTGGCGATACCGGCGAAGGACAGCTTGTTCGCCTTGGTCAGGCGACGATTGTGGCCGGGGGTGCTGGTCTCGGACATGCGTGAGCAACCTCTTCGAATAGCGGGGGCCGCAGGAAAGCGCCGCGCTGATCCGGGATCTGCGGCGCTGTGCGACGTCGGCCATTCTTAGCGGTGGCAAAAACGCATGGCAAAGGTGTGACGTACGAAGCTGCTTAGTGGATCAGGAGCCGCTGTCGAGCCCGGAATTCCGGGCTCGACTCTAGGCAGAGCAGCGCTGACGGTGTCTTTACATGTCCACTAAGGACCTTCGTAAGTGATGTGCGTCCTATGCGCGGGCTCACATCGAACACGTAACAGCCTCACCCTGGGTTGCGGCAGCAATTCAATCAGTGAGGCCCCTCATCCTTGAGTAGCAGATGCACGTCCCCGAACTCATGCCAGAGGCAGAGCCGGGCCATCGCCTCCGCATACCCACGCTGTACGGCGGTACGCCCCGCGACCGCCTCCAGCATCTGCAGATGCGAGGCCCGGGGCTCGTGGAACCCGGTCAGCAGGCCGTCCACCACCCGCACCCCGCGGTCCGGCGTGACCACCAGGTCCGTCCAGCCCCCGGCCTCCCGGACCACCCCGCTGCCGTCCGCCGCCGACTCCAGGGCCCGCACCGCCGTCGTTCCCACCGCGATCACTCGCCCGCCCGTCGCCCTGGCCGCGTTCACCAGCCGCGCCGTCGTCGCGGGCACCGCGTACCGCTCCGGGTACGGCGGCTCGTGCGCCTCCTGCGAGGCCACCCCCGTGTGCAGGGTCAGCGGCGCGAACTGCACCCCCCGGCTCACCAGCCGCGCCACCAGCCCCGCCGTGAAGGGCCGGGCCGCGCTCGGCATCTCCGCCGATCCCGCCCCGTCGGCGGCCGGCACCGCGAAGACCGTCTGGTAGGCCGACAGCGGCTGGTCCCGCTCGGTGTACGCGTACCGGATCGGCCGCCCGTACGCGTGCAGCAGCCCCGGTACGTCGTCCACGGCCACCCGCGCCCACCACAGCCGGTCCGCTCCCGGGGCGAGCGGCTCCTCCAGTACGAGGGCGTGCCCGCCCGGCAGCTCTACGACCACCCCCGCGGGCCCCCCGGTGCGGGGCCGGGTCGTCCCCCGCGCGGCCCGGTCCCGCAGCTCCACCGCCCAGCGGCGGTCCTCACCCCGCGTCGAGAAGTGCACCACCACGTCCTCGCCGCCCAGCCGGGCATCCACCGCCGCCGGCAGCGTGGCCGAGGTGTTCACCACCAGCACGTCCCCGGCGCGCAACAGCCCTGGCAGCTCCCGGAAGGCGTGCAGTGACACGTCCGTCCCCCGCGAGACCAGCAGGCGCACCGCGTCCCGCCCCCGCCCCGGACCCCGCTGCTCGGCCGGCACCCGCGCCAGCAGCCCCGGCTGAATGTCCGGTATATACAGTCCCTCCCCTTGTACCGCCCGCCCCCCACTC
>NZ_JAGGOY010000116.1 GCF_018614095.1 Streptomyces sp. ISL-87 | reverse complement strand
TGTGCCGGGACACGATAGGTGGAACCAGCGTGGTGTGGTGACCTGGCGGTCCTGACCCTGCGGGACACGCGTGTTGGAACCATCTGGCCACGCTTCTTGCAATGTTCGGCGAATTGCCATTCATGTTGGAACCAGTTCCGAACATCCCGGGCTCGTGACGTCCGTGGCCGCTTTCCTGGGAGACATGGAAGCGAGCGAGTGCCTACGCAGGGCAGCGTGTGGGGTGGGGGTGACGACGGGTGAGCCGTTGTGGTCTCACCGCTCCGCTTGGGACGAACTCCTCGTGCCGGTCTCCGTGGAGGCTGGCAGGGTCGGCCTGGACCTGGGCGAGGGCTGGTCCGAGCGATGGACGGTGACGTGGAAGACCGGCGGCGACCAGGTGACCTGTCCGGTGCGGGACCTCGTCCGGACGCCGATGGTGGACGGTGATCCGATTCGCTGTTTCTCCTGGCAGCGGGAACAGCATCACCGGCCCGGCCTTCAGTTCCTGGTCAGCACCGGCCGTCACCACGGCGCCGAGAGCTTGGAGGAGGCCCGGCTGCTGCTGGCGCTGGATTTCGCCGGGGACCTGGTCGACGTCGTGTCGCAGCCGATGAGGCTGCGCTTCGGCACAGCGGACAAGCGCAGGAGCCACACGCCGGACTTCCTTGCGGTGACCCGTTCGGGGGTCTGGCTGATCGACGTGCGCCCGGAACCCCTGATCAAGGAGAAGGACCGGGAGTCCTTTGCCGCGGCTGCTGAGGTCGCCCTGGCCTGCGGCTGGCACTACGTGGTGGCCGCCCGCTGGCGCGAGCACGTCTCCTCGTCCCTGGACGCGTTCTCCTCCCAGCGGCGACCGCTGTCCGACCAGCTCGGGCTGCGGCCTGCGCTCCTTGAGTCCGCGCGGAAGGAACTGACCTTCGGCGAACTTGCCGCCACGGCAACCTACGAGCCCCTAGCCCGAGCCCAGTTGCTGCACCTGCTCTGGCACCGGCGGCTCGGCGTCGATCTCGCCCAGCCACTGGCCGATCGCTCACCCGTGGTGGCGGCCCCTGGAGCGGTGGCATGAGGTCGGCCCGGGCGGTGCTGGACCTTTCACCCGGGGCCGGAGTGGTCCTGGACGGCACCGAGTGGACAGTCGAACGGCGCGAGCCGCACCTGAGCCGGGTTCAACTCGTCGCCTCCGATGGTGTCCGCCAGCAGGTGAGCTTCCGGTTCCTGGCCAACCACCCGGCATGCCGGCCGTCCTCACGAACAGCCTCGGCCGGCGCCGACCGAGGACGCCAGCCCAAGACCGTCGAGGACCTGAAACAGGGTCGGCTGGAGCTCGTCGAGCTGAGGATGGCCCACCTCCTGGAGGTGGCGACCGGGTTCCGCAGCGGTGATCCGCTGCGGCCCGGACCGGGCGAACCCAAGCCCCAGTACGACCCGGACACCACCACGCTGACGGGCCGCCGCCGGGCGAAGGCGGCCGAGCTCGCCGCACTGGACCGACAGCAGGCGAAGCTGCTGGGGCTGGACGCAGCCAGCGTCCACACCCTCATCCGCTGGGAAACCGGGCGCCGGAAGTTCGGCCTGGTCGGATGCGCGGACGACCGCTGGCTTCGGGAGGGTGGCGGTCACCGGACAGTGTCGGAGGAGGTGCGGGAGGCGATCCTCGCGGTCCGCGAGGAGACCCTGCGCGGGGCGAAGGTCTCCATGCGGACGAAGGACCGCCTGATCCGGCAGTACGTCCGCGAGACCTTCGACGCGAAAGACCCGGACACCGGTGAGGAGCCCGAGGCCGCGACGGATGTACCCAGTTACCGCACGCTCTGCCGAGTCTGGAAGGAGTGGTTCGGCTCGGGCGGCGCGCGTCAGCGCTACGCACGGTCGGCCGAGCTGCCGATGAAGAACGGGCACGTGGTGGTCCACCGGCCGGGCCAGGTCGTCGCCCTGGACACCACGGTCCTGCCGGTCATGGTCCGCGACGGGGTCTTCGGCGACCCGATCAAGCCGCACCTGACAATTGCCCTCGATACATACACGCATTCGCTGGTCGCGTTCCGGCTCACGCTGGTCTCCGACACCGCGGTGGACGTCGCGATGCTGCTGCGGGACGTGATGATGCCGCTGCCGATGCGGGCGGACTGGGGCGAGGAACTGGAGTGGCCCTACCCGGGCCTGCCTGCAGCGGTCGTCTCGGAGTTCGCCGGGCACAAGGTCGCCGGCCTGCCGTTCTTCACCCCGGAGACGGTGACCACCGACCACGGGTCCGTCTACCGGAACCATCATCTGGTCGAAGTGCAGCGCGTGCTCGGCTGCAACATCCTTCCCTCGCGTGTCCTTCGCCCGCAGGACAAGGCGGCCTGCGAACGGGCGTTCGGCACCTGCAGGCAGCTGCTGTTCGAGCTGCTGACGGGCTACACCGGGGTCGACATCGCCGACCGCGGCGCCGATCCGGCGGCCGACGCCGTGTTGACGGTGGACGAGATGGAGCACCTGATCGCCACCTGGATCGTCTCGGTCTGGCAAAGGCGGCAATTGGGAGAATACGCCCCCAGTTGGGACCCGGACGGGGTCCACAGCCCGAACTCCCTGTTCGCGGCCTCGTTCGCGCAGGCCGGCCTCGCGATGGAGATCCCCTCCCCGGAGCTGTTCTACGAACTGCTGCCGCCGCACTACGTGCGCATCGACGCCCGACGCGGGGTGAAAATCCGCGGACTTTGGTACGACGACCAGAACGTCCTTGCCGACTACCGGGGCCAGCGCTCGACGCGCGGCGGCAAGCACAAGGGCCAGTGGCTCATCCGGCGAGACCCGCGCGACCGTCGGGCCGTCTTCTTCCAGGATCCGATCACCCACGCCTGGCACCCTCTGGCCTGGACCGGCCTGCCGGCGGTCGGCCAGATGCCGGCCTTCGGGGACGCCCGTGTCCGCGACCTGCTGAAGAAGGCCGACGCCTGCGGGATGAAGCCGAAGTCCGACACCGAACTGCTGCCGGTGCTGCTGGAACTGATCGGCTCCAAGATCCCGGTCAGCCAGTGGCCCACCCAGCTGAACAAGTCCCAGCGCACCGAGCACGCCCGCGAGGTCGCCCAGGCCAAAGCCGCCGAAGGCGACCGCCCCGCACCCGCATCCGCGCAGGCCGGAACCGTGGACGAGCAGGCGACGGTGACCGAACTGCAGTGGCCGCAGCGCGGCCGGCAGACCCAGGAGACCCTCGACGCCGAACGCCGCCGCAGGCGCGAGGCCGCCGTCTCCGGCGCCCCGAAGATCCCGCCCCCGCTGGGGTCTAGCTTCCGGGAGCGCAACGTCTTCCTCCTGCCCGAGGACGACCAGGACGACGAGGGGGAACAAGGATGACAGGTGGGCCCGTCGAGGACGAGAACCCGATCGTCCCGTTCCTGCGGATCGGACCGCCCCCGGACCGCACCCGTTGGGAGGGCTGGCAGCAGTGGCTCCGGATGCGCGACACGTTCGTCCCCGCCCCGCGGCTCTCGCTGCAGGAGTACGCCGATCTCAGTCCCAAGCGACGCGGCCTGCATGACCTGCACCGCACCGCCAGCCACGTGAACATGCGCCTGCAGGAGACGCCGATGAGCATGCGGGTCTCCAACCTGATGCGCGGGCGCTTGGAGAACAATGCGGTGAAGTTCATGCCTGGCACCCGTGACGGCCTGATGGTCAACGGCGGCGGCTTCCAGGGCAAGACGGAGACCGCGTGCTCCGCCGCGGCGATCTTCGAGGACCTGTGGCGCTCGGTCCACCGCCAGGTCCTCCCGGACCAGCTCCAACTCCTCGGCACCCGTGATGTGTTCGTTCCGGTCGGCTACTGCCGACTGCCGGTTCGAGCAACGCCGAAGGCTTTGTGCAAGACCATCCTGGACATCTACGGAGACCCCCACCCCAAGAACCTGGATGACCTGATCCGCTCGGTCCGGGACGCGGTCCGGGACCACAATACGACCGCCTTGCTCATCGACGATGTGACCCGGCTCCGGCTCCACCGCGGTGACGACCAGGACACCCTGGACCTGATCCGCGAGCTGATGGACCTGAACGTGACGCTCGTGCTGATCGGCGTCGACATCCCCCACTCCGGACTGCTGCGGGGCGCCTACATCGACCCGCGCACCAAACAGTGGGTCTTCCCGGACGTCAAACGCGGCAAGAGCCACAACGAAGCCGCCTCCACCCAGACCGAGCGGCGCTTCGACATGGTCGACCTCGACCCGTTCGACTACAGCACCCCCGCAGGGATCACCGCGTTCCTGGACCACCTCGCCGGGATCGAGGACCAACTGCGACTGTTCCGCTCCTTCGACGGGATGCTCACCAAAGGCGAGATGCCCGAATACCTGTTCCGGCGCACACACGGCATCGTGGGCCTGTTGCGGCGGCTGATCGAGGACGGCTGCACCGAGGCGATCACCAGCCGCGAGGAGAGGCTGACCCCGGAACTGCTGGCCCGGACCTCCATCCGCCTGGGCAACCTCGCGGACCTGGATCCCGAGGCCGGCGAGGTCCCGAAGATCCCCCAGAACGTCCAGCCCCCGAAGAAGCCCAGGAGGGGACGCAACACGGTCTTCGACGACCACGGCAAACAGCAGGCCGCCGATGGATGAGCTCCCCCGGAACAACCGGCCCCTGGGGCGGAGCCTGGACCCCCTGCCCGAAGAATCCCTCGGCGGCTACCTCCTGCGACTGGCCCACCGCCTCCGCCTCTCGCCCATCCGGCTGGCCCGGCTGACCGGCATCAAGCGGCCCGCAGAATCGGTTCTGGGCCGCCAGCTCCTGCTCGACCTCGACATCGACCGCTTCGCCCGGGCCACCCGACTGACCGAGGACGAAACCGCAGGACTGACGTTCCTTCCCTGGCAGGACCGCTATCCCCCCATCGCCCGGGCACTCACAGCCCTCGACCGCCGGGGAACACGGGAGGACTGGCTGTTCAACGACTTCCCCCGCTACTGCACGCAATGCCTCGCCGACGACAGCGGGGCCTGGAAGACGGCCTGGCACCTGCCCATCGCCTTCGCCTGTCCCATCCACGAGGTCTTCCTCAAACACGGCTGCCCGCAGCCCCACGAACTCCAGCGGACACTGCCCCACTTGATCGCCCAGGCCGCAGACGGTTCCCTCGACCCAGCCCAATGCCGGTTCCCAGTCCCCTCCGACGGCCCGAACCCAGTCCGGGGAAAGGGCCGCACTGGCCGCTCCTGCGGAGCCCGCCTGGAGTGGAGCCCTGCTGGACCGTCTCGTCCCAGCGCCAGCATGCTCAAGATCCAGCGGGACCTGCTCGACCTCCTCGGCCCCGGCCGCCCTGCCGAGGAGTCCTCCTCCCGGTTCACCGACCTGCGCGTGGTCACCTCGCTCCTCTGCACCACTTGGCCCAAGAGCTGGGACATGCTCGATCCCCGGGCCCGCGAGGCAGTGGACGAACACGTCCAGTCCCTCGGAGCTGGCGGGAAGCCAGCATTCGACAGGCCGCCCAGGGACGCGATCGCGTCAGCCGGCCTGCTGACCGCCGCTTCGACCCTGCTCGACGCCTCCGACCTCGACGAAGTACTGGCCCAGCACACGCGGGAGTCTTGGGACGGGCGCCCCAGCCGAACCCCCTGGACGCAGGTCTTCGACCGGCACAGGGCCTCATGCTCGGAGAGGATGCAGCAGGCGGCCGCACCGAGCACCCGCTCCTACCGGCGCACCAGCCCACGCGGGACCAGGGTCCCCGACCGCACCGATGGCTACCGCCCGGAAAACGTCCCCGCACTCCTGGAACGGGACTGGTTCGACAAGCACCTCGCACCACTTGAGCCGGGCTCCTACGCCAAGTCCATGCGCCGCCTCGGAGCCGTCCTCCTCGTCCAGTGGGCAGCCGGCGGAGCCATGGGCGACGCAGCCGACTACCTCGGCATCAACCCCAAGGGCGGCCAATACACCACGACAGCTGGGCTCCACCGGTGGCTCGACCAGGGATCGAAGGACTTCACCAGAGCCTTGCACAACCTGGCCCACGACCTGGACGCTGCCGCCGCCCCGATCAACTACCGCAGACGCCGCGAAGCACTCCACCGCTGGGCACTGACCCGCGACACCTGGCAAGAGATGACCGATCGCCTGCCGGCCGTCCCCGGCCATATCCAGCCCAATCTGGACGACCGAAAGCGCCAAGAGGCATCCGCATTCGTCTGGGCACAGGTCACCCACGGCGAACCGCTCTTCGCGCCACGGCCGATCGAGGCAGAACAACCCGAAGGACTCCGAAGATCATGGCTCGACCAGCGCAGCAGCACGTGGGCCAAACTGGCACGGCCAGGCCGAATCCATCACTTCACAGCACTACGCGGGCTTCTACTCCAGCACGCTGAGCAGCTCATCCGAAAGATCGACAGCGTTTAGGCCAACTCCTGGTCTAGCTGCGGATAGCCGATCTCGGAGATGTCCTGGGCCAGGTCCGCCAAGCCAACCTCCGGGTTCAGCAATGATACGAGTTCCTGGTTCAGCGGCCTCAAGGCATAGAGATGGCTCACCGCCCCCAGGTCGATGGAGACCTCGTAGTAGTCCTCGGCGAAGCGCTGGAACGCTGCTGAAGAGCGGTCGATCAGGAGGCTGAACAGGCTCGTCGCCCCGTCAGGATCGACAGCCCTCTCAGGGAAGTCGATCGTCCCGTGGTGCCACCGCCCGTCCGACACTCCCCGCCACAAGCAGGCCGTCACGACAGGCACCCCCTCCTCATCGGTGAACGCCGGCTCCTCGACGAAGGACCTGAAGAGCTCAGGGACTTCGTCGACCACTCCCGGCCAGGGCTCGCCGTCGTTGCCATACGGGCTCATCGGCGATTCGTGGTCGAAGCCGCGCACATAGGCCCCGGCCGCCGAGAACACGATCGAGTACTCGTCTCCTGACCCGTTGCGCATCGAGGCCATCTCCTCGCCGCCGGCCCAGCCGGCGTTGAAGGAGTAGTACCGGCTTTCCCAGTCCGGGCTCAGGATCGCGTCGAGCATCGCCAGTGAACGGCACAGGTCCCGCAGATCGGCGATAGCGGGGAGCTGGCGGGCTACGTCATAGACAGTCACAAGCATCATCCAACCCGATGCCACCGACACCCAGGCCACCGCCAGGGGCATCGTGAGCCGTCCAGTTCCAATATGCGTGGCCAGGTTCCAACTATCGCGTCCCGGCTCA
>NZ_JAGGOY010000115.1 GCF_018614095.1 Streptomyces sp. ISL-87 | reverse complement strand
GTGACCTGCGGCCACCGTCTCATCGTCAGTCCACACAACTCACGATGATCAACGGTGGCCGCACCCGTCTCCGCACCGACCCCGCCAGCAAGATCGATCTACAGCTGGAGTACTACTAGCCGAGAAACAGCGCGGTAACCGGGCCGCCCGATGGACATGGATGCCGGCCGCCGGCCGACTGAAGCCCCGGGGCCCAGCCCCGCGTCACGGCAACGAGCGGGTGAGCCAGACCACTTCACCGTTGTCTTCCGTGGAGACGTGATCCCGCTCGAACCCGAGCTTCTCAAGGACACGGAGCGACGGTGTGTTCCATGTACCGACGGTCGACCAGAGCCGTTCCCGCCCGGTCGCGATAGCGGCGTCGAGCACCGCGCCGGCCGCCTCGGTGGCGTAGCCCCGCCCATGCGCGCGCTGGAACAGCTCATACGCGATTTCAGGCTCCTCCAGGGTGGAGCGGCCGATGATCAGCCCGCAGTAGCCGATGAAGTCGCCTTCGTCACGGCGCTGGATGGGCAACAGGGCGATGCCCGTAGTCGCCGTCGCGGTGAGCAGCTCCGCGATGGACGTCCGGATGTGCTCAACCGTGGGAGTTCCCTTGCCGCGTTCGGAGAGGAGGGCGCAGAACTCAGCGGCGTCCGACTCGGCCCAAGGCCGCATTATCAGCCGCTCGGTCTCAAGGTGGAACGACATCGTCTCGTACGTAGTCATGCCCCCACTTTGCCCCACGGATCATCACGAACTACAGCTGGAGTATTAAGAGCTCGGCAGCTTGACCTCTATCTCTTTGATCTTTCCGCTGGTGCTCACCACAGCGTTGACTGTGCTGTCGCCCGGGGCCTCAGCGGCCCTTGCTGCCTTCACGAACGACTCGAGTTCCTCAAGGGTCATGTTCTTCTCTTCACCAGTGAATTTCAGGGACTTCGACATGAGTCCATGCTGACTGTCCGGATGTCCGCCTCGCAGGCGATACGCGAAGCCGTGTTGAGGACTGGAAGCAGGGGGGTGCTAACGCCGTTAGCACCCCCTGAGTGCTAACGGCGTTAGCACTCAGGGGGGAACTGCCGCCGAAAATCGGCAAAACGCACCTAACGGATCACCAGAATGACGCGCGACGGCAGTATGCTGCCGTCCATGTCATCTCCGAACCCGGGAGCGGAGCGGGAGAAGCTCGTCTCCAAGCTGCCCGCTCACCTCCAGCAGGCCCTCAAGGTCCGTGCAGCGCAGCTCCAGACCGACATGCAGGACGCCGTCGCCCATGGCATCCAGGCCTGGCGGGACTGCACCGACGAGCTGCCCGCCGTCAACACCGCGGGCGCTGATTCGTTCGGCACCTACCTCCCCGAAGGCCTCTACGAGGACTTCAAGACCGACTGCCGAGAGCGCGGCGTCTCCTACATCCAGGGGCTGGCGCAGTCCGTGGTCCTCTGGCTGGCCGACAACCCCGCCGGCGTTCAGGCGACCACCCGCAGAATCGTCGTCTGCAACCAGAAGGGCGGCGTCGGCAAGACCGCCGTATCCGCAGGCCTCGCCCAGGCCTTCGCGGAAGACCCGACTGCCATCGGCGCGGCAGCCGATACGGCGATCGGTGGCCAGCGAGTCCTCCTCGTCGACTATGACCCGCAGGGACACCTCACCCATCAGCTCGGCCTCACCGCCATTCCCGCTGGCGAGGAAAGCCTCATCACGCACATGCTCCACCGGGAGCAAACCCAGCAGCCGCTACTCGACCTGACTGTTGCCATAAGCGGTGACCGGTTCGGCGGCCGACTGCGGATCCTGCCTGCCGCGTTCGACGCGTTCCTCCTCGACTCGGGGCTCACCATGTTCCGCGGCCCGCGCGAAGCCGCACTCGAGCGCGCCCTCGCCCCGCTCGAGGAGCACTTCGACGTCATCGTCGTAGACTCGCCGCCCAGCCTCGGACTCGCCATGGACGCAGCCCTCAACTACGGGCGCCAGCGGGACAACGAGAAGCCCGGCTCGTCCGGCCTCGTCATTCCCGTGGAAGCAGAGGACACCTCAGCGCAGGCCTACGGGATGCTCATCCAGCAGATCGATTCCCTCTCCCGGGACTACGACATCGCCATCGAGCAGCTCGGCCTCGTCGTCAACAAGTTCGACAGCCGCCGCGGCTACATCGCGACCTCGTCGCTCGACAAGTGGAAGACGCTGGGCACTCCCCCGGTCCTGGCCGTCGTTCCCGACGTCAAGGAACAGCGCGAGGCCGTCCGCAAGCAGCGCCCGCTGCTGGACTACGCGCCCGACTGCGAACAGTCCCACCAGATGAGGCAGATCGCGCGAGGAGTGAAGACGGCATGAGCAAGGCGGACATGCTTGGGGACTCCCCTACGTTCAACGCCGTGGCGCAGCCCATGAGCAGCCGCGCGGCATCCTTTGCGCGGTTCGCCGGGCAGGACGGCCCCTCACCGGAGCTGGCCGCCGCCGCACAGGCCGGGACACTCCGCGTGCCTCTGGAGGCCCTGGCACACAATCCCTACAACCCGCGCGAGGAACTCAAGTCCGTCGATGACCTCGCCGACAGCCTGACCGCTCGAGGTGTCATCCAGCCCCTCGCAGTCGTCACCCGGCAGGCGTTTCTTGCCGCGCACCCCGACCATGAGGACCAGATCGGCCAGGCGGCGTACGTCGTCGTCGACGGCAACCGCCGCCTCGCCGCATCGAACCTCGCTGGCCTAGACGATGTCCCCGTCCATGTCGATGACTCGCTAGCCCAAGACGCCGACACCCTCCTGGAGACGGCTCTCACCGCTGCCGTTCAGCACGAGAACCTCGACCCCCTTGATGAAGCGAAGGCCCTCCAGCGACTCGTACACGTCCATGGGTCCCAGCGAGCGGTCGCTCGGGCGCTGGGTAAATCCAGTCCCTGGGTCACCCAGCGCATCGCCCTGCTCAAGCTCACCCCGGAACTCCAGGATGCGGTCGAGGACCGGAGCCTCCCGGTAGAGATCGCCCGCAACGTCGGCCAGCTCCCCGCGCAGCAGCAGCAGAGCGCTGTAGAGGAAGCCCTCGCCAAGCGTGCTGAGACCAAACGACGCAAGCGAACCATGCAGGGTGCTAACGCCGTTAGCACCCCACCATCTGCATCCGCTGCCAGCAACACCGAAAGCGGCGACCCCGAGAACCAAGAGCAGCCCGCCGAGCCGGCCGCGGGTCCCACGCCCCACCTCGTGGATATCCGCTCCCTTCCCCGCGTGCCCTGGCATGACGGCAACGGAGTCGCCGACCTCATCTTCGAGAAGATGAGCGAGTCACAGCGGGAAGTTCTCCTGGAGCGCCTCCTGGCCGCCCACGGCGAGGGATAGCCGGCCAGTCAGAGTTCGGCCGAGCCCGTCCGGAGTTCCGAGCGGGCTCGTCCACGTACCGAGCCAAGGGTGCTAACGCCGTTAGCACCCGGCACCCTGTGGCTTGTCCCCACTGGCAGGCAGGTGGTGTGTTCTACGGTCATGGGAACGCGTAGCGACTGTGGGAGGAAGGCGGAGGGGCAGTGGCCATCTTGTTGGGGGAGCAGGAGCTGGATGCGCGGGTGGAGTTCCGGGCTTTCGGTTTTCAGGAGTCGGACGACAGTGTGGTGCCGGTGCCGTTCCCGGATGACTTCAGGTGGGGTGTGTTCCTGCAGGAACATGTCCGCCGGTTCGACTTGTTCAGTGCCGGTCACACGCATACTGCCGCGGTTACTGCCCGGGTCTGGGACAGTCAGCCCGAGGCGGGTGAGGGTGAGTGGGATGAGCAAGGGGAGATCGATTACGAGTCGGTCACGGGCGACGTTGCACTCTGGGGTTCAGGGCGTTCCGAGGAGCTCATCCGGCTGGGGCGCGCTGGGGCCTGGAGGGTGCGTGTGCAGTGTGCCGGCAGGGCGGAGGCAGAGAGGGTGACGCGGTCTGAGGGAACGGCGTACGGCGTGGAGCGGTACGTGATCGATTTCTGGCCGAAGGCCGGGTAGCGGGCGGGCCCCGCACAGTCCTGCGCCGGGCCCGCTTCTCCGCTGATGCGTCAGTTGATCTTCACGATGAAGCCGTCTTCGGGTCCGTCGATGATGCGGTTGGCGTTGTAGAAGCCGCGCAGGAGGGTTCCGCCGGCTCCGTTCTGTGCGCCGGGGACGGGCAGGACGGAGAAGTTGTTCTTCTCGACCTGTGTGTCGTACTCCTCGATCGCGGAACCTTCGTAGGTCGAGGCGAAGGGGAACTCGTCACACTCCTTGCCGCCGTTGGTGTAGTTGGCCCCCCAGGAGCGCTTGCATTCCCTCACCGAGACTGCCCGGTTGCGGTCAAGACGCTTCTGGTCGAGAAACAGGCGGTGCAGCGGCTCCTGGATGGTGTCGCCGGGCACGTTCTTCAACGCGTTGAGCGGCTTGGTGGCCTTCGGGTTGGTGAACGCCTGCTTAATGTGTTC
Source organism: Streptomyces sp. ISL-87 (assembly GCF_018614095.1). Lineage (GTDB taxonomy): Bacteria > Actinomycetota > Actinomycetes > Streptomycetales > Streptomycetaceae > Streptomyces. The sequence continues at coordinate 7,176 of NZ_JAGGOY010000115.1, read as the reverse complement.
GGCCACCGCCTGCTCCGGTGCCCTGGGCTTGGAGCTGTATTCCAGGGTGGCGATCATGCTGAATGTCTCGTCTCAGCGATCCTTGACCGATCTCATCGAAGCTTGACCACCGGTCAGTTCGTCTCACCGAACCTTGATCTCCTGCCAACGCCGCAGGCCAGATACGGTGCGGGTATGACGCCAGGGTTGCCCTCCGACGTTGCCGACGCGCTCGACGTTCTTCTGGGCACGGAGGACGCGACTCACCTCGCGCTCCGCTGACAAGTACGGCACCTACGGGTGTCCGGACGCTGCTCGTGCGGCTGCGGTACGACGTTCTTCGAGCTGGATACGGACGCCGTGATGGCGGCGCCGTCTCCCGCTGGCACGGTGGTGGCCGAGGCGCAGCTGTTCGACACGGCCGAGGACTGGATTGGTGAGGTCCTGGCGTTCGCTCGGAACGGGTACCTGTCTTGGCTGGAGGTCTGCTCTTGGAGCGATAGCACCGTGACGTTGGCTGACGCGCTACGGATGCTGCGCTCGTAGATGCTCGAGCGGCCCCGGGTGAGCGGTCAAGCTTCGGTGAGATCGGTCAAGGATCGCTGAGACGGGACACTGAACGCCGCTCCGCCCTTGTTCGCCGGGTTGCCGGCGCCGGTGGAGTTGCGCAGGTAAGAGGCCGCATCCCACCGCGGGGCGAACATGAAGGGCTTGCCGGTCTTGGGGCTCTCGCCGACCCATCCCGCAGGAAGGGTGGAGGTGACTTCCGGTTGGTAGACGGCCGCGACGACATCCGCCGCACCTGCTCCTGTGCCCTGCCCAGGCGCATAGCGCACGGAGTGGGTGTAGTGGGGACTGGACTGCATCTCCAGCCACGTCTTGGTCACCGGCAGCTTCTTGCTCACAACGGGCGTTGCGGCGGCCGGCCAGTCCGCGGCGATGCCGCCCTTGAGACCGATCTTCAGACCTGAGACTCCAGTACTCCCCACAGCGGTGAAGTCGCTGACGTCGTAATCGAAGTACATCGTGCGGTCGGCTTCCTTGGGAACCGTGCCCCGCACGTAGACGGTGTAGGAGCTTGTGCCCACTGCGCCGCTCTGCTTCTCCCAGACCGTCGTGACCTTCAGCCCCGTACACACCGCGAACCGGGACTTGATGTAGACCTTGGTTGCACCGGCCATGTTGCGCTTGCACTCGTCCAGCGTCATCGCGCGGGCGGGCTCCGGATAGGACACAGCTGCTGGCGCCATGAACGGCAAAGCCGCGCCCTGCCGCACGGAAGCGACCGCGGCGGGAGTGCTGGCCCGCTTGCCGTAGGAGGCTGCCGGGCCGGTCACCTCCATGGGCGTCGTCGCAGAGTCTTCCTCTGCTCCGGCCATCGCCAGCTGCGCCATCCCAGTGCCTGCCTTGAGCTCTGCCAACGAAGGAGTCACGGATCCCGGTGCGAGCATGTATGTCTGGGCGGTCAGCTGGTCGCTCCCCTCGGCTGCTGCAGCCGTGGTGCCCCCAGGCAGGACGACGGCCGCAGCCAGTGCAGCTAACAGGGCAGCGCGGCGACGTGTTCGTGGTGCAGTAGTGATGATTCCCCCAAAGGACGGTCGGTGAGCGGATCTCGCCCAATGACCCAGCACTATCGAACAATTGCGTCAATAGAGAAGGCTTGGGGGCACTTATGGCGAGATGCGACGACTCCCTTGGCTGATCGGCACCGGAACCATCCGCGAAGGGCAAGCTCTCCAGTCGATCAGCTTGCCCAGTCCCTCCGCCGACGACATCTTCGACAACATCGCGGCGGCCAGCATCCTCTACACGCTTTCATGGAGGAGCTCTCGGCGCGGCTGGGGTGGGCGTTGGAGCCGTGCGAGGTGACGCCCGGCAAGAGACCGCCATGGAGATCGTGGGTATCGAACGCCAGTTGATTGCCTGGCAGTCCACCCGCCGTCAGCAGATCGCGGACGTGATGCCGGCCCTCGTGGCCAAGTGCGAGGAGTAGCAGGGCATGCACCCGGGGAGCGGGCCACGTACGCACTGGACTGGGGCGTGCGCGGGCGCATGGGGGCGCGCAGATAAGCGGATGCGCCCGCTCCAGAAGTTTTGTGATGAGCGGCTGAACGATCGGGGGTTGTTTTCGCTTGGCTGGTGAGTAGGAGCCGGCCGCGAGCTGGCTCCCCGGCTGCCGGACCTGGGGGGGGGAGAGAGAGGCACGCCTGGATCTTCACTGGTGCCGCTTTGGAAGGACCTTCCACGAAGTGAACGAGACTGATCCCCTTGCCTACGTGCTCATAGGGGCAACTGCGTTGCGGGTCTTCGCACCTGACGTGGTGCGGGGCTTCCGGCGTCTGCTGGGCGCTGGTGTCAGGGTCGGTGCGGCTGAGCTCGTTGCCGCCCGTGGCCCGTCGTCCGGTCAAGGAGGCCGGCCGCGTGAAGATGCCGCCCGTCAGCATGGACGAGCCCGGGGAGCAGCCGTGGGGGAGTTCATGACCGACGCCGAGTACGACCCGTCCGGGGAGCAGGCGGTCTCCAACGAGCTCGCGGGCGTCCTGCCAGTGGACTACGTCGCCTTCCACTCGCAAAACCACCTCGCCTACCTGGAATACGCGCACGTGAAGCTCGGCAGCGCCGAGGCCGCCGAGGCCGTGGTGGACGACGTGTTCACCTTCCTGCTGGAGATCTGACCGGACGCACTGCAAGAAGCCAGTCTCAACGCGTTCGCATGGGCGCAGCTGCGTGAGCATGTTGAGCGCTACAGGGCCCGGCAGGAGGTACCGGTCGCCTTGGTGGACACAGCCCGCTACGCGGCTCTGCGGCAGGGTTCCCGGCGGCGCGTGGAGCTCGTCGAGTCCAAGATCGGCCTGTACGAGGCGATCGCGTCGCTTTCCGACCGCCACTACGACGTCGTGCTGCTGACCTTCCTGATCGGTTTGGAGACTGCCCAGGTGGCGCAGCTGATGGGCATCGAGCCCGGGACGGTGCGCTCTCACCTTTACACCGCGCGTCGCAAGCTCGCCGACAAAATCCAGCTCGATTGGACTCCCGGGGAGGAGAAGGACCTGTGAACGACATCACCCGTAATCATGCGGACGCCGCCAGTGAGTTGGACGAAGCTCTCCAGGACGTCGAACTCTTCACCGACGAGTACGTGTACGACGAGGACGCCGCCCGTCGGCGCATCGCACGCCGTGTCGCTGCCGCTCGTCTCAGCCGGACGTCGGCGCTCCACCAGGCCGATCGGACAGCCCACCAGATGGCTTCGATTCCTCCTGCGGCCACACCTGCCAGTCCGGACGAACGCAAGCTTCTGCTGGACGCCGCCTGCAACGTGCGCGCTGCTCGCACCCTGGACACGCTCGCACGCGCGCTCGTCGACAGCCCCGCGTTCACCCGCGCCGCGCTCCAGGCCGAAGCCTGGCCGTACAGCCAGCACTCGGCACTCCTCTTCGCCAGCGTCCTGCACCTGTCCGGCAGGATGGAAGCATCCCAGTTCTGGTTCCAGTACGCAGCCGGCGCCGGATCCGACACCGCGGCCCACGCCCTGCACCTCTCCCGTGCGGAGATCGACAGCGCCCACCACTGGCACAACCAGCCGGCCTCGCCCGACCCTGAAGAGAATCTGCCGCGCCTCCCAGCTGTCGCCGACAACATCGAGGCCACCCTGGACGCCTCGATCATCTGGACGTCACCGGCCATCTCCACAAGGAAGATCACACCCACCCCACCCGTGGACCAGGGCCTGCGCCGGCTCCCCACGCCCATCCTCTTCGCCCTCGACACCACCCCCCTGAGGAACACGAGGACCTCGGCGAGATCTACACCCCCGCCCCGTGGCTGGCCTCGGCGCTGGCCCGGTGGGCCCGGCTGGACCCGGACGGCCTGGCCGACGAGGCGCAAACTGGAGCCCGGATGGCCAAACGATCCAAGCCGCGTCGGCCGCCAACTCCCGCCTCGAGTCCGCACACCGAGCCCTGCGCGTCCTGGAGATCATCCACCGCCACACCGGCGGCGTCGGCCGAACCCAGATCGCCCGCGAGACCGGCCTGCCCCAGCTCCACCTCACCCAGGCACTGGAACACCTGGTCCGCACTCAGCTCGCCACCCCGATCGCCCAGGACGTCTACGCCAGCGGATCCTCATTGCAGCTGGCCGCAGGCGGCCGGCACGGCGCTGCCTTGCTCCGCGAGACCCTCGCCGTCCTCCGCGACGAGGTCGGCGCGGCTGTCTACGTCGCCCGCTACACCGACGGCGAAGTCTCCATCACCCAATACGCCGACGGCCCCGCCACCCCGGCCGTACATGAGTGGGTCGACTTCCGTGCTGCAGCCCACGCCTCCGCCGTCGGCAAGGCCCTGCTCGTACAACTCGACGAGGACGAACGCGGCAACCACCTCCAACGGCACCGGATGGAGGCATTCACCCCCCCACACCATCACCAGTCAGGAGGTCCTCTTCGCGGAGCTTGACACCCGGCACCCCGGCGAGCCGCTCCTGGACCTCCAGGAGTACGCCCTCGGCACCGTCTGCGCGGCGGTCCCCGTCCGTACCGGACAGGAACCAGAGTGCGTGGCCCTGTCCCTGCCGTCCCCGCACCCCGACCGCCTCTGGCAAGCAGCCCACGTCCTGCGCAACGAAGCCATCGCAGTCCTCCTGGCGCTCCTCGTCGCGGGCAGCGATCCGGCGCCAGAGCCTGCGCCAGCGACCGACGGGCTTCACACACAGGGCCGTTGACTGCCCGCTCGAAGACCTACGGAGCCCCGCCGCAGGCCGCGTCCCTGGTGACCGGTCCGCGGCGGGCAGGCCCGGGAACCGCAGCGACAGCACCGAACCCCGGGGACACCTTGGGTGACGGCCGCAGGTTTCAGGGGCCAGTGAGGATCGAGTGGGTGCCGATGCGGCGCCACACGATGTGACGGGCTCCTTCTCTGAACTAAAGAGCGTGTTCCATGTGGCCGTGATCTATGTGTGACGTTGCGGTTGTCTCGCCCCGCTAGACGTTCCCCCTGCCGTGCTTGATCTTGGTGGTTTGGCTTCCCTGGCACTGCACTACCGGGAGCGGCCGCTTGTTACTCTTTCCGATCATGCGAGCCCTCTTCCCAGGATCCTTCGACCCGGTCACTCAAGGGCACCAGGATGTACTTCGGCGCGCTGCCCTCCTGTTCGACGAGGTCGTCGTGTGCGTGATGTTCAATTCGAACAAGACCGGCCGCTTCCCCATCCCGGAACGGCTGGACCGGCTCCGCGCGGCAGCAGCTGATTTGAGCAACGTCACGGTCGACTCCCACACCGGCGGCCTGCTGGTCGACTACTGCCGCCGAGTCGGTATCGACGTCGTCATCCGCGGAGTCCGCGGCGTTCGAGACCTGGACTACGAAATGCCGATGGCCCGCATGAACCACGAACTGGCCGGAGTCGAAACGTTCTTCATCGCTGCAGACCCCGACCTGGCCCACATCTCCTCCACCCTCGTCACCGCGATGAGTCAACAGGACCGTGTCCCGAATAATGATCTGAGCGAGCTTCTTCCAGCAGGTGAAGGCGGCAGCGAGGGTACCTGAAGAGTTGATCGATCGGCCGTGGCGCCCTTGGGTAAGAGCACTTGAAGCTCCAGTGGTGGCTACTCGGTGGCTTCGCTGGTGCGAGCAGTGAGCTGGGAGAGGCTGGGTAGGCCCAGGAAGACGGGCGACTGCTTCTTCTCCTGCTGGGCTTCGATCTGGGCGATCTTGTCTTCGGCGGCGGCGAGGCTGGTGGACAGTCCTTCGACCTCGCCGAACCATCTCTCGCGTTCGGCTTCGGCGATCCTGTCCTTGAGGTTGTCGCGGATCTCTTCGAGACGGGGCTTCTCGTCCAGGGCCACGATCAGGACCGGGCAGCGAACACAGGCGTGTTCATGGATGCAGTCGGTCCCGTAGGCCCGCCCGCACTCGCCCAGCGCCAGCTTCCTCCGCTCGAAGTGAGACAGGAACTCCTGCCACTCCTCGGCGGTGACGGCCCTGTACTCCTCAGCGGGCGGAGGGTGCGGCGACGGGCGATGAAGGCGCGATGCGCCTCGAGCGCATCCGTCGGGTAGATGGCCGCGTATCCCATCGTGGTGTTGATGTTCCTGTGGCCGGCGATGACCTGGGCGATGTGTGGTGGGAGGCCGTTGAGGATCGCTTCGGTGATGAACATCCTGCGGAAATCGTGGGGTTGGAAGAGCAGCGGATGCCCGGCGCTGTCGGTGATCCCGGAGGCTCTCAGTGTCTCGTCGAGGGCTTTGCGGATCATGCTCCCTGAAACGGGCCTGCGCTCGTGGCTGATGCTCCACTGGAAGAGCAGGGGCATAGGCGCGTTCCAGGTCTTCTCGTGCAGGTCGTAGCTGGGTATCAGCGGCACTCGGCTGGTGCTGTCGCGGACGCGTGAGATGACCGCGCTGAGCACGTCGGCAAGCTCGGGGCTGATAAGGATGAGCCGTTCCTGATCGGTCTTCGAGGGCGCGATCTGGAGAAGCGGCACGACGTCCCCGCTGGGCAGCCGGTAGCTGATGATGCTGTGGTGGCTGAGTTCCTGGAGCTCCTCGATCCGGATCCCGGTGTGACGGAAGATCTCGATGGCCGCCCAGGCCCAGAACGCCCGCCGTTCCTCGGCGCCCAGGTCGCGCCGCTCGCCTGCGGCGTCACGGACACCTGTGGGGTGGCCGTCGGGACGGACGCTGCTCTTGGGGACGGTGAATGTCTCGCCGAGGACCGTGAAGGTGGATCCCAACGGTGCCGCGTTGAGGGCATCGAGCCTGGCCGTGGCCTCTTTCAGCCTGCGGATGGCGACCCGGACGAGTGCCGGCAGGACGGGAAGACGTTCCCGGGTACGCCGGTCGGACTTGGACTTCTGGCGTTTCTCCAGCTTTTTGACGGAGCACTCGGCCTCGGTGACCGGGGGCGGAGAGGCCCACTGCCCCCACCGTTCGGGCTCGCTCAGGGCCCACTCGCCGATGTCGAGATAGAACGCTCGCACCGTCATCTTGATCGCGGGCGCGCTGGTCCGCGGTTCGGTCACCGTGATCACGGTTCCGTCGGCTTGCCTCCGGCGGGCGGTCTTCGTCGCGAGGCGGGTCTTCCAGGCCGTGGCGGTCTCGGGCGACAGCCGGATGGAGTCGATGCCGGGGTGGTGCTGTTCGAGGTCGGCCCAGAAGTTGCCGGCGAGGGTTGCTGTGGGTGATCGTTGGGTTTG
>NZ_JAGGOY010000114.1 GCF_018614095.1 Streptomyces sp. ISL-87 | reverse complement strand
CTCCGAGCCCGCCCCCGTGCCGTCCTCCGCCCCCGCCCGCGCCCCCGCGCGCAGCCCCTCCGACGTGTAGCGCCCGCTCGGCAGTGACTGCTCCACCAGCCGCAGCAGGACCGGAGCCACCTCCTCCGGCGCCGGCAGCCCCGTCATGTCCTCGCCCGGCTCCGCCGCCGCCATCATCCGCGTCCGCATCGAGCCCGGGTCCGCCCACCACACCCGCAGCGCCGGCTCCTCCAGCGCCAGCACCGCCGACATCAGATCCCCGGCCGCCTTGGTCGCCCCGTACGCACCCCACGTCTCGTACGCCACCACCGCCGCGTCCGAGCTGATGTTCAGCACCCCGCCCGGCCCGCCCGCCTCCGCCGAGGCCCGCAGCAGCGGCAGCCCCTCCTGGACCAGCCCCAGCGGCCCCACCGCATTGACCTCGAACGCCTCACGCAACCCGTCCAGCGAGTGGACCGCCAGCGGCACCAGCGGCTCCGCCCCCAGCACTCCCGCGTTGTTCACCAGCAGGTCCAGCCCGCCCAGCCCCCCGGCCGCCGCCACCAGCGCCGCCCGGTGCGCCGCCGAGGACACGTCCCCGGCCACCGGCACCACCCGGACCCCCGCCCGCGTCAGCTCACGCGCCGCCGTCTCAAGCGCCTCCGCGCCGCGCGCGCTCAGCACCAGGTCCCAGCCGCGTGCCGCCAGCTCCCCGGCCAGCGCCCGGCCCAGCCCCCGTGAAGCCCCTGTCACCATCGCCACCGACATGACCGCACCCTTGTTCTTCCGTCGCTCGTGCCCGGCTCCGCTGTCCTCATGAGCGGATGCCCCCAACCTAGGAAGCCGGCCGCCCCCGCCGCCTCGGCCGCGGGCACCACTCCCACCGGTCCCTTCGCCCTAAGCCTCCGGCCCGATCCCGCAGGTCAGAGCCGCCGGTACGGTGAAGCCATGAGCAACGGACCCCGTACCGGACTGGCCGCGATCAGCACCGCGCTGCTCGCCATGAGCCGCCGGCTGGAGGTCCGCGACGTGCTGCGGACGATCGTCGCCTCGGCCCGGGAGCTCCTGGACGCCGAGTACGCGGCCCTGGGCGTCCCGGACGACCACGGCGGCTTCGCCCAGTTCGTCGTGGACGGCATCACCGAGGAGCAGTGGCGCCGGATCGGCCCGCTGCCCCGCCAGCACGGCGTCCTCGCCGCGATGCTCCACCAGGACGGCCCCGAGCGGCTGGCCGACGTACGCAAGGACCCGCGGTTCGGGGGCTGGCCACCCGCCCACCCCGAGATGTCCGACTTCCTCGGTCTGCCCATCCGGGACGGCGAGGAGATCCTCGGCGCCCTCTTCCTTGCCAACAAGCGCGGCCTCGCCGACAAGCGCGGCGCACCGGGCGGCAGACAGGGCTTCACCGACGAGGACGAGGAACTCCTCTCCCTCCTCGCCCAGCACGCGGCCATCGCCCTCACCAACGCCAGGCTCTACGAGCGCAGCCGCGAGCTCACCATCGCCGAGGAGCGGTCCCGGCTGGCCCACGAGCTGCACGACGCCGTCAGCCAGAAGCTCTTCTCGCTGCGCCTCACGGCCCAGGCCGCCGCCGCCCTCGTGGACCGCGACCCGGCCCGGGCCAAGGGCGAGCTCCACCAGGTCGCCGCCCTCGCCGCGGAGGCCGCCGACGAACTCCGTGCCGCGGTGACCGAGCTCCGCCCGGCCGCGCTCGACGAGGACGGCCTGGTGGCGACCCTGCGCAACCACGTCCGCGTCCTGGACCGCGCGCACACCGCGCACGTCACGTTCACCTGTGACGGCGTACGGGCCCTCCCCGCGACCCAGGAGGAGGCGCTGCTCCGAGTGGCCCAGGAGGCCCTCCACAACGCGCTGCGCCACTCGGGCGCCGACCGGGTCGAGGTCACGCTGACCCGCCGGGCCGCCGGAGCGGTCCTCACCGTCACGGACAACGGCAGCGGCTTCTCCCCTTCCACGGTCCGTCGAGCGGGCCGCCACCTCGGCCTGGTATCCATGCGGGACCGCGCGAGCGGAGTCGGTGGCCGGCTCGGCGTGCACTCGGAGCCCGGTACGGGCACCACGATCGAGATGGAGGTCCCCGGTGGCTGACACACCCGGCAGCATCCGAGTACTGCTGGTCGACGACCACCAGGTGGTCCGGCGCGGCCTGCGCACCTTCCTGGAGGTCCAGGACGACATCGAGGTGGTCGGCGAGGCCTCCGATGGCGAGGAGGGCGTGGCCCGAGCCGAGGAACTGCGCCCCGACGTGATCCTGATGGACGTCAAGATGCCGGGCACTGACGGCATCGAGGCCCTGCGCAGGCTGCGCGAGCTGGCGAACCCGGCACGTGTCCTGATCGTCACGAGCTTCACGGAACAGCGGACGGTGGTCCCGGCCCTGCGTGCGGGCGCGGCGGGCTACGTCTACAAGGACATCGACCCCGACGCCCTGGCCGGCGCCATCCGCTCCGTCCACGCCGGCCACGTCCTCCTCCAGCCGGAAGTGGCGGTGGCCCTGCTCTCCCAGGACGACCAGACCCCGTCGTCGAGCCGCGGCGGCTCGCTGACGGACCGCGAACGCGAGGTCCTGTCGCACATAGCGGACGGCCGCTCCAACCGGGAGATCGCCCGCGCGCTGGTCCTGTCCGAGAAGACGGTCAAGACGCACGTCTCGAACATCCTGATGAAGCTGGACCTCTCCGACCGCACCCAGGCGGCGCTGTGGGCGGTCAGACACGGCATCACGGACTGATTGCCCGCCCGAAGCGGAGTACTGCTCTGATCCGAGATTCATACGGTCGGGTGTATGTAGCCCACATGGCGTATCCGGATCGCCGGAGCGACCGTTCTCCATGCATGCCGCGGCGGCTGGCCGCGGCGGACGTACTGGAGGACGAAGAACGTGAAGAACATCAAGAAGGCCGCTGCCGTCACCATGATCGCGGGAGGCCTCCTTGCCGCCGGCGCCGGCGTCTCCTCGGCGCACGGCGGTGCGTCGGCGGAGGGCGAGGCCCTGAACTCGCCCGGCGTGGCCTCCGGGAACCTGATCCAGGCCCCCGTCCACGTCCCCGTGAACGTGGTGGGCAACACGGTCACCGTGATCGGCCTGCTGAACGGCGCCTGGGGCAACAGCGGCATCAACGCCTGACGCCCCCTGGCACACCAGGCACCACCGCGGCCCCGCTTCCCCCTCTCCCCAGGAAGCGGGGCCGCGGCACGACCCAGCCCCGCCGGCGTTTGAGGCGTGGGGGTCCCCCCGGACGGAGTCTGGGGGAGGGTCCGGGGGCGGAGCCCCGAAGGCCCGGGCGCAGCCCGGGGCCGCTCGCGCAGCGGCGCGGAAACCCAGCCCCGCCGGCGCTTGAGGCGCGGGGGGCCGGGCACGACGCCCCCCGGCGCCCGTCGGGGTCAGCCCCGCTCGCGCTCCTCAACGGCCGAGTTGTACGCCGCGACCAGCGCCCGCCGGGCAACCCGCTCCACCGGCCGCAACGCCTCCGCCCGCGCCGCCATCTCCGAGGCGGCCACCGCACCCCCGTGCCCGTGCTCATACGCCAGCGACACCAGCAGGTCCACCCGCTGCGCCAGCGACAGCACCCGTGCCGCCCGCGCCGGATAGCCGGGCGCCAGCACCTCGCGTCCCGCCCCCGACCCCGCCTCGGCCCGCGCCCGGTACGCCGACAGCGCCGCCTCCGCGACCGGCCCCGACCCCGCCACGTCCAGCCGGGTCAGCACCACGGTCGCCTCGCGCAGCGCCTCCGCCAGCTCCCGCTCCGCCTCGCCGAGCGACGGCACGTCCGCCGGCGGTGCCTCCCGTACCGGCAGGCAGTGCCACACCACCTCCACATGGACATCCCCCGCCGGCCCGGCCTCGGAGACCTCCGGCACCAGCCCCAGCGCCGCCCCCACCGCGACCACCGCCTCCTCGGCCTCCAGCGCCCGCGCGTTGAATTCCGGCGGCCCGCTCAGCCCCAGCGGATGCCCCGGCGCCGGCAACGCGACCCGGAGCCCCGTCACCCCCAGCGCCCGCATCCGCCCGAGTGCGAGCGTGAGGCCGACCGGACCCGATTCCCCCGGCAGCCCCGCCACCCGGTGCACGGCGTCCTCGCCCACGATCGACAACACGGCCTCGTCGGGCGAGACCAGACCGGCCAGCAGCGCGTTCCCCCAGGCGGCCAGCCGCCCTGAACGTGGTTCGAAAAGCATCCCCCTACTTTACGGAGCCCCCCATAAAGCCCTCCGCACCCGGCCTGACGCCCGGACCCCGCCGGGAGTGGCGTAGGTTTTCCCCTGGGGCTGCGCCTACAGGCGCACTGACGCAACCGAGACTGCAAGGGGAGACAACACGCTCATGAGCGATGTTCTGGAGCTGGTGGACGTATCCGTGGTCCGCGAGGGCCGGGCTCTGGTGGACCAGGTCTCCTGGTCGGTGAAGGAGGGGGAGCGCTGGGTGATCCTCGGCCCCAACGGCGCCGGCAAGACCACGCTGCTGAACCTCGCCTCCAGCTACCTGTTCCCCACCAAGGGCGACGCCGTCATCCTCGGCAGCACCCTCGGCAAGGTCGACGTGTTCGAGCTGCGCCCCCGCATCGGCATGGCCGGCATCGCGATGGCCGACAAGCTTCCCAAGCGCCAGACCGTCCTGCAGACCGTCCTCACCGCCGCCTACGGAATGACGGCGACCTGGCAGGAGGAGTACGAGGACGTCGACGAGCAGCGCGCCCGCGCCTTCCTCGACCGCCTCGGCATGACCGAGTACCTCGACCGGAAGTTCGGCACCCTCTCCGAGGGCGAGCGCAAGCGCACCCTGATCGCCCGCGCCCTGATGACCGACCCGGAGCTGCTGCTCCTCGACGAGCCCGCCGCCGGCCTGGACCTCGGCGGCCGCGAGGACCTCGTGCGCCGCCTCGGCCGCCTCGCCCGCGACCCGCTCGCGCCCTCCATGGTCATGGTCACGCACCACGTCGAGGAGATCGCCCCCGGCTTCACCCACGTGCTGATGATCCGCCAGGGCAAGGTCATCACCGCGGGCCCGATCGACCTCGAACTGACGTCGCGGAACCTCTCGCTCTGCTTCGGCCTCCCGCTGGTCGTCGAGCGCAACGACCACGACCGCTGGACCGCCCAGGGCCTCCCGCTGCGTTAGATACGAGCGCACGCGCGACCGCACGCGCCGCCACCCGCGCACCCGCACCCTGTCCGGACCGCGCCCCCCGACCTACCATGACCACGTGGACATCGACGCATGGGTGTGGTGGCTGATCGGCGCGGTCGGACTGGGCATCCCCCTCGTCCTGACCGCGATGCCGGAGTTCGGCATGTTCGCCGTGGGCGCGGTGGCGGCGGCCGTCACGGCGGCGCTCGGCGGGGGAGTGGTGGCGCAGGTCCTGGTCTTCGTGATCGTGTCGATCGCGCTCATCGCCGTCGTCCGGCCGATCGCGAACCGGCACCGCGACCAGCGACCCCAGCACCGAAGCGGCATCGACGCGTTGAGGGGCAGGAGCGCCGTCGTGCTCGAACGCGTCGACGGCAGCGGAGGCCGCATCAAGCTCGCGGGCGAGATCTGGTCCGCCCGCACCCTCGACGCCGACAGCAGCTTCGAACCAGGCCAGTCCGTCGATGTCGTGGAGATCGACGGAGCGACCGCGGTCGTCATGTGAGAAAGCAGCCGACTCGCGGCCCCGGGGTCTGCGAGACTCCGATCAACGGGGCAGCACAGACAGCCGGAAGGGCACGGGGAACCGCATGCAACCGATCATCATCGTCCTGATCATTCTGGTGGTTCTGGTCTTCATCGCACTGGTCAAGACGATCCAGGTGATCCCGCAGGCCAGCGCCGCCATCGTCGAGCGGTTCGGCCGCTACACCCGCACCCTCAACGCGGGCCTCAACATCGTCGTCCCGTTCATCGACTCGATCCGCAACCGGATCGACCTCCGCGAACAGGTCGTCCCCTTCCCGCCGCAGCCCGTCATCACCCAGGACAACCTGGTCGTCAACATCGACACCGTCATCTACTACCAGGTGACCGACGCCCGCGCCGCGACGTACGAAGTGGCCAGCTACATCCAGGCCATCGAGCAGCTCACCGTCACCACGCTGCGCAACATCATCGGCGGCATGGACCTGGAGCGGACCCTCACCTCCCGCGAGGAGATCAACGCGGCCCTGCGCGGAGTCCTCGACGAGGCCACCGGCAAGTGGGGCATCCGCGTCAACCGCGTCGAGCTCAAGGCCATCGAGCCGCCGACCTCCATCCAGGACTCGATGGAGAAGCAGATGCGCGCCGACCGCGACAAGCGCGCCGCGATCCTCCAGGCCGAAGGTGTCCGCCAGTCCGAGATCCTGCGTGCCGAGGGTGAGAAGCAGTCCTCCATCCTGCGCGCGGAAGGTGACGCCAAGGCCGCCGCCCTGCGCGCCGAGGGCGAGGCCCAGGCCATCCGCACGGTCTTCGAGTCCATCCACGCCGGCGACGCCGACCAGAAGCTCCTCGCATACCAGTACCTCCAGATGCTCCCGAAGATCGCCGAAGGCGACGCCAACAAGCTCTGGATCGTGCCCAGCGAAATCGGCGACGCCCTCAAGGGCCTCTCCGGCGCCATGGGCAACTTCGGCCCCATGGGCGGCGGTTCGGGCTTCAACCCGGCGAACGCCGGCAAGGACGGCGCAAGCGCGGCGGACAAGGCCGCCGCGGACCGCCGCGAACAGCCCCCCATCGACTGACACCGCCCACCGGCCCGCACCCCGTCGACCGCGCGGCCCATCCCCTCCTGCATGATCAGTGAGGCCCCCCGACCTTCATGGCGGGGAGGCGACTCACTCATGCGAAGGGGATGGCGCAGTCCATGTCCATCTGGGAATCACTCGCGGTCTTCGCCGCCGGCATCGGCGCCGGCACCATCAACACCATCGTCGGCTCCGGCACCCTGATCACCTTCCCGGTGCTGCTCGCGACCGGCCTGCCGCCCGTCACCGCCAACGTGTCCAACACCCTTGGCCTGGTGCCCGGTTCCATCAGCGGAGCCATCGGCTACCGCAAGGAGCTCCAGGGCCAGCGCGGCCGCATCATCCGGCTCGGCGTGGTCTGCCTCATCGGCGGACTCGCGGGCGCCGTCCTGCTCCTCACCCTGCCCTCCGACTCCTTCGACACGATCGTGCCCGTCCTCATCGGACTGGCCCTCGTGCTCGTCGTCGTCCAGCCCAAGCTCGCCAAGGCCCTGCGCGAGCGCCAGGAAGCCGCCGGAGGCGACACGGGACACCCCGACGGCGGCCCCGTCCTGCTCGGCGGCATGCTGCTCTCCAGCGCCTACGGAGGCTACTTCGGCGCCGCCCAGGGCGTGCTCTACATCGGCCTCATGGGCCTGCTGCTCCGCGAGGACCTGCAACGGATCAACGCCGTCAAGAACGTCCTCGCCGCACTGGTGAACGGCATCGCGGCCGTCTTCTTCCTCTTCGTCGCGGAGTTCGACTGGACGGCCGTCCTCCTCATCGCGGTCGGCTCCACCATCGGCGGCCAGATCGGCGCCAAGGTCGGCCGCCGCCTCCCGCCGACCGCGCTGCGCGCGGTCATCGTGGTGGTCGGAATCCTCGCGATCGTCCAGCTAGTGCTCCGCTGAGCGACGTAACAAAGCTACGCCGCCCAACAGAGCCGGCCACGCACACCACTACGCCGAGCGCTCCAGCCACTCCGGCAGCGCCTCCCGCCCGCCCACCCGCAGGGCAAGCAGCATGGCGTCCCCCGGCGACGGTACGAAGGGCCTCCGGAGAAGCGGCATCCCCGCCTCCTCCGGAGTCCGGGCCGCCTTGCGGTGGTTGTCCTCGGCGCAGGAGGCCACCGTGTTCAGCCAGGTGTCCCCACCCCCCTGAGCCCGCGGAAGCACGTGGTCCACGGTCGTCGCGCGTTTACCGCAGTACGCGCACCGGTGCTGGTCCCTGACCAGCACCCCCCTCCGTGACCAGGGAGCATGTCTTCGAAAGGGCACCCGCACGTACCTGCACAGCCTGATCACCCGCGGCATCGGAAGATCCATGGTGGCCGCGCGCACACGCAGCTCGGGGTGCGACTGTTCGACGACGGCCTTGTCCTGAAGAACCAGAACCACAGCCCGGTTCAGCGTCACCGTCGACAGCGGCTCGAAGCTCGCATTCAGCACCAGCGTGTCCCGCATCTCGCCCACCTCCCGTGTGCAGGCCCGCGACCACCCTGGCGGCAAGACCCGCAACCACTCTGGCCGCGCGCGCCACGCGGGACAACGCAATAAAAATGCCCGGTCCTGGCCGTCTTTAGACCAGGACCGGGCAAACGCCCGGGGAACGATCAGCCCGCGGGAGTCCCGTACTCGCCGATCAGCTGAGCACGGCCCAACGTGTGGAACCGCAGATTGAACCCGACGGCGGCCGGCGACGCGTCCGCGCCGGGACCCAGCTTCTCCTTGTCCACCGCATACACGGTGAACACGTACCGGTGCCGCTCGCCGGGCGGCGGAGCCGCCCCGCCGAAGTCCTTCGTGCCGTAGTCGTTCCGCACGTGCACGGCCCCGGCCGGCAGCCCCTCGAACTTCCCGCTGCCCGCCCCGGCCGGCAGCTCGGTGACCGAGGCCGGCAGATCGAAGAGCCCCCAGTGCCAGAACCCGCTGCCCGTCGGCGCGTCCGGGTCGAAGCACGTCACGGCGAAGCTCTTGGTCCCTTCCGGGAAGCCCTCCCACCGCAGGTGCGGCGAGATGTTCCCACCCGACAGGACCTGAGCGTCACCCAGCTCCGCCCCGGGTTCCAGATCCGCACTCACCACGGAGAAAGCGTGCACCTCCGGGTGGAAATCGTGCGGAAGCGGCGCCCTGTTCTGCTCGGCCACTGCTGAACCTCCTGATCGCGAACCAGTACCGCCCCCGAGCCTAAAACCGCTCAGAACCAGTTGCGCTGCGAACCGACCGAAGCGATCCACTGGTTCAAGTAGCCGGCCCAGTCCGTGCCCTGGTACGACTGCAGACCCACCTGGAAGCAGCGGTACGTGTCGCTGCCCTCGCTGAACAGCCCCGGCTTCTTGTCCATCTCCAGCACGACGTCCATCTCGTGGCCGTCCGTGACGAAGGTCAGCTCCACCTGGTTCAGCCCGCGGTACTGCGACGGCGGCAGGAACTCGATCTCCTGGTAGAACGGAAGCGTCTGCCGCGTCCCGCGGATGTGGCCCCGCTCCATGTCCGCGCTGCGGAAGGAGAAGCCCAGCTGGCGGAAGGCGTCCAGGATCGCCTGCTGCGCCGGCACCGGGTGCACGTTGATCGGGTCGAGGTCACCGGCGTCCACCGCACGCGCGATCTCCAGCTCGGTGCTCACCCCGATGTTCATCCCGCGCAGGTGCTGACCACCGAAGTGGGTGATCGGCGTCTCCCACGGGATCTCCAGCCCGAACGGCACCACATGCAGCGCGCCCGGCTGCACCTGGAACGCACCGCCGAGGCGCTGCTTGGTGAAGACGATGTCCTGCTTGTACTCCTCCTCACCGCCTTCCACCTCGACGCGCGCCTGAAGACCGACGGACAGCCCCTCGATCTGCTGCTCCACGGATCCGCCCTGAATCCGGACCTCGCCCTGGACGATCCCGCCCGGTACGACGTTCGGCTCGGTGATGACCGTGTCCACCGAAGCACCACCGGCACCCAGCGCCGCGAACAGCTTCCTGAACCCCATGCTCTGACTCCCCTTATAAGGCTCGTGCGACTACCTCTTACACACGCGGAACCTTAGGCCCCGGTTGCGGGCTTGCGCGTTCCACTACGCTCGACCGGATGAGCGCGCGCCCCGACCGTACGCCCCTGCCCCGGTCCTTCTTCGACCGGCCGGTCCTCACCGTGGCCCCCGACCTGCTGGGCCGCACCCTGGTGCGCCGTACGCCGGACGGCCTCCTGGAACTGCGCATCACAGAGGTGGAGGCGTACGAGGGGGAGGCCGACCCGGGCTCCCACGCCTACCGCGGCCGCACCCCGCGCAACGCGTCGATGTTCGGCCCGCCCGGACACGCGTACGTCTACTTCATCTACGGGATGTGGTTCAGCCTCAACGTGGTGTGCGGCCCGCCGGGCCACGCGAGCGGTGTCCTGCTGCGCTCGGGGGAGGTGACGGTGGGCGCCGACCTGGCCCGCAAACGTCGACTTTCAGCCAGAGTGGACCGAGAACTGGCCAAGGGTCCCGCACGCCTGGCCGCGGCCATGGACATCGACCGTTCCCTCGACGGCACGGACCTCTGCGGCGGCCCCGATTCCCCCTTGTCCCTCCTTACGGGCACCCCCACCCCGTCCGACCTGGTGAGCAACGGCCCCCGCACGGGCATCAGCGGCGCCGGCGCCGCCCACCCCTACCGCTACTGGCTCACCGACGACCCGACGGTGAGCCCGTACCGCGCCCATGCGCCACGCCGCCGCTCAACTTGACTCGGCTCTGACGGACGCCTAACGTAGCCCGAGCCGCTTGAACGGGGCACTGCTGTGCAGACCCCCAGAGCGGCCAACCCACTACCTACGACTTACCCCCTGGCGGGGTCGTATTCGGCATGCCCGAATTCGATTTCCGACGGCCGATTATGAGCCGCAAGGGATAAGCGCTAATGTGGTGGAGCGCCGAAAGGCAAAGACCCCCAACGGTCACCGAATTCAAATCCAAGCCAAAACGGCAACGGAAATGATCTGGTAGAGTTGGAAATGAAGGAAGCGCCCGGAGGGCCCGGAAACGGGAACAAAGGAAGCGTCCGTTCCT
>NZ_JAGGOY010000113.1 GCF_018614095.1 Streptomyces sp. ISL-87 | reverse complement strand
AACTATCGCGTCCCGGCTCACGAGAAGCAATCGGGCTGAGCACAGGACGGGCCAACTGAACTGCTCACAGGCCAACTGGCGCGCTCAGTCACATCTCCGTGTCGAAACACCCGTTTGCCGTATCCGGCGGCCCACCTGAGAGGTCAAAACGCCATGAGGGGCCGCGTGCGGGCCTCCCAGGTGATCACAGGTCGATCCATACCAGGTGTGCCGAGTTCGTCGACTGAAGGGCCCATTCTTGGCGTCGCTTTTCAGCGTTGATTGGCGAATTGCCGGATTGGAGGCCAGAGTGAGGTCAACTTGCTTGTGGGCTCCCCAATTGGGGAGCCCAAACCAAGATCACACGGGATCCCCACTGGGGAGCTGTCGGGAGCGCCGACGAGGCCCGGCCGTCGGGCCGACGCAGCGCGCTCTCTACGACCAGCGCATATCGAGGGCCGACAACTCCTCCACCCGCTGGACCGACAGCTTCCCGGCCTTGACCCGCTGCTGGCTGATCCAGGCCCCGAGCCGCACCGGTTCGCCGTCGACCTCCTCGGTGTGGCTGCGCGGTACGTCGAGGTTGCCGACCCGGACGCGGTACTGGGCAGCGGCGCGCAGGTTGTGCGCCCACATCTCCTCCCGGGTCCGCTTGGCGGGCGCCGCGGCCTGCTTGATGCCGAGCGTGCCGAGCAGTGCCTGCTGCTCCCCCGTCAGCTTCCCGAATCCCTGGCACTGCACGGCGGCCCAGCGGCCGAGGTCCTCGCCGTCCACGACGAGGATGCCGGGACCGGGCGGGAGCGTGCCCCCGGCGCCCACGTGGCGCTGGGCGAGACGGAAGGCACGCTGCCAGTCGATGGTCCACTCCGGGCACCAGTCCGGGTCGATCTCTTCCAGGGCGGTGCGGCGGTCGGGGGAGAGCGGCGTCTTCGCCCGGCGGGCGGCCGCGCGCTGGTTCTTCAGCCAGCGGCCGACGGGGTACCCGCCGTGTTCGGCGTCGACCGGGGCGGCCAGGCCGACGCCGGACTCGGTGGCCCAGGCGGCGGCCGCGGTGAGGCCCTCGTCGAAGCGGGCGTCGAACAGGGACCAGAGCATGCCGAGCTTTTCCAGCTGCACGATCCGCTCGCCGTCGAGGGCGTCGGCCTTGTAGTGGCGACGGCAGTCGGCGATCCAGACGCCGAGCGGGAAGCCGGCGGGCGCCCAGTCCTCTGGGGTGCGGAAGCCGTACGGGACGCGGAGGTCGTCGTGTTGGGCGCGGTAGCGCTGGGCGGCCTGGATGCCGCGGCGCCACTGGACCCGCTCGGGGTTGAGGACCCGCAGCTGGACGAAGGAGGCCAGCTGGTGCGCGTCGCGCGGCTGGGAGAACCGCAGGAGACTGCGGGCCGACACGCTCTCGGTGGCCTGCTCGTCGTCCGGGGCGTCGTCCTGGCTGGCGGATGCGAGGCCGGGCTCGCCGGGTCGAGCGGGGGCCGGTGTGCCCGGGCTGGCCAGATGCTCGATCCGGGTGTCGTGGGCACGC
This sequence comes from Streptomyces sp. ISL-87, assembly GCF_018614095.1. GTDB lineage: Bacteria > Actinomycetota > Actinomycetes > Streptomycetales > Streptomycetaceae > Streptomyces. The sequence goes on along the minus strand of NZ_JAGGOY010000113.1, from coordinate 19,067 downwards.
AGCGCGGCGAGGAGCTTGGCGAGGCCTGCGTACGCGGGGGAGGTGAGCATGGTCTCGGGGGTCTCGCCGGTGGAGAGGAAGGCCGGCACGACGAGGGTGGCGATCTTGCCTTCGCCGGGGTGCATGCGCAGGGCGCGGCCGACGGCCTGGACCAGGTCGGGCATCGAGCCGCGGACGTCGCAGAAGACGACGCCGTCGCATTCCCGGGTGTCGACGCCCTCGCCGAGGACTTTCACGCTGGCGATGAGCGAAAGCCGGGCGTCCTGCCCGCTGTCGGTGAGGCCGGCCGCGAATTGGGTCAAGACGCGGCGCCGGTGGGCGGGCCTGTGCTCACCGTGCAGCCACTGCGCCCACACCGCCGCCTCGCCGGTGGATGCCGGTTCGCCGCTGGGGTGGTGGAGGTCGCGGGCCTTGTCGGGCAGGCCGGCGGCGAAGGCCTCCGCCTCGGACACCCGCTGGTGGAAGGAGAGCACCCGTCTCAGGCCCTCCTCCTCGGCAGCCTTGAGGGTGGCCGCCTGGAGGGCGCCGAGCCGCAGGCCGCGGACCGCATCGGAGGCCTCGTCGGCGGCCAGCATCGCGGCGTTGAGCTGGTGGTCCTGCACGTCCACGACCACGACCTGGTACGGCGCCACGATGCCCAACTCGATCGCGGTCTCCAGCGGTAGGCGATAGGCGACGCGGCCGAAGAGCCCCTCGGGGTCGTCGGTCATGGAGGCGACGAGCTCGCCGTCCTCCTCGTCGCCGTCGCCGGCGGTCCAGATGCGGGGGGTAGCGGTCATGTAGAGGCGCGCGACAGCCGGGATCCGGGCGTTGTCGTGGACGACGGCCCAGGGCTTGCCTGTCCGTCCGCTGGTGCGGTGTGCCTCGTCCACCACGATCAGGCCCCACGGGGACAGGCCCGCGTCGTGCGCGACCTCCAGGATCCCGTTGCCGAGGGAGGCGTACGTCGCGAAGACGGTGACGCGGTCATGCGCGGTGAGCTGCACGAGAGCGTGCGGGTCGGTGGTGTGCGGGAAGCCGGTCTCGTAGGCGTCCAAAGACGAGACCCCGACGAATGCCCCCGTGCGGCCGCCGTCCCGCCAGGCGCGGGCGGTCTGGTCCAGGAGGTCCAGTGAGGGGACCAGGACCAGGACGCGGTCGCCGCCGACCCGGTCGGCAGTGTGCACGGCCACGAGGGTCTTGCCGCTGCCCGTGGCCATGATGACCTGGGTGCGCAGACCGGCGGGCGGCATCGGAGTGTGGGGGAGTGGCGTGAGTTCGCGCACCGTGCTGGTGACCGCGTCGGTCTGATGGGCGCGTAGCGGCGGAGGCGTGGTTGTGACTGTCATGTGCTCACCTCGATGTTGGGTCGGCCAAGGCGTGGGGCGGGGGTTCGGTGGCGTGCGGATACGGGGTGGGGCAGGGGTGTGGCGCCCCGTTGCGGGGCGCCACACCCCTGTCAGCTGCCGTCATTGCTGTTGTTCCAGCGGTGCCCGGCCGGGCACCGCAGGTTGTGGACGCTCAGAAGCTGGTACGGGCCGCGGTCGTCCCAGGCCTGAGTGCCTTCCGATGCGGTCTGCTCGCAGGTCGGGCAGTTCCACGAGGCGAGCTCGTACGACGCCATGGGCCGGGGACTGGTGGACCGCGACACCGGAGCCGGGACGGGTGTCGCAGCAGCGGGGGCCGTGCGGCGGGCCGGTCCGGCGGGCGGGGGGAGGGGCTCAGAGCGAGTGCTGGTCATGGCGGCGATGAGCTTCTTCAGCACGGTGGTCTCCTTCGACACAGAGAGGTGTGCAGGTCAGTGACGGGTGTTGCGTGAGAGCCGGACGACATCGCAGGTGCAGGCGCCGCCGTGGGCCATGGCGTGCAGTTCCGGCAGAGTCCAGCCGTGGACGTTTTCCGGGGCTCCGGTGGTTCGGAACGTCGCGGGCGAGCCGGAAGGGCGCTGGCCCGAGGCGGCGGTGGCGGCGTCGAACATCCACCCACTGATGTCGATCACGTAGCCGGTGGGGCCGGTGCGGGTCGTGACGGTGCCCACCTGCAGCAGGCGCATTCGCCCCTTCTGCCGGGCCCGACTTTGGTCCAGCTCGTTCTGCTGGTTCTGCTGGTGCTCGGCGCGGCGGTCGGCGGCGAACTTGCGGTCCGCTGCCCGCTGTTCCTCGGCCTGCCGTTCCCGGACCAGGCCGCGGCAGGTCTCGTAGGTGTGGCCGGCGACCTCGTGTCCGGATGCCATCCGGCACCAGGAGCACGTCTCGCGGGGCTTGTTGGCCAGGGTGCCGTAGAAGTACTGGCGCCCGCCGAGGGCGATCGCGGCGCCGATCAGCAACAGCACGTACCAGGGGAACATCGCGGTCTCCTCCGGGGAGCAGGGTGGCACGGGCGGGATGCGGTGCTCCGCCAACCACTAGTATGCATCTTCAAGAAAGGCATTTCAAGAGAATGCATTTAAGTGCCTTCCTGTGGCGGGCGCGCCACGTCCAGCGCACCCACCCCACGGCGCTACAGTCCTCGCGGCTGGACGCGCACCGCCCACCGCCACAGACCAGGTGACCACGCCACCGGTCGGTGAACGGCCAAGGTCTTACGAGGCCCGCGACCCAACCCGGCGTTCTCAAGTCGGCGTTCAGCGTGGGAAGGCCGGCGTCCAGGAGAACCGATGCCCAAGCACCAGAGCACGGCCGCACGGCGTGCGCGCCAAGCCCAGACGGCCACGGGCGGGAAGTACACACAGCTTTTGCGAGCACAGTCCGCTTGCCCTGCCGCTCCGCCGAGCGTGCGACCCGGGCACGCTGAGCGGTACGCCGAGTACCTCGCTGCACTCCGGCGCTCGGGTCTCCCTGACCTGGCACGCGCCTGCCTCTACGAGCTGCTTGTCACCTCGCAATACCGCCACGAGGACCTGTACGTCGAGGTGGACGACTGGGCCATCGCAGACGCGGCCGGCATGGATGTCTACGCCGTGGATGTCGCACTCATGCTCCTGGAGGAACTCGGCTGGATCCGCAAGGTCGACGGCGAGCTGCACCGGCTGGTTCTTCCGCAGGAGCACCTGGACTTCTGGGACCGGGAGCTCGCGACGTTTCGGCCGGCGGTCGCCGACCCGCAGAAGTACGCCCAGAAGCTGCTTCAGCTGAAAGAAGATCCGGTCGGCTGAAGGCCTCGCCCCCGGAGCAGACGCCCCGGGGAGAACGCCCGTCTAGTCCTGGGGCTTCCAGCCACGGATCTCTAGGCCGACGATCGGTGTGCCGGGCTCGATCTTGTCCGTGTCGACGAGCCACTTCTGCACGGCGGCCGCGACGTCGCCGCCGGCCGCGTCGACCAAGGCCTTGAACTCGGCGCCGTCGAAGCCCTCCTCACCCGAACCCGGGCCCCCGCGGTTGTCGGCGTAGGCGCGCTCCTCGGTGCCGTCGCGCCGCTGGACCACGTAACGGCGGACACCGGGGGAGTCGGCCCGGCGGCCGGCGTCGTGCTTGAAGGCCCCCTTGCGGGCCCGGACGGTGAACGCGATCCGCCCGCCGTTGGCGGCGGCGTCGTCCACCACCGGCCGGAGCCGGCTCGCGCCGGAGGCGATGTGCTGCTTGCCGGCCTTGGCCAGGGACGAGGACCAGGCCTTGACCGGCTTGCCGTCGGCACCGATGACGGGCTTGCCTTTGGCGTCCTTGACCGTCCGCTCGGCCCGCACCCGCGTCTTGCCGCGGACGCGGGCCTTGTAGCCCTCCCTGTTGAGCCGCGGCTGAACGTGCCCGGCGGCCAGGGCCTTCAGGCTCGCGATGTCCCGCGGCCCGCCAGCCTGCACCTCCTGGACCACAGCCCGCAGCGCCTCCACCATCGACGCGCCCTTGTTCTTGGTGAAGAACTGGCTTACCAGCGACGGGTTGCGGCCGAGGATCTCGCCGACCTGCTTCCGGCTGAACCCGGCCCGCTCCAGCTCCGAGGTCAGCCGGGCGGCCTCGTTGCGCTGCGCGCCCCGGCCGCCCGCGGGCCTCCTACTGCGCGGCGTCACGCGGCCGCCTCCTCGTCCTCGTCGTCACACTCGTGGTCGGCGTACGCCGAGGAGTCGTCCTCGAACTGGTCGTCACCCTCGTTGCCGCAGCCGTGGCAGCGCCACTCCGCACTCCAGACGACCGCGCCCTCGCGGCCGCAGTCGTGCTCGGAGCGGACAGTGTCCTCGTCCTCCCACATGGACTCGCCCGAGGCACCACAGGCCGGGTGCTCCCACTGACCGCCCCAGATCACGTCGGCGCTGCTCACATGCCCTCCGATTCGTAGGCCTGGCGGCCGAGCTCCTGCAGAACGTAGAACTCCTCGTCCGTACGCGGGGTGTTCTGCTCCCACTCCATGCGCCCCTTGAGCAGGTAGTCGCCCGGCTCACCGCCGTATTCCCAGTCGACCGGCGCCGAGGTGTAGATGGCGTCGGTCCGGAAGGCCAAGATGCTCCCCGCGGGAAGGTGCAGCGCGCCGGCCTTCATCGGCTTCCCGGTCTGCGGGTCCTTCGAGCTGGTGCTCACCGACAGCAGGGCCGCCCGGGCAGCCGACCACACCCCGGCCGCCCACTCCGGGTGGGCGTACTGGTCCCGCGCGAACCCCTGGTTGCGCTCCCAGGTGACGTGGGTGTCCGTGATGCCGGTCAGCCGCGCCCCGTCCGGCAGGTCGGGCACCTCGCCGCCGGCGCCCAGCTCCAGCGAGCCGGTCGTGACCCGCGGCCGCTGCGCGAACGTCCCGATCCCGTACAGCAGGATGCTGCGGACCGCGCGGGAGGCCAGGTGACAGGCCCGCTTCTGCTGCTCGTCGCCGTGGAGTTCGGCGGTGGCCCGCAGGGACTGCCAGGCCTCGCGCAGCTTGGTGCTCCAGCTCTTGAGCGGGTCGCCGGACTCCCACAGCAGGCCGTCGAGGATCTCGATCCGCCACGGCGCGATCGGGTTGCGCAGCGCGAGGTTGACCTCGGCGCCGCCCGCCCATGTGACGAAGGTCTGGCCGCCCTCGTACGGGTAGTGCCAGGAGCGCTCACCGGGTGCCGGGGCCGGGAGCAGCCCGACGTGGTTCCAGTCCTTGGGGATGGTCACCCGCACCTGCCAGTGCGAAGGCGCGAACAACGCGTTCGCCTGCTCCTTCTCGGTCATGGCCGCGAAGGTCGCGGCGGTGATCCGCCTCGGAATGCCGACACCGGAGGCCCAGGTGTGCTTGGCGTACGCGAAGGTCCGGTCGACCTCGTACCAGCCGGGCACCCGCTCGGGCACGCGAGGCGGTGTGATCAGTTCGGTCCGGCCCTGCCCGGCCGTGGCGTGGAGCAGGCCGCGGATCTCCTGCGACATGACGGGGAAGCCATCCGCCCACTTCGCGCCGGCCTTGGTCGGGATGGTCCGCGACCACAGGTCCCGGCCGGTCTGCGACGGCGAGCCCATGAGGACGACGTCCTCGAAGTGTGGCCGCAGGGCCTTCCACAGCTCGACGAACGCCGCGCGCACCGTCGCCGGGTCTGCGCCCTCGGGGTCGAACCATTCCCCCACGCTGCGGATTTCGGTGTGCTGGTCGCCACGCTGCCAGCGGCCCACGGGGTTGCGGGGGTGGACCAGGTGGCCGGCCTGCCGGTCCTTGCCGCGCGAGGACTCCACCGTCCAGCCCTCCGGGAGCGGTCCGTTCAGCCAGGCTGCGACGGCGTCCTTCAGGAACTCGTGCCGTTCGGCGCCCTGGTGCCATGGGTCGCCCGCAGTGATGTAGATCCGCTCGATGGTGGCCGGGGCCACCGCGTAGACGGCGGTGAGAATCTCGGCCACCGAGGACTGGCCGAGGTCGAGGCGCATGGTGCCGCCCTGCCACACCAGGACGCCGGTCGCGGTGTCGAGGAACGCCATCCCCCTGGTGGCCTGCTTGAAGTTCGGCCGCTTCGACGTCAGGCCGGCCTCGGCGCGGAACCAGGCGTCGCCCTCGGCACCCGCGGGAATCGACGGCAGGACGCGCTCGGCCTGTTCGGGTCCGGCAGCTACCGGGGCCGGAGCGGTCTCGGCCTGCCGGGGCTCGCCGAGCACCTCCAGGTCGAAGGCGCCGTCGGCGGTCGCCGCGCGCAGCCGTGCAATGGCACCAGCCTGATCGGCAAAGCCCCTGTCCGGACCCGGTGCCGCAGACGTTTCCTTGATCGGCTCTGCGGGCGCCTGAGCGGCTGGCTGATCAACCGTGACGGATTCCGTCACGGGAGGCTCCGCGGGCGCCTCAGGGGCGCCCTGAGGCGCCAGAGAGGGCACCAGGGTCACGATGTCGATCACGCTGAGGCCGGCGGCCGTCGCGATCCGGTCCGAGGTGGCCTTCGCGTACCCGCCGAGCTGCTGGACCTTCTCGTCCCGGCGTTCGCGCAGTTTGGCGACTTTAGCCTGGAGCTGCGTCAGCTCGCGCTCCAAGGGCTTGAGTTCGTCGCGTACAGCCCGCAGTTCGGCGAGGCCGGTGGAGAATTCCTTGCTGTTCATGTGGTGGTCCCCCTCAGGTGCTGGCCATGTCGACGAAGCGCGAATAGTGGCCCTGGAACGCGGTCGTAATCGTGGCGGTCGGGCCGTTGCGGTGCTTGGCAACGATGAGATCGGCTTCGCCCGCGCGCGGCGATTCCTTCTCGTAGGCGTCCTCGCGGTGCAGGAGGATCACCATGTCCGCGTCCTGCTCGATTGCGCCGGACTCCCGCAGGTCGGACACCATCGGCTTCTTGTCCGTGCGGTTCTCGGGCCCTCGGTTGAGCTGGGACAGTGCGACTACAGGGATCTGCAGCTCCTTGGCAAGCATCTTCAGGGCCCTGGAGATGTCGGAGACCTCCTGCTGACGGCTTTCCGGACGGCGGCCGGCGCCGGACTGCATCAGCTGCAGGTAGTCGATGACCATGAGCTTGAGCCCTTGGCGCTCGCGGAGCTTTCGGGCCTTGGCTGTGATGGTGACCAGGTTCAGGTTGGCGGAGTCGTCGATCCACATCGGAGCATCCATGAGCTCCGCCGTCGTTCGGTCGACCTTGGCGCGCAACTCGTCCGGCAGGATCGCGTGGGTGATGTGGTGGAGCGGCACCCGGGCCTGGGCCGAGATCACGCGCCGGGTGATCTCGCGGCGGCTCATCTCCAGGGAGAAGAACACGGAGGGCTGTCGGTCCCTCAGGGAGCACGCCCGTACGAAGTCCTGTGCGAGGGTCGACTTGCCCATCGCCGGGCGGCCGGCGACAACGACCAGCTGTCCGGGCTGAAGACCACCGGTCAGCGAGTCGAGGTCGGTGAAGCCGGTGCTGATTCCGCTGAGCTTGCCAGCGTTGGCGGCCCGCTCCTCGTAGTCGTCGTGGAAGTCCTCCAGCGCTGGCCCGAGCAGGCCCAGGCCGTCGTCCTCGTCCTCGTCGACTGCTGCGAGCAGGGCCTGCTGCTGTGCTGCGACGAGCTCGGTGGCCGTGCTTTCGCCGCGCAGAGCGGTGTTTAGGGTGGTGCGGGTGGCGATGATGACCTGTCGCACCGACCACGTCTCGCGGACGATCTCCGCGTAGTACCTGACGGAGCCGACTCCGAACATGAAGCCGGTCAGGGTGAAGAGGTAGGCGCTGCCGCCGACCCGGGCGCTCTCGCCCCGCTGTGTGAGCAGGGCAGAGAGCGTGATCGGGTCGGCGGCTTCTCCGCGGAGGTACATCCCGACCGTGGCCTCGAAGATCGTCGCGTGGGCCGGCTTGTAGAAGTGCTCCGGCTTCAGGACTTCGACGGCCTCGGCAATGGCTTCCTTGGACATGAGCATCGCGCCGAGGACCGCCATCTCGGCGTTGAGGTCGTGCGGCGGGGCGGCACCTTCAAGGCCGCCCCGCTGCTCGGGGAGTTCGAGTTCCTTCACTGGGCTACTCCGGCGAGGGCGATCGGGCTGCACGTCCAGCAGTCCACGTATTCGTACTGGTCGTTGAAGCGCTTGCGGTCGTGCTGGCCGCAGTCGCCGCACCACTCGACAGCAGCAGCGCTCTGCTCGGTCGGCGCGGTGGAACGATCGGCATGCTTGTGCAGGTCGGTCCACCCGCGCGGGGCCATCTCCTGCACACGGTCGCACAGCCACCAGGCGGGGAAGCCGTCGGCCAGCAGGTCGGCGGCCGCGGAGCGGATCGTGCCGAGAGCCTTGCTGGTGATCGGCCTACGGAGCGCCTTCCGGTAGGCGGCGACGACCTGATCCGCCTCATCGTCTGCCGTCCGCTGGGAGGGAACCACCCCGGGGGTTTGCGGCGCAGCCGAGGTCTCTCTCTCCGTCACGACAGCACCACCCTCACCGGGTGCCGCATCAAGCGCACCCCCCTCTTGAGAGAGAGATTCTTTAAGAGAAGAAGGAACCGCCGCACTGGTGCGGCCACCCTGGCCGCGTCCATGCGGCCCCCCTGGCCGCACTGGTGCGGCCACCCCCTCGTCAGGGGTGGCCGCACTGGTGCGGCCACCCCCCTCGGGGCTGCTGGCCTGCTGCTTCGCCTTCCGGGCAGCCCTCACCTCCCGCTCGGCCTGCCGCCGCTGGGTCCGGGCGGCAGCGCGCTCGTCCCACCGCTCGTGGTCGAGCAGCCGGTACAGGCTGGGGATGTTCACGCGAGGGTTGTTGGGGTCTGGGCGCCGCTCGACCTCCAGCAGACCTTTGTCCTCCAGCCGCTTCGTGGACCGGTCCACCGTGTCGACGGACCGCCCGATGCAGCGGGCGAGCACCTTGCGGGTGGGGATGTCGTCTGCGTCGGGAGCGTCATCGGTCTCGCGGGTGCCCTGGTCGGCGAAGGATGCGATGGCCGCGTAGAGCGCCTTGTCGACAGGTTCGACACTGCCGTCGCGTGCGAGCAGAGCGTCGAACTTGATCCAGTCGATGGCGGCCGCGCTGACGACCCGGGGGATCAGATCGTGGCGCATACCGCTCCTCCCCGGGTGAGGGCGGTGGGACGGATCGCTACGGACCCGGGGTGCACAGGTACGTGCACGGCACACCTCCTAGTGGATGTTGTGCCGTGAACTCTCCACATGTGGGCTTGCCCGAAGGCTTGCCCGCTGCTCGGAAGGCCCAGGTGACAGGCTTGCCCATTCTCGCGCCGCTTGGGCAGGCCGGCGCTGGGCAAGCCCGGGTGCGCGGCAATGGGCGCAGACGGGCCGGGGGGTCGGTGGGATGGGCGAGGTACAGCCGCCGCGGCGGCCCTGTTCAGGTGTGACACATACGGTCCCTTGTTAAGGGAGCCGTGGATCAGCTGATCAACTGTGTGACTCAGGCCACTGGGCAAGCCTGTCTGGGCTTGCCCGGGAGTCGTTGTCTATGCTGTTGGGTAGGTGACCGACGGGCCCTGATGGTCCAGGCACCCAGCGCGGTCACCGCGCTGACCACGACTCCGTGTGCTGCCAGGCTGGGGAGTCGGGACATCGAACGGCCGTCCTGTCTCACCAGGGCGGCCGTTCTTCCTTTCTACGGTGAACGGCTCATCTTGAGTTCTCCTTAGGGTCTAGGCCGGTGCGGACTCTGCGCCGGCCTGGGCACTGCCGTCGCGCTCGATGTCGTAGCCGATCTCGAAGAGCTCGGCCGACATCCGGGTGTCGTTGATCTCTACTACCTGGCCCGTCGAGGACCGGGTAACGCGGACGACGCGCAGCAGCGGAACGCCGACGTCGGCCGGGAGGCCCAGCGACTCTGCCTCCTCCGGGGACGGCATCCGCGCGGACACCGCTTCCTTCCAAGCGAGCGGGGCGTGCCCCATCTCTTCGAGCCGGTCGTAGATGCCGCCCGGGCCCGTGTTGTTCTCGGCGAGCTGCGTACCGCGGACGAGGTCGGCCGGCAGGTAGCTGGTCGCGAGCTGCATCGCGGCCCGAGTGTCCGGGTCGCCCATGATCCGGTCCCGGATGAGGACTTCCGAGCCGACGCTGAGCCCCATGGTGGCGGCCAGGTCCACGGGGACCACTCCCCACCTCACGGTGGGCGTTTCCAGCGCGACCCAGTTCTGGGCGGCGGGATCGAAGTAGTACCCGATCTCGTCCCGGTAGACCTGCCGCGACCTTGTGATTCGACGCTTCTCCGGACGCTCACGCACGATCGTCCCTCTCCGCCGGACAGCGACGACCAGCCCTTCCTGCTCCAGCAGCTGGATCGCGCTGCGGACGGTCTGGTAGCCAGCCCCGTACTGCTCCTGAAGCTCGGTCAGCATGGGCAGCTTGTCTCCCGGCTGATACCGCCCATCAGAGATCTGCTGCCGGAGCGCAGCAGCGATCTCGCGGTACGAAACGGGCATTCAGGCCGCCTTTCTAAGCATCCAACGCCATCACTATATAGCTATCTCTAATGGCGCGTCAGTCTTGACGCGCGGCATGTCGAGGTGGTCTCATCATTACCGATAGCTCTAACCGGGGGTACCGGAAGGGCTACACATGGTTTGGCTACCCGTGCATTCAACGACGGCACCGCCATGCCAAAAACGGCCCTCCGGGTGGTCTTGGCAGAGACCCGGAGAGCCGCGCACAGGCCGTCCACGTCTGAGGAGAACGACCCGTGAACACCATCTTTGCAGCCTCCAGCCGCACGACCCACCCGCAGGGTCTGGAACAGGTCGAGATCCTGCGCCAGCTGCAGCTGCTGACCGGCGTGAGGCCGGTCGACTGGCTGGCCCCGCTGGACGAGTCGGCCGAACAGCAGGCGGAGCGCCTGGAGTTCCAGGCCGACGTGATCCTCGGCATCGCCGAGCACGACCCGAAGACCGCCGCCCGTGTCGCCGAGCTGATCCGCCGGCTGACGGGCGAGCCCGAGGTGAAGCAGACCGACCGGGTCTTCGGCCCGGTCCCCGCGGACTCCCGCCCGACCCGCCCCGCCTCCCTCCCCTTCCCGTTCACCGTCGCGCTCGTGGCGGGCTTCCGGAAGGGCAAGTCGGTGCCGGCGGCCGCCTTCACCGCGCGGGAGGTGCGGGTCGCATGAGCACCAGCACCCCGCGCGGCCTGCCCCTGAAGGTCCAGGCCCTGGTGACGACGTGGTCCATCACCGCCTTCATCCTCTTCGGCGCCGGCTGGCTCCTGGGCCTGCAGGCGACCTGGTGGCAGCGCGTACTGCTCGCGCTCCCGGTTGCCGGCCTCGCCTACCTCGACAGCCGCGGCCACACGCCCATCGTCGAGATCCGCGCCCGGCTGACCCGGCTCCTCGCCGAACTCGGCGCGATCCAGCTCCCCCTGGCCGTGGCCGGCGGCGCCTGGCTCCTCGGCCTCACCCCCGGCGTCGCCGAGCGCATCGGCGTCTGCCTGGTCATCGCCCTCGTCGCCGCCCTGTACCGCTACGCCCCGCACGCGGCCACCCCGACCGCCGGAGGTACCCCGTGAGCCTCACCGACTTTCGTACCGCCCGCCGCGAGGATGACGCCGCCAAGGCCGAACAGAGCCGTCTGAACGAGGAGTTGCACGCCGACCTGCACTTCCGGGCGCAGCAGCAGGCCTTCGAGCAGGAACGGGCGCGCGCTGCCGATGAGCAGGAGGCCAAGGACCGCGAGGCCGAGCGCATCCGCAAGGCCAAGGAGGCCGAGGCCGCCGCCAAGCTCGCGAAGGAGCAGTCGGACCGGGCCGCGAAGGCGGCTGCCGATGAGAAGAAGCGGCGCGATAAGGCGAAGCAGCGACGCGAGGCCCGCGAGCGGTTCGCCGCTCGGCTGAACGCGGCGCCGGCGTGGCTGGCCGAGCACCTCGACCTGGCCGCCGCGCTGGCCGTCATGGCCTGCAGCATCGTGCCGGCCCTCATCTCGCAGGCCGCCTCGCTGACCGGCACGGGCATCCTCGGCGAGATGGGCTGGGTGGGCTATCTCCTGGTCACCCTGCTCCCGGTGATGCTGGAGTGCTCCGCCTGGGCCGCCACGGCCGGCGAGGCCAAGGCCATGCAGCAGGGCCGCTCGCCGTGGCCGTACCGGATCGCGATCTACACCTTCGCGGGCCTGGCTGCGTGGATCAACTGGCTGCACGGCCAGCAGGTCGGCGGCGACAAGTACGGGACCATCCTGGGCGCCGTCCTGGCTGCGTCCTCGATCATCCCGATCGCGGTCTGGCAGCTGGTCCAGCTCGGCCGGCACCAGGAGGCCCGGGCGCGGCTGAAGGCCGAGCGGGCCCGGCGTAAGGCTGTGAAGGCCACCCGCAAGCAGCGCGAGGATCTGCTGCCGACGGTGTGGGCGACGGCGAAGACGCTGCGTGCGATCGCCGGGCACGAACTCCTCTCCGAGGACGAGGCGTGGCACGCCGCGTACGGCGTGCACGAAGGCACCGGTGTGGACCTGCCCGAGGAGCTGCTGCGGCACCTCTCGGCAGAGATGCTCGGCCTGCGGGTCGACGCGGAAGGCCGTCTCGCGGAGGTCCTGGAGGAGCTCGCGGACGCACGCCGCATGCGCCTCACCGCTTCCGCGAAGGTGTCCGCAGTGGCAGCCGAGAACGTCTCTGACGAGTCCGTGAAGCCGGTCACGGAAGAGCCTGCAACCCTCCCCACGCGGGTCTTTGCCGGAACCCGTGACGGACTCGTGGAGGGCCCGGCGAACGCTTTCCGGTGGAATGGATCTTCGCAGGTCAACCCGTCCGTCCCCCCGTCCGCGCGCACACCCGCGAAGACGCCCACGCGGAAGCGTGAAGCCGCGGCCGAGGGCTCGAAGCGGCCTTCCGTGACGGCCCCGGTGCGGAGGCTCTCGCGGGGCGCCCGGCGGGCTGCCGCGGAAACCGCGAAGAACTACGACGCGACCGAGAACGCCGCGATCGAGGAGTGGATCCGCAGCGAGATCCGCGACGGCCGGATCCCCACCGCCAAGGGGGTCACCGCGGAAACGAAGCTGCGCCGCGCGGAAGTCCACGGCGACAAGGCCATCGAGCCGGGCAAGTCCTGGGTCTACGACCGCCTCGCCAAGGCCAAGTCGACCCGCAGCAACCCGGCCGGCGTCAGGAGCCGGTGATGCCGCGCTCCAGTCCCCGCTACGACGACCCGGAGGGCGAGGAGTTCGGGCTTCCGACCTGGCCATGGAAGCTCGGCCCCGACCCCGAGGTCATGGCCACCTACCGACAGCTGCGGGCCCGCGGGCTGCGCCCGGGAGGCCAGCCGGTCGCCGGCCAGCTCGGGTGGACCCGCCAGGGCAACCCGATGTTCGCCGCCCTCTACCTGGTAGAGCGTGCCAAGCCGAAGCGGCCGATGACGGAGGCGCGATGGGCCGCGATCCGCAAGGCGGTGGCAGCCCGCAGGGTCTGCCCCGAGTGCCACACCGAGAAGGACTACGAGATCCCCAAGCGCTACGGGGTCTGCAACGACTGCCCCGGCGGCGCGAACGCCGCCTGACCCGAACACCTTCCCCCAGAGCGCAGGGCGGGGCCCGCCGGTCTCAACCGACCAAAGCGATGCCCGGCTTCCCCGCCCCGCGCTCACCCCCAGACAGGAGGCGTGAACAGCATGACCGAGATCGACACCAACCCGAAAGTCGACGACCCCCAGCTGTGGGCCAAGGTCGGCCAGGCCATGGACCGCAAGGTGCTCTGGGAGGCCGCCGAGCTGATCGTCTCCACCCAGTTCGGCTCCCGGTCCATGCTCCAGCGCAAGCTGCGCATCCAGTGGGAGCTGGCGGGCCGAATTATGGACGCGCTGGAGGCCCTCGGCGTCGTAGGCCCCGAGCAGGGCTCCAAGGCGCGCGACGTGAAGATCAAGCTCGTCGAGGACCTGGAGGGCGTCTTCGAGACCCTCTACGGCGACGGCGGCACCGCCTTCACGGCGCTGCTGCACACGAACCACGAGGAGGCCCCGGCCGCCATCCCGGCCCAGCCGGCGGACCCTTCGGGCGACGAAGACCAGGACGTGGACGACGAGCCGGCGCCGGAGCACAGCCGGCCGGTGGAGGGCACCGTCTACACCCCCGAGGAGTGGGAGCTGCGCGAGGACCCGGAAGGCGACCGCCCCTGGATCAACCCGCAGCTGCGCACCAAGGAGGGCCGCAAGGCCCGCTACGCCTACCTGCGCCGCCAGGCCCGCCGCCGGGCGCGGAAGGCCGCCGCCCGCCAGCTCACCGTGCACGGAGTCGTCCCCCGGGCCCTGCGCGGGGAGCGGAAGATGCGTTCCTGGGTCATCGGCATGGAGGGATACAAGGCCGCGGCCGACGAGCGCCTGGCGCTCGCCGCCGTCGAGACGGCCAAACGCAGCGCCCGCCGCGCGCAGCTCGCGCTTCTGCAGCGTGAACAGAAGCAGGCCCAGGCAGCCAAGCTCCAGCTGGAGGCCGGCAAGCAGCTGGCCGTCGCACAGAGTGCCCGCAAGAACGCGAAGCGGGCCGTCGCGTTCCGCGCCGGAGTCACCTACGGTCCACTGGTCCTGGCCGACGCGGCCGCCTACGGCTTCGCCGACGTCTGGGGCTTCCTCGGCGCCCTGGTGCTCAACCTCGCCGGCATCTCCATGCTGGGCCGCGACGTCGAGGTCAGCGAAGACGAGCTGGAGCGGCTGGAGCGGATCGAGGCCGGCGCCCCGCAGCAGGTCAGCGTCGGCATGACGCCGCGCATGTTCGAGCAGATGATGCGCCAGGCCCTCACCGAGGACCTGAAGCTCACCCTCTCGGCACTGCGGGTCGACCCCCACGCGTGGGGGTTCGAGATCCACGTCTGGCTGGAGCGGATGACCCCCGAGAAGATCTCCAACGGGCTGGACACGCTGGAGGCATGCCTGCCCGGCGTGCGCACCGGCAGCGTGCTGCTCCAGCAGTCCGCGGAATCCCGGAACTACTGCGTGATCCGCGTACCGGGCCCCAACCCCTGGCAGGCCGTCCCCGAACTGCCCGTCCGGGAACCGAAGTCCGTTTCCACCGCCGACCTCCACAAGGAGCAGATCGGCGGCGACATGGCAGGGCGTCCCCTGGCCCTGCCGATGTGCCGCACCAACGTGAACATCGTCGGCAAGAGCCGGTCGGGGAAGTCCACAATCCTGCGGGCCATCCTGGACGTGCTCACCGCGACCGAGGACCAGATCATCATCGGGATCGACCTGGGCGGCGCGGGCTCCGGCTTCGGCGGGCTCCGGCACGCTATGCACGTGGTGGCCACGACCCCGGCGGAGGCGAAGGCAGCGCTCCAGTGGGTGCTGGACATCGGCAAGGGCCGGCCCGGGCTCTTCGACCGCCTCGGCATGGGCGAGAACTGGGTCACCTCCCGGGAGCGGCCCGGCATCAAGGTCATCGTGGACGAGTTCCCCGCGCTGGTCCGCGAGAGCCGCAAGGGCTACTACGACGAGGACCTCAAGCGGCAGGTCTCCTGGGACCTCGACGGCATGCTCGCCGAGATCTCGATCACCTGCGCCAAGAGCGACGCCACCGAGCTCATCGCCGGCCAGGGCGTCACGAAGGAGAAGATCAAGGACAACACGTGGGTGGTGGAACTGCCCGTCCAGGTGCTGGCGGCCTGCGACAAGGACGACGTCATCCAGATCCTCGGCGACGGCATGCTCGCCCAGGGGTGGCGCGCCGACCGGCTGACCCCCGCCATGGGCGACCAGCTCAACGACGCCTCCGTGGTGTACGTGATGGCCGGCACCGCCTACTGCGAACCGATCCCGTACCGCGGCTGCTACGCCGACCCCGACGAGCTGCTGCGCCGCGGCCGGGCCCGGGCCCAGGCCGGGCTGGTCGACATCGACCCCGAGTCCGCGAAGCTCAGCCGCATCTCGCTGCGGAGCCTGATGGAGACCAGCGCCCGGAACTACGCCGCCGGGGACCAGGAGCCGGGAGCCGTCCCGCAGCTGATCGTGTCCGTCCGGGAGGTCTTCCGGGCGGCCGGGGACCCGAGCGGTCTCCAGCTGGAGCAGATCGCCGCCGGCCTCAGTGCGGACGACGCCGACCGCTGGGCCCTGGCGGCGTTCGACGGGGAAGACGCCGCCGACCAGGAGGCCGCGCGCGCCGTCGCACTGAAGGCGGCGATCAAGGCGGTCCTCGCCCCCGGCGGCAAGTCCTGGACGCCCGACAGCTACCGGCGACCGGGCGAGAAGACCACGGTCAAGGGCTACTGCCTGCGCCACCTGAAGAAGCTCACCGGCGAGGACGCAAGCGCCTCCTGACCGCAGGAACACCTCAGGAACACGCAGGTCAGCCCGCCGGAACAGGCCGGGAACGGGGACGGAACACCGCACGAGACCGGTGGCGGTGTTCCCCTCCCGGCACCTGTTCCCGCCGCGTTCCGGCCCCCTGACCTGCATGTTCCTCCCCGTTCCCGGCTGTTCCCCGCCCGAAAGATCCCCAGGAGTCCGTAATGATCGACCCGCTCCGCGCCCACGACCCGGACGCCGGCTACTACCGCATCACCGCCGAGCGCCGCTTCAACTACCTCCAGCTCGACCCCGAACACACCATCCGTGTCGTCTGGCAGGCCCTGCCCGTCACCTGCCCGATGTGCGGCGCCGACACCGGCCTGACCTTCGTCCTCGAACGCGCCGCGCAGCCCGTGGTCGAGGTCCTCTGTCCGAACCGGCACGAGTGGCCCGAGCACCTCGTCGACCCCGGCCACTTCACCGCCTGGGCCGACATGCGCTGGACCACCCCGAACTTCGACATGTTCTGGATCCTGGAGGCCGGGTTCGGCGAGGAGCCGCCCCCGCCCATCGACTACGCCAAGGAAATTCCCCAGGCCGCGCGGATCATCACCAAGGTCTACGTTCGCGAGGCGAAGAAGCGAGTCCGCCGCCAAGTCCGCCGCCGGGTACGCAAGGTGAAGAAAAAGGCCCTCAACGTCGCCTACGCCCCGGTCGCCGCCGTGATCCGCGCCGCATGGGCGATGCAGGCCGGCATCCCCCCGGAGGCGCCCGCCCCGGGGGAGAAGAAGGACAAGCAGGCCCCGGGGCCGAAGATCCCCGCGTACGCGAAGTACCGCGCCGCGTACGGCATCCCCGCACCGGCCAAGGGGCCGGCGTGTCTGGTCTGCGAGGACAGGGGCCGGATCGTCGCGCCGGGCCTGGACATCACGTGCACCGAGTGCGAGGGCCCCGCCGCGGCGGCCCTGGCCGCCGCCGAGCGCAAGGCGGCCCGGGCCCGCGCCGGCGGCCGTGCCTCCGAAGGCGGGAAGAGCCGGCCGGGCCGCGAAGAGGCGGCGGGGACCGGTGGCGCGCCGGGGAAGGCCCGCCCCGACGACGCCGTGACCAGCGCCGACGTGTAGTCCGGGGGGAGCGCCACAGATCCCTGAATGCATTCACTTGAAATGCATTCGCTGAAGATGCATACTTGAGTCATCGCAAGGCCCCCCGGGCCAGCGAGAAAGTCCCGCTCCTCCATGCACGTACCCGGCCGGGAACACCCGGCCCGCCACGACGGAGAGACCATGACCACCATCAGCGTCGGAGACATCGACAGGGTCACCAACGAGGCTCGCGCCTACCACCACCCGCACTTCACCGGCGCCTCGCCCAACAGCTTCAACCGGCTCGTCTTCAGCTTCCGGCCCTTCACCGGCGCCGAGGAGGAGCCCGAACGGCCGCTCTACACCTGGAAGGACGAGAGCCTCACGGAGGCGAGCCGCGCATTCATCGACGCCGAGTACGACGAGGCGATCCGCCTCTGGCGTATGGCCGCTTACACCGCCGCCCTCAAGCAGGCCGCCACCGGCGCCGAGGACCTCTGGGGCGCCTACAGCCGGGCCCGCACGGCCATGGACGAGCGGTTCGCCTCCCTGGACAGCGCGCCCGACGCGCACTGGCGCGCGACCGTGTCCCAGCTGGTCGCCGCCCAGAACAGGGCGTTGGAGACCGCAACGGTCTGGGACCGCAAGGGCCTGGAGATCGCCACCGTGCACGAGAAGTTCGTCTACGCCGACCTCTACCCCGAGGGCGCCTACAAGGCCATCTCGGTGGACCCGCGCGGATGGGTCCTCGGCAGCGCCTACGACTACGAGTCCTTCCGGGGCGGGCCGCTCGCCCGCGAGGTCCAGCAGCGGATCGACGCGCAGCGCGAGCACCTGCGCACCGTCGCCGCCCTCTCCGGTGACCGCGACCCGGCCTGACCGCCCTGCACCTTCTCCTCCCGGGGTGGCCGTCAGGTCGCCAACTCAGCTGGCCGCCCCGGGATCTCCCAACCGCCCAGCACCAGTAGCCCGAAGGAGCCCTTCGTGACCCACGTTCTGGTCCACCCGGTCGAGACCGCCCGCCCGAAGTCCCTGGAGAACCGCCCGGTCCGGGTCGCGCGCGCCCGGCGCGCCGGCGTCAAGGCCCTGTCCGCCGTCATCCGCTACGACGGCATCGTGATCATCGTTGGCACCGGCACCCTCGGACTCCACGCGATCGTCAACAACGACGGCCCCCTCGCGAACCTGACCGCCTTCGAAGCCGTCGTCACGTGGCTCACCCTCATCGGCGCCCTCTACGTCATCGACGCCGCCGCCAACGGACTCATTGACTGGATCAACCCGGACCGCTGGGACGGCGACACCGCCTACGCCCTGGCCGAAGAGGTTGGCCACATCCACGACGACCTCGACTCCGGCGCCGACCCGGAGGAGATCCAGCACAGCCTGCGTACCAGCGGACTGCTGGAAACGACCGGCGCGCTCACGCGCAGGCTCGCCTTGGCCTTCGCCGAGCGGGGGGAGGAGGACCAGGCCCAGCGCCTCTACGCGTCCGCCCTCCACCTGCGCACGGCCGACGAAGTGCTCGGGCACGGTCAGGCCGGTGACGAGCCGGGCGCCGTGGCCCGCGAGGATCTGCAGTAGAGGCGCCCCGGGGACGGCGGCCAGGTCGCCAAACTCAGCCCGCCGTCCCCGGGTCTCCCAACCCGCTCCAACCGGAGCAGGGGGCCGGAACCATCGTCCCTCACCATCCGCGAGGAGCCAACATGCCCCCCCGATCCGACGCCGAGCCCAGCACCGCCGAAGACATCAAGGCCGCTGTTCAGATCGCCCAGACCGCACGCGACAACGCCGTACTCGCCGCCGAGAAGGAGTTTTGGCAGCGGATGGGCGAGCTCAGCCGGAGCTACCACGGCGCCCAGCAGGACGTCGCCGACGCCATGGGCCGCAAGCGCGACTACGTCTACAAGAACGTGCGGAAGTACACCGCCTGATCCACCGCCTCCGGGGCCGGCCGCCAGGTCGCCAACTCAGCCGGCCGCCCCGGGCCTCCCACCCGCCCCGGGCCTCCCACCCGCCCCG